>NZ_DATCYB010000104.1:0-14571 GCF_036570505.1 Allosphingosinicella sp. | reverse complement strand
CGGCACGACCAGAGGCTGGGCGCGGGTCACGGCGAATTCGTCGGGCCGGTCGCGGCCCCCGCCGAACGCGCCGCACGCCGTCAGCAGCAGCGAGGCGGCGGTGGCGGCCACTAGGATTTTGACGGTACGCATGGTTAAGTTTCCTTGTGAGGGGCCTTGCGCTCACGCGTGAGCAGAGCCCGGAACAGCAATAGCAGAACGCCGATGGTAATGGCAGCATCGGCGACATTGAAGATCAAAAAGGGTCGCCAGTCGCCGAAATGAAGGTCGGCGAAGTCGACTACATAGCCGTAGCGGACCCGGTCGACGATATTGCCGATCGCGCCGCCCAGCACGAGGGCGAGGGCGATCGTGTCGTCGCGCCGCTTTTCGCGCCACAGCCAGAAGGTGACGCCGATCGAGATGGCGGCGGTGAGCGCCACCAGCAGCCAGCGGCCGGTGTCGGTGCCGGCGGTGAGGAAGCCCATCGACACGCCGTAATTCTCGACCCAGCGCAGATCGAAAATCTCGAACAACTGCATGACGCGACGCTGCTGGAGGTCGAGCGGATAGGTGACGATATATTTGGTGACCTGATCGACGAGGAAGATCAGCGCCGCGACCGAAAAGCCGAGCATGCGGTGATTCTTCTCCGCCGTCCTCTCGCGAAGCAGGGCGGACACGCTCTCAGCCATTCACCACCTCCTCGCAGCGGGCGCAAAGCGCGCCGTCTTCCTTAACTTCCGGCAGATGGCGCCAGCAGCGGCCGCATTTGTCATTCTCGGTGCGTGTAACGGCGACCAAGTCATTCTCGCCTTCGCCGGCCGCCAGCGCGGACACGATGCAGAGCTCATCGAAATCCACCGAACGGACGGCCGCCAGTAGGTCCGGTTCGGCCAGGGTCAGCGCGACCTCGGCCTCGAGGCTGGAGCGGATAACCTTGTCCCGCCGCATCGGCTCGATCGCCTCGGTGACGCGGGTGCGGAGCGCGCGGAGCAGCTCCCATTTCTCGCCGAGTGCGGTGTCCCCCCAAGTCGAATCGACCTCCGGCCAGGTTTCGAGATGGATCGAACCGGCGTCGGGGTAGCGGCTCGCCCAGACCTCCTCGGCGGTGAAGCAGAGGACGGGCGTCACCCACCGCACCAACGCTTCGAAGACGTGGTTTAGCACCGTCCTGTAGGCGCGGCGCTTTGGTGAGGACGGTGCGTCGCAGTAGAGGCTGTCCTTGCGGATATCGAAGAAGAAGGCCGAGAGGTCGTCGTTCGAGAAGTTGGTGATGGCGCGGATGTAGCGGTTGAACTCATAGCCTTCCGCCGCCGCGCGCAGCTCCGCGTCGAGCAGGGCGAGGCGGTGGAGGACCCAGCGTTCGAGCTCCGGCATGTCCGCGGGCGCGACCGTCTCGTCTTCCGAGAAGTCACTGAGGGCGCCGAGCAGGTAGCGGAAGGTGTTGCGGAGCTTGCGATAGGCGTCGGACGTGCCGGCGAGCACTTCCTTGCCGATGCGGACATCCTCGAAATAGTCGGTGGAGGCGACCCACATGCGCAGGATATCGGCGCCGGATTCGTTGATGATCTTCAAGGGATCGACGACGTTGCCGATCGACTTCGACATCTTGCGGCCGTTCTGGTCGAGCGCGAAGCCGTGGGTGAGCACGCCCTCATAAGGGGCCCGCCCGCGCGTGCCGCAGCTTTCGAGCAGCGAAGACTGAAACCAGCCGCGATGCTGGTCGGAGCCCTCGACGTAGAGGTCGGCCCGCACGCCCTCGCCGTAGCGCTCCTCGATCACATAAGCGTGGGTCGAGCCGCTATCGAACCAGACGTCGAGGATGTCGGTGACCGGCTCGTAATCGGCGAGGTTGTAGTCGTTGCCGAGCAGGGCCTGGTGGTCGGCGGTGAACCAGGCATCGGCGCCGCCTTGGCGGAAGGCCTCGACGATGCGGGCATTCACCGCCTCGTCGCGCAGATAATCGCCGGTCTTGCGATGGACATAGAGCGCAATCGGCACCCCCCAGGCGCGCTGGCGGCTGATCACCCAATCCGGCCGACCCTCGACCATCGAGCGGATGCGGTTCTTCGAGCGCGCGGGGACCCAGCGAGTCTCCTCGATGGCGGCGAGGGCGGTCTGGCGGAGTGTTTCCCCTCCCCCTCGTGGGGAGGGGCTGGGGTGGGGGCCAGCCGCGTCCGCGGCTGAAAGACTCTTATCGGCCTCAGACGCGGCCGGCCCCCCTCCTTGATCCTCCCCCACAAGGGGGGAGGAGATGGATTTGTCCATAGGGATGAACCATTGCGGCGTGGCGCGGAAGATCACCTTGGCCTTGGACCGCCAGCTATGCGGATAGCTGTGCTGGAAATCCTCGCTCGCGGAGAGGAGGGCGCCGGCGTCGCGCAGGTCCGCGCAGATCGGGCCGTCGGGCGCGTTGAACTTCTTGTTGATGACCGATCCCTGGCCGCCGAGCCAGAGCCAGTCCTGGCGATAGCGCCCGTCATCCTCGACCGCGAAGACGGTGTCGATGCCGTGCGCCTTGCACAGCAGGAAATCGTCCTCGCCATGGTCGGGCGCCATGTGAACCAGGCCGGTGCCCGCCTCGGTGGTGACGAAATCGCCGGGGAGGAACGGGCGGGGTTTAGCGAAGAAGCCGCCGAGATGGTGCATTGGATGGCGAGCGACGGTGCCGGCTAAATGCTCGCTCTTCACAACTTTCCCGTCGTTGATCTCTGAAAGCCAGGTTGAGACGTCAGCCGGCTTCGCAGCGCACGCTCGTTCAAGGTCGCTCCAAGAATTTATGGGAGAGTCCAGTTGATTATTGCGCAGCCGGCCGATGAACTTTGCCAGCAATTCTCGATCGTTGGCGACCAGATAGGAATAGTCACCAAAGGGATCTAAGAAGTGTAGGTATTCAACCTCCTCGCTATATGCGAGGGCTTGGTTTACTGGGATCGTCCAGGGCGTAGTGGTCCAGATGGCGGCGTGAGCGCCGACGAGCTCGGGCGCATTCGGCGCTTCGACGATCTCGAACGCTACGTCGATCTGGGTCGAGACGATGTCCTCGTATTCGACCTCGGCCTCGGCGAGCGCCGTCTTCTCGACCGGGGACCACATGACCGGCTTGGCGCCGCGGTAGAGCTGCCCCGACATCGCGAACTTCATCAGCTCGGCGACGATCGCGGCCTCGCTCTCATATTTCATGGTGAGATAGGGGTCGTCCCATTCGCCCATCACGCCGAGGCGCTGGAACTGCTCCATCTGGATGGCCACCCATTTCTCGGCATAGGCGCGGCACTGGGCGCGGAACTCGGCCGCCGGCACCGCGTCCTTGTCGAGCTTCTTCTTGCGATATTCCTCCTCGATCTTCCATTCGATCGGAAGGCCGTGGCAGTCCCAGCCGGGAATGTAGGGCGCATCGAACCCGCGAAGGCTCGCCGAACGGACGACGATGTCCTTCAGCACCTTGTTCATCGCATGGCCCATATGGATGTCGCCATTGGCGTAGGGCGGACCGTCGTGGAGGATGAAGCGCTGCTTGCCGGTGCGAGCCTCGCGGAGCTGCTTGTAGAGCCCCGTCTCCTCCCAGCGCGCGAGAATGGCCGGTTCCTTCTGTGCGAGGCCGGCTTTCATCGGGAAGTCGGTCTTGGGGAGGAAGACCGTGTCTTTGTAATCGGGTTTTTCGGACATTGCCGCGCCGCTTAGCCGGGTTGCGCGGACAAGGGAACACCCGCCGGAAAATCGGCGATCGCCCCTGTGAAGTTCACGAAGTTCACGGTCTGGCGCCAAATCGTGAAGGTTGCGGCGGTCGCGGGGAAAACGGGCGCGGCAGGGCGAGATGGATCGGGGTGGATGGTCACCCGTGCTGATGAGCAGTTGAAATCCTACTTTGCAAGCCCGGAGCAAGGTCGCCCCTGGCTGCAATACCGTCATTCCCGCGAAGGCGGGAATCCATACTGGCTTCTCGCCAGGCGTCGGCGCCGCTTGGATTCCCGCTTTCGCGGGAATGACGATTGATGGTCTAGAGGCGCCGGCGCGCCTCCTCGCAATCCGCTCTTATCTGGGCGGAAAGCGCCTCCAGGCTGTCGAACTTCGCTTCCGGCCGGATGAAGCTGATCAGCTCCACCTCGATGGTCTGGCCGTAGAGATCGCTGGAGAAGTCGAAGAAATGCGGCTCCAGCAGCTCCTGGGGCGGATCGAATTGGGGGCGGATGCCGAGATTGGCGGCGCCGTCGAGCACGCGCCCATCGGGGAGGCGGCCGCGGATGGCGTAGACGCCGAATTTGGGACGGAGATAGGGGCCGAGCGCGATGTTGGCGGTGGGGTAGCCGAGCTCGCGGCCGCGCTTGTCGCCATGCTCGACCATCCCTTCGATGGCGAAGGGGCGGGTGAGGAGGCGGGTGGCGGTTTCGCAGTCGCCGGCCTCCAGCGCCTCGCGGATGCGGCTGGAGGAGACGGGCTCGCCGTCCGCCTCGATCGCCGCGACGGCGTCGACCGACAGGCCGTGCTCGGCGCCGAGGCGCTTCAGCACCTCGACATTGCCACCGCGCCTGTGGCCGAAGGTGAAGTCCTCGCCGGTCGCGACGCCGGCCGCGCCGATCAGGCCGATCAGATGCTCGGTGACGAAATCCTCGGCGGTGACGGAGGCGAGGGCGGCGTCGAAATGGAAGACCAGCATCGCATCCGCGCCTGCTTCGGCGAACAGGCGCTGGCGCTGGTCGAGCGTGGTGAGGCGGAAGGGCGGCAGGTCCGGCTTGAAGAAACGCACCGGATGCGGATCGAACGTTGCGACCAAGGCAGGGCGGGCTTCGGCGCGCGCGCGATCGACCGCCGCGCCGACCACCGCCTGGTGCCCGCGATGAAATCCGTCGAAATTGCCGAGCGCGGCAATCCCGCCGCGAAGATGGGCCGGAACCGCCGAGCCGCCGTCCAGCCGCTCCATGGGTGGCGTATAGGGACGCTGAACCGGTTTTCCAATTCTCGTCATTCCAGCGAAAGCTGGAATCCATACCGAGTCAGAATGGACCCCAGCTTTCGCTGGGGTGACGTGTGTTAGCGGCGCCCCAGCCTGACGAAGCTGTAGGCGGGACGGCCATCTTCGGCCGGATGGTCCTCGCGCGCCTCCTCGCGCCATTGGGCGGGATCGGGTGCGGGGAGGGTGGTGTCCCCCTCGGCATCATAATGCACCTCTGTGAGCTCGATGGCGTAGGCCTGGGGCAGGAAGAGATCGATGATCTCGGCGCCCCCAATCACCGACACGCGATCGGGGCCGGCGAGCCTTAGCGCCCCGTCGACGGAATGGGCGACTTCCGCGCCTTCAGCCTGCCAATCGGGAGCCCGCGTCAGCACGATGTGACGGCGGCCGGGGAGAAGGCCGGGCAGGCTGTCGAACGTCTTGCGGCCCATGATCATCGCCGTGCCGCTGGTGACGCGCTTGAAATGCCTAAGGTCGGCGGGGAGGTGCCAGGGGAGCTTGCCGTCCTTGCCGATCACGCCATTGTCGGCCCGGGCAACGACGATGGTGACTTGGGGATCATCCATATCAAGGCGTCACCCCAGCGGAGGGGCACCCCGCAAAGTAGCACTTTGCGGGGACCCCGAAGGCTGGGGTCCAGACAGAGTCAGCATGGATGCCAGCCTTCGCTGGCATGACGGAGAGGAGCATCACACCGCCACCGGCGCGGGGATGTGCGGGTGGGGATCGTATTCTGTGATCTCGAAATCCTCGTACTCATACTGGTCGATCGCGTCGGGGCGGCGCCTGATCGTCAGCTTCGGGAGCGGACGCGGTTTGCGGCTCAACTGGAGCCGGGCCTGCTCGAGATGGTTGGAATAGAGGTGGCAGTCGCCGCCGGTCCACACGAACGTGCCGGGTTCCAGCCCGCACTGGTCGGCGAGCATGTGGGTGAGGAGTGCGTAGCTGGCGATGTTGAAGGGGACGCCGAGGAAGACGTCGGCGCTGCGCTGGTAAAGCTGGAGGTTGAGCTTGCCGGCCGCGACCTGCGTCTGGAACAGGCAATGGCAGGGGGCGAGGGCCATGCGGTCCAGCTCCGCCGGATTCCAGGCGGAGACGATCTGGCGGCGGGAGGCGGGGTCGCGGTTGATGAGGGCGATGAGGTTCGCGATCTGGTCGATATGGACGCCGTCCGGCCCCTCCCAGTCGCGCCATTGCTTGCCGTAGACGGGGCCGAGGTCGCCCGTCTCGTCGGCCCATTCGTTCCAGATGCTGACCTTGTTCTCCTTGAGGTACGCGATGTTGGTGTCGCCCTTCAGGAACCAGAGCAGCTCGACGATGATCGAGCGCAGGTGCAGCTTCTTGGTGGTGAGGAGCGGGAAGCCTCGCTCCAGGTCGAATCGCATCTGGTGGCCGAAGACCGAAAGGGTGCCGACGCCGGTGCGGTCCTGCTGCGGCACACCCTCGGAAAGAATCCGGGAGAGGAGGTCATGATAGGGCTGCATAAGGCCCGTTATGGCGTGCGGGGCGGCCCATTCCAAGCGGCCTCGACATTCCTCCGGAACGGATCAATCTCGGCGTCGATGGAAGGCGTGATCGTGGCACAACGCCGGCATGGTATGCGCGGCTGCCCCGATCATCAGGACCGCCGGGGACGCCGCGCGCCTGTTCCGAGCGCGGCTTTGCCGGCGCGAGCGGGAAACGCTGATCGTCGCTCATCTCGACGCCAAGCGGCGGCTTATCCGACTCTCCGAAGAAACGGTCGGAGCGACCGGCCATGTCGTGCTCCCGGTGCGCGCCATCGTCGCCGACGCGCTGCGGCTCGATTCCGCGGGCCTCATACTGGCGCATTGTCATCCAGCGGCGATCCCGAACCGAGCCCCGAGGACATCGCGGCGACGCGAAGGTTGAGCGAAATGGGCGCCGGGCTCGGCCTCAGCCTCTTGGATCACCTGATCTTCGCCGGTGACGAACGCAGGAGCTTCCGGGCGTTGGGGCTTCTCTAGGATTCCTGCTGGATCGGGCAGACGGGGATGTCCTGCGGCGCCGGCGCGGGGCCGGCCGCCCTGAACTGGGCGAAATAGGATTCGGAGTCGGGAAGCCGCTCGAAACGGACCACCTCGTAACCGACCGAGGCGAACTCGCAGAGCAGCAGGCGCGGAGGCGTGCCGTGGCGCAAGGTGGTGCGATCGGGTTCGACCACGACGACGCTGCCGTCGCGCTTCAGGGACGGGCGAAGGTTCCAGAGGAATTCGCTCGGCCGCTCGATCTCGTGATACATGTGGATGAGGAGGACTCGGTCGAACGACGCCTCCGGCAGCATGGGATCGTTGGGCAGGCCGAGCTTCACCGCGACATTGTCGAGCCGCTCGCGGGTGACACGCTGGGCCAGCGCATCCCGGGTCTGGGGCACGATGTCCTGGGCGAGCACGCGCCCGTCGGCCCCCACCAGCGGCGCCAGCCGGACCGTATAATAGCCCTCGCCCGCGCCGACATCGGCGACCGACATGCCGGGCTGAATCCCGGCCAGCTCGACCACCTTCTCGAACTCTCCGGCGCTGTCGCGGGCGTCCTCGTTCGAGTAGCGCGGCGAGACGATCGGCGCGACCGGCCGCTGGGGGTCGGGGAAGGGGGACGGATCCGGTGCCTCCCGGCATCCCGCCGTCACCAGCGCGAGCGCGAGGAGGGCCGGCCTAGTCGACATCTTCGACTTCGACCGTCTCGCCCGTCACTTTTTGCGACAAGGCGGCAGCCATGAAGCGGTCGAGGTCGCCGTCGAGCACGTCCGACGGCGCCGTGGACGTGACGCCGGTCCTGAGGTCCTTCACGAGCTGATAGGGCTGGAGGACATAGGAGCGGATCTGGTGGCCCCAGCCGATGTCGGTCTTGCTCGCCGCGGTCGCGTTGGCCTCGGCCTCGCGGCGCTGGAGCTCGGCTTCGTAGAGCTTCGCCTTGAGCTGGTTCATCGCCTCGGCCCGGTTCTTGTGCTGCGAACGCTGGTTCTGGCACTGGACGACGATGCCGCTGGGAAGGTGGGTGATGCGCACCGCCGAATCGGTAGTGTTGATGTGCTGGCCGCCGGCTCCGCTCGCGCGGTAGGTGTCGATGCGAAGGTCGCTTTCGTTGACTTCGATATCGATATCCTCGTCGACCACCGGATAGACCCAGACGCTGGCGAAGCTGGTGTGGCGGCGGGCCGAGCTGTCATAGGGGCTGATGCGGACGAGGCGATGCACGCCGCTCTCGGTCTTGGCATAGCCATAGGCGTTCTCGCCCTTCAGCAGCATCGTCGCCGACTTGATGCCCGCCTGCTCGCCCGAATGCTGGTCGATGAGCTCGACCTTCATGCCGTGGCGCTCGGCCCAGCGGGTGTACATGCGCTGGAGCATGCCGGCCCAGTCGTTGCTCTCGGTGCCGCCGGCGCCGGCATTGACCTCGATATAGGTGTCGTTGGCGTCGGCCTCGCCGGCGAGGAGCGCGGCGACCTTGTCGCGCTCGGCGCGCTCGGCGAGCGTCTCCAGCGCGGCGACCGCGTCGTCGACCAGCCCGTCGTCGCCCTCGGCCTCGGCCATGTCCATGAGCTCGATCGTATCGTCGAGCTCCTTCTCGATCGCCTTGGTCGCGGTGATAGCCTCATCAAGCCGGCGACGCTCGCGCATCACCGACTGGGCCTGCTTGGCGTCGTTCCACAGGTCCAGATCCTCGACCCGGGCATTGAGCTCGTCGAGGCGGCGCAGCGCCCGGTCCCAGTCCAGGAATCGGCGCAACAGGTCGAGGGCGGACCTGATCTGGTCGACATGAGCTTGCGCTTCGGCGCGCATGAGGCGGTCCTTATTCTCGGAAAAGTTCGGCGGAACTAGTAGATGCCGCCCTCTCTTTGCAAGAAGTCGCTATCGTCTTCGCGGCGAACGGCGGCCTGGCGCACCGGCGCGGTGGCGGCCTCGCGCTCGGCGATCTGCTCGCGGCGGATCGAGCGCCTCGGTTCGGTCTCCGGCTTGAAGGCTTCCCAGATCACCGCCGCCTTGGGATCGCTGGTCGAAGGCCATGTACCGAACACCTTGCGGCCCGATCGCCGGTCGATGCGGACCATGCGTATGCCCGCGGGTGCCCGGAACTCGACGATCGGCCGGTCGACGATCGTCGCCCGAGCGAATTCCTCGAAGATCGGCGCGGCGATGCGGCCGCCCTGCGCCCAGCCGCCAAGGCTGCGCGGCTGGTCGTAGCCGACATAGACGCCGGCGACGATGTCGGGTGTGCCGCCGATGAACCAGACGTCGTTCGGGCCCGAGGTCGTCCCCGTCTTGCCGAAGAGGGGCCGATTGAGATCGCGCAGTCGCTGGGCGGTGCCGCGGGTCACGACCCCCTCCAACATATGGACGACCTGATAGGCGGTCATCGCGTCCATCACCTGCTTGGTACGAAGCGGCGGGCGCGGCATCGGCTTGCCGTTCCAGTCGGGGGCGTCGCAGCCTTCGCAGGGCCGCGTGTCGGTGCGGTAGATGACCTTCCCGTGGCGGTCCTGGATATAGTCTATCATCGTCGGCTTCACCTCCTTGCCGTTATTGGCGAGGATGGCGAAGGCGTTGGTCATCTGAAGGACGGTCGTCTCGCCGGCGCCCAGTGCGATCGAGAGGTAGTTGGGATAGTCGCCGACGCCCAGGGTCCTGGCGAGCTTGGTGATCCTGTCCATGCCGGTCATATTGGCGGTGCGCACCGTCATCAGGTTGCGCGACTGTTCGAGGCCCCAGCGCATCGTCTGCGGACCGGCGCTGCGACCGGAATAGTTGCGGAAGCACTTGTTGCCGAGACCTGCGCCCTGCCAGACGCAGAAGGGGCCGTCGGTGATGATCGAGGCGGGTGTCATCCCGCCGTCAATCGCAGCGGAATAGACGATCGGCTTGAAGGTCGATCCCGGCTGCCGCTTTGCCTGGGTGGCGCGGTTGAACACCGATCCGCGCACGTCCCAGCCGCCTTGCATGGCGAGGATTCGGCCGGTCGCGACCTCTTCGACGATCATGCCGCCCGAAACCTCGGGCACCGACCGCAAGGCATAGCTGTCGCCGTTGCGCTTGACGGCGATGATCATGCCGGGCTGCAGGGAGTTGAAGGCGGGCGTCCCGGTGCCGCGCTTCGGCATCGAAGCGGCGGAGGCGGGGAGAGTGCCCTGGCTTCCGTCGATGAAACCGAGGGTCGCGCTGTCTCCCTCTTTCGAGAGCACCACCGCCGCGCGCCAGTCGTCATAGCCCGCGCCGAAGCGGGCGGCGGCGAGCTGGCCCCGCCAGTCGTCGGACACATCGATGCTGAGCCCCGGGTCGCGCCATCCCTTGCCGCCGGCGAAGCGCATCAGGCCATCGCGGAACGCTCTCTCCGCGGCTTCCTGCATGCGGGGCGCATAGGAAGTCCGCACCCAGAGACCGCCGGAATAGACGCCATGCGGCCCGTCTTCCAGATCCTCGCCATATTTGCCGACGAGGAGCCGGCGCACTTCCTCCATATAATAGCCGCCGACATTATCGACGGTGTCCCTCGGCCCTCGCAATATGCCGAGCGGCGCGGCTTGCGCTTCGCTGCGCTCGGCCGCGGTGATGAAGCCGTTGCGCTCCATCTCGGCGAGCACCCAGTTTCGCCGTTCGATCGCCCGCTGCTCCTGGTGGGGGCGGTTATAGTTGTTCGGCGCCTTGGGGAGGATGGCGAGATAGGCCATTTCGGGAAGGGTAAGCTCGTCGACGTCCTTGTCGAAATAGGCGCGGGCGGCGGACTGGACGCCATAGGCGTTGCGGCCGAGGAAAATCTGGTTGAGGTAGAGCTCGAGGATCTGCTCCTTGCTCAGCACGTCCTCGATGCGCCGGGCGAGGAAGGCTTCCTTGATCTTGCGGGTGTAGCTCAATTCGTTGGTCAGCAGCAGGTTCTTCGCCACCTGCTGGGTGATGGTCGAAGCGCCGACCGGGCGGCCGCTGCTGGTGAGGTTGGTGATGACGGCGCGCAGGATGCCCGGATAGTCGATGCCGCTATGCTGGAAGAAGGTGCGGTCCTCGGCGGCGAGGAACGCCTCGATCATTTGGCGCGGATATTCCTCATATTCGAGCACCACGCGCCGCTCGCGGGCGAAGGTCTGCACGACCTCGCCGTTGATGCCGCGGACATGGCTCGGGAGCGCCGGCTCGTAGGTCAGCAGCTTGTCGGCCGACGGGAGCCCGCGCGCGAAGAGGAACCAGAGGGCGATATACGCAAGGATCGGAATGGCGACGAGGATCGCGGCGATCTTCGCCCAGCGGCTCGCCCATATACGGCGGATGGCGGGACCGATATTGCCGGCCTCACGGCTGAGGGTGAAGCGGGTCGTGGCGGTATTTTCGGTGGTCATCGTGCTCAAGTCTCTAGCCGATCCTGCCGGCCGGGTGAAGGACCGGGCTTCCCCCGCATTCGCATTTCGTCTCAACTCTGGCTGGCGACGATCTCTTGCGCGAAATGGGCTTCGATGGCGCGCTTCATGCCTGTGGCGATCTGTTTCTGGCCCTCGGCTGAATGGATGTAGGCATTGTCGCGCGCGTTGGTGAGATAGCCGGATTCGAACAGGATGGACGGGATGTCGGGGGCTTTCAGGACGATCAGCGAGGCGAAGCGGTGATAGTCCGGGCGGAAGGGGAAGAAGGGGGAGGCCTCCCGCTTCAGGAGCTGCGCGAAGTCGGCGGAAAGGTTCATGCTTTCGCGTTGCGCGAGGTCGATGAGGATGCGGTCGACCCCGGCGTCGCCGGCGGAACCGGCGCCCTCGACGAGGCCGGACCGGTTTTCGCGCGCCGCGAGCTGGGCGGCCTCGCGGTCGGACGCGACCTCCGACAGGGTATAGATGGTCGCGCCATGGGCGGCATCGTTCTTCGGGGCGGCGTCGGCATGGACCGAGATGAAGAGATCGGCGCCGAGCCGGCGGGCAATGGTGTAGCGATCGCGAAGGTCGATATATCTGTCGTCGTCTCGGGTGAGGGCGACGCGGACGCGGGCCGACGCGGCGATCTCGTCCCGGATGGCGCGGGCGAGGGCGAGCGTCACCTCTTTCTCGTAGCGACCGCCGAATGGAGAGGTGGCACCCGGATCCTCGCCGCCATGACCGGCGTCGATGACGACCAGCGGCCGGTCGGGGTCGAGGGCGCCCGAAATCGGCGGCAGATCGGAATCGTCTCTCGCCGGCTCGCCCAGCGCTATGGTCACGCCGGCATCGACTGCCTCGGGCGTGGGCCGGAGCGCGAAGCCGGGCGCCAGGATGATGAGCGCGGACAGCAGGACGGCCAGGAACCCCATGGGCGCATCCTGCCGCCGCGGGCCCGCCCGGGTCCAGTGAAAAGGCGTGGTCGGCCATGCCTAAACAGTTGCCGGTCGCGCCGCCGGATGCTAGCAGCGCCTGTATCGGCTCGATAAGGAAACGGGACCAGTCTCCGTCAGCAGATCGGGCCGAGCGAATTATGCCGGCTTTTCCATGCCGGCCACCTAGGTTGACGCTGCATGAAGCATTTCTCCCCGCAAATCGAGCGCCCCCAAACGGGTTTCGGCGTGGCGGGGACATTGCGGCCGGCATTCACGTCCGGCGGGCTTCGGGCAGCAGACGCAATTTTCTGTTTAACCCGGACATCTGAGGCGCGCGCCCCTTCGGCCGCGCCTTCGTCCTTATTCGAGCGCGCGTGCCGCCTATTCAAAGCCGCGGCGTGCGCGTGGAGTGATATAAATGACAATGCGCATGTTGATCGACGCGCGCCACCAGGAAGAAACCCGGGTGGCGGTGGTCAAGGGAAATCGAATCGAGGAGTTTGATTTCGAATCCGCCGAGCACAAGCAGCTCAAGGGCAATATCTATCTAGCCAAGGTCACCAGGGTCGAACCGTCGCTTCAGGCGGCGTTCGTCGATTATGGTGGCAACCGCCACGGTTTCCTGGCCTTCAGCGAAATCCATCCCGATTACTACCAGATTCCCAAGGAGGATCGCGAGGCGCTGCTCCGCGAGGAAGCCGAGCACGCGGCCGAGGAAGAGCGGCTGCGCGCCGCCGAGGACAATCGCTACGAGGAACGCGGCTCCGACGCGGAGGAGGAGGAGGAGGAACGGTACGACGACACCGCTTTCGACGAGGGCGAAGCCTCCGACGAGGACGCGCCGCCGCCGGCCGAGGAGGCCGAGAGCGCGCCCGAGGAGAATGCCGCGGACGAGCTTCGCAAGAAGCGCCAGGCGCTGCGTCGCCGCTACAAGATCCAGGACGTCATTCGCCGCCGCCAGGTGCTGCTCGTCCAGGTCGTGAAGGAAGAGCGCGGCAACAAGGGCGCCGCGCTCACCACCTATCTCTCGCTTGCCGGCCGCTATTGCGTGCTGATGCCCAACACCAGTCACGGCGGCGGGATCAGCCGCAAGATTTCCAACGGCGCGGACCGCAAGCGCCTGAAGGCGATCATGGCCGACCTCAATCTGCCGAGGACGATGGGCTGCATCGTCCGCACGGCGGGCCTTTCACGCACCAAGACCGAGATCAAGCGCGATTTCGACTATCTTGCCCGCCTGTGGGACGAGATCCGCGACAAGACGCTGCATTCTTCGGCGCCCGCTTTGGTCTATGGCGACAGCGACCTCATCAAGCGCGCTATCCGCGACATCTATAACCGCGACATCGACGAAGTAACGGTCGAGGGTGAGGAGGGGTACAAGTCCGCGCGCGCCTTCATGAAGCTCTTGATGCCGAGTCACGTCCGGCGGGTTAAGCCCTATGCCGACCAGGTGCCCCTGTTCCAGCGCTTCGGCGTCGAGGATCAATTGTCGGGCATGTACCAGCCGCTCGTCCAGCTCAAATCCGGCGGCTATCTGGTCATCAATCCCACCGAAGCCTTGGTGTCGATCGACATCAACTCCGGCCGGTCGACGCGCGAGCATAATATCGAGCAGACCGCCTACGCCACGAACCTGGAGGCGGCGAACGAGATCGCCCGCCAGCTTCGCCTGCGCGACATGGCCGGCCTGGTCGTCATCGACTTCATCGACATGGAATCGAGCGGCCATATCCGCAAGGTCGAGAAGGCGATGAAGGAGGCGCTAAAGAACGACCGCGCCCGCATCCAGGTCGGCCGCATATCCTCCTTCGGCCTGATGGAAATGAGCCGCCAGCGGCTGCGCACCGGGGTGCTGGAGGCCTCGACCAAGCCGTGCCCGCATTGCGAAGGCAGCGGCCTCATGCGCACGGCATCCTCGGCCGGTCTGTCGGCTCTCCGGATGCTGGAGGACGAGGCAGCGCGCGGACGCGGCAGCCGCATCGTGCTCCGCGCCGGCCGCGAGGCGGCTGTCTACGTGCTCAACAAGAAGCGCGCCGAGATCGCCGAGGTGGAGGCGCGCTACGGCGTCGTCGTCGAAGTGCTGATCGACGAGAGCTTCGAGGGCGCCAAGATGAGCGTCGAATCGATGGGTCCGCCCCCCGTCCAGCGTCCCCGCCTCGAAGCGGTGGCGGAACCCGCGGTCGACGAGGAGGAGGACCTTCTCGAAGAGGATGTGGAAGAGGACGAGGAGGAGGAAGAAGAGCCCGAGGAGAAGCGCGAGGCGCGCGGCGAGCGTCGACCCCAGCGCCAGCGCTCGGATGAGGGAGACGGCGAGCACAGCCGCAAGCGCCGGCGCCGGCGCGGGCGTCGCGGCG
>NZ_DATCYB010000103.1:0-7433 GCF_036570505.1 Allosphingosinicella sp. | reverse complement strand
CGCGGCGAATATTTCTGGGTCGACATCGCCCGTGACGGGATCATCCTATACGAGCTGCCTTGCCACCCACTGGCGATGCCGGCGCCGCTTACTGCCGCCGACGCACTCGAAATGGCGAGCGGCTATTTCGCGGAGTGGCTGCCTGGCGTCGATCGTGCGCTTTCGACAGCTGCTGACCAGGTTGGCAAGGGGACGGACGACCGCGGATGGTGCAAGGATGCCGCCTTTACCCTGCATCAAGCGGTGGAGCGGGCTTACATTTGCTTCCTTCTCGTACGCACGCTGTATTTCCCGCGTTCGCACAACATCAAATTCCTGCGCTCGCTTGCCGAGGACAACGAGCCGCGGCTGATCGAGGCGTGGCCGCGGGATCGGCGTCTCGACCGGCGTCGCTTCCAGCTCCTCAAGCGGGCGTATGTCGAGGCCCGCTATTCCTCCGCCTACGAAATCAGTGTCGACGACCTTAACGCGATCCTACAGTGCGTCCGCACGCTGCGCGGCATCGTGGAGCAAGTATCGCGCGAGCGCCTGGAACAGCTCCGCCGCGCGGCCGATGAAGAGCAGTCCTCCGCATGCGAAGAGTAAGCGCGTGCCGCAGGGAGCGTCGGCTTCCGCTTAAAGCACGCGATGACTGCTCCCGAAAGTCAAAACGGCACTGAGATACAGACGCTTTCGCGAACCGGCCTAGCGAGGCGCATTACAAGATCATTTCTCAGGCACGTCAGGGCGTTCTTCGTTGCTCACCACATCGGCTAGAGCCTCGATGATCCGGCAATCAGCGATCGCGCCGTGACCGCATTGGCCGATGAGCCGGTCGAGCTCGTCGCCCAAAGCCCGGAGTTCGGACATCTTCCGCGCGACGGTGGCTCGATGCATTCGGGCGATGTCATCGACGACCTCGCAAGATTGTTCCTTGTCGTCGGCAATGCTCAGCAACTCGCGAACCTGGTCGAGCGGAAATCCGAGATCACGGGCTCGGCGGATGAACGCCAGCCGCTGAAGGTGCTCCATGCCGTAGGAGCGGTAACTGGAAGGAGAGCGCGCCGGCGGCGAGAGCAAGCCGATCTGCTCATAATAGCGGATCGTCTCCACCTTCGTGTCGGTCGCAGCGCCGAGCTGACCAATTCTCATGAGCGGTTCTTGACCCTCTAGTTGCTACAGGGTGCATATAAGCAGCCGAATGCACGAATCGAGGTAAATCTCAGTGGCCGGTCATTGTTGTGGAAGTGAGAAGCTGAACGTCGGCAAAGGCGATCCCCGCTGGCGCCGTGCGCTGTGGATCGCGCTTGGCGTCAACGCCTTCATGTTCGTCGCTGAGATGGGTGCGGGCGTAGCGGCGGGATCCAAGGCGTTGCAGGCAGACGCGCTCGACTTCTTCGGAGACGCCACCAATTACGCGATCAGCCTTGGTGTGGCGGGAATGGCGCTCGCGTGGCGCGCCCGTGCAGCCCTGTTCAAAGGCGCCACTCTCACCTTGTTCGGCCTTTACGTCATCGCCGCCACCGTCTGGGCTGCCTACCACGGATCCCTTCCCGCGGCGGAGGTGATGGGGATCGTCGGCATTATGGCGCTCGTCGCCAACGCCGCCGTTGCCATCATGCTGTATCGTTTCCGGTCAGGCGACGCGAACATGCGGTCCGTCTGGATATGCTCGCGCAATGACGCGATCGGCAACATCGCCGTCGTGGCGGCGGCAGTCGGCGTGTTCGGCACTGGGACCGCCTGGCCCGACCTTATCGTGGCCACCGTTATGGCCGCCCTCGGCATATCGGGAGGGTGGCAGATCATGCGTCTTGCCGTCGCTGAGCTGAAAGTCAGCCGCCGAGAGCAGCCGCAATGGATGTGATGGACCCTATAGCTCCGATGCACTTCCCGAAGCTACTGCTCCGCAAGGCCCGCAGCCGATCCGCTTCGTCAAAATGCAGACGGCAGCTTCATCTGGGCCAAGGCATGGCCTCATCGTCGCGATTTCGATCGAGTGCGCTGCCGTCGCACCTTGGACGAGCCCGGCGCGCGAGGGGGAGGCTGTCGATTGGACTGGAGAACAGTCACGCGCTTGGCCAGATGGGCGTCGAACGCCTTCATATTTTCCATAGACGATGTCCCGCTAGGCGTACGGCCAGCCACGAGAGAACCCCGCTCGGCTTTATTTCGTGCTGGAGAATCGTTCCGGAGTCGTCCGCCTCGAGCTTAAAGCTCTCTTCCATAACAATCAGTTTGGGAAGGCCAATTCGCCACGCGAGCTTCTTTGGCTCCTCGCACTCGATGATGAGGACCTCCGTATTTATGTAGTGCGATCGTTCGGCTGTGCGACGCAACGAATAGACGATCTCGCTGCCCACCGCGGCAGTGCCGTCGAGGTTCAGAAGCGCGTGCCATCGCGTATAGTCGGAGAAGGCGGTCAAGACCGCCCAAACCTGCAAGGGCGGCGCTTTCAGCCGGATGGAAGTCTTCAGTTCCGTCAAGAGGTGTTCTCCCTTGTGGCGGCCGTTCACCTCGCGCGCTGTATCATGCGGGCGGACGGCTTTGATGTTCGATTAGCGTTCCGGAGTGCAATGGGCCGCATGTTGTCTGGTGCGCCGCCGCGCTGCTCATCCGGGTCGCCCAATGACGAGCTCGGCGGAATCGCTTGTTCGGCCGGCTGATATTCAGGAGCAGGACCGGCTCCAAAGCCGGACTCATAAAGTGCTTCGCTGAACAACCCAAGGTCTCGCGCTTCCGCCTTGCCGATCGCTGCGAGCAGGGAGAAGCCAGCGACGTAAGCGTCGCGACGGGCGGTGGCGAGTTGGACCCGGCTGTTGAGCAACTCCTGCTCGGCATTCAGGACATCCAACACGTTGCGCGTTCCGACGGTATTCTCGGCGCGAACACCCTCGACCGCAAGCTCATTCGCTTCGACCGCTACTTGCGCGGAGCGAATCACTTGCAACGCCGCATTATAGCGAGAGAAAGCCGCGCGTGCGTCGGCGACCACGGCGCGCTCCACCAGAATGATCTGCTCCAGCGACTGGCCGTACAGCTCGTTTGCTCGGCGAACACGAGCTGCCGGGGCGCCGCCCTGGTAAAGCGGAATTGTAGCCGATAGCCCAACAGTGACTGTGTTCTGCGTCTGGAAAAAGGTCCGTCCGGGCAGATTGCCGCCCAGTGTTCCGAGGTAATTCGCATAGCCGCCATTCGCTATGGCCGAGAGCCTCGGCAGGCGCGATGCCTTCTCTACTCCGATATCGTAGCGTGCGGCCACGCTCTCTGCCTTGGCGGTCTCCAGCTGTGGATTATTGTCCAATGCGATGTCGATTGCCTGTGCTGGCGTCGCCGGAAGGCCAGGAAGCGCCGGCGGCGGCTGGAGGTTGACGGGAGGCACGCCGACGAGCCGCAGATAGTTTGCTCTGCTCGCAACGAGTTGCGCGCGCGCCGTCTCCAACTGGCCACGAGCCAGGGCGAGCCGCGCCTGTGACTGGGCTACGTCAGTGAGGGTAAGATCGCCGATTTCGAACCGGTCGCGCGACGCCTGAAGGTTCGTTTCAAGAACATTCACATTGGACATGTTCAACTGAACAATGACATCGTCGCGAGCGACATCAAGGTAGGCTGCAACAATTTCCTCGAACAATATCGCTTCGGTCGACCTGAGGCTCGCCCTACCGGCCTCGACTCGGGCCTTAGCGGCGCTTACCGAATTGCGCACCCTCCCGCCCTGATAGAGCGGAACGTTCAGGTTCACGCCGGCGGTGGCAGCCCTCAACGGGGATGTGAACGAGTTTGCTGAGTTCTGAACAAATTCCTGATAGTCGGCAGTGCCGCTGAGCGACGGACGGCCGGCGGCTTTCGCGAGAGGTACGCCATTGTCGATGGCGCGAAGACCGGCGCGAGCGCCGGTCAGCGCGGGATTCGTTTGGTACGCCCGCACGAGCGCTTGGCGAAGTGTTTCGGCCTGGAGGGGGCCGGCGATGGATAAAGCTGCGGACGCAGCAAGGAAGAGGTATGATCGCATTACGTTCACCTTGGGGAAGGATTGGTTGACCAATCCAAGCATCGAGCCCGTTGTCCCGCACGTCAGGCGCAGGTTGAAAGGAGAGCTTGGCTGAGAAGATCGATCGCCAGCCGCGATAATGGCCGTCCGGCGCGGCAAAGGCACCGTTTCTGCTGGACAGCTAGCGGCGAGACCCGACCCGCCTTGGATCAGGCCTAAATGGCGGCCAATCTTGTTGGCTTCGGCGGACGCGGCGAAACTTCGATGAAGGCTGCCGGCAAGCGGTCAGCCGCCGCGCTAGTGAATTTCAACCGCGTCGGATCAAAGGAACAGCAATCATACCCGTTAGAATCGAGCGTCGCGCCAAAGTGAGTGCTATGGTGGAGGTGACAGGACCAGCGGCGACCGACGGGTTTTTGACGATCGGGATCGTCGCTTGCGGCTGCGATCTCGGCACCATCAGTTTGCATGCTGTCCGCGGATGCATACAGCACCACATCTTTATAGCAGCCAGCTTCGGCGAGCACGGGGGTAGCGGTGACAAGAAGCAAGCTTAGACCAGCGAGGAGGAGCCGAAGCCAGTCGAATATGCCTCTCGATGCCACCTGTTCGCCTCCGACGCCACATTAGGCGGAGGGGCTGCTAGATAGCAAGGGTTCGCCTTTTTTCGGGTTCGGGAAGAGAGCAGAATTGAACAAGACCAGTATCTATCGCGAATACCCCTTCTTGTGAACGCCTGATTCCTTGGGCTGAGCGCCGCGCCTGACGCGGCCAAGCCTTGATGACTCTTTGAGGGTTAGTTGGATCGACCTTCCTTGGCCTGCGGAAATCAGTCACGATCAGAGTAGGAGCGTGACGAAGACAAGACCGGGAGGATTTTAGCGCGATGTTGCCACGGAGGCCGCTACACGGCCAACGTTCCTTGCACGACAGAAGGCTCGCGTCGACGCAGAGAGCCGAATGGCGGCTGTCGGCCCTGACGAGCGGAGAGCGCCAAGAAGGACGGGTTGCATGGCCAGAATTTCGCTGTATGAGGACGGGCTGTGAAAACCCGAGATGGAGCTAATCCCAATCCGTTGACTTCGGCAGTGACCCTTCTGGCGCAATTTGTATCCAGGACGGCAATTGCCGTCCTGTTAATGCTGCTCGCGGTCTCGCCGGCATTCGCTGGGTTTGGCTCCGCCGTGGATAGCGGCTCTCATGCGGTTGCTGGTGCGAGTTTGATGACGTCGGCGGCAACAGGCGACTTCGTAATCACCAACGACAGCTCAGAGGATGGGCAAAGCGACAGTCAGCCGGGCAAGGTGATGCATTGTGCGTTTAGTCACTGCGCACACTGCTATGTGGACGCCTCGACCGGAGGTGACGATTCAGACTTGTTACCCACGGCTGAACTCTTTCCGCCTCGCCTCTACGAGCGTTTGGCTGCGGCCTCTCCAAATGGACTGGAGCGTCCTCCGCGCCCCTGAAGCATCTTGCTTCCGCCCGCTGACGCGGGCGGCTTGGATGAATCGCTTCAGGGATGACCTATGCTCTCTTTACATTTGCGGCTCCGCGCGCGCGCTGAGGATCCGCTCACCGAATCCAGTGATCGATACTCGATAAGGTGCGCCTACCCCTCCCGACTGGCGTGGCGCGTCGGCACTTCCGCCTTGGCTGCAAGAGCGTTTCTTGGCGCTGCACTGGCCCTTGCTCCGCCTATGGCGGCCGCCAGCGCGCAGGTGAGCACGCCGGCAACGCCGCAGGTGGGCGTTCCCACTCAACCCGAGCTAGTAGGTCCGCCTGCGCCGCCTCCCACGGCAGACTTGCCCCTGCTCGCGCCGCGTGAAGGACCGTTACCGGCAACATTGACGCTCGAGCAGGCACTGGAGGAAGCTGCCGCGCGTTCGCCAGCCGTCATCGCAGCGCAAGCGCGGGTCGAAGCCGCCGAGGCTCGGGTGCGACAGGCGGGCTTCCGGGTGAATCCGGAGCTCAGCGTAGAGGTGGAGAACTTCGCAGGGTCGGGCGAGTTGTCCGGATTTCGCGGGACGGAAACGACGGTCGCTCTCAGCCAACGGCTCGATCTCGCCGGCCGCCGGCCCGCCCGTGTAGCCGTGGCGCAAGCCGAACTGGCGACGGAACGGCTGAGACTTGCAATCGCAAGGGCTGACCTGGCGCAAGCGGTGCGGGAGCAATTCGCGAGAGCGGCCACCGCCCGGGACCGATTGCGAATTACGACCGATAATGAAGCTCGGGCGCGCGAGTTGGCTCGCATCACCAACATCCTTGTAGAGGAGGGCCGGGAGCCGCCACTCAGGGCGATCCGAGCCCGCTCTGCAGCGGCCCAGGCTGCCGCCGAACTCGAAGCAGCGCGCGCCGACGAGCGGGCGGCCCGAGCGACGTTTGCCGTGCTCTTCGGCGTGAGTACGCCGCCGGAATCGGTGACTGGTGACTTGCTCGATCTGCAGCCGCGGACCATCGATCCCGAACAGAGCCTGGAGGTCCGACTGGCCGAAGCAGAGCGGCTTCGGGCCGAAGCGGAACTTCGCCAACAGCGAGCTGCCGGTCGGCTCGACCCAGCGATCGGTCTAGGCGTTCGTCATGTGCGGGAGACAGGTGATGTCGCCTTGGTGGGCGGTCTCTCGATGCCGCTGCCGATCTTCGATCGGAACCAGGGGAACGTCGCTGCCGCCCGCGCGAATATCCGTGCGGCCGAGGCAGGCCTCGTCAGCGCGAGGGCGTCGGCCACCGTCCGCGCCGGCAACGCCATCGTCAACGTGGAAGCTGCGGCGGCCCGCGTCGAGGCGCTTGAAAAAGCGGCTGTCCCCGAGGCGGCTGAGGCGTTGCGGCTGACGGAACTCTCCTACCGCGAAGGACGCGCATCGCTGCTGGAGTTGCTGGATGCGCAGAACGCCTACCGCACCGCGCAGACCGCCCTCATCGAAGCCCGCCTCGCCCAAGCGCTAGCGACCGCCGAACTCGGCCGCGTCGCCGCCCAATAAGGAACATCCCAGATGGATCTCACCGTAGTTACACAGAACCGAAAGAAGCTGCTCGCCGGCGTCGCCGCCCTTGCTGTCGTCGCCGTTGGCGGCTTAGTTATGACGCAACCAAACGAATCTGTTCCCGCCGGGGAAGCGGCCCCCGCCGAAGAGGGCGAGGAGGCTGGGCACGGCCGGGAAGGCTTTGTCGAAATGACGCCCGCTCGTTTGGAGGCAAGCGGCATCCGGACCTCGACCGTTGAGGAAGGGTCCCTTGCCTCCGAGATCATCGCTCAGGCGACCGTGACAGCCCCACCCCAAGGGCAGGCGCTGCTGACCGCACGGGCCGACGGCGCCGTGGTTCGCATCAACAAGCGCCTTGGCGATCCGGTCCGCGCCGGCGAGACCGTCGCGCTGCTCGAGAGTCGGGAGGCGGCGGCATTCGTCGCCGAGCGCAATGGCGGCGGCGCAGGCACAGGCGGCGCGATCCGCCGCGGCGCGCG
>NZ_DATCYB010000102.1:0-30169 GCF_036570505.1 Allosphingosinicella sp. | reverse complement strand
CATCGCCCGGCCCGAGCTGCTGGTCGCGGACGAGCCGACCGGCAACGTGGATCCGGACATGGCGGCGCGGCTGCTTCACCTGTTCGACGCGCTCAACAAGCTCGGCACGACCGTGGTCGTCGCGACCCACGACGTGCACCTCATTTCCCGCGTCGGTCGCGCCGACATATTGCGCCTCGACCGCGGCCAGATCGCCGACCCGACCGGGGCGCTGCGCCATCCGCCGCGGGCGGCGGACGCATGAAGGCCGGCGTCCGCAAGTTCGGCACGGCCGATCGCCGCCTGCTCCCGGAGGGCCGGCTTTCGGGGCCGATGCCCTGGGTGATCGCGATCATGATGTTCCTGACGGTCCTCGCCGCCGCGACCGGCCTGGGCCTTCGCCATGCCGCCGAGAGCCTCGGTGAAAATGCCGGCAGCCGCGCCACCATCCAGATCGTCGAAGCCAATCCCGACCGGCGCGAGGCGGAGGCGGTCCGCGCCCTCGGCCTGCTGGAAGACTTCCCCGGTATCCAGACGGCGCGGCGGATCAGCACGGGGGAGATGGAGACCCTGCTCGAACCCTGGCTCGGCGAGGGAGGGCTGGAGGCCGACCTGCCGATTCCCGTGATGATCGACGTCGCGCTCCAGCCCGGGGCTTACGACCGCCTCGACGCGCTGCGCGCTGCGATCGAAGAGGTCGCGCCGTCGGCCCGCGTCGACAATAATGCCCAGTGGCTGGCGCCGCTCGCCCGGCTGATCGATGCGCTGAAGTTGCTGGCCGCGGGGCTCGTCCTTTTGATGGTGGGCGCCCTGGCGGCGACCGTCGTCCTGGCTGCGCGGGCGGCGCTGGACACGCACCGCGACACGATCGAGGTCCTCCACCTGATGGGCGCGACGGATGTTCAGGTCGCGCGGCTCTTCCAGCGGCGGATCGCGCTCGATGCGTTGTTCGGCGGGCTGGTCGGCCTGGCGGCGGCGGCACTGGTGCTGCTGGCCATCGGCCGGCGCGTGGGGGCGATCGGATCAGAGTTGCTCGGCTCGGCCGGACTTCCCATTCTCAGCTGGCTGATCCTCGCCGCCTTGCCCGTGGCGGGGGTTTTTCTGGCCATGCTGGTTGCGCGCACCACGATATTGCGGGCATTGGGCCGGCTCCTATGATCAGCCGCCTCGTCTCAGCCGCCATCCTCCTTTATCTCCTCGGCTATGCGCTGTTCGTGGTGCTGCTGCCCCGTCCGGCGGACGACCGCCAGACCGACGCCATCGTCGTCCTCACCGGCGGACCCAAGCGGATCGAGCGCGGGCTCGACCTGCTGGAGCGCGGCCGGGCGAAGCGGATGCTGATCTCCGGGGTGGCGCGGACGGTGCGACCGGTCGAGCTGGCGGCCGAATATGAGGCGGATCAGGCGCTGTTCGAGTGCTGCATCGATCTGGGAAGAGAGTCGGTCGACACGCGCTCCAACGCGATCGAAACCGCGCGCTGGCTCGACAAGCGCGAGTTCAAGACGGTGCGGCTGGTGACGACCGACTGGCACATGCCGCGCGCAGGGTTCGAGCTTTCGCGGCAGGTGTCTGAGGATGTCGAGCTGATCGGCGACGCGGTCGAAAGCAGCCCCAGCTTCCGCCAGCTTTTCACCGAATATAACAAATATCTGCTGCGCCACGCGGCCGTTTTTCTCGGGATCTGATGAACACTTTGCGTACATTGCTGTTCGCGCTGTTTTTTTATCCCGGCACGGCGGGGGCGGTGTTCCTCGCCTTTCCCGCCGCGCTCGTGGGGCGGGAGGCGGTCATCCGGGTCACGCATGGCTGGGCGCGCTGGCACCGCTGGTGCGCCGCCTGGTTTCTCGGCGTTCGCTCGCGGGTCGAGGGGAGCCCGCCGCGCGGCGGCGCCATCGTCGCCGCCAAGCACCAGTCGATGTTCGAGACGATCGAGATGCTGCTTTTGCTCGACCGTCCGGCGATCGTGATGAAGCGCGAGCTTGCCGATATTCCCGGCTGGGGCTGGGTGGCGCGCCGCTACGGCATCATCCCCGTCGACCGGAAGGGCGGTGCCGCAGCGCTGCGGCGAATGCTGAGAGCCGCCCAGGTCGCGATCGCGGAAGGAAGGCCGATCATGATCTTTCCGGAAGGCACACGGGTCGCGCCAGGAGAGCGGCCGCCGCTGCAGCCCGGCTTCGCCGGTCTCTACCGATCGCTGGGTCTGCCCGTCGTTCCGGTGGCGCTCGACAGCGGCCGCATCTGGCCCCGGCACAGTTTCGTCAAGCAGCCTGGAATCGTCACCGTCCGCTTCGAGGAAACACTGCCTCCCGGCCTTCCGCGCGCGGAGGTCGAGGCGGCCGTGCACAAGGCGATCAACGCGCTTGAGTACGGACCCTAGTCGCGGAGGCGCGCGCCCATCTTCTCCGCCGCGGCGACGATCCGGGAGGAGATGGCTTCCAGCTCCTCGTGACTGAAGCTCTTGTCGCCCGGCTGGAGCACGACCTCGACCGCCACCGACTTCCGCCCCTCAGGCACGCCCTGGCCGGTGAAGACGTCGAACAGGCTGACACCCGCAATGACCTGCTTGTCGGCGCCTCGCACGGCGCGGAGCAGGGTGTCGGCTCGCGCTTCGGTGGGGAGCAGGAAGGCGAAGTCGCGTTTCACCGCCTGAAGCGGCGGCGGCGCATAGGCGGCGCGCATGTGGCCGATGCCGCTCCGCTTTAGCGGGATGAAGTCGAGATAGATTTCGGCGGCGACGACCGGAACGCCCAGATCGAATGCCTTGAGGGTGGCCGGATGAAGCTCGCCGAATTCCGCGAGGGCGTTCCTGGGGCCGAGGCAAAGCCGGGCCGAGCGCCCGGGATGATAGACGGCGGTCCCGTCCAGCGCCTGGAGGTTGTCGACCGGCGCGCCGGCGGCGGCGAGGAGGGCCATGGCCTCGGCCTTGGCGTCATAGGCGCTAAACGCTTCCGCCTTGCCCGTGCTCCAGTGGCGCGCTCGGCGGTCGCCGGCGAGGACGAGACCGATCGTCGGATGCTCCCGGTCGCCAAGGTAGCGGCGTCCGACCTCGAACAGGCGCACGCTCTGTGCGCCGCGATCGATGTTGCGGCGAGCGGCGGCGAGCAGGCCGGGCAGGAGCGAAGGCCGCATCGCCTTCATTTCCTCGCTGATCGGATTGTCGAGGATCCAGGCGCTGCCGCCGAACGGCTCCGCCTCCGCCTCGCTGACGAAGCTCCAGGTCACCGCTTCGTTGAGCCCGCGCTCGGCGGCGGCACGGCGGACGCGGCGCTCGACGAGCTGTTCGGGCGTGGCCGTGGGTTTGGCGACGCCCGGCGCGCGCGGCAGCGGCGTCGACGGCACCTTGTCGATACCTTCGATGCGGATGACCTCCTCGACGATGTCGGCCGAGCCGATGACGTCACGACGCCAGGACGGCACGTCGATCTTCCAGGGATCGCCGTGCTCGAACTCGAATCCGAGGCTGAGCAGGATGTCCTTCTGCCGCTCCTCGGGCACGTCGAGGCCGCCCAGCTCGGCGCAGCGTTGGGGACGATATTCGACGATCCGCTGCTCGGCCGGCGGCGATCCGGCGCGAATAATCTCGGAGGGCTCGCCGCCGACAAGATCGAGCGCCCTTTCCGTTGCCAGTTGCAGGCCCACCTCCAGGAAAGTGGGATCGACACCGCGCTCGAAGCGGGTGCGCGCGTCCGACGTGAGCGCCAGCTTCTGACCCGTGCGGGCAATGCCCTCCGGGTCGAAATAGGCGCATTCGATGACGACGTCGGTGGTTTCCTCGGTGGCGCCGGTATCCTCGCCGCCCATGATACCGCCGATGTCGTGGACGCCGGCGTCGTCGGCGATGACGGTCATCGAGCTATCGAGCGCATAGGTCTTGCCGTTGAGCGCCAGCATGGTTTCGCCGTCCTTCGCCTTGCGGGCGACGATCGCGCCCTCAAGCTTAGCGAGGTCATAGACGTGCAGGGGCCGTCCGTAGCTCAGCATGATGTAGTTGGTCATATCGACCAGCGCGCTGATTGGACGCTGGCCGACAGCCTTCAGCCGCTGTTGGAGCCAGTCGGGCGACGGGCCATTCTTCACGCCTCGGATGACCCGGCCGTAGAAAGCGGGGCAACCTTCCGGATCGTCGGTGCGGATCTCGATCGGGCAGGGGAAGGCTCCGGCGATCTCCTTGACGTTGACGGCCTTCAAGGTCCCGAGGCCGGCGGCGGCGAGGTCGCGGGCAATGCCGTGGACGCCCATGCAATCCTGGCGGTTGGGGGTGACGGCGACATCGATCACCGGGTCGTCGAGCCCGCGCCATTGGGCGAAGCCGGCTCCGACCGGCGCATCGGCGGGCAGCTCGATGATGCCGTCATGCTCCTCGCCCAGCTCCAGCTCGCGCACGGAGCACATCATGCCCCGGCTCTCGACGCCTCGGATAGCGGCGACCTTGAGGGTGAGATCGCTGCCCGGAACATAGGCGCCGGGGCCGCCGAACACGCCTTTCAGGCCCGCTCGCGCATTGGGAGCGCCGCAGACGACCTGAACCGGCTCGCCGTCCCCGGTATTCACGGTTAGGACTTGCAGCTTGTCTGCCTGCGGATGTGGTTCGGCGGTCAGCACCTCGGCGACGACGAAGGGTGCCAGCTTTTCGGCCGGATTCTCCACGCCCTCGACCTCCAGGCCGATGCAAGTCAGCATGTCGACGATCGCCTCCAAGCTCGCATCGGTCTCCAGATGCTCCTTCAGCCAGCTCAATGTGAACTTCATGCGCCCACTCCCCCGCTCAACGTGGGCACGTCGAGGCTCGAAAAGCCATAATGGCGGAGCCAGCGCAGGTCGCCGTCGAAGAAGGCACGAAGGTCGTCCATGCCGTATTTCAGCATGGCGAGCCGATCGATGCCGGAGCCGAAGGCGAACCCCTGCCATTCGTTGGGATCGAGCCCGCAGGCTTCGAGCACGCGCGGGTGGACCATGCCGGAGCCGAGGACCTCCATCCAGCCGTCGGAGCCGCCGACCACGCGGCGCCCGTTCTCGATCGTGTAGCCGACATCGACCTCGGCCGACGGCTCGGTGAAGGGGAAATAACTCGGACGCAGGCGGAGCACGATATCGTCGCGCTCGAAGAACGCCTTCAAGAAGGTTTCCAGCGTCCATTTGAGATGACCGAGATGAATGCCGCGGTCGATCACCAGGCCCTCCACCTGGTGGAACATCGGCGTGTGCGTCGCGTCGCTGTCGGAACGGTAGGTCCGGCCCGGCGCGATGATGCGCAGCGGCGGCTTTTGCGCCTGCATCGCCCGGATCTGCACCGGCGAGGTGTGCGTTCGGAGCAGCATCCGCTTGCCGTCCCCGTCCTTGTCGGCGCCGAAGTAGAAAGTGTCGTGCATCGCCCGCGCCGGGTGGCTTTCGGGAATGTTGAGCGCGGTGAAATTGTGCCAGTCGTCCTCGATTTCCGGCCCGGTCGCGACCGAGAAGCCGAGGTCGGCGAAGATTTCCGCCAGCTCGTCCATCACCTGGCTGACCGGATGGATGCTGCCCTGCTCGCCGGCAGAGACCGGCAGGCTCATATCGAGCGTCTCGGTGGCGAGCTTTCGGTCCAGCTCGGCCGTCTCCAGCGCCGACTTGCGCGCCGCGATCGCCTCCGTGACCGTTTCGCGCAATGAGTGGATGCGCGGCCCTTCAACCTGCCGCTCTTCCGGGGTCATCCCGCCCAGCGTCTTGAGGAGGCCCGTGATCGCCCCCTGCTTGCCGAGCGCCGCCACACGCTCCAATTCGAGGCTCTGCAGATCCCGAGCGGCCTCGATTCGAGCGACCCATTCGCCGGTCATGGTTTCGACGTCTGACATGCGCCGCCCTTAGAGGAGATTCCCGTGGCAAGGGAACCCCCGCCGCTGCCCCTGCGTCTCGGTCGGGAAGGTGAGGAGGCGAGCATGGTCCACCGATCGCAGGATTGGCCCGAACTTGGCGAGGAACGGGACGGGGCGACGATCGCCGCCCTCCACCTCTTTTCACAAGTCGCCGGCAAGGTCCCGACCGCCCTGCTCCCCTGGCGCAACCATGGTTGGCACCTGACGTTCCACATCTGCCCCGAGGGCTTTCGCACCGAGCCGATTCACGCCCATGCCGGGACGTTCGAGCTGGGTTTCGATCTCATCCGCCATCGTTTCACGATCGACGGTTCCGACGGTCATCATGGCAACTTCGCACTGGAGTCCATGTCGGTCGCCCGTTTTCACCAGCAGGCGCTGAGCCTGATCGCCGAGGCGGGACACCCTGTCCGCATTCACGGCGCGCCCAACGAGGTCGATCCGGGGATTCCCTTCAAAGCCGACACCGAGCCCCGCGCCTACGACCGCGACAGCGCCGACCGGCTGCGGCGGGCGTTATTATCCGCCGACCGGGTGCTGCGGCTGTTCCGTTCGGGCTTCCTCGGCAAGGTGAGCCCGGTCCATTTCTTCTGGGGCAGCTTCGATCTTGCCGTCACGCGCTTCTCCGGCCGGCCGGCGCCGCTTCACCCCGGCGGTGTTCCGAACCTCCCCGATGCGGTCACGCGCGAAGCCTACAGTCATGAAGTGTCGAGCGCCGGTTTTTGGCCGGGTGGCGCGAGCGGCGGGTCGCCGTTCTTCTATTCTTACGCCTACCCGTCGCCCGATGGCTTTTCCAAAGTGGCCGTCGCCCCCGACGATGCGCGCTATGACGAGAAGCTGGGCGAGTTCGTCCTTCCCTACGACGCCGTCCGCCAGAGTGCCGGTCCGGATGCGACGCTGCTCGCCTTCTTCGAAAGCAGCTACGCCGCCGCTGCGGAACTCGGCGGTTGGGACAGGATCGAGCTGGAGTGCGAGCGCGGCCGGCCCGGCATCCCCCGCGCGGTTCAGCCGCCGAGGAAGGGATAAGGCGAGATCGTCTTCTGCATCTCGCTGACCGCCAGCTTCCTCCCGGCCGGGGCGGCGGCGCGCTGGGGACAGCGAACGCGCGGACAGATGCTGCAGGCGGGACCGATCGGCGTCACATAGGGATCGGCAAGGTTGAGACCGTCGGAATAGGCGATCTTCGACGCATATTGGAGGTCGCAGCCAAGGCCGACGGCGAGCTGGGTCGATTCGCGCGGGTCGAGCCGCACGGCGCGGTCCACCGTGCGGCTGATCGTGAAGAATCGCTGGCTATCCGGCGTCTCCACCACCTGCGTCGCGACGCGGCCCGGCGTCTGGAAGGCGGCGTGGAGGTTCCATCGGGGGCAAGTGCCGCCGAAGCGGGAGAAGGGAAAGCTTTCGCCGGCGAAGCGCTTAGAAATGTTTCCGGCGGCGTCGACCCGCAGCATGAAGAAGGGAATGCCGCGCGCGCCGCTACGCCCCAAGGTGGTGAGGCGGTGCGCTACCTGTTCGACGCTGGCGCCGAACTCGGCACAGAGCCGGTCGACCTCGTAGCGGTATCGCTCCGCCGCCGCCAGGAAAGGTGCGTAGGGCATGATGATCGCTCCTGCCGCATAGTTGGCGAGGCTTATGTGGAGGAGGGCTCGGGTCGGCGGGTCCGGCGGCGCTGCGCTCTCCAGCATCCTGGCGAGCAGCGGCCGGAACTCGAACAACGCGACCTGATAGGCCAGGCCGAAGGTCCGGCTCTCCGGCCGCAGCAACGCCGACAGCATCAGCCGCTTTCGGTGATAGTCATAATGCTGGCTCGCGGCGTCGAGCAGTTCGGCCGGCATGATGCGAGTATCGACCCCGAAGCCTTCGTGAAGGCGCCGCCGGAGGCTGGCGAACATCTCGGCCGGACCGCCGAGCGCGCCCGCCAGCGTTTCCGCCGCTTCCTCCAGATAGGGGAAATAGTTGCGCTGCAGCTGGATATAGTCGCGCACCCAGATTTCGGGAGTGAGGCGCGCTTCATACTCCGCCTCGCCGCCCTCGGGCGCCTGTCGTCGCTGCGCCAGGGCCGCATAGAGGCGCGATATGGCGTCCGCGACGGAGGGAGCGTTGTGGGCGAGTTCCAGCAGCTCGTAGCGAGGAATGCCGATGTCGGCAAACAGCGGGTCGGCGAAGATCTCGGCCAGCTCTTCGAGGCTCGTGACCTCGCTGTCGGCGGTGAAGCCCTTGAGGTCGATGTCATAGGCCTGGGCCAGCTTCAGCAGCACGGCGGCGGTTATCGGCCTTTGATTGCGCTCCAGATGATTGAGGTAGCTGGGGCTGATCGAAAGTTCGGACGCCATCGCGCTCTGGTTGAGCCCCAACTCGCGCCGAAGCCTCCGAAGCCTTGCGCCCAGATAGAGTTTGCCCTGCGCCGCCACGGCAGAACATTGTCAAAGATTCACAAGAGTCGCAAGTCGCGTCGTGACACAGCGACCTTTTTTCTGCGGCCAACGCCCCCGCTTCGATGCTTCATTGGTCTCACCTTATCCTAACCTTTGGACTGGCCATGACCGATTTCGCCTCCCTTGTTCCCTCGCAGCCGGGCCGCTTCAACGGCATCCAGCGCTCCTACACGCCCGCCGATGTCGAGCGCCTGCGCGGCTCTCTAGCCATCGAGCATACGCTCGCCCGCCGTGGCGCCGAGCGCCTCTGGGAGCTGCTTAATACCGACGATTATGTCCACGCCCTCGGCGCCCTCTCCGGCAACCAAGCGATGCAGATGGCGCGGGCCGGCCTCGAGGCGATCTACCTCTCCGGCTGGCAGGTCGCGGCCGACGCCAACACCGCCGGCGCCATGTATTCCGACCAGTCGCTCTATCCCGCCAATGCCGGGCCGGAGCTTTGCCGGCGTATCAACCGCACCTTACAGCGCGCCGACCAGATCGAGCATATGGAAGGCGGCGCTCGACGCGACTGGTTCATTCCGATCGTCGCCGATGCCGAGGCGGGCTTCGGCGGCCCGTTGAACTGCTTCGAGATCATGAAGGCCTATATCGAGGCGGGCGCCGCCGGGGTCCATTTCGAGGACCAGCTCGCCTCCGAGAAGAAATGCGGCCATCTCGGCGGTAAGGTGCTGATCCCGACCCAGGCCCATATCCGCAATCTCGGTGCCGCGCGCCTCGCGGCGGATGTTTGCGGCGTCCCTACCCTCCTCATCGCCCGCACCGACGCCGAGAGCGCCAAGCTCATCACGTCCGACGTCGACGAACGCGACCATGCGTTCCTCACCGGCGAGCGCACGCCCGAAGGCTTCTTCCGCCTAAAGGAAGGCACGGGCGTCGACCATTGCATCCGGCGGGGCATCGCCTTCGCGCCCCACGCCGACCTCCTCTGGTGGGAAACGAGCCATCCCAACCTGGAGGACGCCAGGCGCTTCGCCGAAGCAGTGCAGAAGGCGCATCCCGGCAAGATGATGGCGTACAATTGCTCGCCCAGCTTCAACTGGGAGGCGAAGCTCGACAGGGAGACGATCGCCCGGTTCCAACGCGAGCTTGGCGCGATGGGCTACAAGTTCCAATTCGTGACCCTGGCCGGCTTCCACAGCCTCAACCATGGCATGTTCGAGCTGGCGCGCGGCTACAAGGACCGGGGCATGGCCGCCTACTCCGAGCTGCAGCAGGCCGAATTCGCGAGCGAGGCGCACGGATATACCGCCACCCGTCACCAGCGCGAAGTCGGAACCGGCTATTTCGATCGGATCGCCCAGACCATCGCGGGCGGGGAGGCGTCCACCGTCGCCCTCGCGGAATCGACCGAGGCGGCGCAATTCACCAGGGCCGCGGCCTGAAAGGAAGATCGATGACCATACGCTATTGGATTGTCGGGGGCGAGTATGCCGACCCGGACTTCCGCTCGCTGATCCCAGGCACCGAGACGATGTCCGGGCCGTTCGAGGACGAGCGCAAGGCCCGCAACGAATGGATCCGGCTGACACACTGCCCCCACGCCACCTCCGCCACTACCCGCTACAGCATCGCTTCGGAGGCCATGCTGTGAGCGAGGCTCGACTGGCCGAGCGCCCGGAGTCCGCCACGACGCCGGGCATGGACCGTTCCCAGGATGTATTGACCGAGGCTGCGCTCGGCTTCGTCGCCGAGCTTCATCGCCGCTTCGACGGGCGCCGCCGGGCGCTGCTGGAGGCGCGGGCGGAACGGCAACGGGCCTTCGATTCCGGCGCGCTCCCCGACTTCCTGCCTGAAACCGCTTCGATCCGCGCCGGGAATTGGCGGGTCGGCGACATTCCCGCCGACCTCTTCGATCGCCGCGTAGAGATTACCGGCCCGACAGACCGCAAGATGGTGATCAACGCGCTCAACTCGGGCGCGAAGGTTTTCATGGCCGACTTCGAGGACGCGACGGCGCCAAGCTGGGCCAATATCGTCGAGGGGCAGGCAAATCTGTTCGACTATTGGCGGGGGCGGCTGTCCTACGACGACCCGGCGACGGGGAAACATTACGCCGTGGGGACCCGCCCGGCGGTACTGATGGTGCGCCCCCGCGGCTGGCACCTTCCCGAGCGGCACCATGAGGCGGACGGCGAGCCGGTCGCCGGAGCCTTGTTCGATTTCGGCCTCTACCTTTGGCACAATGCCGAGCGGGCGCTAGCGGCCGGATCAGGGCCCTATTTCTATCTGCCCAAGCTCGAAAGCCACCGGGAGGCGGCACTCTGGAGCGATGTCTTCGCCTATGCCGAGGAACGGCTCGGCCTCGCGCGCGGCGCCATCAAGGCGACGGTGCTGATAGAAACGATCACCGCCGCCTTCGAGATGGACGAGATCCTATACGCCCTCCGCGAGAATGCCGTCGGCCTCAATTGCGGCCGCTGGGACTATATTTTCTCCTATATCAAACGGCTGGGGCGCGGCCCCGAACGGATCACGCCGGACCGGGCGGCGATGACGATGGATAAGGCGTTCCTCGCCGCCTACTCGCTGAAGCTTATCGAGACCTGCCATCGCCGCGGCGCCTTCGCCATGGGCGGCATGTCGGCGGCGATCCCGGTGAAGGGGAACGAGGCGGCCAATGCGACAGCGTTCGAGAAGGTGCGCGCCGACAAGGAGCGCGAGGCGCGAAACGGCCATGACGGCACCTGGGTCGCACATCCGGCACTGGTGCCGGTGGCGATGGCGGCGTTCGATCGACCCAACCAGCTCGATCGCGTCATCGGCGGTGACGTCGACCGCGATGACATGCTCCGCCTGCACAACGGCCCCCGCACCGAGGCCGGCGTCCGCGAGAATATCCGCGTCGGCGTCCAGTATCTGGCCGCCTGGCTCGGCGGCCGCGGGGCCGTGCCTCTCTACAACCTCATGGAGGACGCCGCGACGGCCGAAATCTGCCGCACTCAGCTTTGGCAGTGGCTGAAGTTCGAAGCGCGGCTCGACGACGGCCGCAGGCTTGACCGGACGCTGTTCGACTCGCTGCTCGCCGAGGAGATGGCGCGACTGGGGGCGGCCGAGAATCTTGAGGAGGCGAAACGGATCTTCACTGACCTGGTCACGGCCGACGGGCTGACCGAGTTTCTGACGCTTCCCGCCTACGAACGGCTCTACTAGGCAAGAAAAAGGGCGCGGGTCCCCCGCGCCCTCATCCTTCTACACGGCCGATGCTCAGGCCTGGGCCGGGAGCGCCTTGCGAGCCTGGGCGACGATGCCCTTGAAGGCGTCGCCTTCGTGCATCGCGATGTCGGCCAGGACCTTGCGGTCGAGATCGACACCGGCGAGCTTCAGGCCGTGCATGAACTGGCCGTAGGTGAGGCCTTCGGCGCGGACCGCGGCGTTGATGCGCTGGATCCAGAGGGCGCGGAACGACCGCTTCTTCACCTTGCGGTCGCGATAGGCGTATTGGCCGGCCTTCTCGACGGCCTGGCGGGCGATGCGGATCGTGTTCTTGCGGCGGCCATAATAGCCCTTCGCCTGATCCAGCAGCCTTTTATGCTTGGTGCGCGTGGTCGTGCCGCGCTTGATGCGTGCCATGGCTCAAATACTCCTTAGTTCAGGCCGTAGGGCGCCCACAGCTTCACCCGCGCCGTATCGGCGTCGGCGAGCACGTCGGTGCCGCGGTTCTGGCGGATATATTTGGCGTTGTGGCTGATGAGGCGGTGACGCTTGCCGGCGACGCCGTGCTTCACCTTGCCGGTGGCGGTGAGCTTGAAGCGCTTCTTCACACCGCTCTTGGTCTTCAACTTGGGCATTTTGTCTCCTTTGGCGCTTGCGCGACATTTGAGAACGGCCACGGCAGCCCTTGGATAGCCGGGCAGTTCGATTCTTCCAGAGCTGGAAAGAGCGCGCCCTATAAGGCGATGCGTCGGCGAAGGCAAGCGCCGGCAGGCTTCGCCGGGCTCGGGCTTCATGCTATCCGATAGGCCGCAGCCGAAGGGAGAAAGGCATGTCCGTCAATCCCGCCATCATCCCCTGCCTCGCCTATCGCGACGCCCATGCCGCCATTGATTTCCTTTGCGAGGCTTTCGGCTTCTCCCGCAACATGATCTACGAGAGCGGGGACAAGGCGCGGATCGAACATGCCGAGCTCACCCTCGACGGCAACATGATCATGGTAGGCTCCGTCTCGTCCCGCATCGGGGAGGCGCTGGCGATGGTGACGCCGGCGGAGACGGGCGGCAAGGTCACGGCTAGCATCTATGTCGTCCTCCCCGACCCCGATGCGCACCACGCCCGCGCCGTCCACGCCGGCGCCGCCATCATCAGCCCCCCGACCGACCGGAACTACGGCGGCCGCAGCTACGAGGCGCGCGACCTCGAAGGCAATGTCTGGAGCTTCGGGAGCTACGACCCGTTTGAAATCTTTATCGACGTGTGACCGCTCAGTCGAACAGGCTGGAGACCGAGCTTTCATCGGCGATGCGGCGGATGGCTTCGGCGAGGAGCGGGGCGATGGTGAGGACGCGGATCTTGTCGCAGGCGCTCGCCGCTTCCTGGGTGGCGCCAATCGAATCGGTGATGACCAGCTCCTTCAGCGCCGACTTCTCGACCCGCGGCACGGCGGCGCCCGACAGGACGCCGTGGGTGCAATAAGCGACGACGTCCTCCGCGCCGCCCTCCTTGAGCGCGGCAGCGGCGTTGCACAAGGTCCCGGCCGAATCGACGATGTCGTCGACGAGGATGCAGAAGCGGCCGGAGACGTCGCCGATGATGTTCATCACCTCCGATTCGCCCGGCTTCTCTCGGCGCTTGTCGACGATGGCCAGCGGGGCGTTGTCGAGCCGCTTGGCGAGGGAGCGCGCACGCACCACGCCGCCCACGTCGGGCGAGATGACCGTTATCGGTCGTCCGGCGAAACGCGCCTGGATGTCGGCGGACATGACCGGCGCGCCGTAGAGATTATCGGTCGGGATATCGAAGAAGCCCTGGATCTGTCCCGCATGGAGGTCGATCGAAAGGACGCGGTCGGCGCCGGCCACGGTGATCAGGTTGGCGACGAGCTTGGCCGAGATCGGTGTGCGGGGTCCGGGCTTTCGGTCCTGCCGCGCATAGCCGAAATAGGGAACGACGGCGGTGATCCGCTTGGCCGACGCGCGCTTCAGCGCATCGATGCAGATGAGGAGCTCCATGAGGTTGTCATTGGCCGGATAGGAGGTCGACTGGACGACGAACACGTCCTCGCCGCGCACATTCTCATGGATTTCGACGAACACTTCCTCGTCGGCGAAGCGGCGAACGCTGGCCTCGGTAATCGGCAGCTCGAGATAGGAGGCAATATCCTTCACCAGCGCAAGGTTCGAATTGCCCGACATCAATTTCATGCGAAGAATCCCCGTAAGCGGCCGCCCCGCTCTCCCTTAGCCGCGCCTCCCCCGATGGCAAGGGGCGTTGCCGCCTGGAAGCACCTTCAATAGAGGCGAGATCATGACCGTCACCACCCGCTTCGCCCCCGCGCCGACCGGCCGCCTCCATGTCGGCAATATCCGGACGGCGCTGCACAATTGGCTGTGGGCGCGCAAGAGGGGCGGCCGCTTCATTCTTCGCCTCGACGACACGGATGCCGAGCGCTCGACCGAGGATCATGTCGAGGCCATTCGCGCGGACCTCGCCTGGCTCGGCCTGATGCCCGACGAGGAGCACCGGCAGTCCGCTCGTTTCGACCGATACGACACGGCGCTGGAGCGGCTTCGCGAGAGCGGACGCGCCTATCCGGCCTACGAGACCGCGCAGGAGCTGGATCTGAAGCGCAAGGTCTTGCTCGGGCGGGGCAAGCCGCCGGTCTACGACCGGGCGGCGCTAAACCTCAAGCCGGAAGAGATTGCCCGTTTGGAGGCGGAGGGGCGGAGGCCCCACTGGCGATTCAAACTCGATCACGGCGCGGCGATCGAATGGCACGACCTCGTCCGCGGACCTCAGCATTTCGATCCGGCGCTGCTGTCCGACCCCGTCATCCGGCGCGAGGATGCAAGCTGGCTCTACATGCTGCCGAGCACGGTCGACGACATCGACATGGGCGTGACCCATGTCGTGCGCGGCGAGGATCATGTCACCAACACCGCGCTCCAGATCCAGATGTTCGAAGCGCTGGGCGCGCCGCCGCCGGCCTTCGCCCATGAGGCGCTGCTGGTCGGTTCAGAGGGCAAGCTCTCCAAGCGCCTCGGCTCGCTGGGCGTCGAGGCGATGCGCGAGGCCGGGATCGAGTCCGCTGCTCTCGTCGCCAAGTTGGCGCGGATCGGCACCAGCCTGCCGGTCGAGCCGTTCGCCACGCCCGAACCACTGATCGAAAGCTTCGATTTCGCCACCTTCGGCCGCGCCCCGGCGCGGTTCGACATGGAGGAGCTCGCCGCGCTCAACGCCCGCATCGTCCACCAGCTCGAATATAGCGCAGTGAAGGATCGGCTGCCCGCAAGCATGGGCGAGGAAGCCTGGGCGGTGATTCGCCCCAACCTTCGCGCTGTCGCCGAAGCCGCCGAATGGTGGCAGATCGTCGAAGGACCGGTCGAACACCGCGCCTCGGCCGGAGACCGCGCGTTCGTGGCGGCGGCGGCGGATGTCGCCGCGACGATCGATTGGGCCGAGGCGCCCTGGAAGGCACTGGCCACGACCCTCAAGGAACGTAGTGGCCGCTCGGGCAAGTCGCTCTTCCTCCCCCTGCGCCAAGCCCTCACCGGCCGCGACAGCGGCCCCGAAATGGCGCCGCTGCTGCTCCTGATCGGTCAGGAGCAGAGCGTCGCGCGGCTGAGAGCGGCCGCAGCCTGACATTTCGCTGCGGTCCGCAAGCACCGCAAGTCCATTTTGGGTATGGTATATCATTACGATATGATGTAACCTTCCTTAGCAGCCGCATAAGCGGCGCGTTGCAAGGAGAGTCATCATGTCCGAAGCCGGCTTCCTGGCGCAGACATCCAAGAGCCCCGTCAGCCTGCTCGCCGTCATCGCGCTTCACGGCGCCGCGATCACGGCCCTTGCCCTTTCGAGGATGGATGTGCCGGTCGTAAAGGTATTCACGCCACTCGAGATCAAGCCGGTGCCGGTCGAGCCCGATCCCCCACCCGTTCCGGTCGAGCCGACAAAGACGAAGCAGACGCCGGCGTTGGTCGACTCGATGAAGCCGCTCGTGGATCTGCCGCCGCAGCCCGACTCCCTCGTTCGGCCGGAGCCGGACAGGATCATCCCCATCGAGCCGATCCCGAACGGTCCCATCGTTGTCGACATGCCTCACCCGCCGGCTCCACCGGTGCGAATCGAACCCGAGATGCGCGCTGGGATAGCGTTGCAGCCGCCTTATCCCGCGTCGGAACGGCGCATGAATCGGGAAGGCACGGTCACCATCCGCCTCCTGATCGGCGCCGACGGTCGGGTGAAGTCGGCCGAGAAGGTGCGGGCGACGAGCGAGGCCTTCTACAGCGTCACGGAGCGGCACGCGCTCAGCCGCTGGCGGTTCCGCCCCGCCACCCTGGACGGCAAGCCGGTCGAGAGCCGCAAGATCCTCACCGTCCATTTCCGGCTCAACGGCTGACCCATGGCTGGGGCTGGCGCTTCGGCGGCGCCGGCCCTATCTTCGGCCGATGCCGCTTCCCCGTCCCGCCTCTCCCCGCGCCCTCTGGGAGGACCTTCGCGCCTTCGCGAAGGAGCGCAGCCGGGTTCAATGGATCGCGGCCCTGTTCGCCATGGTGATACCGGTCTCGATCATCGTCCTCTTCTACTACGACACGCGCACCAACATCGCGCCGGGCGAGCAGCTCATCTACGTCGAGAGCTGGAGTGCCAACCGTACCGACGCCGAGATCGCAGCGGCGCAAAAGGAGCGGCAGGCGCGCGAGGATGCGATCGCCGTCGAGCGGCAGCGGCAGTTCAAAGAGCTTGAGCGCCAGTTCGGCATCTGATCCGGACGACAGGCGCTGGATGGCCGCCGCCGTCGCGCTGGGCGAGCGCGGCCGGGGCCGGACGGCGCCCAACCCCCATGTCGGCTGCGTGATCGTGAAGGAAGGCCGCGTCGTCGGGCGCGGCTGGACCCAACCCGGCGGACGCCCGCACGCCGAGGCGATGGCGCTGGCCGAGGCCCGAGACGATTCTCGCGGCGCCATCGCCTATGTGACCCTCGAACCCTGCGCTCACGAAAGCGAGCGCGGCTTGGCCTGTGCAAATCTCCTCGTCGATTCGGGAGTGGCGCGCGCCGTGGTCGCGGTCCGCGATCCCGACAGCCGAACGAACGGGCGTGGCCTGGAAAACTTGCGCACCGCTGGCATCGCGGTCGTGACCGGCGTCGAATCCGAAGCCGCCGAACGCTCGATGGCGGGGTTTCTCATGCGCCACAGGCTGGGACGGCCCTTCGTCACCCTGAAGCTCGCCATGTCGATCGACGGCAAGATCGCGCTGCCGTCGGGCGAGAGCCGCTGGATCACCGGCGAGGACGCCCGCGCCCACGTCCACGGAGAAAGGGCGCGAGCGGACATGATCTTGGTCGGGCGCGGCACCTATGAGGCGGACGGGCCGAGGCTCGACGTGCGCCTGCCGGGGCTGGAGGATCGATCGCCCCGGCGCGCCATCCTGACCCGTGGCGACACCGTCGAGGGCTGGACACGTCTCGGCAACCCGGAGGAGGTCCACGCACTCCGAGATGTGAACGACCTGCTTGTCGAAGGCGGATCGGGGGCGGCCTCGGCCTTCCTCGCGGCGGACCTCGTCGACCGCATGCTGATCTACCGTGCGCCGATCCTGATCGGCGAGGGCAAGTCGGCGCTGGGCTATGTCGGCCTCGACAGCATCGCCGCCGCCCATCGGCGCTGGATGCTCACCGACACGCGTCCGCTTGGCATTGACCGGTTGGAAGTCTACGAGCGCGTTCGAGCATCATCAGGAAAAGTGGGAACCGGTTTTCCGCCGGGATGATGCAGCAATAGGGACTCTGATGTTTACCGGGATCATCACCGATATCGGCCGGATCGAGGCCATTGAGCAACGCGGCGACCTGCGTGCCAGGATCGGCAGCGGCTATGACCTGGCGACGATCGACCTGGGCGCTTCGATAGCCTGCTCGGGCGTCTGCCTGACGGTGGTGGACAAGGGCGAGCATTGGTTCGCGGTGGACGTCTCGGCCGAAACAAAAAGCCGCACGGCGCCCGGCATGTGGGATGAGGGCGGGCGCCTCAATCTCGAACGGGCGCTGAAAGTCGGCGACGAGTTGGGCGGGCACATTGTCACGGGTCATGTCGACGGCGTCGGCGAGATCGATGCGGTTCTGCCCGTGGGCGATTCGACGCGTCTTACCCTTATCGCCGGCGACGAGGTCGCGCCCTATCTGGCGGCCAAGGGCTCGGTAGCGCTCGACGGCGTGTCGCTGACGGTGAACGATGTGGAGAATCTGTCCGACGGGGTGCGTTTCACCGTCAACATCATCCCGCACACGGCCAGTGCGACGACGCTCGCCGGCTTGGCCGAAGGCGATAAGGTCAATATCGAGATCGACATCCTCGCGCGTTATCTCGGCCGGATGATGGAGCTTCGCGCCAGTCGGGTGTGATTTCATATTGTCGTGTCACATCGCGATGTGATAGCGGCGCGCCATGAGCACCATCCTGATCGACCGGCTGAGCGAGCTGGTCACCTCCGGCGAGATATCCCGTTCCGGCCTCGCCCGCGCTGCCGGGCTTCATCCCAATTCGCTGAGAAAGCTCGGCGATATGGATTGGAACCCCACCGCAGACACCTTGGTGAAGCTGGAGAAGTTCCTCGCCAGCGGCAGCCGCGGCGTGATGGCGAGCCCGGAGCAGATCATCGACGAGGCGCGCAACGGCCGCATGTTCATCCTGGTCGACGACGACGATCGGGAGAATGAAGGCGATCTCGTCATTCCGGCGCAGATGGCGACTCCCGACGCGATCAACTTCATGGCGAAGCACGGGCGCGGCCTCATCTGCCTGGCGCTGTCGAAGGCGCGGGTGGAGCAATTGGGCCTCGGCCTGATGAGCCGCCACAACGGCACGCGGCACGAAACCGCCTTCACCACCTCGATCGAAGCGAAAGAGGGCGTGACGACCGGCATTTCCGTCGCCGACCGGGCGCGGACCATCTCGGTCGCGATCGACGCCTCCAAGGGCCCCGAGCATATCGTGACGCCCGGCCACGTCTTCCCGCTCGTCGCGAAGGAAGGCGGCGTCCTCATCCGCGCCGGCCATACCGAGGCCGCGGTCGACGTAGCGCGGCTCGCCGGGCTCAATCCGTCGGGCGTGATCTGCGAGATCATGCGCGAGGACGGCACCATGGCTCGGATGGACGACCTCATAGCCTTTGCCCAGCTCCACGGCCTCAAGATCGGCACGATCCGCGACCTCATCGCCTATCGCCTCAAAAAGGATCATCTCGTCGAGCAGACCGCCGAGGCACGTTTCGAGAGCCGCTGGGGCGGGACCTGGACCGCGAAGAGCTTTTTGAACAAGGCGCTCGGCAATGAGCAGGTGGCCCTGGTCAAGGGCCATATCGATCCCGAGAAGCCGACCCTGGTCCGGATGCATGCCTTGAGCCTGTTCTCCGACGCCTTCGCCGAAGCGGGGCAGCGCGGCGGTCTCCTCGAAGGTGCGATGCGCGTCATTGGCGAGGAGGGCGCCGGCGTGATCGTCGTTATCAATCGGCCGATGCCGAACGCTCTTTCCACCGCCCTCAACCGCCGTGCCGGCATCTCAGGCGGCGAGAATGCCGAGCAATTGCGTGATTATGGCGTCGGCGCCCAGATTTTGTCGGCGCTGGGCGTCCAGGAAATGGTCCTCCTCACCAATACCCATCATACGCCGGTGGCGCTCGGCGGCTACGGCCTGTCTATCGTCGGCGAGCGACCGATCCCGCTGGCGGACGCCTGAGTATGGCCAGGCTGCTCATCGTCGAGGCACGCTTCTACGATCACCTGAACGACCTCCTCCTCGAAGGCGCGCGCTCGGCGCTCAAGGGGCATGAAGTCGAGGTGATGACCGTGCCGGGCGCGCTTGAGGTTCCGGCCGCGATAGCCCGCGCGTCCGAGACCGGCCGCTATGACGGTTATGTCGCGCTCGGCGTCGTCATCCGCGGCGAAACCTATCATTTCGAGATCGTTGCCGGCGAAAGCGCGCGCGGCCTGATGGCGCTAACCCTCGACGGCCTTGCTATAGGCAACGGCATCTTGACCGTGGAAAACGAGGCTCAGGCGCTCGCCCGGGCGCGACCCGACGACAAGGACAAGGGCGGTGAGGCCGCCCGCGCGGCGCTGGTGATGGTGAACGTGGGCGCTCACTTCGGCGCGGTCGCTTGACGCGAGCCGTGGGCGCGGCCTAGCGGCCCCTCATCCGCCATGCATCACCCGACCGACCCCTCCGCGGCACGAACCGGCCGCCACGCGTTCGCGGCGCTGATCGTCGCCAACCTGTTTCTGGCGCTGGGGCCATGGATGGTGCGCCTCGCCGATGTCGGGCCGGTCGCGGCGGGCTTCTGGCGATTGGCCCTCGCCGTTCCGCTGCTGCTCCTGCTCGCGCGCCCTGGCGCCGGCGGCCGTGTCCGTTCGGAATGGGGCCTGCTTGCCTTGATCGTGCTCGGCGGCTTGTTCTTCGCCGCCGACCTCGCCGCCTGGCATTATGGCATCCTGCGTACCAAGCTTGCCAACGCGACCTTGTTCGGCAACTCGTCCAGCTTCCTCTTCGCGCTCTACGGCTTCATCATGGTGCGGACCCTGCCGAAGCCGATGCAGGCGGGCGCCTTCGCCCTCGCGATCATCGGAACGGCTTTGATGCTGGGGAACAGCTACGAGCTGTCGCCGCGCCACTTCGCCGGAGACCTGTTCGCGATCCTCGCCGGCTTCTTCTACTTCCTCTATCTGGTGGTGATCGACCGGGCGAGAAAGCGCCTCGGGCCGATGCAGGTGCTCGCGCTGGCGACCACGGCGGGTGCGCTGCCCATGCTTCTCTTCGCCTTGGCACTGGGTGAAACGGTCATGCCCGGCGACTGGACGTCGCTCGTCTTCCTGTCGCTCAGCAGCCAGGTGATCGGCCAGGGCCTGCTCGTCTATGCCATGGGCCATTTGAGCCCGGTCGTCGTCGGCATCGCGCTTCTCACCCAGCCGGCGGTGACGGCGCTGATCGGCTGGCTTGCCTATGACGAGCGCCTCAGCGCCACCGACATATTCGGTGCCCTGCTGATCTGCGCCGCTCTGGTCCTGATCCGGCTGCCGGGGCGCGAATCGAAGGCCGAATGAACTTGTATCGGGGTCTTCCGAGACACATGTAGGGCGCGAACGGAGAGCCGGATGACCGAAGCCCCCATTCCCCCTGGCGAGATGACCCTGGACGAGCTGCGCGCGGCCTTGGCGCCGCTGATTCCCGCCCATGCCGCATTCGACGGCTGGAGCGACGAGGCGCTCGCCATGGCTGCTGCCGAACTTCGTGTGCCGTCCGAACGGGCGAGGCTCTGCTTCCCTGGCGGGGCGGTGGAGATGATCGACGCATGGTTCGACGCGATCGACCGGGCGATGGCCAAGGCCTGGCCGCCGGAGCGCGTCTCTAAGCTCAAAATCCGGCAACGGATACGTGACTTCGTGATGTATCGGATCGAAGTCATCCACCCCCACAAGGAGGCGCTGCGCCGCGCCTTCGCCATCCTCGCCCGGCCCCAGAATGCGATGACGGCGGCCCGGCTCGCCTGGCGGGCGGCCGACCGGATGTGGCGCATCGCCGGCGACACCTCGACCGATTTCAACCATTACAGCAAGCGCGGCATCCTCTCCGCCCTCTACACGTCAACGATGCTGGTCTATCTCGACGACGACAGCGACGACCTCGGTGAAACCCGCGGCTTCCTGGACCGCCGCATCGACGACGTCATGCGATTCGAGAAATTCAAGGCGAGCTGGCGCGGCAACCGCGAGCGCCTGCCCAGCCTCAGCCGATTCCTCGGGCGGCTGCGTTACCCGGCGATCTGACGCGCGATACTCCACGCGCTATTGATAATGAGTTGCAGCATGCTAAGCGTGCCGCATGACCGGCATCGCTCAGGCTCCACATCGCCTTTCATCCGCGCTGGTAAAGGCGATGTTCCTTCCGCTGCTTCTCGTCCTTCTGGCCTGGCCCGCCGCCGCCCAGCAGGCGAATAGCGGCGTCCAGACGACATGGCGGCTCCTCGACTATGTCGCCGTCGATTATGGCGAGGCGGTCCAGGGTGGCCAGATCGTCAACCAGTTCGAATATGACGAGATGGTCGAATTCTCGAATTCGGTCAGCGAGCGAATCGCGGCGCTGCCGGATCATCCGGCGCGGGCGGGGCTTCAGGCCGGAGCTGCCCGCCTGCAGCAAGCGATCGCCGACCAGGTGCCGTCCGAACAGGTGGCGGCGCTCGCCAAGGGCCTAGCCGGCGATCTCCTCGCCGCCTACCCGGTTCCGCTGGCGCCCGCGACCGTCCCGGACCTTGGCCGCGCGGCGACCCTTTATGCCCAGAATTGTGGCTCCTGCCACGGGCCCGCGGGGGAGGGGCCCCCGCCCGCGATGGCCGCGATCGATCCGCCGCCGATTGCCTTCGCCGATCGCGACCGGGCGAGGGAGCGGAGCGTCTTCGGTCTCTATCAGGTCATTACCCAAGGCCTCGAAGGCACGACGATGCAGAGTTTCGCTTTCTTGCCGGAGGAGGATCGCTGGGCGCTCGCCTTCCATGCCGGCCGTTTCGCCTTCCCCGATGTCGCCGAGGGCGAGCGCATCTGGAACGAGCATGAAAGCGTCCGCCGCCTGATACCAAACATGGCGGCGCTGGCCGCGATCGCGCCGGCCGCGCTTGCCGACAAGATCGGCGAGGAGCGCGCCTATGCGGTGACCGCGTATCTGCGCGCCAATCCCGGCGCGGTCGTGACCGCCGACGGCTCGGGGTCGCTGGACACGGTCCGCGACAAGCTTGCCCAGAGCCTCGCCGCTTATGCGGCCGGCGATAGCGACGCTGCAGAGGAGCTTGCCCTGTCGGCCTATCTCGACGGCTTCGAGCCGGTGGAGGCGGTGCTCGCGACTCGCGACGGCGACCTGATGCTGGAGGTCGAGCAGGCGCTCTCGGGCTTCCGGGCGGCGGTCTCCGCCGGTCGTCCCGAGCCGGAGTTGCGGCAGCAACTCTCCGAGATCGATGGACTCCTGGCCCGGGCCGAGACCGCGCTGGCGCCCGAGGCGGCAAGCGAGCTTTCCACCTTCCTCGGCGCCTTCGTCATCCTGCTGCGCGAGGGGCTGGAGGCGCTGCTGGTGGTGATCGCCATGATCGCCTTCCTGCGCAAAGCGGACCGGACCGAGCAGCTTCGTTACGTTCACGGCGGCTGGGTCACGGCTTTGGTCGCCGGTGTCGCCACCTGGTTCGCCGCCACCCATTTCATCACCATCAGCGGCGCCAGCCGCGAGCTGACCGAGGGCTTCGGCGCGCTGCTGGCGGCCATCGTGCTGCTGTCCGTCGGCATCTGGATGCATGGGAAATCCCAGGCCGACGAGTGGCGGCGCTACATCGCATCGAAGATGAACAGTGCCCTGTCGCGTGGCTCGGCCTGGTTCATGGCCGGCCTCGCCTTCGTCGTCGTCTACCGCGAGGTGTTCGAGACTATCCTCTTCTACGCCGCCTTGTGGACCCAGGGGAATGGCGGCACCATCCTGGCCGGCGCCCTGACCGCGATGCTGCTCCTCGCGATCATCGCCTGGGTGATGCTGCGCTACAGCCGCAAGCTGCCGATCACGCAGTTCTTCGCCTACAGTTCTATCCTGATCGCCATTCTCGCGGTCGTTCTTGCCGGAAAGGGGGTAGGCGCGCTGCAGGAGGCGGGCATGATACCGATCACGCTGGTTCCCGGCGGACCGAGAATCCCGCTGCTGGGCATCTCGCCGACCGCCGAGGCGCTGGGCGCGCAGCTCGTGACCTTGCTGATCGTCATATTTGGTTTCCGCTCAAGCCGGCGGAAAAGCGAAGCCGCGGCTTCCCCCGCCGAGTAATCTGCGGCGCCGGGGCCTTGGCTTCCGCCGCGACTATGGCGTAGGTGGAGGGCAAGCGGCGCGTTGCCGCATGACGGTTAGGAGAATGGCCCATGGCGGGCGTGAACAAGGTAATACTGGTCGGCAACCTCGGCGATGACCCCGAGGCGCGGTCCCTGAACAATGGCGGCGAGGTCGTGAACCTGCGCGTCGCCACGTCCGAGAGCTGGAAAGACCGCGACGGCAACCGCCAGGAGCGGACCGAATGGCACCGCGTTGTCATCTTCAACGAGAATCTCGGCAAGGTCGCCAAGTCGTACCTGCGCAAAGGCTCGAAGGTCTACCTGGAAGGGCAGCTCCAGACCCGCAAATGGCAGGACCAGTCGGGCCAGGACAAATATTCGACCGAGGTCGTGCTCCAGCGCTTCCGCGGCGAACTCGTCCTGCTCGACAGCAAGGGCAGCGGCGGGGGCGGCGGAAGCTATGGCGACGATTATGGCGACACCGGCTCCGGCAGCGGCAGCCGCCAGCAGTCACGCCCGCAGCCGGCGTTCGACAGCGATCTGGACGACGACGTCCCCTTCTGACTCTCAGCCCTGATCGGGCTCGCGGCTTGGCGCGCCGATCGACCATGTGTGGCCGAACGGGTCGCGAAGCTGTCCGTAGCGGTCCCCCCAGAACTGGTCGGCGAGCGGCATCGCCACTTCCGCGCCCGCGCCGACCGCGCGCGACCAGGCCTGGTCGGCGTCGTCGACGGCCAGGTGCAGGGTGACGGCCGAAGGCGCCGCCGTCTCGCCGCCGCCATGATATTCGGGGAAATCGTCGGACAGCATGAGGTCGGCGCCATTGATTTTCAGGTGCGCGTGCATCAGCCGCTTGCCGTCCTCGGCCTGATGCCTCCCCAGCTCCTCGGCATCGAAGGCGCGCTTGTAGAAATCGACCGCCTCGCTCGCCCGGCCGTCGCCGATCGTCAGATAGGGTGTGACGCCGTTCATGTCCCTCTCCCTTCCGTTTTCAGCTTTTGCGCAGCGCCGCGAACGGGCTGCGTCTGGCTTTCGCCTCTTCCTCGTCCCGCGCCGCCTGCTCCTCGCTGCTGACGCCCGCTTCGCGGAGCGCCATCTCGGCCTCGGGCGAGCGGGGATAAGGATCGAGCGCGAGCGACAGCGTCTCCGCCACCGCTTCGCCGATGTCGATCAACGCGCCGTCATAGAAGACCACGTCCATCTCGCCTTCATGGAGCTCGACCTCCTCGTCCGCCGCCGTCCGGAACTGCGGGCAGAAGAGGATGTTGAAATCCTCTTTGATCGCGGCTGGAACCGGCGCGCCGGTGACGATGCAGCCTTGAATCACTTCGGCGTGCAGGGTGCCGGCGACGGCGACCGCCTCGCCGTCGCGGCGCAATGAAAGCTCGGCGGAGAGGCCGTCTAGTGTGACCAGATCGAATCGCTCGGCCAGCGCCGCCCGCTCGTCTTCATCGGCGGCTATGTCGATCGCCTTGGGAGCGCCGCCGAGCGTGTCGATTCGAACGGTGCGGCTGAATTCGGGGTTCATGGCACGCGCAGCTCCCCGGCGAGGAGGCGATCGGCCGGCATGGCCGCCAGCCCGTCGCGAAAATCGCCGAGCCGTGCGCTCACGAAGCGCACCGCCTCATCGGACGGTGGCGACTCGTGGAATATGTTGCGCACGACCGGTTCGTCGAAGGCACCGCCGCCCGCATCGCGGAAGGCGGCGAGGCGGCCGCCCAATGCGCTCACCATCCGGCCGACATGCTTGCCGACCATCAGGTCGCCGATACCCATCTGGCGCACGCTGCCGTCCATGTCATCGACGAACAGCTCGGTCAGCAGCACCGAATCGTCGCGTGCCTCATCCCCGTCGTGCTCCAGCCGCAGCAGTATCAGCGCGAGAATCGCGGCGACCATGTCGAAACGGCCGTCGAGCGTGTCCGGCACCTGACCTTCGCGATACCAGGCGGGGTGGCGCGCCTCGGCGACGAGGGAGGCGTAGAGCGGGCGAAGGCGATCGCGATTCCGCTTCTCGCCGAAAATACGCGACAGGAAGGACATTTATCCCCTCTGAGCTGAGCAGCGCGCTCTTGCGCGCTTGGGTCGATCTTGCATATTGGGGCGCGAAGAGGCGGCCCGCAAGGCGCGTGCCGGTCGCAGAGTATGGCGCCGGCTGATTTTTCAGGAGATTTTTCGCCCATGACGCTTCCCTTTGCACGTTCCGCCGGCCTCGCGCTGGTGCTGGGATTCGGCCTGGCGGCGGCCGGCTGCTCGACCATCCCGAGTCGTCAGGGCTATGTCGCCGACGAGGTGCTGCTGTCATCGGTCCAACCCGGCGTCGACAATCGCGACTCGGTGCAGGCGACGCTCGGCCGCCCGACCTTCACCGGCCAGTTCACCGAACGCGACTGGTATTATGTGTCGCGCCGGACCCGACAGCTCGCGTTCAATCACCCCAAGGCGGTGGACCAGACGGTGTTCCACATCCGATTTGACGAGGCCGGCAACGTCGCCTCGATCGAGCGCTCGGGCTTGGAGCAGATCGTGTCGATCGACCCGATGGACGCGGAAACGCCGACCCTGGGCCGCGATCGCGGCTTCTTCAAGGAGCTGTTCGGCAATATCGGACAGGTCGGCGCCGCCGGCATGTCCGCCCCTACTCAAAACAATCAGTGACCTGAAACCGCCCCCGAGAAACCTCGGGGGAGGTATTCAGCGCACGATGCCTCCGGCCGCGAGCACGGCAAGGGTGACGAGATCGGAGGCGGTGGCCGTCATCGCGGCCACCTGAACCGGCTGCGCCATGCCGACCAGCATCGGCCCGATCACCGCGTCGCCGCCCAGCTCCTTCAGCAGCTTGGCCGATAGATTGGCCGACTGGAGGCCGGGCATGACCAGGACATTGGCCGGGCCGGTGAGACGGCTGAACGGGTAGATGGGAGCGAGTGCGCGGTTGAGCGCGACGTCGGGCGCCATCTCGCCTTCATATTCGAAATCCACGCCGCGCGCGTTCAGCAGACGGACGGCGCCGCGGATATTCTCGAGCCAGGTGCCTTCTGGATTGCCGAAGGTGGAATAGGATAGGAAGGCGACACGCGGTTCGTGGCCCATACGGCGCGCCACGGCCGCCGTTTGCGTCGCTATGTCGGCGAGTTGCTCGGAGGTCGGTCGCTCGGTCACGGTCGTGTCGGCCATGAAGATGGTGTGGGTCTGGCCGACCAGTATGTGGATGCCGAGGGGCGTGCAGCCGGGCTTGGCGTCGAGCACGCGGCGAAGCTGGCGGATCGTCTGCCCGTAGGGACGGGTAACGCCGCTGATCAGCGTGTCCGCCTCTCCGAGGGCGAGCAGGAGAGCCGCGAAGGTGTTGCGGTCCTGGTTCACCATCCGCTCGACCTCGCGCTGCAGATAGCCGCGCCGCTGCAGGCGCTGGTAGAGATAGTCGACCATCTCCGGCACGCGGCCGTAGGTGCGGCTGTTGACGAACTCGAACGATTCGGGGTCGTCGACGCCCAGCGCCCTCAGCCTGTCGGGGACGTCCTCGCGCCCGACGAGAACGGGAATGCCGTAGCCTCCGTCGCGGAAGGCGATGGCGGCGCGGAGCACGACGTCTTCCTCGCCCTCGGCGAAGATCACGCGCTTGGGATCCGCCTTCGCGCCCTCGTAGGCCAGCGTCAGAACGGACGTGGTGGGGTTGAGCCGCGATCTCAGGCGGGTGCGGTATTCCTCCATGTCCGCGATCGGGAACTGCGCGACTCCGCTGTCCATCGCCGCCTTGGCGACGGCGACGGGAACGACCTCCATCAGCCGCGGATCGAAGGGCGCGGGAATGATGTAGTCGGGGCCGAAGCTGTGCGCCTTGCCGCCATAGGCCGCGGCGACCTCCTCGGGCACGGCCTCGCGAGCGAGCTCGGCCAGCGCCTGGGCGGCGGCGATCTTCATCTCGTCGTTGATCGTCGTCGCGCGAACGTCGAGCGCGCCCCGAAAGATGAAGGGGAATCCCAGCACGTTGTTGACCTGATTTGGATAGTCGGAGCGGCCGGTGGCGACGATCGCGTCGGGACGGGCAGCCTTGGCTTCGGGCGGCGTGATCTCGGGATCGGGATTGGCCATGGCGAAGATGATCGGACTCTTCGCCATCTCTTTCACCATTCCGGGCTTGAGCGCGCCCGCCGCCGAAAGGCCGAGGAAGATGTCGGCGCCCTTCAGGGCCTGCTCCAGCGTGCGCGCTTCGGTGCGGGCCGCGTGGGCGGATTTCCACTGGTCCATTCCGTCCTCGCGGCCCTGATAGATGACGCCCCTCCGGTCGCACATGATGACATGGTCGGGCCGCACGCCCATCGACTTGATAAGCTCGGTGCAGGCGATGGCGGCGGCGCCCGCGCCGTTGACGACGACCTTGACGTTCTTGAGCTTACGACCGGTCAGGTGGCAGGCATTGATGATGCCCGCGGCCGTGATGATCGCGGTGCCGTGCTGGTCGTCGTGGAAGACCGGGATGTTCATCCGCTCCCGAAGCGCCTGCTCGATGATGAAGCAGGACGGCGCGGCGATATCCTCGAGGTTGATGCCGCCGAAGCTCGGCTCCATCAGCGCGACGGCGTCGATGAAGCGGTCGGCATCCTCGGTGGCGAGCTCGATATCGATCGAATCGACGTCGGCGAAGCGTTTGAACAGCACCGCCTTGCCTTCCATCACCGGCTTGGAGGCGAGCGCGCCGAGGTTGCCGAGGCCGAGGATGGCCGTGCCGTTGGAGATAACGGCGACGAGATTGCCCTTGGCCGTATAGTCATAGGCGGCGGCCGGATCGGCGGCGATGGCGCGGACGGGGACGGCGACGCCGGGGGAGTAAGCGAGGCTCAAATCACGCTGCGTCGCCATCGGCTTCGACGCGACGATCTCGATCTTGCCCGGACGCCCTTCGGAATGGAACGCAAGCGCTTCAGCTTCCGAAAATTTGACGTTGCTGCCTTCGCTCATTCGCGTCTCCCATCTTGGCGTCATGCTGTAGGCTGCGCCCTGTCTCCTTCGCAAGGGCGTCTCCTTCGCAAGGGCGGGCGAGGCGGCGCTAGAAGAAGGGAATGCCCGGCCTCAGCACGATCTGAAAGATCAGGAGCAGCGTCAGCACGGCGATCAGGGACGTGCGTATCGAACCTGGCGCCGGGGCGCCGATCGCCTTCGCATTCCTTATGCGCCACGCACCGGCCTGCATCCAGGCGATTCCGATAATGGTCACGAGCACGGGCGGAAGGACCACTTCCAGGAGCTCGCGCGGCACCCGAAAAGCGATGATCAGGGGAATGGCGATCAGCCCTGGCACGGCAGCGACACGGAAGATGAAGCGCGTTCGATCGCCTGCGCTGGCGACGGCGGCTTGCTCGGCGGCGAGGCCCAGCAAGGAACGGCCAAGCGCCAGCGCGATGAAGGGGATGGCGGCGAGCGCAACCAGGGCGGCGATCGTCTTGGCCGCCGCGCTCATCCCCAGATAATCCATCGCCATGCCGACATCGTTGCCCTCGCTGATCGCGCCCGCCGCGACCTGTGGCAGCGACTGGAGAAGCCCGTGATAGGTCATCCAGATGAGGAGCAGCTGCGCCGGAACGGAGCGGCCCGGCCGGTAGCGCAGGAGGAGGGCGAAGAGGACGCCCGTGATGAAGATGGCCAGCGCCCCGGTCCCCTGGAACAGGCTCGCCAGCGGATGATCGCCCTCCCAGCCGTGGTTGTTGTGATAGAGGGTCGGCCTCAGCCCCGGCGTCAGCGCTTTCGGCACCACCAGGAACAGTTCCTGGGTGAAGAAGACGAGATTGAAGGCGAGCGTGTAGATCAGCGCCGAGTTGATCGTCAGCGGCCAATTCCAGCGGCCGGCCGATGCCGGCGCGGCCTGCCGCGTCGTCATCCAGCCGATCAGACCGAGAATCAACGGCCCGCCGATCAGGATCATCAGCAATGCTATGGCGACGATCGTGACGTGCATTCCGATCCCCCTGTCCCGTCGACATATGACGACAGGTTCCCGCCTTCGGCAATAGCGGCGCGCAACGCGGTTCCTTCTAGACCGCGAAGCCTCTATCGCTTGTCGCGCATGGCTACCGTCCAGAAGAAATCCGAATCCGCCCCGACGCCGATGATGGCGCAATATCTGGCTCTGAAAGCCGAAGTGGCAGACTCTCTTTTGTTCTACCGGATGGGCGATTTTTTCGAGTTGTTCTTCGACGACGCGCGGGTCGCGGCCGCGTGCCTCGATATCGCGCTGACCGCACGGGGCGAGCACGAGGGCGAGCCGATCCCGATGTGCGGCGTCCCGATCCACGCCGCCGAAGCCTATCTGGCGCGGCTCATCAAAGCGGGCCACCGCGTCGCCATTGCCGAGCAGACCGAGAGCCCCGCCGAAGCCAAGAAGCGCGGCTCGAAGTCGGTCGTCGCCCGGGCCATCGTCCGGGTCGTCACCGCAGGCACGCTGACCGAAGAGGCGCTGCTCGATTCGCGCGCCGCCAACTGGCTGGTTGCGGTGGCGCGGGCCGGCGATCGCTTCGGCATCGCCGCCGCCGATATTTCGACCGGCCGGTTCGAGTTGACCTCGGTGTCCCATGGCGCTCTCGACGCGGAGCTCGCGCGGCTGGCGGCGGCGGAGATCGTCTCGCCCGAGCCGCTGCCGGGAGCGCAGGAGCGCCGCGCCGGCTTCGACAGTCTGTCCGCCGAAAAGCGGCTCAAGGACCGGTTCGGGGTCGCGACCCTGGACGGTTTCGGCCAGTTCGACCGCGGCGCGCTGGCGGCGGCGGGCGGGCTCCTCGCCTATCTGGAGGAAGGCGCGCGCGAATCGCTCCCCTTCCTCCGCCCGCCGGTGGCGCTCACGGCCGGCGACTACATGATGATCGACGCGGCGACGCGCGAGAGCCTGGAGCTGACCCAGTCCTCCGCCGGCA
>NZ_DATCYB010000101.1:0-14290 GCF_036570505.1 Allosphingosinicella sp. | reverse complement strand
TCGACGGCGTTGCGGCTGCCAGTGAGATCGTTGGTGACGCCGACCGCGACGCTGGCGCGGCCTTCACTGACGGCGACGAGCGCGACGACGCCGGAGCCGACCCGCTGCTTGGCTTCGTCGATGAGGCCGCGCAGACCCTTGGGGTCGAGACCTTCGATGACCTGGCCGATGAAGCCGTGGCCGCCGACTTGTTCGGGGCCGGCCGCTTCGGCCTTGCCGCCTCCGCCGAGGGCGAGCGCCTTTTTTGCTTCGGCCAGCTCGCGTTCCAGGCGGCGACGTTCCTCGACGAGCGCGGCGACGCGGGCCGGGACTTCCTCGGGCGAGGCCTTGAGCGCGGCGGCCGTTTCCTTCAGGCTATCTTCTCGTGAAGTCAGCCATTTGCGAGCCGCCTCTCCCGTCAGGGCTTCGATGCGGCGAACGCCGGAGGCGACGGCGCTTTCGGAAATGATTTTGAACAGCGCGATATCGCCCAGCGCATTGACATGGGTGCCGCCGCAAAGCTCGACCGAATAGCTCGCCTCGCCGCCGCGGCCCATGGAGAGGACGCGGACCTCCTCGCCATATTTCTCGCCGAACAACGCCATGGCGCCCGCGGCGATGGCTTCGTCCGGGCTCATCAGGCGTGTCGTTACCGTCTGGTTCTCGCGGATATGGGCGTTCACCTCGGACTCGATCGCCTCGATATCCTCGGCAGTCAGGGCCTTGGGATGCGAGAAGTCGAAACGGAAGCGGTCGGGCGCGACGAGGCTGCCCTTCTGCGTGACATGGCCGCCAAGGCGATGACGCAGCGCGGCGTGAAGCAGGTGCGTCGCCGAATGGTTGGCGCGGATACGGGTGCGGCGATCGGCGTCCACTTCGAGGCGGACGGCGTCGCCGACCTTGATCGCGCCTGACTTGACGGTCGCATGATGGGCATGGAGCCGGCCAAGCGGCTTGGATGTGTCGCTAACTTCGGCTTCCAACCCGCTGTCATTACGAATGTTTCCGGCATCGCCCATCTGGCCGCCGCTTTCGCCGTAGAACGGCGTCTGATTGGTGATGATAGTCACTTCGTCACCGGCCTTGGCGCTATCGACGCGGGCGCCATCCTTGACCAGCGCGAGCACCCGGCCCTCGCCTTCATGGCCGGTGTAGCCAGTGAATTCGGTCGAGCCATGTTCCTCGGCGATGTCGAACCAGAGGTCGTCCGAGGCCTTCTCGCCCGAACCCTTCCAGGCGGCGCGGGCAGCGGCCTTCTGCTCGGCCATGGCGACGTCGAAGCCGGCGCGGTCGACGGCAAAGTCCTGGGCGCGAAGGGCATCCTCTGTGAGATCGTAGGGAAAGCCGTAGGTGTCGTAGAGCTTGAAAGCGACGTCGCCCGGCAACGTGTCGCCCGCCTTCATGGTCGCCGTGGCTTCCTCAAGGAGCCGGAGACCCTTGTCGAGCGTCTGGCGGAACTTCGTCTCCTCGAGCTTCAGCGTCTCCTCGATGAGCGGCTGCGCGCGGACCAGCTCGGGATAGGCCGCGCCCATTTCGGCGACCAAGGCCGGCACGAGCCGGTGTATGAGCGGCTCGGCGGCGCCGAGGATGTGCGCGTGGCGCATGGCGCGACGCATGATGCGGCGGAGAACATAGCCCCTCCCCTCGTTGGCCGGCAGCACGCCGTCGGCGACAAGGAAGCCGGAGGCGCGGAGGTGATCGGCGATCACGCGGTGGCTCGCCTGGCGCGTGCCGGTCGTTTCAGTGCGGGTGAACTCGCCGCTGGCCTCGATCAAGGCCTTGAAGGTGTCGGTGTCGTAATTGTCGTGGACGCCCTGGAGCACGGCGGCGATGCGCTCCAGGCCCATGCCGGTGTCGATCGACGGTTTGGGGAGGTCGACCCGAGTTTCCGGGTCGATCTGCTCATATTGCATGAAGACGAGGTTCCAGATCTCGACGAAGCGGTCGCCGTCTTCGTCCGGCGAACCGGGAGGGCCGCCGGCGATGTGGTCGCCATGGTCGTAGAAGATCTCCGAACAGGGGCCGCAGGGCCCCGTATCGCCCATCGCCCAGAAATTATCCGACGTCGGGATGCGGATGATGCGGCTCTCGGGCAGGCCCGAAACCTTGCGCCAGAGGTCGAATGCCTCGTCGTCCGTATGGAAGACCGTGGCGGTGAGCCGGTCAGGATCGAGCGCCCATTCCTTCGTCAGCAATGTCCAGGCGTGGTGGATCGCCTGCTCCTTGAAATAATCGCCGAACGAAAAATTCCCCAGCATCTCGAAGAAAGTATGGTGACGGGCCGTGTAGCCGACATTGTCGAGGTCGTTGTGCTTGCCGCCGGCGCGGACGCATTTCTGGCTCGAGGTCGCGGTCGAATAGGGGCGCGTCTCCAAACCGGTGAAGACGTTCTTGAACGGGACCATGCCGGCGTTGACGAACATCAGCGTCGGATCGTTGTGCGGCACCAGCGGCGCCGAAGGGACGATCTGATGCCCGTCACCCCCGAAATAATCGAGGAAGGAGCGGCGGATGTCGTTGGTCGAAGTCATGCCGGCGATGTAGGCGAGGCGCGGCGGACGGGCAAGCGGCGCCAGGCGCTAGTAGCGCGGTGCTCTATGAGCAGGAAGCGCCGCCGCCGGGATCACCGACTGCTCCTCGACGGCCATAGACACGGCGGCCTTGTGCGCCGCCGCTGCTTCGTGGCTTACCGGATAATAGGCGTAGCGTTCGATCTGCTTTGTCTCGACGTCAGTCGAAGGAACCGCCGGCGCGATCTCGATGTCGCTCATCGGTTCGAATTGATAGACAGCCTCGACCGGCGGTGAGAGTTCCGGTGGCAACCAGGCTTGCTCTATGCCGGCATTATATCGCCGTTCGTATAGAATCTCACGAGCGTCGCAGCCGACGCACTGATAGGCGAAATCCGCCTCAGCGCCAGCCCGTTCCATCGGCTGCCCCCTCGGACGTGACAGACTGGCGGCGGGGACGAGCTCTGCATAGGAGCCGGTGCCGTTAGGGCTTGAGAAATAGAATGGGTCGACGGCGCCGATAGCCGAGCGGCCGAGGTGAATTCCAAGTCCGACGCCGATCAGCGTCGCCACAGCCATCGTCGAGAGCATCCTCGCCCGCGCCAAAATCCCTCTCCAAAGGACCGACCGGCCCATTTACCGCCCTGTTGAATCCTGTCCAACCCGTGGCGGGCGGGGAACGTTCCAAAGTCGGGCTGGATCGCATTTTCTCCCCCTTGCGCTCGTCGCCTTATAGGTGGACGGTAGGCTCGTGGCGCGAGTGCGCTCCGGCGGTTCGCGCAGCGGAACGAAGGAGAAGATCATGCCGGAAAAATCAGTTGGCACCAGGACCGTCGCCCTCGTCGGGCCGGGCGGCGCGGGCAAGACGAGCCTCGCGGAAGCGCTTCTGTTCGCTTCCGGAGGCATGGACCGGCAGGGAAGCGTCGACAATGGCAGCAGCGTCGGTGACGCCAGTCCCGAAGCGCGTTCGCGAGGCGGCTCGACCGAGCTCAACCTCATGCATTTCGAATTTCTGGGCGACAGGTTCGCGGTCCTCGATTGCCCCGGCTCGGTCGGCTTCTCGGCCGACGGCGCGCTCGCGCTGGCGGCGGCGGACATCGCGCTGGTCGTGGTCGATCCCGAGCCGGATCGCGCCATCCTCGCCGAGCCGGCGCTGAGACAGCTCGAAGCCCTGGGCATTCCGCACGCCATCTTCGTCAACAAGATCGATCAGGCGCGTGGTTCGATCCACGACTTGCTTGAAGCGCTGCAGCCAATGAGCGCCTCGCCGCTGATCGCGCGACAATTACCAATCCGCGCTAAGGACTCGGGGGGCGAGAAGGTCACCGGATTCGTCGACCTCGCGCTCGAACGCGCCTTTCATTATCGGCCCGGCAAGTCCTCCGAACGGACCGAGATTCCGGCGGACCTGGCAGAGCGCGAGGCGGCCGATCGCTTCCACATGCTCGAACAGCTCGCCGATCATGACGACAAGCTCCTCGAGCAGCTTCTGATGGACGAAACGCCCGATCTGCCGACCGTGCTCGCCGACTTGGTGCGGGAGACTCGTGAGAATCTGGGCGTGCCGGTGCTGTTCGGATCGGCTCTCAACGGTTTCGGAGTGCGACGGCTGCTGAAGGCGCTGCGCCACGAGGCGCCCGATCCGGCCGCCGCGGCCGAAAGGCTCGGCGCGGAAAACGGCTGCGCCTTCGTCTTCAAGATTTCGCATGGCGGCGCCATGGGACGGCTGGCCCTGGCGAGGGTGTTCGGCGGGACGTTGAGCGAAGGTGACGAGCTCAGGAATCCGTCCGGCGACCCCATCAGGATTGGAACGCTGTTCGCGGTGCAGGGCGAGAAGACGACGAAGCTCGGCAAGGCCGATACCGGCGACGTTGTCGCCATCGCCAAGGCTGAGGAAGTCGGCGCCGGCGAGTGGCTGAGTGCGGGCAAGTCGCCCCCCTCACCCGACGTCGAGCGGCCCGCGAGCAATTATGTGCTGGCCATCACGACGCGTGACAGAAAGGACGATGTCCGCCTGTCCACCGCGCTCCACAAGCTGGTCGAGGAAGACTCGTCGCTCCACTGGGACCAGGACGAGGCGCTCCATGAGACGCGGCTGAGGGGCGTCAGCGACGAGCATTTGAGAACCACCATCGCGCGGCTCAAGCGGCGCTACGGCGTGGCGGTGGATTCGAAGGAGCCGACGATCGGCTACAAGGAATCGATCCGCAAGGGCGTCACCCAGCGCGGGCGGCACAAGAAGCAGTCCGGCGGCCATGGCCAGTTCGGCGATGTCATCATCGAGGTGAAGCCGCTGGGTCGCGGCGAAGGCTTCCAGTTCGACGAGCGCATCCATGGCGGATCGGTGCCCAGGCAATATATTCCCGCCGTCGAGCAGGGCGTCCGGGATGCGATGCAGAAGGGACCGTTGGGCTTTCCCGTGGTCGACGTAGCAGTGACGCTGATCGACGGCAGCTATCACAGCGTCGACAGCTCGGAGCTGGCCTTCCGGACCGCCGGCAGGATCGCGATGAGCGAGGCGCTGGAAGCCGCCTCGCCGCACCTGCTGGAGCCGGTGCATCGCATCACCGTGACGGCACCGGGGACAGCGACTTCGCGTGTAACCTCGGCGATCTCGAGCCGGCGCGGGCAGATGCTCGGCATGGGGCCGCGCGAGGGCTGGTCGCGCTGGGACCGGATCGAGGCGCTGATGCCCGAATCGGAGTTGCAGGGCCTCGACGCGGAGCTCAGGTCACTGAGCCAGGGCCTCGCCACCTATGAGGCGGAGTTCGACCATCTGGCCGAGCTCAACGGCAAGCTCGCCGACGAGGTCGTGCAGCGCGAGCTGGAGCCTGCTTAGGTCCCCCTCCCGCTTGCGGGAGAGTAATAAGGGGGCTGTTCCTCCCCCCGGCCCTTCCCGCGAGCGGGAGGGGAGCTCTAGCTGGGATGGGCCTCGGCGACCGGCGCGTCGTCCATGGCGGTCGCCGGCACGTCCTCCTCGCCCCGTGAGATGACCACGGCGGCGGTGAGGTCGCCGGTGACGTTGAGGGTCGTGCGGCACATGTCGAGCAGGCGATCGACGCCGAGGACGAGGCCGATGCCGGCGGGTGGGACACCGACCATGCCGAGGATCAGCGCCACGACCGGCAGCGAGCCGGCGGGAACGCCGGCGGTGCCGATCCCGCCCAGGATGCAGACCAGCAGCACCATGCCCTGCTGCGCCAGCGTCAGCTCGACGCCGAAGAATTGCGCGAGGAAGAGGACGGTGATGCCCTCGAACATGGCGGTGCCATTCTGGTTGGCGGTGGCGCCGATGGTGAGGACGAAGCGGGAAACGCGGCCAGGGAGCTGCAGGTTCTGATCGGCGACGCGAAGCGCCGTCGGCAGGGTCGCGTTGGACGAAGCCGTCGAGAAGGCCATGACCATGGCTTCCTGGATTTGCTTGAAGAAATAGATGGGCGACATCTTGCCAAGGAAGCGCAGCGCCAGCGGATAGGTGACGAACATGTGGATGCCGAGCGCGAGCAGCACCACGCCGACATAGGCGCCGAGCCGCACCAGCAGATCCCATCCGAACACCGCGGCGAGGTTGAACATGAAGCAGGCAATGGCGAGCGGCGCTAGGCGGATGACAATGCCAATGAGGCGCATCGCCACGTGGAAGATGCCTTCGATCGCTTCCTGGAGGCGCTGCGCCTGCGGCGTGTTCACCAGCAGCAGGCCGATGCCAAAGATCAGCGCGAAGAACATGATCGCGAGGATGTCGTTGGCCGAGGCGGCGGCGAAGACGTTGTTCGGGATGATGTTGAGGAAGGCATCGACGCCCGACGGCGATTCGGCGCTCTGCGAGACGATCGCCCCCGCCCCTTCGCGCGCGTCGACGAGGAGCTGACGGGCAAGCACCGGATCGACGCCGGCGCCGGGCTCGAAGATGTTCACCACCGACAGCGCGATGAGGACGGCGATGGTGGAGATGACGACGGTGAAGATCAGCGTCTTGATGCCGACGCGCTTCAGCGAGCGGATATCGCCCATCTCCGCGATGCCGACGACCAGCGCCGAGAAGAGCAAGGGGATGACCAGCATGAACAGGAGGCGGAGGAAAATCTGGCCGATGGGGCCGGTGACATAGGTGGTTATCGCTTCGACCCAGGGCGCGTCGGGCGAAGTCATATGGGCGATGAGCCCGAGGGTCAGGCCGACGATGAAGCCGATCAGCATTTTCATTTGCAGCGAGATGCGGCGTCCGTCTTCAGCCATTGGCCCTCTTCTCCCCGTATTTTCTCATTGATTGGATTTGCGCGCACGGTGCAGCTTATCCGTGGCTTGTCAACGGCGACGCGCCTCAGGCGTAGGCGTAAGGTCCGCCTTTCGCCAGTGCTTCGCCATAGGCGGGACGGGCGTGGATTCGCTCCAGCCAGTCGATCAGGTGCGGCCGGCGCTCGTCGAGGCCGCCGCGTGCGCGCGACGCTTCGAGCGGGAAGCTCATCATGACGTCGGCGGCGGTGAATTCGTCCCCCGCGAACCAGTCGCGGGTGGCGATCTCGCCCTCCAGCCAGTCGAGATGATCGTCGAGCATCTTCTGGATGGGAGCCCGGGCCGGCTTGCCGAGAAGACCCAGGCGATTGACGACGAGGAGCCCGAACAGCGGCGGCATCATCGAGCCTTCCGCGTAATGGAGGAAATGGCGGTAGCGAAGCACGGCCTCCCGGTTGGCGGGCGGACCGAGCTTCCCTTCCGCCTTCTCGACCAGATATTCCACGATCGCGCCGGTCTCCGCGACGATACGGCCGTCGTCCTTGATCACCGGCGCTTTGCCGAGCGGATGGACGCGCTTCAGCGCCGGCGGCGCGAGCATCGTCTTGCGATCCCGCTCGTAGCGGCGGATTTCATACGGAATCCCGAGCTCCTCCAGCAGCCACAGCACCCGCTGCGAGCGTGAGTTTTCGAGATGGTGGACGATGATCATGACGGACGGGTCCTGAGCACGAGCGCGGCGATTTCCCTGACGAGCTTGGCGGCCAGCACGGCCGTGACGCCGTTCAGGTCGCGATCCGGATTGTATTCGACGATGTCCGCGCCGACCACCGGCGCGTCAAGGCGATCGAGAACGGCGAGGACGTCGCGAACGGTGAGCCCGCCTGGTTCATGATGCGACACGCCCGGGGCCACGGAGGGGTCGAACCCGTCCAGATCGATGCTGATGTAGACGGGACCGGAGAGCCTCGGCACCCGCTCCGGCGCGAAGCCGCGCATCGGCACGATTTCGACGCCGAAGCGCTCGGCCTGTTCGCGGCAGTGGCGATTGAGGGTGCGGATGCCGACCTGCACCAGCCGGCGGGCATGGCCGCCCTCCATGATCCGGGCGAACGGCGAGGCGTGGGAGCGCGGATCGCCTTCGAAATCGTCATAGAGGTCGGGGTGGGCGTCGAAATGGAGGATGTCGACGGGCCCGTGCGCCGCGGCGACGGCTTCGACGATCGGGAAAGAGACCGAATGGTCGCCCCCCAGGGCGAGCGGCACCGCGCCGGCCGCGATGGCCTCCGCGACGGCGCGGCAGATGCGTTCGTCGTCCGCCGGCTCTTCGGCAAGGGGCAGGTCGCCCGCGTCTTCGATACGGATGTCGACGCCGATTTCCACGCCGGATTCGGCGGCCATGTTGGAGTGGTCGGAGCCGAGCGCGGCGCGGATCAGGGGCGGCGCGGCGGCGGCCCCCCGCAGGAAGCTCGAATGGCTGTCGGTCGGAAGGCCGATGAGCCGAACCGCCGGCGCGGTCCGCGATTTATCGAGAGGATTATCCGCGGTCATGGTCCAAGGTTGCCTATTGCAGCTTTTGGGCGGGGTTGAAACCGGCGCCGGCGCGCCGCATGTGGCCCGAGCGAGGCGGCGCGGCGCGGCTAATGACAAGGACGATAATGACCCAGCGCGCGCCTGCCCCCATGACGCCTGTTCACAAGACGCGATGGGATGGCCCCGGCCTCGGCGAGTTCATTGCCATGATGGCAGCGTTGATGGCGGTGAATGCCCTCGCGATCGATTCGATGCTGCCGGCCCTCCCCGCCATCGGCGACGCGCTGAACGTGTCGGAGGACAATCGCCGCCAACTGGTGATCACCGCCTACCTGCTCGGATTCGGCGGCGCGCAATTGCTCTACGGGCCGATCTCGGACCGGCTCGGGCGCAAGACGATCCTGGCCGGAAGTCTTTTCTTCTACGGTGTCTTCGCCATCATGTCGGGCCTAGCGAGCAGCTTCGAGATGCTGCTCACCGCTCGCTTCCTTCAGGGCGTCGCCGCATCGGCGACACGGGTGCTGGTCGTGGCGATCGTGCGCGACCGCTATCAGGGATCGCAGATGGCGCGGCTGATGAGCCTCGTTTTCATCGTCTTCATGATCGTGCCGGTGTTGGCGCCCGCCTTCGGACAGGCCGTGCTTGAGGTGGCGAGCTGGCGGTTCATCTTCATCGGCCTCGGCGTCTATTGCACGATCGTGCTCGCCTGGGCGCTGATCCGGCTGCCCGAGACGCACCTGCCCGAGAAAAGGCGGCCGCTTTCCATCCGCCATATCAGCGATGCCGTGGCGACGACGCTTCGTCATCGGTTGTCGATCGGCAACACGATTGCCCTCACGATGGTGATGGGCGGGCTGTTCGGTTTCATCAACTCGATCCAGCAGATCGTCTTCGATGTCTTTGAAAGGCCGGATCTGATGGCGTGGGTCTTTGCCGGCATCGCGGGGCCGATGGCGCTCAGCTCCTGGCTGAACTCCCGCATCGTCGAGCGGATCGGCTCCAGGCGCATCATGCTGAGGGCGCTGGGGGCCTTCACGTTCTTCGCGGCGCTCCACCTCGCGCTCGCCGCCTTTCATGGCGAGACTTTGCTCGTCTTTATCCTGCTCCAGGCGCTCACCATGGCCTCGTTCGGCCTCATCTCGGCCAACCTCGGCGCCATCGCCATGGAGCCTCTGGGTCATATCGCCGGCACCGCTTCGTCGGTTCAGGGCATGATCACGACCGTCGGCGGCTCGCTGGTCGGCCTCGCCATCGGCCAGAGCTTCAACGGAACGACCATGCCGTTCCTGCTCGGCTTCACCCTTTGCGGGCTGACGGCGCTCGGCGTCGCGCTCTGGACCAACCGGCCCGAGGAGACGATGCCGGGCACCATCGCCGACCTGCCGGACTGACGCGAAGTTGAAGACGTTGAAGGTTGGGCGAGCGCGACCGCCCGCGCCTCCCGTCAAATATCGTCGTCGGCGTCGGGACCCGTCATCATCACTTCGGCCACCTCGTCGGTCTTGCCGCGGACGGCGGCTTCGATACGCGCGGCGATCTCGGGATTTTCCTTGAGATAGGTCTTGGCGTTCTCGCGGCCCTGGCCGATGCGGATCGAATCGTAGCTGAACCAGGCGCCGGACTTTTCGACGATGCCGGCCTTGACGCCTAGGTCGAGCACTTCGCCCATCTTGGAGACGCCCTCGCCATACATGATGTCGAATTCGACCTGTTTGAACGGCGGCGCGACCTTGTTCTTGACGACTTTCACCCGGGTGGTGTTGCCGACGATGTCGTCCCGGTCCTTGATCTGGCCGGTGCGGCGGATGTCGAGCCGGACGCTGGCGTAGAATTTGAGCGCGTTGCCGCCGGTCGTCGTTTCCGGATTGCCGTACATGACGCCGATCTTCATGCGCAGCTGATTGATGAAGATGACCAGGCATTTGGACTTGGAGATGGAGCCGGTGAGCTTCCTCAGCGACTGGCTCATCAGCCGCGCCTGGAGGCCGACATGGCTGTCACCCATCTCGCCTTCGATCTCGGCGCGCGGGACCAGGGCGGCGACCGAATCGACGATCAGGATATCGATCGCGTTGGAGCGCACCAGGGTATCGACGATCTCGAGCGCCTGCTCCCCCGTGTCGGGCTGCGAGACGATGAGGTTATCGACATCGACGCCGAGCTTCTTGGCATAGACCGGATCGAGGGCATGCTCGGCATCCACGAAAGCCGCGGTGCCGCCCTGCTTCTGAGCTTCAGCCACCGCGTGCAGTGCGAGCGTCGTCTTGCCCGAGCTTTCCGGCCCGTAGATCTCGACGACGCGGCCGCGCGGGAGACCGCCGACGCCCAGGGCGATATCGAGCCCAAGCGAGCCGGTCGAAATGGTCTCGATCTGGACCGCCTCGCGCGAGCCGAGGCGCATGGCCGAGCCCTTGCCGAAGGCGCGGTCGATCTGCGCCAGCGCGGCATCGAGGGCTTTCTGCTTGTCCATATTTTCGGAATTCCTGTCGGATACGACTTTCAAGGATGCCACCATGGCCTTGTCTCCCCTAGGATGTCCGCGCCGCACGTTCAACGCTTGCCGGTTTGTGTATATGCTTTGTTCCGTGAGAACAAGAGGGAAACATCAGGACCTGACGGAGAGCGATTTCATGCGTCGGAGGGCCTCGATCATCGCCTCGCGGAAGGCCGGGCGATCGTAGATGTCGTTGTGGCCGGCGCCGGCGATCGTCCAGTCCAGCACGAGATTGGGAACAACCGGCCGCAAAGCGTCGGTGCGCTTCGGCGGGACCAAGGTGTCGCGGGCGCCGGCGATCAGGGCGACGGGCGCGGTGACGCACGCCAAGTCTTCCACGGGCGCCATGCGGTGGCGGAGTAACAGGCCGATCGGCAGCCAGGGATAATGGCTGCGTGCCAGCGCGGCGAGCGAATCGAAGGGCGTCACCAGGATCAGCCCGTCGAGAGGACGGCGGCTGGCGAGGCGCGCCGCAATGCCGCCGCCGATGCTGAAGCCGACCGCGACGATTCGGTCGGGTTCGAGCGATTTCGCGATGAAGTCATGGATGAGCGGCGCGTCGGCGAGCAACGTCTCGGCGCTCGGCCTGCCGCCACTGGGTCCGTAGCCGCGATAGTGGAAGGCGACCACGTCGGCCTCCGGGTAGAGGCCGTGGAGGTAGGCGGCGACATGGTCGGCGTTCCAGGCATTGCCGCCGAAGCCCAGGATGACGAGCCTGTTTCCTTCGCGCGACCGCGTGGGCGGAATGTGGAGACCGTGGATGCGTTCGCCGTCCGGCATCGCCAGAGCAAGATGCCGGGCGCCGGCGGGGAGCGGCCCGGACGGTCCGGCGAGACGGGCCGGGAAGAGCAACGCGGTCTGGAAGAAGAAGACGGCCGCCAGCACCAGCAGATAGGCGACGGCGCCGACGATGAGCAGCTTCACGAACCACATGGCCTGGGTCCTAGCCCGAAACCGGCGATTTGTGGACGGCCGGCCTTCCTAGCGGCAGGCGGCGCTCAGCGCGGGTTCGATGGCGTCGAGCGTGTAGGGCTTGGCGAGCACGGGAACGGCGGCATACTGGGCCGGAGGGGGCTCGACGTGGCCGCCCGTCGCGAGGACGAACGGGCAGCCCACCGCGGCGAGCCGATCCGCCACCGGCCAGACTTTCTCTCCACCTTTCAGGTGCACGTCGACGATCGCGACATCGAAGCCCCCTTGGTCGATCCGGGCCAGGGCGGCCTCGACCGTCTCGACCGTGTCGACCACCTTGTGGCCGAGGGAATCGAGGAAGTCCTCGAGCATCATGGCGATCAGGGGCTCGTCCTCGATGACGAGAATGCTGCGACTATCATTCACGAGCCCGCGATTAAGGCTTGTTGGCTGAATATCCAAAATATTATTTCGCCAGCAGCGTGTCGCGGGCCGCTTCGGCCAGCTTCTGCACGGAGAAGGGCTTGGCGAGGAAGGAAACGCGTTCGAGGTCGATCGAATTCCTCAATTGTTCTTCCGCATAGCCGGAGATGAAGAGGATCGGCAGGTTCGGGTGGGTCTTGCGGGCATGGCGGACGGTGGTCGGCCCGTCCATCGTTGGCATCACGACATCGGAGATCATCAGGTCGACCTTCTCCTCGCGCGCGAGTATCTCGAGCGCCGCTTCGCCATTCTCGGCGGTGAGCACCTTGTAGCCGTGACGCGTCAGCGCCCGCTCCGCCACCGCCCGCACCATCGCCTCGTCCTCGACCAGCAGCACCGTCCCTGTGCCCCACAACTCCCCCTTGGTCTCCGGCGCCTGGGCGGCGCGTTTCCTGGTCTCGGCACGGTGGACGGGAAGGTAGATGGCGAAGCTGGTCCCCTCTCCTTCCTCCGATTCGGCGAAGATGAAGCCGCCCGATTGCTTGACGATGCCGTAGACGGTGGAAAGACCGAGGCCGGTTCCCTTGCCTATTTCCTTGGTGGTGAAGAACGGCTCGAAGATCTTGCCGAGCATGTGCCGGGGAATGCCGGTGCCGGTGTCGGAGACGCGAAGCCCGGTATACTCGCCGAGTGGCAGGATATCGCCGCCGATCTTGCGCGCCTCGTCGGGCGAGACGGCGAAGGTCTGGAGTGTCAGCGTGCCCCCACCCGGCATGGCGTCGCGCGCATTGACGGCGAGATTGACGATCACCTGCTCGAGCTGGCCCGGGTCGGCGCGGACCGCCCCCAGATTGCGGCCGTGCTTCACCTGCAGCTTCACCGTCTCGCCGAGCAGCCGCTTCAGAAGATTTGAAACCTCCGAGATGACGTCGGGAAGCTGGAGCACCTGCGGGCGCAGCGTCTGCTGGCGGGAGAAGGCCAGCAATTGTCGGGTGAGGCCGGCGGCGCGGTTGGAGTTGCTTCGGATCTGCTGGATGTCGTCATAGTCGCTGTCGCCCGGCGCGTGGCGCATCAGCATGAGGTCGCAATAGCCGAGGATAGCGGTCAGGATATTGTTGAAATCGTGGGCGACGCCGCCGGCGAGCTGGCCCACCGCCTGCATCTTGGTGGCTTGGGCGACCTGGCGCTTCAGTCGGTCCGCCTCGCTATTGTCCTTCAAGGACAGGATCACCGCGGCGTCGCCCATGCCTCTTGCCCCCGCGAGAGTCAGGGCCACGGGTTCCTCCGGCTGCGACCTGAGGCGCACCGCCATGTCGCTGGACGTGGTTGGGCCGCGAGCGAAGCGGCGGACGGCGTCGGAAACCGGCGACTTGTCCTCATCGACAACGAGATCGCCCGGATAGAGAGGACGCGCGTCCTTGGGCAGCCCGGCGGCCTTGCGGAAAGCCTTGTTCAGATAGACGAAGCGGCCGTCGACATTGGCGAGGGCAAGGCCGAGCGGCAGGAAATCGAGCAGGGCATTGACGCTGGCGCTCTCCTCGGTCCGGAGGCGCCCGCCACCGGGGAGGTCGTCGAGGAGAAGGAACAGGGTTAGCGGCCGCTGTCCGTCAGCCACCGGAATCTGGACGATGCGGAGCGGCGACCCGCCCTTGCCCTCGTGGGCGAAATGGAACTGGCCATCTTCGGTGGCGACGAGGAGCTCGACCAGCGGTGTCCCCGAGATCGCGGTCTCCGCCTGGCCGATGGCGCGGGTGACGAAGGCCCGATTGGCGGTGAGCAGCTTTCCTTCGCCATCGGCCAGTGCCGCCATCACGCCCGCCTCGCCGATCCGGTTGCCGGCCTCGCCCGTGATGAGCCTGCGCGCGTCGCGAACGAGGTCCACATTCTCCGAACGACTGAACGTCCACAGCAAATGGGTTCCGGCGAAGCCGGCGCGTTCGACGGTGAGGCTGAGAGCGAGGCCGTTGATGCGCAGCTGGTCGGCCTCGACGTAACCGTCGCGGCGGGCCTCACCGGCCGCCACTTCGAGGAAGGAGAGGTCGGCGGTCAGCGGCAGGCCGACGGGCGCGGTGGAGCCGAACCATTGGCCGTAACGGTCGTTGGCGACCAGCAAGGCGCCGGCCTCGTCGGTGATCGCGACGCCCGCGGTGGCGCTGTCGACGGCGGCGCGGAGCAGCGCCACGTCGAGGCGCGGCGACGCGCC
>NZ_DATCYB010000100.1:0-1964 GCF_036570505.1 Allosphingosinicella sp. | reverse complement strand
TCGGGCCGTCGGGGGCGTTGAATTTCGGGTTGATCACGCTGCCCTGACCGCCGAGCCAGCCCCAGTCCTCGCGATATTTGCCGTCGCCCTCGACCGCGAAGACGGGGTCGAGCCCGTTCGCCTTGCACAGGTCGAAGTCGTCCTCGCCATGGTCGGGCGACATATGGACGAGCCCGGTGCCGCTGTCGGTGGTGACGAAATCGCCCGCGAGGAACGGGCGCGGGCGCGCGAAGAAGCCGCCGAGATGGTGCATAGGGTGGCGGGCGACGGTGCCGGCGAGGTCGGAGCCTGCGATTGAGGCATCCAAGTCCGAGTATGGATCGATATACTCTTGAACAGCGATTGCGCCGACGTCGATGTCACCGAAGTCGAGCGCCTTTGCTGCCTTGTTGAGCCGATCAGCGAAAGAAGTTGCCAAGTCTTTAGCGACAAGAAACTTGGCGATGCGGTTGACATTGAACGGATATCCTGCCGCCGTCAGAACTTCGTTGACGCGCTTGTCGCCACTCCCGCCAAGACCTATCGTGTCCGCCGTGACGGACAGCAGAACATACTCGATCTCCGGCCCATAGGCCAAAGCCTGGTTCACCGGGATCGTCCACGGCGTCGTCGTCCAGATGACGGCATGCGCGCCCACCAGCTCGGCAATCGGACTCTCGACGATCTTGAACGCGACATCGATCTGGGTCGAGACGATATCCTCATATTCGATCTCGGCCTCGGCGAGCGCGGTCTTTTCGACCGGCGACCACATCACCGGCTTGGCGCCGCGATAGAGCATGTCGTTGGCGGCGAATTTGAGCAGCTCGCGCACGATCGTCGCCTCGGCCTCATAATCCATCGTCAGATACGGATTATCCCAGTCGCCGCCGATGCCGAGGCGCTTGAGCTGTTCGCGCTGGGTGTCGACCCAATGCTGGGCATAGGCGCGGCATTCGGCGCGGAATTCCTCGACCGGAACCTCGTCCTTGTTGAGCTTTTTCTTGCGATATTGCTCCTCGACCTTCCACTCGATGGGCAGGCCGTGGCAGTCCCAGCCGGGAACGTAAGGCGCGTCCTTGCCCTTCAGCGTCTGGGTGCGGACGACCATGTCCTTCAGGATATGGTTGAGCGCGTGGCCGATGTGCATGTCGCCATTCGCGTAAGGAGGTCCGTCGTGGAGGATGAACTGCTCGCGGCCCTTGCGGCTTTCGCGAATCTGCGCTTCGAGATTGCCCTCGAGCCATTTGGCGAGAATCGCCGGTTCCTTCTGCGGCAGGCCGGCCTTCATCGGAAAGTCGGTCTTGGGCAGGAAGACGGTATCGCGGTAATCGGGAGCGTCGGTCATGGTGCGGGCGCTTAGCGCAGATTTGTGCGGGCGCAAAGCTTCCTCTCCCCTTGCGGAGAGAGCGGTGCGCACGCCTGACAGCTTGTTGCCTGGCTGGAGCTGGGTAAAGATATGCGGCGGTGCCGGACCCCAGGGTCGCGCCGCCGGCACCGACCGGACGCGGACGCCTCGACTCGCCGTCGCGTCCCCGATAGGCTGGCAGCGGTTGGCGGAACGGAGAGTGACGATGCGAAAACAAATCTTCCTGGCGACGGCCGTGATGCTGTCCCTCGCGGCGTGCGGCAAGGCCGAAGCGCCCGCGGCGCCCGAAACCGCAGAGGCCGAAAAATCGGTGCTCGCCGACGGTCCCGCCGCCGAGATCAGCACGGTTGCCGCAGCCGACCTGCCTCCGGGCATACGCGATGCCGTGCTCGCACGCGTCCCCGGCATGACAATCGCCGAGGCCGAGCGCAAGGAGCGCGATGGCAAGATTTTCTACGACGTCGAGGGGACGCGCCCCGACGGCAGCCCCGTCGAGCTCGACCTGATCGAGGAGGCGGGCGCCTGGCGGGTGGTCGAGATGCAGCGCGACATCGCCTGGGCCGACGCCCCCGCGCCGGTGCGCGCCGACGGTCCCGCCGCCGAGATCAGCACGGTT
>NZ_DATCYB010000099.1:0-59869 GCF_036570505.1 Allosphingosinicella sp. | reverse complement strand
GTCAAAGCTTCCCGGTGAGCTCCGGCACGATCTTGAACAGGTCGCCGACGAGGCCGAGGTCGGCGACCTGGAAGATCGGCGCGTCCTCGTCCTTGTTGATGGCGACGATGGTCTTGGAATCCTTCATGCCGGCGAGGTGCTGGATGGCGCCGGAGATGCCGATGGCGATGTAGAGTTCGGGCGCGACGATCTTGCCGGTCTGGCCGACCTGATAGTCGTTGGGCGCGTAACCCGCATCGACCGCGGCGCGCGAGGCGCCCACCCCGGCGCCGAGCTTGTCGGCGAGCGGGTCGAGCAGTGCGTGGAACTGGTCGGAGGACCCGAACGCCCGTCCGCCCGAGACGATGATCCTGGCGCTGGTGAGCTCCGGCCGCTCGCTCTCGGCGATTTCGGCGCCGACGAAGCTCGACAGGCCCGCATCGGCCGGACCGCTCACCGCCTCGACGGTGGCGGAGCCGCCTTCGCTCGCCGCATTGTCGAAGGCGGTGCCGCGCACGGTGATCACCTTCTTCGCATCGGACGACTTGACGGTGGCGATCGCGTTGCCGGCGTAGATGGGGCGGGTGAACGTATCCTCGCTCTCGACCGAGAGGATGTCGGAAATCTGCATGACGTCGAGCTTGGCGGCGACGCGCGGCGCGATGTTCTTGCCCGTGGTGGTCGCGGGCGCCAGGAAGGCGTCGTGATCGTCCATCAGCTTGGCGATCAGCGGCGCGACGTTTTCCGCGAGACCGTGCGCGTAGGCGGCATCATCCGCGACATGGACCTTGCCCACGCCGGCGATCTTGGCGGCCTGTTCGGCGACGCCGCCGACATCCTGGCCGGCGACCAGCAGATGGACCTCGCCCAGCTTGGACGCGGCGGTGACGGCGGCCAGGGTGGCGTCCTTCAGCTCGCCGCCTTCATGTTCGACCCAGACGAGCGTCTTCATGCCAAAGCTCCCGTTTCCTTGATCTTCGCGATCAGCTCGTCGACCGAGCCGACCTTGATCCCCGCCTGCCGCTTGGGCGGCTCCGTCACCTTTACCGTCGTCAGGCGCGGCGAAATGTCGACGCCGTAATCTTCGGGCGTCTTTTGCGCGAGCGGCTTGGACTTGGCCTTCATGATGTTGGGGAGCGAGGCATAGCGCGGCTCGTTGAGGCGCAGGTCCGTGGTGACGATGGCGGGGAGCTTCAGCTTTACCGTTTCAAGGCCGCCGTCGACTTCGCGGGTGACTTTGGCGCTCTCGCCGTCAACTTCGACCTTGGAGGCGAAGGTGCCCTGCGCCCAGCCGAGCAGGGCGGCGAGCATCTGGCCGGTCTGGTTCGAATCGTCGTCGATCGCCTGCTTACCCATGATGACCATGCCTGGCTGTTCTTCCTCGGCGATCTTCTGGAGCAGCTTGGCGACGGCAAGCGGCTCGACCTCCTGATCGGTGGTGACGAGGATCGCCCGGTCGGCGCCCATGGCGAGCGCGGTGCGGAGCGTCTCCTGCGCCTTGGCCGGGCCGATCGAGACCGCGACGATCTCGGTCGCCACGCCCTTTTCCTTCAGGCGAATGGCTTCCTCGACGGCGATCTCGTCGAACGGGTTCATGCTCATCTTGACGTTGGCGAGGTCGACGCCCGAGCCGTCGGCCTTCACCCGCGGCTTCACGTTGAAATCGATGACCCGCTTCACGGGGACCAGCAGCTTCATCGATGTCCCTCCGTCACGTCGATCCGGTCCACCAGCGGCAAGCGTGAAAGTGCGGGCAGGCCGGGCACATAGAGCGAACTCTCCGCCTGCCAATCCACCCGGTCCTCGCGCCGGGCGATCAGCCAAGTGCCGTCGATCCGGCGGAAGCGGTCCACATAGACGCCGGCATGGTCGGCGCCGATGTCGGAATAGTTGATGAAATAGGTTCGCGCTGTGGCCTCGTCTGGGCCAGCCGAAACGATCCGGCTGGTGGTGAGGTGATGGCGCATGAAGCTGGGGCGCCTCGGGCCGAAGAAGCTGAGATCCTCCCGCTTCATTGCCGCGAGAATGCCGGCACGCCCACGGGCCCACCAGAGGGGCGTCACATATTCTGCGTCCTCGGCGAAGACGGTGATGAATTCGTCGAACTTGGCCCGGTCGCCGGTGTCAGTGTAGCGGAGGATAAGCTCTTCGATTTCAATCCGGTCGGCGAGACGGTCCATCGCGTCAAGCCCTCTGCGTCTTCTGCGCGTCCGTCGCGGCCCGGGAACTGTGCTTAATCGCCGCCCAATCCGCGTCGTCCAATGCGAGTAGGGAGGTGAAGGTGGCACCGGTAGCGATAAACGCACCACCGTCGATTGCGACCGTCTGGCCAGTGAGGAAGTCGACGCCGTCCGCCATCAGGAAGGCGCCGAGATTGCCCATCTCCTCCAGCTCGCCGATCCGACCCATTGGGTTGTTTGCACCGTTCCAGCCGCGTTCCGTCAGCGGATCGAGTCGCGTCGCGCTGCCTTCGGTCCGGAAGACGCCCGAGGCCACCGCGTTAAGGCGAATGCCGTAGCGCGCCCATTCGATCGCAAGCGATTTCGTCATATTCTCTAGCCCGGCCTTGGCCATTGTTGCTGGCACCGCGAACGGATCACCGCCCCAGACGCCAGCATCGACCACAGAAACCACGTTGGCCTTAATGCCTTCTCTGATCCAGCGTCGGCCGCAGGCGGTGGTGACGTAAAAGGGCCCGCGAAACTGGATGTCGGTGAGGGCATGGAAGCCGTTCACCGATACGTCCTCGGTGCGGGCGATGAAGTTCCCGGCGGCGCTATTGACGAGGCCGGTCAGCGGCCCGCCATCATCCCATATCATTTCGATAAGCGCCTCGACCTGATCTGGATGGCGGACATCGACGACGAGACCCGTAACCTCCGCCCCGGTCGCCTCTGCCATTTGCCGCGCGCTTTCCTCGATCATCGATCGGCGGCGACTGGCGATGTAGACCCGCGCGCCGAGTTGGGCGAACCGCGTCGCCATTGCATTGCCAATCCCCGTGCCGCCGCCAGTCACCAGGATGCGCTTGTTCTGGAGCAGGTCTACCCTGAACATTTCGTTCCTCCGCGACTGAAACGCTTGCCGATGCTCGGCATGACGTAATACAACGTATTATTCACTTAATATCTATTCAGCTCCGATGATGTCTGTCAAGCAGACGGGAGAATGGCATGAACGGGAACGCGGTGATGAAGGCGGGCTGGGTCGGCGTCGGCAATATGGGGCGGCCGATGATCGAGAAGATTATCGACGCGGGTCACGACCTGACCCTTTATGACACGGATCCGGGCGCCTACGATCGGCTGGACGATCGCCTCTTCACTCGGGTGGAGAGCCCGCGAGCCGTGGCCGACGCCTGCAAGATCGTCTTCTTCTGCCTGCCCAGCCTCCTTGCGATCCGGACAGCAGTGATGGGGCCGGACGGCATCCTCTCGGGAAGCCGTGTGGAAATCGTCGCCAACAGCTCAACGAGCGGGACTGCGGTGGTCGATGAGATCGTCGCGGCAGGGGCAGAAAGGCGTGTCCGAATGGTCGATTGTCCAATCAGCGGCGGTCCGGAAGCGGCGCGCAAGGCTGCGCTCTCCGTTATGATCTCCGGCACGCCGGCGGACATCGAACGACTGCGACCACTGTTGGACACCTTCGCTGGTAAGATTACGGTGGCGGGCGAGAAGCCGGGCGCAGCGCAGGTGCTCAAGTTGGTCAACAACCTCATCATCCTCAATTCCTATGTCGGGACGCTCGAGGCTGTTGTCATGGGCGCCAAGGCCGGGTTGGATGTCGATATGATGCTTGGTGCGATCAACGCCGGAATGCTCGCGCCGAACGGCACGACCCGCTCCTGGCTGCCGGACTACATCCTCAAGGACCGGGAGTTTGGCGGCAAGCTCGGCATGATGGTGAAGGATATCGACGCCGCGCTCGCCGAGGGGCGCCACTTAGGTGTGCCCATGCCGTTATCGGAGCTGACCGGCGGCCTCGCGCGCGAGGCAGTTGCGGCCGGGCTGGGCGAACGGGACATTATCGCTTTCGTTGAGACGATCGAACAAGCGGCAGATTTCCGCCTCCCGCGCGCGGGACAGGCCTAACGGCCCTCAAGGCCCAGCATCCGTGTGGTACCGCAGGCGCGACGAGAATCGGCATATGGACGGTAGGCATCCGATCCCAGGAAGGCTCTGGCGTCGGCCAGCGTCGGGAATTCGAGGATCGCGGTGATGAACGACGGCGGACGATCCCCCTCCAGTAGTTCGGCGCGGGTAGTGCGGACCAGATAGCGCCCGCCATAGGCCTTCAGCATGGTCGGCACGTCTCGCGTATAGGACTCGACCCAGGATGGGTCATCATAGTCCAGCTCGACGATCAGATAGCCGGTCATTGCCGCGCCCCTTGCATGATAAAAAAGAGTTGTAGCTTACCATAATTGATAGAACCACTACCAGGGAGGACGGCGTGATGAACGTGACGCTGCAGGAGAAGGCCAGGGCCGTAAAGGAGGCGTTCGTGCGCCAGCGCGGGGAATGGGCGCCGATCTACGACCTGCTTCTGGAGGAGGATCCCGCCTTTCTGGAGACCATCATGGCCTTTCAAGCCGGAGTGGTCGAGGCGAATGCGCTTGATACCAAAACGCGTGAACTCGTCGGCATTGCCGTCAATGTCTGTGCGCCGCACCTCTATGCCCGCAGCGCCACTTCGCACATCCGGGGCGCGCTGGCGGCCGGGGCGACGACGGCGGAGATCGTCGGCGTCCTGAAGGTGGTGTCCCAGATCGGGCTGCAGAGCTTCGCCGAAGCGCTTCCGATGCTGGAGCAGGCGCTCGTGGAGCGAGCCGGCACCGCCTCCGCCTAGCAAGCGAGGCTTGGTGCGCCGCCGTTCACCGCGAGGCACTGGCCGGTAACAAAGCCGGACAGGTCCGAAGCGAAAAAAAGCACCGCCTTGGCGATGTCGTCCGCTTGGCCCAGCCGGCGAAGCGGCGTCGCTTCCGCTTGGTCGGGCGTGCCGATCCCGCGTGCGGCGGCGAGAGCAGCGATGCGCGCGGTCATAACGATGCCGGGTGCGACGGTGTTCACGCGTATGCCGTCATGGCCGACCTCCGCCGCGAGCGAGCGGGCATAGTTGATCACGGCAGCCTTGAATGCCCCGTAATGCGCAAGCGCACCACGGGCTTGACTCTCATAGCCGGCGGTCGAGGCGATGTTGACGATCGCGCCGCCTTTCGACTGACGCATGTACGGCACTGCGGCGCGGCAGCAATAAGCCATGGAGCCGTAATTGGCGGCGAAGATCTTCTCGATGTCGGTGTCACTCGCCGCCGAGCCCCAGCCGCTGTCATGCGGAACGATCGCTCCACCCGCGCAGTTGACGAGAATATCGATTCGGCCGAGCGCGACGGCCGATTTTGCGAGGAACGCGTCGCAGTTCACGCTGATCCCCAGATCCCCGGCAAAACTGGTGGCGCGGCGGCCAAGGTCGCGGATTTCTTCCTCGACTGACGCCGCACTCAATTGCTCACCAAATTCCGCGGCACCGCTCAGATCGAGATCGGCGATGGCGACGTCTGCCCCAGCTTCGGCAAGCCGCAGTGCGATTGCCCGGCCGATGCCACGCGCCGCACCGGTCACGAGCGCCGCCTTGCCACTGAGGTCAATGGCAATCACAGTGTAGACCTGTGGCGGCCGCCGTCGACGGTAATCCACTCTCCGGTGCAATAGCCGGCGAGGTCCGAGCATAGATAGGCGATCATCGAGCCGAGCTCGTCCGGTGTGCCGGAACGGCCGGCTGGGATGAAGGTCGTTTCCGCCAGCCAGGCGTCGAGACCGTTGCGGGGGCGCCCCAGCTCGATCATTAACTGCTCCATGGCCTTGGTGTTGCACCAGCCGGGACCAACGGAATTGAACGTGATACCCTCGGCGGAAAACTCGTCGGAGAGGGACTTGAGCAGGCCCATAATAGATGGCGCCATGGTGTTCATCACGACATGCGGGATGTCGTGCACCGCCTCCTTCGCGGCGGTGCTCCCGACATGGACGAAACGCCCCCAGCGTCGCTCTCGCATATCGGGCAGAAGTGCCCGCGCAAGCCAGACGACGTGCATAGTCAGGCTTGTGAAGGCCTCTTGGAACGCCTCCGGGCGATGATCGAAGAAGCGCCCGAGCCGGCGTGAGCGAGTCTGCGAGATGCAGATTTCTGCCGCGCCTAGACGCGATTTGACCTCCGCAGCCGCGGCATTCACCCCTGCCTCGGTGGCGAGGTCGGCTGATATGCCGATCGCGTCACCTTCGAGGGCGGTGACCGCACGCTCGATGGCGAGCGGCTCGCGGGCGACGATCGCGACCTTGCAGCCTTCCGCCGCGAGAAAGCGCGCGACGGCGAAGCCTATGCCCTTGCTCCCGCCCGAGACGAAGGCGACCTTTCCCCTTAGGCCCAGATCCACCTGTCAGGCCGCGGCCTGCTGGCTCATTTCTACGGCGATATCTCGCAGCGACGATTTGAGCACCTTGCCAAGCGGGCCGCGCGGCAGAGTTTCGACGATCGCGATCTTGCGCGGGATTTTATAATCGGCGAGCTTGCCGTCGCAAAAGGAGCGCACAGCCTCGGCCGTCGTTGTCTCGCCGGACCGAAGCAGCAGGAAGGCTAGGATATCTTCGCCCAGCTTCGGGTGCGGCACTCCGACGACAGCGGCCTCCGCAACGGCCGGGTGCTGTGAGAGGACTTGCTCTACCTCCAGAGAAGCGATGTTGTGACCTCCGCGGATCACCATGTCCTTCTTGCGATCGACAACGGCGAGATAGCCATCCTCGTCGATCACGCCGATGTCACCCGTATGATGCCATCCCCCCTTCAACGCCTCAGCGCTCAGGTCGGGATCGCCATAATAGCCGCTCATGATGCAGGGACCGCGCGTGCAAATCTCGCCGCGCTCGCCGGTTGGGACGGTATTGTCGTCATCGTCGACGCACTTGACTTCGACCAAGGCCCAAGGCGTCCCGACGGAGGTCGGCCGCCGCAGGATCTCGGGCTTGTTGATCAGCGTGCCGGCCGGGCCAGTCTCGGTCGGCGCGAACATATTCCTGAGGTCGATGCCCGGGAATCCCTCGTCCAGCCGGCGGATTACCTCGGCCGTGGTCGGAGAGCCGCCGAACATGAAGGCAGTGATATTAGAGACGTCGATCGGTCGCTCCGCGGCCCGGTCGAGCAGAAAGATGTAGAAAGCCGAGGTGCCAACGTAGCGAGTAGTCCGCTCACGCTCCATACGCTCGACGACTGCGTCGATCTCCAGCGCCGGGTCGAACACAATCGTGCAGCCCGCCCAGAGTGCGCAGGTGAAGGCACGCACGCCGCCCGAAGTGAAGAGAGGCATGAAGGTCTGCAACACGTCGTCGCGATCGAGCAGGAAGGCGCCGGTCATCGAATAGGAAGAGTGGACAGCTGAGCTGTGGGTGTGGATCGCGCCCTTGGGATTGGCGGTGGTGCCCGAGGTGAACAGGATCTCGGCCATGTCCTCCGGTTTCAGACTCGATTCAATAGATCGCTCCACCGGCGTCCTGGCGTTCAGTCCATACCAGTCGAGACAGTCCGCGACCGGCTCAGGGCCGACCGTGATCAGCATTTCGAGCGTTGGCATCCGTTTCCGCGCCGCCGCGACGGTTGCGCCGAGTGCGGCGGCGACGATCAGCACGCGGAGGCCGGCCTTGTTGGTCACATAGACCACTTCTTCCAGCGCGAAGCGCGCGTTGACCGGCACGAACACGCCGCCCAATTGATGGACGCCCATGATCGCCTGGCCGAATTCGATGACGGCATCGTTGCCGAGCATGATGCCTACCCGGTCGCCGGTGCCGATGTCATTGGCAGCGAGAATCGAGGCGAACTTGCGGCTCCCCCATTCGAGTTGTGCATAAGTGATCCGGGTCTCGAGCCCCCGCGCCGACATACCCGCGAGAGCGACCCTGTTGGGCGCCTCGGCGACGCGCTGTGCCAGCATCTTCGACAGCGTCATGCCCACGACTTCGGGGGGCGATACCATGCCACTCTCCACGATCCTATCCTTCCGATCCTCTTGGCCGCCTTCCAGCGGTGATGCCCGGTAGACAACAACGCTAGCGAATAGTAAGTTTCAGTCCCATATGCAACGCCTCACCCATCAAGGTCATGTGGCGGAGCGGACCGGCCCATGCGAGACCGGCTTCGACAGCCAAAGGAGGCGAATGTGTTTCTGACTGCCCATGACGAGAGCTTCAACCATCAGACCAGCCTGCCGCATATGATGGTGTCGAACAGCGATCCAAACTGGCGGGAACGCTACTGGTTCAGCATTCAAGACGTCGAGCGGCAGGACTTCATCCTTTCCGGTGGCCTCGGCAAGTATCCGAACAAGGACGTGCTCGAAGGCTGCGTCATGGTGCAGCATGGGGACCGGCAATGGAACCTGCGCGTTTCGCGAGCGCTGCTGCCGGAGCCGGGGAAGATGAGGGTCGGCCCGCTATCTGTGGAGATTCTCGAGCCGTTCCGAATCCTTCGCTTTCAGCTCGATCACAACGAGTCGGGTCTCGCTTTTGATCTCACTTGGACGTCGGATTGGCCGCCCTTCCTGGAAGAGCGTCATTTCGAGGTGAGCCGTGCGCGTGTCACTCACGATATCATCCGCTATATCCAGCTTGGGCGGTGGGAAGGGGAGGTCCACGTCGCCGATCAGCACTTTGCGTTCACGCCATCGACAGGGTGGGGCGAGCGCGATCATAGTTGGGGGATCCGGCCCATGGCGAGCACGCCCGGCGATCCGCCAATCGCGTCACCGGAATGGAATTTCCTCTGCTTTTGCCCGATGCAGTTCGAAACTCTTGCGCTGCACCTCTACATATTTGAGTCGCAGGCGGGCAGGCCGACGCACCTTACGGCAACTCTGCACGACAAGGCCGGTGAATATGACGGCGACCCGATCATCGGCGTTGATCACGACCTGGAGTGGGACTATTCCAGTTCAGTGCGCACACTGACAGGTGGCCGGCTCACGCTGCATTTCCAATCACACCGTCGGCTCGAAATTGATCTCCGGACCCTGCCGCCTCGCGTTTATCTTCAGGGCGGCGGATACGGCGTCGATCAGGGCAATTGGAAGGGCGAATATCACCAGGAGCATGAGGTCTGGGATCTAGCCGATCCCAGCCGGCTCAAGAGCTATATCAAGGGCACGAGCGACCATATGTTCCAAGCGACATGTCGGGGAGAGATCGGCTACGGCATCATGGAGTATCTGGTTCGCTCGGGCTATGAGAAATACCGGCGTCCGCCGCACGCGAGTTGAGCATGGAAGGCGATGTCGCCGCGTTGCGCGCCGGGCTGGCCGCGCTTGCACATCATGAAATGCCTGAGGCGACCGATGTCGGGATCAACTCTCTCGAACGCGTTGGCAGCGGCAACTCTTCGGAGAATTGGTTCTTCCAAGCATGCTGGCGGCGTGGCGGCCGCGAAGAGCGGCACGAGCTTGTGCTCCGGCGCACGCCGAACAGCGAGATTGTACGTAATAGTCGCATCGACGAGTTTCTGTTGCTCAAGGCGCTGGACGATACGGGCCTGCCCGTGCCGCGCGTTTTCTGGATCGATCGCGACGGACGATGGCTGGGACGCCCGGCGGTGGTTCTTGCCCGTTGTCCCGGCCGTGACGATCGATCGCTGCTTCTGCCTCAGGGCAAGGCCGGACTGCACGAAAGCCAAAGGGTCGCGATCGCCGCCGAAATGGTCAATCTTCTCGCTGCCATCCACAGCCTCGATGTTCGCACGCTAGAGCTGCCGTCGTCGATCCGGCGCGAGCAAGGGCATCCGGCGCGTATCGAACTCGACAGGCAGGAGCGCGCAGCACTGGACGACGAGATCGCACCTTGCATCGAGTTGCGGGCGGCCGCCTGGTGGCTTCGCGACAACCTACCCAGCCGTTCGCCGCGGGAGGTGCTCGTCCACGGCGACTTTCGCCCTGCCAACCTTCTCGTCGAAGACGGGCGGGTGACCGCGCTGCTCGACTGGGAGTTCGCTCATGTTGGTGATCCGGCGGAGGATCTCGGCTGGTACTTGGCGCCGCGCTACAGCAGAGAGCATTTCATACGCGACCGATTTGAACGCTCGGATTTCATAGCGGCCTATCAGCGCGCGATCGGTGCGATCTTGGATCCTGCCGCGATTCGCTGGTGGTCGATCTTTGCGCAGTACAAGCTGTGCGCGATGGTGCTCGCATCCATCAGAGCATTCATTGATGGGGATGCTCAGCGCATCGCGCTCTGGCCAAAAGCCATGCTGGACGACCTGCTGCGCGCGATCGACCTGGAGGCGAGCGGGGGGCTATGAAGCCAAGTCCGAATGAGATTATTGCCGGCGTTCGAAACCTGCTGCGAAAAGAGATCGCTCCGGTAGCCGACTCAGAGCAGGCGGCTCTTACCTTACGCAGGATCATGGTCGTATTGCGCGAGACTGATTGGGACGAAGCGGCTTTCCATCTGTTGCGCGAGAATGCCGTGTTTCAGGAATTGGGACGCAAGATCATCACCCGATATCGCGGCGACAAGGTTTGTGATGTGGCTGCGCTCGAAGAGCTCGTCCAAAATCCCGTCCTGGTCGATCGCTTCTCTGCAGCGACGGCGATGAACGTGGCCTATCGACAGCGGTTCGCCGAGTTAATGAGATCCGACCCGGGCCGGTCAGAGTTGCGCGAGATGATCGTCGCGGCGCTGGCAAATTTCGAGCCCGCTATGCGGCCATGAGGAACCCGCCGCCCGACAGGCAGCAATATGCCGGTAACGAGAGAGGGTGCGTACGAGGCGCACTGCGGGGCCACCGATCTCCAACGGATTTCCTGTCGTCCAAGCGCGACGCGCATTAAAAGCCGTCGTTGCATCGACGAACCAGCCATCGTTTCGAGATTTGTTTCTGTGTCTAATGCGCTCGATAGGATGCGGCCCGATTATGCGGTGATCGACACGCTTGCCTTTGAGTCCGCCCGTCAGAGCGCGTTCGTGCCGGTCTTGGCAATCAGATAGGTAATTTCGCTCTTCAACCCTGTTCGGTAGCTACCGAGACGATATTGATGATCCGGTCGTCCGAGGTGTTCGGCCATGAGAGTCGCGCAAAAGAGGGCGACGGCCGCGAGGATAGGGTGGGAGTTCCTTCAGCTCGGCAGCATCGACAGCGGCCGGCTGAAACGAAATGTGCGCGTCATTGCCAGCTAAGACAGCAGCAGCTGAGCCGCGCTCGCAGATATGTTGCGTTGCTCTTGCAGAAAAATAGATAATAAGCATACAATGCGCTGGCGGTGTAGTCTGTGCGAACATAGGAGTCCTGACCTACACCCATGCCCCGGGCTGCCGGGCCGAATTCAAGAGGAGATCCCGTGATGGTTGTGTGCGAGCGACAGGTCCAGACCGTGGTCGGCTTCACCCACCCGGCGGTCACCGCCGCGGTCCACTACGGCCAGAACAGCTTCAAGAGTGAGCTTGAATATGACGAACGGGAGATCGCCGTTACCGATGCCCGCAGTCTTGCTGCGCGGCCGAGCCTCGACGATTATGGCTTCATGCTGACCGGCCACGAAACGGCCGTGTCGGACTTCACCGATCCCGCGCAGATCGAAACCATTTACCGGCAGGAAATGTGCGATCTTGTCCAGGGCATCACTGGCGCGGAAAAGGTGATCGTCTTCCACACGCAGCTCCGGGACAATAGCCCGAGCGCGCATACCGACATCCGCCGGCCGGCCGCTGTGCCCCATATCGATTATAATGAGGATACTTTCCGGCTTCGCGCCCGCGAGGAGATGGGCGAGGAGGCCGAGCAGTGGCTGTGCCGCCGCTTTGCCGCGTATAATGTCTGGCGAGGGGTTCGGCCGGTCCGGGAGATGCCGCTAGCGGTTGCCGACGCGCGCACGGTCCGCGAAGATGATTTTCGTAAGACGATCATCCACGAAAAGCCAGGTGAGCCGACCCCCTATGTCGGCATGCCGCTGACCTTCAATCCGGACCAGCGCTGGTATTTCTTCCCGGACATGCAGCCGAACGAAGCCCTGCTTTTCAAGCAATGCGACAGTGATCACGATCGCATCCAGTGGACTCCGCACGTTGCGATCGACGTTCCCAGCAAGGCCGATCCGACGCCGCGGGTGAGCTTCGAGGTGCGCACGCTCGCCTTTTTCTAGGGATGCCTTCCTTTACAAATTCGCTAGCATACTTTATGCAATAGGCTTACATAGTTTAGCCTGCGAAAGCCGGCGCGAAAGGGGCGTTGCGGGTTCTCGAGCGAGGAAGGTGCTATGAGCGTGCTGCAGGTCGAGGCGATCAACACCAAAGTCGGCTTCGCCGACCCCGAGCGGGATTTCGGCGTCTCCTACGGACAGAACCGCTACACGGGTGAAATTCATCTCGATACGGTCGATCTACAGATCCGCAACGCGCGTCTCGCACCGGAGGAGGACGTCGCGACGCGCGGCTTCACGCTGATGAAGCACGAGACGAAGGTCACCGATTTCCGTGATCGGGCGCAAGTCGACGCGATCTACGATCAGGAGGTTCACGATCTTATCAAGGAGATGACGGGCGCTAAGAAGGTGATCGTCTTCCACAACCAACTGCGCGACAACAGCCCGACTGCGGGCAAGGATATCCGTAAGCCCGCCTTTTTTGCCCATATCGATTATACCGAGGATACGTTCAAAATCCGGGCGCGCGAATTACTCGGTGACGAGGCCGATCATTGGCTGGGCCATCGCATGGCCGCCTACAATATCTGGCGCGGTGTAAAGCCGGTCGAGGAGAAGCCACTCGCGATCTGTGATGCTCGGACCGTAAAGCACACGGATTTCGTGGAGACTCCAATCATAGAGAAGCCAGGCGAGCCGACCCCCTATGTAGGCATGCCTCTAGCCTATAATCCCGCCCAGCGCTGGTATTATTATCCGAACATGCAACCGGATGAAGTCCTCGTTTTCAAGCAATGCGATACCGATCACAGTGGCATCCGCTGGAGTCCCCACGTCGCAATCGACGATCCGTATACCGCCAATGCGCAGCCCCGAGTCAGCTTCGAAGCTCGGGCGCTTGCCTTTTTCTAGCACAGGGCGCGATTGCTGTTAGCGGAGATCGGGGGCAGTGGCGCCAATTCGATCCCTCCTAATGCCCGGCTCTTGAGCGCCAATCTGATGCTCCATCCCGACGCACTCCGCGAGAGAGCGGCCGCAACACCCGACAAGGCCGCCGTTCGGGTCGCCAACACGGATCGTGTCACCACATATGCGGAGCTAGACGCGCGCGCCGACCGGGTGGCGAAGCTGTTTCAGTCGCGCGGCGTTGCGGAAGGAAGCACGGTAGCGCTGTTGCTCGAGAACGAGCCTGCCGTGCTCGACATATGGTGGGGCGCGCGACGGGCTGGGCTCTACTACGTTCCGCTGAGCAGCCGGCTTCATCCGGACGAGCTCGATCATATCGTCCGCGACAGCGGCGCGAACACTCTGATCGCCAGTACCAGCCTTGTGGATCGGGTCGGGACTGGGCGCACTCTGGTCCTCGATGATGAGTTCGATGCTCTCCTGCGGGAGATGGAAGAAAGGACACTGGAGCCGCGAAGCCGTGTCGGGCGCGAGCTGATCTATTCGTCTGGCACGACCGGCCAGCCCAAGGGCGTGAAACGCGAGTTGGCGTTCACGTCGGATGTGCTGGCCCTGCCTGCGCTGGAGCAGCGGATCCGCACCTTGTTCGAATTCGACGCGGAGACAATCTATTTGTCGGTTTCGCCGCTCTATCACGCGACCGGCCGCTTCGCCATGCGGATTACCGAGATGGGCGGGACCGTAGTCATTCTACCGAAATTCGACCCTGCCGCCGCCCTCGCGGCGATAGAAGCCCATCGGGTGACTCATTCGCAGTGGGTGCCCACCATGTTTAGCCGCCTGCTTGCCCTACCTAAGGAAGTACGAGCGCGGCATGATCTTTCCAGCCACCAAGTTGCTCTGCATGCGGCCGCGCCTTGCCCCGAAGCAGTGAAGCGGGCGATGATCGCTTGGTGGGGGCCTATTGTGCATGAATATTATGGCGGGACTGAGAATGCCGGCGTTACCTTCATCCGCGCGGACGAATGGCTGGCCCGGCCCGGCTCCGTTGGACGCCCGATCTGGGGCGACATCCACATCCTTGCAGAGGACGGCAGCGAGCGGGAGCTGCCGACTGGCGAAATCGGCCTGATCTATTTCGCTGGCGGCGTACCCTTCACCTATCTGCACGATGATGGCCCGAGCGTGAGTGGTGAGGGCTATACCACCTATGGAGATATCGGCCATGTCGACGAGGGCGGTTATCTTTTCGTCAGCGACCGGCGTAGCGACCTGATCATCAGCGGAGGCGTCAATATCTACCCGAAAGAAGTCGAGCTCGTCCTTGATGCCCATCCGGCGATCCGCGAGAGCGCAGTGATCGGCGTGCCCGATCCGGAATATGGACAGCGCGTCCACGCCGTCGTCTGCAGCGACGCGACGCCGGAAGGGCTGGAGCCGGCGCTGCTTTCTTATTGCCGGGAACGGCTTTCCGGTTTCAAATGTCCGCGCGGGATCAGCATCGTCGACGAGCTTCCGCGCAACGAGACCGGAAAGCTGCTGAAGCGAGTGTTGCGCGAGCGCTTCGGCAGCTAGGCCAGAGTCGCTCGACCGCGATCGAGTACCACTTGGTCTCGCTCCATCGCGATGCTGCGGAAGTTGAGGCCCTCGGGCTCCTCGAAAAATTCAAAACGCAAGGTTTCGCCGGGGAAGACCGGGCTAGTGAAGCGATTGAACATCCCCCTCAGCCGCGCCGGATCGTTATCACAATAAGTCGCGAGAATCGCGCGGCAGGCGATACCCATCGTGCAGAGGCCATGGAGAATCGGCTGGTCGAAGCCGGCCTTGCGCGCCACTTCTGGATCGGCGTGCAGCGGATTATAGTCGCCGTTCAGCCGATAGAGTAGAGCCGCTCCTGGCCTCGTCCGAATCTCCATCGTTAGGTCAGCAGCCCGCCGTGGCAATGGCGCTGCGACCGCACTTCCTTCACCGAAGCTGCCCTCACCACCATTGCCGCGGAGCATCAGCGTGTAGCGGATCGACGCAATAGGCTCTTCTGTTTCAGCATCGACCAATTCCTTCATCTGGTGTAGCAGCGCGCCCCGCTCGGGACCCTTGTCCTCGACACCGGTAACGCGGAAGCGCGCCCGAACCTTGCCTGTGTCGGCGAGCGGCCGGTGCATCTCGAACGCCTGTTCGGCGTGGAGCAGTCGGACTGCGTCCACGCCATAGATGGGATCGCTCAGCCAGAATTTGTTCTGAGCCAACACCATGCACATGGCTGGAACTGCCTTTAGCTCATGCTCATAGACGAAGGGCAGCTCACGGCTGTCGAGCGGATCCTCGCCATAGCCGAGGCCAAGCGCGTAAAGCATCGTGTCACGCTGCGAATAGGCCTGCTCCACGATCGGATTCCAGCCGCAGATTGCGTCCAGGTCCATGCATCCCCTTTCCCCATGCCCGTCTTGATTCCCATATGCTTCACTGACATAAGATATGCAACCGAACTATTTTAACGATCGAGCCTTGATGCTCGGCGCTCCGGAGGAAATCTATGGATTTCGGGTTCAGCGACAGCCATCTCGCCATTGTCGAGGGTGTAAAGAAAGTCTGCGAACGGTTCGATGATGCCTATTGGTCCGAATGCGACCAGACGCCTCGCTTTCCCAATGAGTTCCACCAGGCGATGGCCGAGGGCGGCTGGCTTGGAATCACCATGCCGGAGGCGGTGGGCGGTGCCGGGCTCGGCGTGACTGAGGCCGCATTAATGATGCACACGGTGACGTCTTCAGGCGGCGGCTTTTCGGCTGCCTCGGCGATCCATATCAATTTGTTCGGTCCACATGCCGTGGTCGTGCACGGCACGCCGGAGCAGAAACAGCGCTGGCTGAAGCCGCTTGTGGCCGGCGAGCAGAAGGCCTGTTTCGGTGTCACCGAACCTGATGCCGGGTTGGATACGACCAGTATCAAGACCTTCGCGCGCAAGGTCGACGGCGGTTATATCGTCAAAGGGCGCAAAATGTGGACTTCGACCGCGCAGGAGGCCGACAAGATCCTGCTGCTTGCCCGCACGACGCCCAAAGATGAATGCGCCAAGCCGACCCATGGCATGTCGATCTTCTACACTGATCTTGACCGCTCCAAGGTCGAGGTCCGTCGCATCGCCAAACTTGGCCGCAATGCGGTCGACTCGAATGCCGTCTTCATCGACGACCTGTTTGTGCCCGACGAGGATCTGGTCGGCGAGGAGGGCAGGGGCTTCAAATATATACTCGACAGCCTCAATCCCGAGCGGATCCTTGTTGCGATCGAAGCGGTCGGGCTTGGGCAGGACGCCTTGGGCCGGGCTGCCCAATATGCCAAGGAGCGCAAGGTGTTCGGCCGTCCCATCGGCCAGAACCAGGGCATCCAGCATCCGCTGGCTGAAAATTTCGCGCAGCTTGAGGCCGCTTATTGGCAATGCATCCTTGCCGCTTGGCAATATGATGCCGGGCGGCCCTGCGGCACGGCCGCTAACGTCGCCAAGTTCCTCTCGGCCCGCGCCGCCTTCGACAGCTGCACGCGCGCGGTGCTAACCCATGGTGGCATGGGTTACGCCCGCGAATATCAGGTCGAGCGTCTTTTTCGCGAGTCGATCCTGACCCGCATAGCGCCGATCACCGAGCAGCTGATCCTTTCCTTCATTGCCGAGAAGGAGCTGGGGTTGCCCAAATCCTATTGAGGTTCCGACGCATCGATCTTGAGTGACGGAGATGTTCAGTGCCCGTCGCGGGGCACGCGTGCCCCGCTGCGGCCGACCAGGAAGTCGAGGTCGGCACCTGTGTCGGCCTGCATGACGGTTTCGACGTAAAGCTTTACAAAGCCCCGGTCCGCAGCGGGGACGGGCGGCATCCAGGCAGCGCGGCGGGCGTCCAGCTCCTTTGCGTCGACATGGAGGTGGAGGCCGCGTCCCGGGACGTCGAGGCCGATGCGGTCGCCGTCCCGCACCAGGGCAAGGGGGCCGCCGGCTGTGGCTTCGGGCGCGACATGCATGACCACGGTGCCGTAGGCTGTGCCCGACATGCGCGCGTCCGAGATGCGAACCATGTCGCGCACGCCTTGCGCGAGCAGCTTCCTGGGAATCGGGATGTTGGCGACCTCGGCCATCCCCGGATAACCCTTGGGCCCGCAATTGCGCAGGACCAGCACCGTATCCGGTGTGACGTCGAGGTCCGGGTCGTCAATCCGGGCCTTCAGGTCCTCGATCGTGTCAAACACTATGGCCGGCCCTTCATGCGTCATCAGCTCGGCCGACGCGCAGGCCGCTTTTATGATCGCCCCATCGGGAGCGAGGTTACCGCGCAGCACGACAATTCCGGCCTCGGCCATGAACGGCGTTTCGATCGGACGGATCACGTCGGGATTCCAATTTGGAGCGTCGGCGCAATTGGCCGCGACACTGCGACCGTTGACGCTGGCCGCGTCGCCGTCGAACAGGCCTGCTTCGCTGAGTGCCCGGATCACTGCGGGCAGACCGCCGGCCTCGAAGAAATCCTCCATCAAATAGGCGCCGGCAGGACGGAGGTTGAGGATGCAGGGGAGGGCGGCGCCCAGGGCGTCGAAATCGGAAAGGTCGAGGGCGATGCCGGCGCGGCCGGCAATCGCGAGCAGATGCACGACGGCATTGCTGGATCCGCCGATAGCGGAATTGACCCTGATCGCGTTCTCGAACGAGGCCCGGCTCAGCACCTTGGACATCGTCACATTCTCGCCCACCATTTCGACCATGCGGCGGCCGGACTGGCGGGCGAGGAGGGCGCGGCGGGCGTCGACGGCCGGAATGGCGGCATTGCCAGGCAGGCTCAGTCCCAGCGCCTCGACCATCGAGGCCATGGTGGAGGCCGTGCCCATTACCATGCAATGACCCTGCGAGCGATGCATGCATGCTTCAGCCTCGTGGAACTCGTCGAGCGTGATGTTCCCGGCGCGAAGCTCCTCGCTCATCTCGAACATGGCGGTGCCCGAGCCGATCTTGGTGCCGCGATAGATTCCGCGCAACATCGGCCCGCCTGAGACGCCGATTGTCGGCAGGTCAACGCTGGCTGCGCCCATCAACAAGGCCGGCGTGGTCTTATCGCACCCCATCAGCAGCACAACTCCGTCGAGGGGATTGGCCCGGATTGATTCCTCCACATCCATTGAGACCAGGTTACGGTAGAGCATCGCCGTTGGGCGCATGATCGACTCGCCGAGCGACATGACGGGAAATTCGAGCGGGAAGCCGCCAGCCTCCAATATCCCCCAGCGGACGTGGTCCGCGAGCGTGCGGAAATGGCTATTGCACGGCGTGAGCTCGGACCACGTGTTGCAGATGCCGATCACCGGCTTGCCGTCAAACATGTCCTGGGGGAAACCGCGATTCTTGAGCCAGGATCGGTAGAGGAAACCGTTCTTGTCCTGGCGCCCGAACCATGCCTCGCTGCGCAGTTTCCGGCTCACATCCGTCTCCTTCCTAATAGTAAGCAGGTATACGGAATCAGGGCGCAAGCGCAAGACGTCCGACACGGTTGCATATAGTCCGTCAGCTTACTATATGATCCCAAGGGGAAGAGCGCGACGCCGTTACGGTAAAGGTGCCGCATCGATAGGTGAGCGAGTGACATCCAACTTCGGCATTCTGTCCTGCGGGGCCTACGTCCCGCGGCTCCGCATCGACCGGGCGATCATCGCCGCGGCGCATGGTTGGATGGCGCCGGGCCTAAAGGGCGCGGCCAGGGGCAGCCGCGCCTTCCGCAGTTGGGACGAGGATGCCGTCACCATGGCAGTGGAGGCGGCGCGGGACTGTCTGCGCGGCGTCGACGCCGGGTCGTTTGCCGCGCTCCATGTCGCCTCGACCAGCTTCCCTTATGCCGACCTGCAGAACGGAGCGATCGTCGGCGACGCGCTCCGCTTGCCGGCCGCGATCCGGGCAACGGACTTGTCGGGCTCGCAGCGGGCCGGCACGTCGGCGTTGCTCCAGGCCTTCCGCGCCGGCGATCCCGCCCTCGTCGTCGCTTCAGATGCGCCGATCGGGAAGCCCGGCAGCGTCCGTGAGCTGAGCTACGGCGCCGGCGCCGCAGCCTTCGCGTTCGGCAACGGTCCGCTCGCCGCCCGCCTGCTCGGCGCGAGTTCGCGGACCGTCGGCTTCGTCGATCATTTCCGAGCCGCCGGCGAAAGATACGATTATTTCTGGGAAGATCGCTGGATCCGCGACGAGGGCTATCTGAAGTTGGTGCCAGAGGCGATCGCTGCGGCTCTCCAGGAGGCCGGGCTCGAACCGCGCGACGTCACCACGTTCGTCATGCCCTCCCTGCTGAAGGGCGTCGCGGCGGCAGTCGCGAAGAAGGCAGGGCTTGACGCCGCCTTCGCCTCAGACCTGGAGGACGGCTGCGGCTATGCCGGTGCCGCCCATGCGCCGCTGATGCTCGCCGCAGCGATCGAGCAGGCGAGGCCGGGGGATAGGCTGCTCGTCGTCGGCTTCGGCCAAGGCGTCGATGTGCTGGTCCTGGAAGTGGGCCATGCGGCGCGACCGGCAGAGCAGCGGGGCGTCGCGGGAGCGCTCGCCGAAGGGCTGGCGACCGACTCCTACCTGCGCATGCTCTCATTCTACGACGGCATCGATCTGGAATGGGGCATGCGCTCGGAACGGAGCAACAAGACCGCGCTGACCGAGCAGCACCGCTCTTCCAAGCAGAACGCCGGCTTCGTTGCCGCGAGCTGCACGGCCTGCGGGACGGTCCAGTTCCCGCGCCTCGAATATTGCGTGAACCCCTCCTGTGCCGCTCCCGCCACCCAGTTCGGCGATGTGCCGCTCGTCGATGTGCCGGCGAAGTTGCTCACCCACACGAGCGACTGGCTTTCTTTTCATCCTGCGCCGCCGCTCGATGTCGGCTTCGTCCAGTTCGACAACGGCGCGCGCCTTCTCATGGAGGTGGTCGACGTCGGCCCGGACGGGATCGATCCCGGCGCCGAACTGCGCATGGTGCTGCGCATCAAGGAACGGGACCGGCCGCGCGGCTACAATCGCTATTTCTGGAAATCTACGCCGGTCAGGGCGTGACGGGATCATCTTATGGCTAGTGGAATCAAGGACAAGGTCGCGATCATCGGCATGGGGTGCTCCAAATTCGGGGAACGCTGGGATGCCGGCGCGCCCGCGCTGATGCGCGAGGCATTCGACGAGGCGTTGGCCGATGCCGGTATCGAGCGGGGAGCGATCGAGGCAGCTTGGTTCGGTTGCTGCTTCGATGCGGTCAATGTCGGCAATTCGGCGATTCCAGCCTCCACCGCGCTCCGCCTAGACGGCATTCCCGTCACGCGCCTGGAGAATATGTGCGCGACGGGGACCGAGACGCTCCGCGCCGCCGCCTATGCGGTGGCGTCGGGCGCGGTCGATATCGCGCTGGCGATCGGGGCGGAGAAGCTCAAAGATACCGGCTATGGCGGTCTTCCTCAGCCTTTCAAGGGCACGTTCAACGACATGTGGCTGCCGATCAATTCCGCGCCTGCCGGCTTCGCTCAGCTCGCCGACGGCTATCGGACCAAATACGGCATAGGCAAGGACGACCTCAAGCGCGCCATGGCGCACGTATCGTGGAAGAGCCATCAGAACGGCGCCCTGAGCCCTAAGGCGCACCTTCAGAAGGAGGTGTCGATGGAGGCGATTCTCGGCGCGCCGATGATCGCCGATCCCCTCGGCCTCTATGATTGCTGCGGCGTTTCGGACGGCGCCGCCTGCGCGATCGTGACCACGCCGGAGATCGCACATATGCTGGGCAAGAAGGACCTCGTGACGATCAAGGCCATACAGCTCTCCATTTCCTCGGGCGTCGAATCGACGATGAGCGGGTGGGATGGTTCTTTCGTCCCGAATACGCGCAAGGCGGCAGGCCGGGCCTATGTCGAGGCGGGGATCGACGATCCGCGCAAGCAGCTCGACTTGATCGAGGTCCACGACTGCTTCTCCATCACCGAGCTGGTGACAATGGAGGATCTCTATCTGTCGAAGGACGGCGAGGCCGTGGCCGACATTCTGGACGGCTTCTATGATCGTGAGGGCGGCGGTGTGCCCTGCCAGGTCGACGGCGGGCTCAAATGCTTCGGCCACCCTATCGGCGCCTCGGGCCTGCGCATGACATATGAGGTCTACAATCAGCTGCTCGGCCGTGCCGGTGCGCGCCAGCTCGATGCGCCCTCGCTCGGGCTGACTCATAATCTCGGCGGCGTGCCTTTCCAGGGGATCGCCGCGGTCTCTGTCCTGGGTCTGAAATAAGAGGAGGAACGATGCCCGGTAAATGGTTCGAGGAACTTGAAGTCGGCCAGATCTTCAAGCATCCGATCACCCGCACGATCACAGAGGCCGACAATGTGATGTTCTCGGCGATGACTCACAATCCGGCCCTGCTGCACATCGATGAGGAGTATTGCCGCACCCAGACGGAATTCGGGCAGCGCATCCTCAACAGTGCCTTCACCCTGGGTTTGATGGTCGGAATCGCCGGGCACGAGACAGTCCAGGGCACGTCGGTGGCCAATCTTGGTTGGGACGAGGTTCGCTTTCCCAGGCCCGTCTTCCATGGCGACACGCTGCGCATCGAAACCGAAGTGCTGGAGCTACGCGAATCCCGCTCCCGGCCGGACCAAGGCATCGTCACCTGGGCGCACCGTGCTTACAATCAGCGCGACGAACTGGTCGGCCATTGCAAGCGGGTAGGGCTTCAGCGGAAGAAGCCCCAATGAACATTCGCTCCGTGCTCTTCATTCCCGGCGACAGCGAGAAGAAGCTCTCGAAGGCAGACGACTTCGCTGCTGACGCTCTGGTCTTGGACCTCGAGGACTCGGTCGCCGAGGCGCGCAAGCCGAGGGCGCGCGAAATGGTTCGGGAATTCCTCGCCGCGCGTCAAGGGAAACGGAAAAGCCAGCTTTGGATCCGGATCAATCCGCTCGATCATCCAGATATGCTGCAGGACCTGGTGAAGACGATCGGCGGCGTTCCCGATTGCTTGATGCAGCCCAAAACAAACGGGCCAAAGGATGTTCTCCAACTGAGTCACTATCTCGACGTGCTGGAGGCGCGCGAGGGGATCGCGCCGGGCACGATCAAGATCCATTCGATCTCTACGGAGACTGCGGTGGCAATGTTCACGCTCGGTGATTATGCCAAAGCACGCCTCCCCCGCCTGATTTCGATGAATTGGGGTGCGGAGGATCTGAGCAGCGCAATCGGCGCGGTCGGCAACAAGGGGCCGGACGGCGATTGGGATTTTCCTTATCAGATGGTGCGCACCCAATTCCTCTTCGCTGCCCATGCCGCGGGCGTGCAGGCGATCGATACGATCTATGCCGATTACAAGGACGAAGCTGGCTTGCGTCGCTCCTGTGATCTCGCCCGGCGCCAGGGCTTTACCGGCCGGATCGCGATCCATCCGGCCCAGGTCGACGTGATCAACGAGACCTTTTCGCCCTCGACCGAGGATGTCGCCCATGCTCGCCGCGTCGTCGAGGCCTTCGCGGCCATGCCCGATGCAGGTACGATCGGCATCGACGGCAAAATGTACGACATTCCCCACCTCAACCAGGCGAAGCACGTCCTTGCTATGCACGAGGCCTATGTCGATGGCTGATGCGCGCGAGGGCGCCAACCGCGATCGCTACGAGTTGGTCGAACGCAGCCTCTTTTTGCCCGAGCATGATGCGTTTCGCGAAACGGTGCGGCGGTTCGTCGAGAAGGAACTCGTGCCGCAGCACGGTCAGTGGGAGAAGGAGGGAGTCGTTCCTCGTGAAGTGTGGGCCAAGGCTGCCGATCTCGGCATGCTCTGCCCCAGCATTCCGCCCGAATATGGCGGCCTTGGCGCTGACTGGCTCTACGATGTCGTCGTCATCGAGGAGATCACACGGGGCAACGTCACCGGCCCGGGTTTCATGGTCCACTCGGAAATGGTCGCACCCTACATCTTGGCCTGGGGATCCGAGGCTCTGAAGCGGGAATGGCTTCCCAGAATGGTGCTCGGGGAAGCAATTGGTGCCCTCGGCATGACCGAGCCGGGCGCCGGAAGCGACGCGAAGAATATACGCACGCGCGCCATCCGCGACGGCAGCGAATATGTGATCAATGGTCAGAAGACCTACATCTCGAATGGCCAGCACGCCGACATCATCGTGCTCGCCTGCAAGACGGACCCCGGCGAAGGCGCCAAGGGCGTCAGCCTGATCGCTGTCGACGCCCGCTCGCCCGGCGTTGAGCGTGGCCGCAACTTGGAGAAGATCGGCCTGAAGGCGCAGGACACGTCGGAACTCTTCTTCAATGACGTACGGGTGCCAGCCGACAACCTGCTGGGGTCGGAAGGCCAGGGCTTCTCCATGCTGATGACCAAGCTCGCTCAAGAGCGGCTCTGCATTGCAATCAAGAGCATCGCCGCCTGCGAGGCGATCCTGTCGTGGACAGTCGACTACACGCCCGAGCGCAAGCTGTTCGGCCAGTCGGTCGCCGACTTCCAGAACACCCAATTCGTGCTTGCGCAGCTAGCCGCTGAGATCTCCGCCGGTCGAATCCTGGTCGACTGGGGTATCAAGCATTTCCTGGATGGACGCCTGTCATCCGTGGACGCGGCTAAGATGAAGCTGTTGATGACCAATCTAAACGGAAAGGTCGTCGACGAATGCCTGCAATTCTTCGGCGGCTACGGCTACATGTGTGAATATCCGGTGTCCCAGGCCTATGTGGATGCACGGATCACCCGCATTGCCGGCGGCAGCAATGAAGTGATGAAGCAGATCATCGCGCGCGACCTGTTCAGGGGAAAGATTGGTCGCGATTGAGCCGCTGCCGCCAGGCCAAACCTTCCATGGTTCCATTACGGGGGACATATTCGCAGCCAACGACGCCCTTATAGCCGAGGGCATCCAGCCGGGAGAGGAAGGCGATGTCGTGCGCGTCCGGCTCGCCCCGATCGGGAGGGCTCGAAACCTGGATATGCCCGATGATCGGCAACAGGTGTTTGACGCCGTCGATGATCCCGAGACCGCAGGCACGTCGGTGATAGGTATCGAACTGGAGTCGGACATTCGGCAGGCCCAGCTCACAAATCAGGGCTTCCGCTACGTGGAAATCGGTCAGGAAATAGCCAGGATTATCCCTTGCGTTGACCGGCTCGATAAGCAGTTGGATTCCGTGCTCGCCGAACCGCTCGGCCGCCCATGCGACACTCCGGCGATAGGCAGGCCGGGTCTGATCGTCGTCAGGCGCGCGGCCGGCCAGGAGGTGGACGCGGGTGACGCCGAGCGCGAGCGCATATTCCTCGGCCATAGCCACGGACGCGCTCAGATCCTCGAAACGTCCCGGTAAGGAAGCGAAGCCCAGGTCTCCGCCCGAAAGATCTCCGCGCGGTGTGTTGAACATGGCCATGGCGAGGCCGTTTCGCTCCAGGCGCGAGGCCAGCGCATCCGCCGCAGCCTCATAGGGAAACTGGCATTCGACGAACGTGAATCCCGCATCGGCTGCGGCATCAAGCCGATCCAGGAAAGGCCATTCCCCAAACATCGTCGAGACGTTGGCTGCGAAACGCGGCACAGGCTCTAGCCACGGCCGACGAAGGGCATCGCTGTCGCCATTACGGTCATGAACAGGACATTTGCTTCTGGTGGTAGTTCCGCCATGAACAAGGCAGCGTCGGCTACATTTCCCGCCTCCATCATCGGCTCCGGCTTGAGCGAGCCGTCGGCCTGTAGCGTTCCTTTGGTAAAGCTGTCGGTCATTCCCGTCGCGGCGTTGCCGATATCGAGCTGACCGCATGCGATCGAAAAAGCCCGGCCCTCGAGCGCGATGGACCGGGTAAGACCAGTGATGGCGTGTTTGGAAGCGGTGTAGGCTGCGGTCAACGGCCGCGGCGCATAAGCGGAGATCGACCCGCAATTGATAATGCGTCCTCCCGCCGGACTTTGAACCTTCATTTGCCGGAACGCGGCACGCGCGCAGAGGAAGGAGCCGGTCAGATTTGTGTCGATGACGCGGCGCCAGTCTTGGCTCGCGATCTGATCGAAAGCCGCGCCAGTGCCGAACAGCCCGGCACCGTTGAACAGAACGTCGATCCGCTGCTGCGCGCGGGCGACCCTCGAGAATGCATTGTCGACCGACGATTCGTCGCCGACATCGACCGTCAGCACCAGTGGCTCGGCACCGTCACAAAGCGCGGAAGTCTCCTCAATCGTCGCCCGGGTTCGGCCGATCAGGGCGAGCTGATAGCCCTTCGCCGCAAATGCCAGGGCGACCGCCCGCCCGATCCCGGAACCTGCGCCGGTGACGACCGCCACCTTTCCATTCGACATGCCAATTCTCGCTCGATGCTATTCGTTGAACGGGTCAACGTTCGTTTAGGGCTTCCTTGATATTGTTCTTGATCGCGAGGAGCACCCGCTCGACAGTCTCGAGATCTTCATCGGAGACGCCAGCCATCACCTTGCGGTTCATCTTCTCGGCAACGGAGATCATGCTGCGGATCATGTTCCAGCCTTGTTCAGTGATGTAGACGCGCTTGGCGCGGCGATCCTCCGGATCGGGACGTCGCTCGACATGGCCACTGCTCTCCAGGCGGTCGACCAGCCCGCCGATGGTGACCTTGCCAACCTCGAGAAGTCGGGCCAGGTCGACCTGCATCATTCCGTCATTGCCGCTGCGCGACAACGCGGAGAGCAGCGACCATTGCGCGCGAGTAATTCCAAGCGGTTTCATCCAGTGGTCTATGAGCGTCCGTCTCGTTCGAGATACGTCATGCACTAAATATCCAAAACGGAACCTTGCGGCTTCGGGCCGCTTCGTCTTGCGGGCGACTTTGGTCTTCTGAATGTCGTTCATGAAATCACTTGCCTTTCTCTCACCCACTTCGACTGTTGCAGCGGGATTTTGACCATATGCTGCCATATAGTAAGCTGTGGTCTATAATCGGTCAACGGGAGACGGCCTTTTGCACAAGCGGATTCCGGCATCGCAGACAAAATTCTTTCTCAGCCTGCGCGAACCGGCTAGACCCAAGCTGGGATGGTTGCTAATGATATAGAAGTATACCATATGCTCGCGAAGGGAGGATTGTCGATGGGGCTTTGCGAGGGGCGAGTGGCTATTGTGACGGGCGGCGGCCGAGGGTTAGGCCGCGCTTATTGCCTCATGCTGGCCGCTCACGGCGCCAAGGTTCTCGTCAACGACATGGGGGCCGAGGCCGATGGCAACGGCGCTGACACATTGCCAGCTCATCAGGTAGTCGACGAAATCCGGCGCGCCGGTGGCGAAGCAGAGGCCAATTTCGGTGACGTGTCCGATTGGGCGGACGCGCAAGCGATGATCGAGCAGGCCCACAAGGCATTCGGCGGCCTGGACGTATTAGTCAACAACGCCGGGATTCTGCGGGATCGAATGCTTGTCAACATGACGGAGGACGAGTGGGATTCGGTTATGCGTGTGCACCTGAAGGGCGCCTTTGCACCTATTCACCATGCCGCCAATTATTGGCGGATGCGCCACAAAGCAGGGGACAGGGTCGATGCTCGAATCATCAACACCACGTCGCACTCGGCGTTGTTCGCCAATGTAGGGCAGGCAAACTATGCTTCGGCGAAGGCGGGCGTCGCCACACTGACTCAGCTCGCTGCCCGCGAATTGTCGCGCTATGGCGTCACGGCGAATGCGATTGCCCCTCGCGCGAACACGCGGATGAACGAACATCTTAGGGACGAATCGCCTGAGCTTCTACGCCTGCGCGATCCCGACTGGGTCGCGTCACTGGTGACCTGGCTTGCCAGCGCAGGCTCCGCCGGGGTGAGCGGACGCATCTTCGAAGCTTGGGGCAATGGCTATTCGGTCATCGAGAGTTGGCAACACGGTCCTCAGACTGCGTCGACAAAGGACCCCTCTTCCCTCGGTCCGAAAATCTTCGAGATCGTCGAGGCCGCCCGTTCAAATGCCGGCATCGACCGGGACACCTGGCTAGAGCCATAGCGGAGGATTAGCATGATCCACTATCAACCTGACCACATCCATCTGCTCGCCAGCGATGTCATGGGCGTTGCGGAATGGTATCGCGACAAGCTCGGGGCCGAGATAGTCCTTTCCAAACAGTCGGACGGGCAATCCCGCGTGGATCTGAAGATCGGGGACCTTCAGATCTATATGAGTGATGGAGAGGTGATGAAGAAGTGGTTGGGGGGCGAGCTCGGCCCTGCGCGGACCAAGGCTCACCTTGGGCTCGACCATTTCGGGCTGAGCGTCGATGACGTCGATGCTGCGATCGCTGATCTCGAGTTGAAAGGCGTCCAGATCACCTTCCCGCCGACAACGATCCGTCCGGGCTGTCGTGCCGCCTACATTGCGGCGCCAGATGGCGTGGAGATCGAGATTGTGAATAGGGATCTGTCTGTCGATTTCGTCCAGTAACGGGGGCGGCTCCGAAGCTCAGCACGATAAGGTGACCTCTTCATCCTTCGCGAAATGGTCTTCGTGTGAGGCGAGCCGGAGAGACTAGACGCCAGCTGAAAGGCCTTCATGTCACGAACCGTCGGTTCGTACGGGCCAATGCACGTCGCTGTCGAAGGATGCAGGTCATTCGACCCGAACCACGTCGTTCAAGGCTGGGCGGCAGAAACCGTTTCGATTAGCTCGATGCAGACCCCGTCCCAGTCGCGCAAAAACATGGCCCGGGAACCCCTGTTCGGACCTTCGGCTACGTAGCCGATACCGCCGACGGGGTGGACTCCGTGCTCCTTGAGTGCCGCGGCGACCTCGTCCAAGCCTTCGACATCCACGGCGAAGTGAGCAAATCCGGTGTCGCAGGATCGACTTTCAATTTTGCCGCAATCATCGGGCCCTGTATATTTTACCAGCTCGACCTTTTGGCCATAGCCTTCGACGTAGCCGACGAGCATGCTCGCCCCCGGAATCGCCGTGACGGTCTGGACGAGCTCCGGGTCCCTCGGACTAATCGGATGCGCTGCGAAGCCCAGCACCTTCGTGAAATAGGCCATCGTCCGCTCCAGGTCCGATACCGTAAAGCTTGTATGGTTTACGCCTTTGATGCGACCCGTCATGTTCGTCACCCCGCCAAGAAGCCGCCGTCTACAGCCATTACATGACCCGTGATGTAGCTGGATGCCGGGCTCGCCAGAAACATGATAGCGCGCGAGAGCTCGACCGGTTCAGCGTAGCCCCACAGCATCCGACCCGGCTGGGTTGCGGGCCCGCGGAAGTTGATGCTGCTCTGGATACCACTCAGGCCCTCCGTCTTGACCCCGCCCGGCGCGATACAATTGACCCGAATCTTCTGTTCGGCGAACTCGACCGCGGCCGCGCGGGTCAGCGCCTCGACCCCGGCCTTGGCTGCATCGTAATGTGCATTCGCAAAGATCGAGCAATGCTGCGCGCATACCGAGGAAATGTTGACGATCGTGCCGCCTTTGCCGGCATCTATCATCTGCCGAATCGCTGCGCGCATCGTGTAGAAGGTGCCGCGGGTGGTGATCGCGAACATGTCGTCCCACTGCTGCTGAGTGACCTCCATGAACTCGGCCTTGCCACGATAAGCGGCGCAATTGACAAGCACATCGACCGGACCCAATTCGGCGGCGGTTCGCTCGAAGGCGGCGATCACCTGATCCTCGCTGGCAAGGTCGCAGCGAATGACGATGGCCTCGCCACCCAGCTCGCGGATGGCCTCAGCCGTTTCTCGTCCGCCGGCCTCGTCAAGATCAAGTATGACAACCTTTCCCCCAGTCGCGGCGAAGAGCTTGGCCGTCGCTCGACCCATTCCCGAGGCGGCACCCGTGATCGCCGAAACCTTACCTTCGATTCCGAAGGCGGCTAGCGCTTGATGCGCAGTGTCGGTCACGGGAAGTCCTCCTGAATCTTGTTTCTGATTTACGTCCACGAGCGGGTTGAGAGAGTCCAGATTGGCTATCCACCGGCCTGCTTGTCAATAGGCATTTTACACATTATACGTAAGCGTACATTATGAGTGAAGATAGCATGACTGAGCGATCGCAGATGGCAGCCGCAGCTCCAAGGCGGCTGATGCATCAGCGGACGGTTGTGTGCGATGGGTATTTGCGCCACGATGGCCTATGGGAAGTCGATGCGCGGCTTCGTGACACCAAGACTTTCTCGTATGTCCATTTTGCGCGCGGCCCTCTCGATCCTGGTGCCGCTGTGCATGACATGACGCTGAGGCTCACCGTCGACGATCAGCTAACGTTAAGAGATATCGACACCGAGATGGCGACCACACCGCTTCTGACCTGCCAAGACGTGCGGCCGGCCATGCGTGACTTGATTGGCATTCGGCTTATTAGCGGATGGCGGGGGGTCGCCCGAGAGCGAATTGGCCGGCTCCAGTCCTGTACGCACCTCATGGACCTGATGGTGCCGGCGATCACCACGCTCTATCAGACCATCGGAATGGGCAAAGAGCCCGATGGGCGCAACGCGCTCGAGGAAGCGCGAGAAGCGGGGACCCGGCCCTTCTATCTCGATGGCTGCTACAGCTGGCGTGTCGACGGACCGGTCGTCCGTGAATTCCTGCCAGCTTTTGCCGAGAACGGTCCCACCGACGATTGAACAGGCTGGGTCTCCGCGATCATAACGGCGAACGCGGATTGAAGTTCGGCTCACGCTTCTCCTGATGGGCGGCCATGCCCTCGAGGAGATCCGGTCCGAAGAAGCCCAGGGTCTCGAGCCCGCTCGACGCTTCAAAAATCGGCCATGCCTGACGGAGCCAGCCGTTCAACGTCTGCTTCGTCCACCGCAGGCCGGTCGGCGGCCCATTCGCCAGCCGGGTCGCGACCTCGATCGTCTTGTCCATCAGTTTGGCGTCATCAACGCACAGCGACACGAGTCCGATACGCTCCGCCTCTTCGCCACTGATCGGCTCGCCGGTCATGATGTAATATTTCGCCTTGGCCATTCCGCATAGAAGCGGCCAGATCAAGGCAGCGTGGTCGCCGGCAGCAACGCCTAGTCGCGTATGGCCTTCAACTAGCTTGGCATTTCGGGCGGCAATCGTGATGTCGGCCATCAATGCCACGGCGAGACCGCCGCCAGCCGCCGGGCCGTTGATCGCGGAGATGATCGGCTTGTTACAACAGATCATGTTTTCGACGATCTCGCGGGCATCCTTCAACATTTCCAGCATCAGGTTGTAATCATGAGGTATGCGGCTATCGGTCGCAAAGTCGCCACCAGCTGAAAAATAATCGCCGGCCCCGGTGACGATGACTGCATTTACATCTTGGTCGCGATCGATCAGCCGCCAAATTTGCGATATATCGTGGTGAAGCTGATAGTTCATCGCATTAACTTTCCCGCGCGATATCGTGATGCGCAGCACGCGCTCGGCGGGCCAGTCGAGAACCAGGCTCTCATAATCAGGATAGACCGTCTTCTTGTAGGGTTTCAGCTCTGAACTCATGCGAGTAGCTCCAATCACGCGATCATCGGCTCGGCCGAACATTCCACGGCCCGTCGGGGAGGGGGGCTCTACCCAGGATATCGGCACATTCCGATCCGTAGAGTGGCCCAAGGACAACATCAACTTGACGCCAGATCGAGTCGATCCCGAATCATGCGGACACGGCCGGCGACTAAAAACTTGCGGGTATCTAGTAAACAGGCACATCATATGTCAAAAAACCATATTGCATGTCAATGTGCTTTAGATTACCAGAATTGTGAGAACGAGGCGGCGGCGCGTTCGCCAGCCAGAACTCGTCGAAGCAATCAAAAACGAGCAAAACAATCGTGAGCGGAGGGGAAGGCAATGGTGAGGTTCACACAGTTGGCCGGTCGAGTAAGTGGGGTCGCGCTTCTCGCGCTCGGAGCTCCGGCCTATGGTCAGACCTCTACCGCTGTGGAGTCCGAGGCGGAGGTTCCGGCGGAGGAGTCAGCGGCTTTCCAGGGTGCGGCACCAAGCGAGTCAACCGCTATCGTCGTGACCGGATCACGTCTGCGCGAGGAATCCGTTCAGGACGTGCCTGTGGCGGTATCGGTCTTTGATACCGAGATGATCGAGGACCTGCATGCTGCCGATATCCAGGCCCTGACGTCGAATTCGCCCGGCCTTGTCGTGTCGAACAACCCGACGGGCAATCAGGTGCCGCTCATCAGTCTGCGTGGCTTCAGCGTCGTCGCGACCGATATCTCGATCGAGCCCGGCATCTCAATATATGTGGACGGAATTTACCAGCCGACAATCGTTGGCGGCCTCTCCGATCTGTTTGACGTCGAGCGGGTGGAGGTCCTTCGCGGTCCGCAGTCGACTCTTCTGGGAAAGAATTCGAGCGCCGGCGCGATTCTCGTGCGGCGTTCGCGGCCTACCAACGAGGTCGAGGGTCGGGCTCGGATCGAATATGGGACCGACAATCTCTTCCAAGCTCAGGGACTCATGAATTTCCCGATCGTGGACGGTATATTGGCGGGCAAGGTCTACGCCATGTACCGTCATTCGGACGATTATGCTGAGAATCTAGTGCCCGGCGTTAGCGATCTCGGCGGCGGTGAGGTGACGACGTTCCGAGGAGCTTTGAGGCTCACGCCTTCCGATAATATCGACTGGTACGTCAGCGCGGACTACACCCATCGTGACAATTCGACCGCGGCTGGACGCAATGCGGCGCCGGCCACCTTCGTGCCGTGCGCCAGCTTCGGCTTTTGCGTGAACCAGCCTCAGGGCTCGCACGAGCTGAGTCTCGATTTCGCAGATGGGGCTGAGCATGACGACTATAGTGCCACATCTGATCTGGCCATTGAGCTCGGTGGTGCAAAGCTGACTTCTCTGACCGGCTATCGCGATCTGCGGATGGTCAATAATTCGGACGTGGACGGCACACCTCTTCCGATTCTCCATGCGTTCGATCAGCTGACGACACTGGACGCGTTCTCGCAGGAATTCCGGCTAAGTTCCGTGGAGGGAGCTGGTTTGGATTTTGGCGGGCGCCTGGCATGGTTGATTGCCGCCTACTACAATGACAGCAGCGCCTTTCTATACGAGCCACGCATCCTCCTCGGCGGAGCCCCGAACGTTGCCGCGCAGCGATCCGACAGATCCTCCCAGGCGATATTTGGTCATCTTGATTTCGACCTCACGGATGCCATCACCCTTTCATTCGGCGCACGGCAATCCTGGGACGAGGTTACCCATGAATATTCCTTCCGGGGTCCAGGGCTTGTAGTGCCCGACCCGTTGCCCAACAGCCAGTCGCGCGAGGACAAGAACTTCTCGCTCGAGGCAGGCGCACAGTACCAGATCGACCCGACGAAGATGGTCTACTTCCGCTATGCGGAAGGATATCGTGGCGGAGGTTTTCTCGGCTTTCCCGGCTCACTTGAACAGGCGGAAGGCGGCTACGGTCCGGAAACGTCGGAATCCTACGAAATCGGCCTCCGGTCGGAGTTCTTCCGGCGACGCCTGTTGTTCAACCTGACGCTCTTTACCGCCACGTTCAACGATCTGCAGCGTTCGGAGACAAAGCCGAGTCCCACCGGATTCATCATCATCACCGACAACATCGCCACGGCCCGGACGCGCGGAATCGAAATGGAAGCGGTCGCACGTCCAATCGACGGCCTCGATCTTAAGGGAGTGCTGTCTTATCTTGACGCCGACTATCGCAATTATGTCTCCGGCGGCGTCGATTTGAGCGATACCAATTTCAGTTACGCGCCGGAATGGACGATCAGCTTGACGCCATCGTACGAGTTGCCACTTGGCGGGCAAGGGCTCTTCGACACTCTTCGCTTGCAAGGGCACTGGGAATATCGTTCCCGCTACCTGGCGGGTGCCCAGGACGTTCCCGAAATGATGCAGCCTGGCTATAGCGTCTTCGACGCACAGGTCAGCATTACAGGCGGATCCAGATCGCGTTACACATTAACGGCCTATGTGCAAAATCTGACGAACGAGCGATACCAGGTTTACGGCGTGTATGTTCCGCCTCTGCTGTTTCAGCAGTTTGACGCGAGAGGTCGACGCCTCGGGATATCGGCGCAGATCGCCTTTTAGGCCGTCGCTGCTCTCGGAATGGATCGCCAGCCATATATCCTCCGGATAAGCGGATAACATCATGCGCTGGCGTGTCGTTACAATCTTTGCCCTCCTCTATGTAGTCTCGTTTGTCGACCGTCTGATATTGGCGCTGCTCGTCGAGCCGCTAAAGGCGGACCTTGGAATCAGCGATACGCAGATCGGCCTCCTGATTGGTACGGCCTTCGCGCTGCTATATGCCTTTCTGGGGGTGCCGATTGCATGGCTCGTCGATCGCGGCAACCGGACCCGGATCGCCGCGGCCGGCATCCTGGTCTGGAGCCTCGCCACGGTTGGATCGGGTTTCGTTTCGAGCTATAGCGAACTCCTGCCGTTGCGGATGTGCCTGGCTCTGGGCGAGGCAGTTCTCTCGCCGGTGTACGTCTCACTAATAGTGGATCATTTCCGGCGCGAGGATCGCGCGCTGCCAATGGTGATCTTCGGCGCGTCCGGCATCACAGGCGTGACTGTCGCTTATGCGATCGGCGGTGGGATCATCGATTTGTTCGAGAGCGGCGTCTTCGAAGCGTGGCCCGTGATTGGCGATCTCTCTGTATGGCGAGCGACGCTCGTCCTGGTGGGAATTCCGGGAATTCTCCTGGGCCTCTTGCTCGTGACCACCACCCGCGATCCGCCGCGTGTGGTCGCCCCGAAGGCGGCCGGAGCCAAGCGCGCTTCGATAGCCGGCGGTGTTTTCTCCACGGCCGGGGAGATGATGCGGTTCTACTTACCATTCCTGATCGGCAGCGCATTCCTTCAAACCATCATCTACTCAGCTCTGACCTGGTTTCCGACGCATCTGGTGCGCGCTTTCGGGGTTCCGATCTCCGACAGCGGCTATCTTTTCAGCGTAGCTCTCTCGCTCGGTGCGGCAATAACGCTGACCTATCCGATCCTGGTCAAGCAAATGACGCGCCGCGGTCGACCGGACATCCTGTTGCCCGCCCAGCTCATCGCACTTCCAATCGGTGGAATTATCTTTGCGGCGGCGCTGACGATGCCCACCGTCGGGACGTCGATCCTCTTCGCCATCTTCGGGCTCGGTATCATGGTTGGGGTAAGCAGCCTGCCGAGCATCATGGTCGGGATGACCGCGCCGCCAGCCTATAGCGCGCGGATTCTTGCCGGCAATGTTGCCTGCCAGAACCTGATTGGTCTCGCCATCGGGCCACCGGCAACTGCCTTTCTTGCCCAATATGGCTTTGCAGGAGACCGGGCGCTCGCCTCGGCGATGCTCTGCGTGCTGGTCGTTGGAATGCCGATCTGCTGGATTCTGGTCTTCGTCTCCTGGCGACCCTATCGCGACGCAGTACGGCACGCGCCCGCCCTCCCGATGGCCGCGGCGGCATGATAGTTCCCCCGTTCACCTGTCCCGAGCACAACCGGCAGATCCTGCTCGTCGAACGTCCCGTTGGCATTCCGCAGCCTGAGCATTTTCGTCTTTCCGAAACCAGGCGCGGGTTGCCGCAGGATGGACAGATATTGGTTCGCAACCTGTATCTCTCCGTCGATCCCGCCCAGCGCGGCTGGGCTGCCGACGTGCAGAATTATTCGGCGACTGTCGCTCTGAATTCCGTGATGCGGGCGCTTGGCGTCGGGGTCGTTATCGAAAGTCGGTTGCCGTCCATATGCCCCGGCGACATCGTCTATGGGTGGACCGGGTGGCAGGATTATTGCTGTCTCGATGCGAGCGGGGTTCTCACCCACGTACGCGATCCGGACATCGCCGTTTCGTCCTATGCCGGAATACTGGGAATCAACGGGATGACGGCGTGGCTCGCTCTCGAACGTTTGGGCCGTCCCAAGACCGGGGAGACGGTTCTCGTTTCAACCGCGGCCGGCGCTGTCGGCAGTGTCGTCGGGCAGCTTGCGCGCGCCGAAGGCTGCCGGACGCTGGGCATAACCGGTAGCGACGACAAGGCCGCCCTGTGCGTCGGGCGCTTCGGCTACGACGTCGCCTTCAACTACAAGGCACCGGGGTGGCTTGATGAATTGGACGCCGCCGCGCCCCACGGGATCGATATCTTCTTTGATAGTGTCGGCGGCGAGATACTGGACAGCGCGATCAGGCGGATGCGCACGGCAGGACGGATCGTGCAGTGTGGAACAGCCTCGATCGCTTCATGGGATCCGCCGCCCGCAGGGCTCAGGAACGAACGCGAAGTGCTTTCGCGGCGCCTGTCTTGGAACGGGTTCGTGATTTTCGACCATGGAGCGGATTTTCCGGCTGCGATCACCCGGCTCGAGGCCCTGATCCGGAACGGCCGCCTTGTCTATGACGAGGATGTCGACAACGGCATCGAGGCCGCTCCCGACGCGCTCCGCCGTCTCTATGCCGGCGAGAATACCGGGAAGAAATTGATTTTCATCGGATGAATGGAGCGCGCCCATGAAGCGGAGCAAGGCAATCATCACCTGTGCGGTGACGGGGTCGATCCACACGCCGAGCATGTCGCCGCATTTACCGATTACGCCGGACGAAATCGCCGCGGAGGCGATCGCCGCGGCGGATGCGGGCGCGGCGATGCTCCATCTCCATGCCCGGGATCCAGAAACAGGTCGGCCTGACCAATCACCCCGCTTGTTTGAGGCGTTCCTGAGCCGAGTCAAACAATCCACCAACGCTATCCTGAACATTACCACCGGCGGTGGATTGGGCATGAGCCTGGACGAACGCCTCGCAGCGGCGAAATGGGCGAAGCCTGAAGTCGCGTCGATGAACATGGGCTCTATAAACTTCAACATTTCAGGCGCCGGATCCAAGATCCAGAACTGGCTGCACGACTGGGAAAAGCCGTACCTGGAGATGACTCGCGACTTCATCCTCTCGAATACCTTCTCACAGATTGAACGAGGAATGCGAGAACTGGGCGCTGAAGGCACGCGGTTCGAATTCGAATGCTACGATGTTTCTCATCTTTATAATCTCGCGCATTTCGTGGACCGCAAGGTCGTTCAGCCGCCCTTCTTTGTGCAGGGCGTATTCGGAATTCTTGGGGGGATCGGCGCCGACCCCGAAAATGTCATGCATATGAAAACCACCGCAGATCGCCTTTTTGGCGAGGATTATCTGTTTTCCGCCCTTGCCGCAGGTCGACACCAAATGCCCTTGGTTACCTTGTCCGCGCTGATCGGGGGGTCTGTCCGTGTGGGCCTTGAGGACAGCTTGTTCGCGGGGAAAGGCAGGCTTGCCAAATCCAATGCCGAGCAGGTCGCCAAGATCCGGGGAATCCTGCAAGAACTGGATATCGAGATCGCCACCGCGGACGAGGCACGCAGCATGCTGAAAACCAAAGGCGGCGACGCGGTCGGGTTCTGACGGCGGTCGTCTACATAAGGTATTAAGTTCGGCCGTTGCCCGGTGCGCCATTCTTCCAATGGCAGCTGGCAACGGATCGCAGCCGGAATTCTCCCGCGCTCAAGCCGCGCTGACCTCTCGTGCTACAGGGACGACAGCGGGCCTGTAAGTGTCTGCCTAGTCGATGTTGCGTATCCGCGTCTGAAAGCGAGCCGGCGAAACGGCGAGCGAAACGGGCTGCAGCCTGCGGCCGTCGGCCAGCGGGAGATTGTGGGCCGGGCCCAGCGACCTGAGATTCAAGGTCGCCTGGCCCGTCGTGCCGAAGCCCGTCTGCGTCGAATTTAGCCGAGCCCGAATTGCGGAAGCTGCGGCAGCGCCTTCTCGACGATGATGTGTCCGGTCGCGGCGAGACGGTCGCCGACCGTCACGATGGGCGTCTGTGCGACCTGATCGCGCCGGGCAATGCGCGAGCCGGTGACGACGATGGCAGCCCCTCTTCAGGGTAGCTTATCTGGGCCTCGGACTGGACAAGGCCCTGGGCGCTGACGGTGGCGGATGTCGCAAGGACGGCCGCGCCGATGGCGGTGCGGGCGAGAAGGCGCGTTTTCGGCCGCGCCGCGAGCGGTATGGAGTACATTTTCGTTGCAGGCTCCAAGCGCCGACGGCGCAGCCGCCGGCGGCCGTGCGGCTGTCCGCACGGGCTTTCGGGATGGACAGGCGCGATGAGGTGTTGCGCCGCGAAGCGCCTCGATCATCGCAAATCTGGGAGGAGCAGCCGCGTTCCGGCGGGCTCGATCAGTCTATCAGCAGTGCCAACACATCATCTTCAGTCCCCTCAAATCAGGCGGGAACACGAAGCGTTGGCGTTTCGGCCGTAGCATCGCGCGCTTTAGCCGTTGATTACGCGGAGCAAGCTGCACCCCATCAAAAGCCGCGGGCAGTGGCGACAAAAGCCGGAGGAACATTGCCAAGTCCCTCTATCCAGTCCGGATGTGCAATAATGGGGTCAGAAACTGCCAACTTCAAACAAGCGGATCAAATGGATAAATAGCGCAGTCTTCATATTCGCGCCGATATTGCTGATCGGCCAGCAATTTCAGAATAATCGGCCAATTTATACATTGGACGGAGCATTTTATTTCGCTCGGGAGGAATTACTGTCCCGCTGAGGAGACTGTCCACCGAGTGGCTCGCTCTATAATATACTCGCGGGTTGCGACAGGTTGCGGGAAGCGGATGCCCAAGCCAACGCTTCCATGACTCTGAAATCTTGGCCGGAAACCAGAAGGTTCGCGATGGGAAGTCGGGCGGGAACAGCGTTCGGGTCCGCCTTCCGCAAAGGCGATGCGGTCCTGGGGGCGTCGCGTCGCCGCGGAATTTTCTCTCTTGTGTGTCTTGCCAGGCGGGGCCAATAAGGTGGGCATGACGCATCAGGGATATTTTGCGAGCCAGGCTTCGACTGCGACATGTTCGCGGGCCGGTTTCGTGCAGCTTTCCCTTCGCTGGTGGCGCTGGACTGCCTTTCGATGGCGGGCCGCGCCGACGTTCGACTAGATCTCCCTTCACGAGATCGACTGCGAAATTGGCCCGCCTCCTGGCGGGCTTTTTTTTACCCTGATGAAAGCGGTCTTGTCATGATCATCACACTCAAGCCGGAAACGCCGTCCGAGGCAGCCGACGCGCTGCTCGCGCGCATCTTGGACAAAGGATTGAGGGCGCTTCACATGCCAGGTTCCGACCAGGTGGTGCTGGGCGCGCTTGGCGAGGCGTCGGCCGTCGCCGAGCTGGCGCTCGACACCCACCCCCATGTGGAATCAGTGACGCCGATCCTCGCACCCTACAAGCTGGTGAGCCGCGAGCTCCATCCGCACGACACCGTCATTCCGCTTGGCAGGAGCGCGATCGGCGGCAGGGACTTTTGCGTGATTGCCGGTCCCTGCGCCGTGGAAACGCCCGATCAGCTCCGGGCGACGGCGAGGGCGGTCAAGAAGGGGGGCGCCTGTGCTCTCAGGGCCGGCGCCTATAAGCCCCGGACAAGCCCCTACAGCTTCCAGGGGCACGGCCCCGACGGGCTTCGGCTCCTTTCGGAAACGGGCAGGGAGTTTGGGCTCCCGGTCGCCACCGAGGTGATGGAGATCGCCGATGTCGATCTGGTGGCCGCCCATGCCGACATCGTCCAGGTCGGCGCGCGCAACATGCAGAATTTCGCTCTGCTGAAGGCCTTGGGGCGCATCGGGAAACCCATTCTCCTGAAGCGCGGCTTTGCGGCGCGCGTCGAAGATCTGCTGCTCGCCGCCGAATATATCCTCGCCGAAGGCAACGACCAGGTCATCCTCTGCGAGCGCGGCATACGCACCTTCGAGACGGCGACCCGCAACACGCTCGACCTCGCTGCGGTGCCCTATATCAAGTCGCGGACACACCTGCCGGTCCTGGTCGATCCGTCGCACGGCACGGGCCTTCGCGACCTGGTCCTCCCCATGTCGCTCGCCGCGGCCGCCTGCGGCGCCGACGGTCTCCTCGTGGAGGTTCATGAAGACCCGGCGCGCGCCTGGTCCGACGGGGAACAGTCGCTCTACCCGGCGCAATTCGACACGCTGATGGCAAAGCTCGGCGCGCTGCTGCCCGTCCTGGGAAGACGGCTCGCATGACGGCGCCGGAGCTTCAACTCGGCGAGGCGAGCGCGCTCCGGCGGGTCCTGCCTATAAGCCGCGATCCGCTGAGCCTCTATGCGGCGCTGACCGATCGCGGAGAGCGGGCCGACACATTGCTCCTGGAGGATGCAGGCGGCAGGGCCTTCATCGTCGAGAAGGCCGCCCTTCGCGCGGAGTGCAGGGGCGCCGAGGTCACGCTCACCGCCCTCTCGAGCGGCGGTCGTCTCGTCCTCAAGGCCGTCGCCAGGCAGCACGGGCGCAATGTCGCGGCCTCGGCCGAGGATAGCCTCACGCTTGGCTTTCCCAGGACCGACGAGGAGGACGCCGAAGCCCGTCTGCTCGCGCCATCTCCGTTCGATGCACTGCGAACGCTCGTGCAGACCCTGACGAGCCTCTCCGCGGACGAGCCCTTCGCGCTCTTCACGGCCGGCATCGTCTCCTTTGATCATGTGGATATTTTCGAAAGGCTGCCGGGCGGGCAGGAGGACGCGCTTGGCTTTCCGGATTATCAATTCTGGCTTGCCGAGTCCCTCATCGTCCTGGAGCCCAATGCCCCGGCGCGGCTCATCTGCACCGCCTTTGGATCGGATTGCCGGCGCGAGGCGGAGCAGGCCTATCATGGCGCGACCAAGCGGCTCGCGCGGCTCGTCGAGAGGTGCGAGGCCGCCACCGGGAGGATCGAGGTCCCCGCCACGGCCGAGGCGCCCTCCGAGGCGGCGGTCGATCTAAGCGACGACGCGTTCGCGTCGCTCGTCGCGCGCCTCAAGCGCAACATTGAGGCCGGGGACGTCTACCAGATCGTGCCGTCCCGCACCTTTGCGGTGCCCTGCAGCGATCCTGTCGGCGCCTTTGCCAAGCAGCGCCGGCTCGACCCGAGCCCTTACATGTTTTTCGTCTCGGGGCCCGGGCACAGTCTCTTTGGCGCGTCTCCCGAAAGTGCCGTTCGGGTCCATCGCGACGAGGGCTGGCCCATCGTCGAAGTAAGGCCGATCGCCGGAACGCGCGCGCGGGGCGAAACCGCGGACCTCGACGACCGGCTCGAGGCCGATCTTCGGCTCGACGAGAAGGAGACGGCCGAACATATGATGCTGGTCGACCTCGCCCGGAACGATGTCGCCCGCATCAGCGTGCCCGGCACGCGCCGGGTCGCATCGCTCCTCAAGGTCGAGCGCTTTGCCCGGGTCATGCATCTCGTCTCGCTGGTCCGGGGCAATCTTGCGACCGGCTTCGACCCCTTCCACGCCCTCCAGGCCTGCCTCAATGTCGGCACGCTCACGGGCGCGCCCAAGCTCAAGGCCATGACGCTGCTGAGGCAGCACGAAGCGACAAGGCGCGGTCCCTATGGCGGCGCCATCGGCTGGGTGTCCGGCACCGGCGAGATGGATAGTGCCGTCATCATCCGTTCTGCCGTCGTTCGCGATGGACAGGCATGGGTGCGGGCCGGCGCCGGCGTCGTGCACGATTCCGATCCAATGCGCGAGGCCGATGAGACGCGGCGCAAGGCGTCTGCCGTCCTGATGGCGCTGGCGTCGGCGGAGGCGGCGCGATGAAGCCCGGCATCCTCTTGATCGATCATCTCGACAGCTTCAGCTTCAATCTCGCCGAGAGTTTCGAGCGGCTGGGGCGACGCGTGCAGGTGATGAGGAGCCATGTCGAGGCGAGCCGTGCCTTCGATATCGCGATACGCAGCGAGGCCCTCATCGTCCTCTCGCCCGGCCCGGGCCGCCCGGCCGATGCCGGCTGCTACCTGGAGCTGATCGGCCTCGCCCGGGGCTATCTGCCGTTGCTCGGAATATGCCTTGGACATCAGGCTATCGTCGAGGAGGCGGGCGGCGCGGTTCGCGCGGCCCCGGCGATCGTGCACGGCAAGGCCTCAGTCCTTCATCATGACGGGAAGGGCCCCTTCCAAGGGTTGGAAAGCCCGCTTCGTGTCGGGCGCTATCATTCGCTTTGCACGCCGGACGTGCCGAGCCGGTTTCAGGTTCATGCCGGACTCGAGGGAATGGCGATGGCCATCAGCGATGTCGACGCCATGCAGTTCGGTATCCAGTTCCACCCTGAATCGATTCTGACCCCGCTTGGCGACCGCATTCTCGCGAACATTCTTGCGAGCGCCCAACGATGAAGTGGATCGCTGCCTGAAGGGGATCTCGAGCCAAGGGAGCCGCTGGCCGGGGGGGGCGAGACCCGCAGGGTTTCGTTCTCGAGTGCCCCTATCGGGGCCGGTTCGGCTCGGGAGTCCACCGAACCGGGGTTGCGGAGCGCTTGGAGTTTCGCTAGGACAGCGTTACATCGTAGTACTACATTGGAACGAATTGTGGAGAATCCTGCTGAGGGGAGCACCGCCTGGCCGGTGCTGCGGAACCAGTTGCTTGATGCCTTTCTGACGCTGAAGACGCGCGAGGAGGTCGAGGCCTTTCTCGCCGACCTGTGCACGCCAGCGGAGATCCGCGCCTTTGTCGAGCGCTGGCATGTGGCGCGGCTGCTCGACGGCGAAGAACTCTCCTATCGCGAGATCGCCGAAGCAGCCGGCGCATCAACGACGACCGTCGTCCGGGTGGCCCGGTTCCTGAGGGAGATGCCCTATCAGGGCTATCGCCTCGCCATCGATCGATCGAAGGGCCGGACATGACGGCGCTCCCAAGGCTCCACCTGGCGGTCCAGAAGTCGGGACGGCTGTCCGACCTCAGCCGCGATCTGCTGCGGGACGCCGGGCTGCGCATCCAGCACGGCAAGAACGATCTCGCGGCAAGAGTCGAGAATTTCCCCGTCGACCTGATGTTCGTTCGCGACGATGACATCCCGGTGTTCGTGAGCGATGGCGTCTGCGAGTTCGGGATCGTCGGCCTCAATGTGCTCGAGGAGTTCGCGCTCGGTCGCCCGGACGCCAGGTTCGAGATCATCGCCCGGCTCGGGTTCGGCCGCTGCGGCCTCCGGCTCGCGGCTTCCGATCGCATAGCCTATGGTGGTCCCCAATCCCTTGCCGGCGCGCGGATCGCTACCTCCTACCCGCGGATCGTCAAGCGCTTCCTGGATGAACGCGGTGTCGAGGCGACCGTGGTCGAGATGAACGGAGCTGTGGAGCTCGCGCCGCGCCTCCAGATCGCAACCTTCATCTGCGACATCGTGTCGACTGGAGCGACCCTGGAAGCCAATGGCCTGAGGGTTGTGGATAGCGTGCTCGAAAGCGAGGCTGTTCTCATTCGCACGAGCAAGCCCCTGGCGCCCGAGAAGCTGGAGGTGTGCGAGAATCTGCTGCGCCGCATAGAAGGCGTGCTCGCCACCAAGGAGTCCAAATATATCATGCTCAACGCGGCCGAACGGGCGCTTGAGCGGATCACCTCGCTGCTGCCGGGGGCGGATGCGCCCACCATCCTGCCCCTCCACGGCCGGCCCGGCCATTATGCGGTCCACGCGGTGTGCCAGGAGTCGGTCTTCTGGGAGACGCTCCAGCAGCTCAAAAAGGCCGGCGCTTCGGCGATCCTCGTCATGCCCATCGAAAAGATGATGATGTGAAGCGGCATGACTGGAAGGGCCTTGTGGCCGAGGAGCGGCTTGTGGCCCTCGCCCGTCCCGTGCAGCGGGACGACGAGGCCTTGCTCGCCAGCGTCAGGACGATCGTCGACGATGTGGAATCGCGCGGCTGGGACGCCGTGGCCGAATATGGCGAGCGCCTGGACGGCGAAGTCCCACGGCTCGTGCCGACGGCGCCGTTGGCACAGAAGGCCACAGCTGGCCTCTCGGCCGAGCAAAATATCGCGCTGCAGCTTGCTGTGCGCAATATCGGCGCGTTCCATGCCGACAGCCTTCCGCCCGAACATTGGGTGGAGACGATGCCAGGGCTCAGGGTCGGGAAGGTCTGGCGGCCGATCGATCGCGTCGGGCTCTACATACCGGGCGGCGCGACGCCGCTTTTCTCGACCCTCCTGATGCTGGCCATCCCGGCCCGGGCCGCCGGCGTTGCCGAGATCGTGGTCGCCACGCCGCCGTCGCCGCCCGGCGGGCTCGGGCCGATGGTGGCGCTCGCCGCCCAACTGTGCGGGATCGATGCGGTCTGGACGGTCGGGGGAAGCCAGGCGATCGCCGCGCTCGCCTTCGGCGCCGGCCCGATCCCGCGTGTCGATAAGATCTTCGGGCCCGGCAATGCCTATGTCTCGGCCGCCAAATCCTATATCGCCGCGCGGCCCGGCGGACCCGCGATCGATCTTCCGGCGGGGCCCAGCGAACTGATGGTGCTGGCGGACGACAGCGCCGACCCGCGCCTCGTCGCCGCCGATCTCCTGAGCCAGGCCGAGCATGACCCTTGCGCGCAGGTGCTGCTCGTCACCCTGTCGCGCGCCCTTGCCGACGGGGTGGAGGCGGCGCTGCGGGCGTCTGTCTCAAGGCTGCCGCGCCACGCAATCGCGGCGACCGCTCTGTCCTTTGCAAGGATACTGATCGTCGAGAGCCTGGACGAGGGCATCGACATCGCCAACGCCTATGCGCCGGAGCATCTCTCGCTCGCGGTCGAGGATCCGGACCTGCTCGTGCCGCGCGTGCGCAACGCCGGCGCTATCTTTGCCGGCCACATGGCCGCCGAGACGTTCGGCGACTATCTGGCGGGCCCCAGCCATGTCCTGCCCACCGACGGGGCCGCACGGGCCTTCAGCGGCATCTCTGTTCACTCGTTCCTGAAAAGCATGAGCGTGCAGCAGGTCGACGCAGAAGCCGCGTTCGAAGTCGCGCGACATGCGGCCCTGCTCGCCCGCCTTGAGGGTCTGGAAGCCCATGCGCTGGCCGCCGATCTTCGGCTGCAGGGGAGGGCGGCATGACCTCGCTTGCCGCTCGACTGGCGCGACCGGAAATCCTCGCCTTGCCGCCGTTCGATACCGCTGCCGCGCGACCCGAGAGGTTCGGCGCCGATGCGGTCAAGCTCGACGCCAACGAAAATCCTTACCCGCCGCTCATCGACGGCGCTCTTGCGGCGGGTCTCAACCGCTATCCCGATCCGCAGCCGCCGGCGCTAAAGCGGGCGATGGCGGCGCTTTACGGTGTGGGCGAGGCACAGATCGTCGTCACGCGCGGGGCGGACGATGCGATCGATATTCTGATACGCGCCTTTTGCCGACCCGGGCTCGACGCGGTCTCGATCCTGCTGCCGACCTTTTCCGCCTATGCCCATTTTGCAAAGCTCCAAGGGGCGCGAGTGATCGAGGCGAGGCTCGATGCCGGGTTCGACCTTGATGCTGGCGCGTTCCTCAAGCAGGTTGGCGACGAGCCGTCGCTGAAGCTTGCCTTCGTCTGCTCTCCCAACAATCCGACCGGCAACCCCGTGGATCCGGCCGATGTGCTTCGCATCGCCGACGCGCTGCCCGATACGATCATCGTGCTCGACGAGGCCTATCTTGAGTTTTCGGAAACGCCGAGCCTGGCGGAGGAGGCGGCCTCGCGCGAGAATCTCGTCGTCCTCAAGACGCTCTCCAAGGCCTATGGACTTGCCGGCGCCCGCATCGGCGCGGTGATCGGCAACAGCGAGCTCGTCGGGATCGCGCAAAGGGCGCTGCCGCCCTATCCCTTGCCGAGCCTTTCCATCGATGCGGCGATGGCCGCGCTCGCGCCGTCGCGCCGGCCCCTGCACGGCCGGCGGATCGAGCGGATCAAGGCTCGTCGGGAGCAGCTGGCCGAGGCCCTCGCGGCCTCCCCGATGGTCAGGTGCGTGCGCAGCGGCGGGGGCAACTTCCTCTTCCTCGAAGTGGAGGATCCGGCGGGGCTTGCGACAAAGCTCCACAGTCTTGGCATACGCGTGCGCTTCCGCCCCAACGCCGCGCCTGGAGGCGTCCGGCTGACGATCGGCACGGGCGCCGAGACCGAGGCGGTGCTCGCCGCCTTCGGCGTGGCGCGTGCTGGTAGAAGTGCGCGAAGGGCCGAGCTCGTCCGCGACACCAGGGAGACGAGCATCGCTCTGGCGGTGGATCTCGATCGGGCGGGGGAGCGCCGCATCGACACCGGCATCGGCTTCTTCGACCATATGCTGGACCAGGTCGCCGTCCATGGCGGGTTTTCGATGATGCTTTGCTGCAAGGGCGATCTCGAGATCGATGCGCATCACAGCCTCGAGGATGTCGCGATCGCCTTCGGCGCGGCTCTATCGCAAGCGCTTGGCGCGCGCCGGGGGATTGGCCGCTTCGGCTTCTCGCTGCCGATGGACGAGGCCGAGGCCCATATCCTCATCGATCTGTCGGGCCGGCCGTACAGCGTCTTCGAGGGCAGCTTCGCGGCGAGCCATATCGGCGCCTATCCGACCGAGATGACGTCCCATATCTTCCGCTCGTTGGCCGAGGGTCTGCGCGCCGCCATCCACGTCCGCGTCGCAGGGGCGAACGACCATCACAAGACCGAGGCATGCTTCAAGGGCTTGGGCCGGGCCTTGCGCCAGGCGATCGCGCGCGAAGGGGATTTAGAGGCGCTGCCCAGCACCAAGGGGGTGCTGTGACGGCGCGCACTCCCGATCCACGGGCGGCGGTCGCGAGCCTATGACGAGGCTTGCGATCGTCGATGTCGGCTGCGGCAATACCGGCTCGGTCGCCATGGCCTTTCGGCGGCTTGGCGCCGTGCCCGTCATCACCGGCGATGCGGACGAGATTGTAGCCGCCAGCCATGTCGTTCTGCCCGGAGTCGGCGCCGCCGGTTTCGCGATGGAGCGGATCGAGGCGTTAGGGCTTGCATCGCTCCTTTCCCACCTCACCCAGCCCGTGCTTGGCATCTGCCTTGGCATGCAGCTTCTGTTCGAACGGTCCGAGGAAGAAGGCATTGCCTGCCTCGGTCTGGTGCCGGGTCAGGTCCGCAAGCTTGCGCCTGCGCCCCGGCGGCCGGTGCCGCATATGGGCTGGAGCAAGCTTTCCGTTGGTAGCGCCGAGCCCGGGCTTGGCGACGGCGACTATGTCTATTTCGCGCATAGCTTCGCCTGCGACGATGGTCCGTACAGCATCGCCACGACGGATTATGGCGCGCCGATCACCGCCGCGATGCGCAGGGGTAATTATCTCGGCGTGCAATTCCATCCCGAGCGGAGCGGGAAGGCGGGCGCGCGGCTGCTGGAGGCCTTCCTCGAGCAATGATCATCTATCCCGCCATGGACCTGATGGGCGGTCGCTGCGTACGCCTGGCGCAAGGGCGCTTCGACGAGTCGACGACCTACTCCGACAAGCCCCATGAGGCGCTCATCGCCTTCGCCGGCGCCGGCGCCGAATGGACTCATGTCGTCGATCTTGACGGCGCCCGAGCCGGTGCGCCGCGCCAGCACGATCTTCTTGGGGAACTCGCCCGCACCGCGCCGCAGAAGCTGCAGGTTGCGGGGGGATTCCGGACGGCGGAGCAGATCGATGCCCTGCTTTTGGCCGGCGTCGGGCGCGTTGTCATCGGCAGCCTCGCGGTCACCGACCCGGAGCTCGTCAATCAGCTCATCCTGGACTTCGGCAGGGAGCGCATCACCCTCGCGCTCGACGTCAAGGTCGTCGATGGCGTTCCGCTCGTCGCCACCGTGGGCTGGACCGAGACCTCGACGGCCAGCCTCTGGGACATAGCTGGACTTTATGCGAATGCGCGCCATCTGCTCGTGACCGACATCGGGCGGGACGGGATGATGGCCGGCCCGAATTTCGACCTGCTGGACGAGGCCGTCCGCCGGCTTCCGCACCTGTCCATCCAGGCGTCGGGGGGCATCTCGTCGCTTGAGGATCTGGAGCGGCTGCGCAGCGCGGGCACTTCGGGCGCGATCGTGGGAAGGGCGCTCTGGGAGCGGCGCATCGACCTCGGGGAGGCGATCCGTCATGCCCGCGCATAGGATCATAGCCTGTCTCGACGTTCGGGACGGCCGCGTCGTCAAGGGCGTCCGCTTTCGGGATCACCGCGATGTCGGCGACATCGTTGAGCATGCGCTCCGCTATGCGGACGAGGGCGCCGACGAGCTCGTCTTCTACGACATCACGGCGAGCGCGGAAGGCCGCTCTCTCGATGTCGCCTGGGTGAAGCGCATCGCCGAGGGGATCGACATACCGTTTACCGTGGCGGGAGGCCTCCGGACGCGCGAGCAGGCGGCCGCTTGCCTTGAGGCCGGGGCCGACAAGATATCCATCAATTCCCCGGCGCTGGAACATCCGGAGCTGATCGAGGAACTCGCCCGCGACTTTGGCAGCCAGTGCGTCGTGCTTGGCGTCGACAGCCTCGCCGAGGAGGGCGATCATGTCGTCAAGCAATATACGGGTAAGGCCGGCAGCATGCGGGGCACCGGGCGCCGCACCCTCGACTGGGTACGCGAGGCGACCGACCGAGGCGCCGGCGAGGTCGTGCTCAACTGCATGCGACGCGACGGCATGAGGGAGGGCTATGACCTGGAGCATATATCGGCGGTGATCGCCGCGACGACGGTTCCTGTTATCGCCTCGGGCGGCGCGGGCGGGCGGGAACATTTTCGCGACGTCTTCCGCGAGGCGGGCGCGAGCGGCGCGCTCGCCGCCAGCATCTTTCATGACGGGCGCGTCGCTATCCCCGAGCTCAAGGAGTATCTCGCATCATGCGGAATAGAAGTGCGCCGCTAGCCGAGCCCAGCGCGAAGACGATCGACTGGAGCAAGCTTGGCGGGCTGGTCCCCGCCATCGTCCAGGACGTCGATACCGGTCAGGTGCTGATGCTGGGCTATATGGACGATGCAGCCCTTGAGGAGACCTGTCGCTCCGGCCTGGTCACCTTCTACAGCCGCTCGAAGAACCGGCTCTGGCAAAAGGGCGAGACGAGCGGTAACCGGCTTCGCGTGAAGGACATTCGTGCCGATTGCGATCGGGACGCCCTGCTCGTCACGGCGGAGCCAGCAGGTCCGACCTGCCATCTCGGGACGGAGAGCTGCTTCGGCGAGCCGGCGGTCGACGGAGCGACCTGGCTCGGGAAGCTGGCAAGGATCGTGAGACGCCGTGCGGGCGAGATGCGGGCAGGCTCCTATACGGCGCAGCTCCTCCAAGCCGGCCCGGTGCGAATTGCGCAGAAGGTCGGCGAGGAAGCGGTGGAAGTGGTGCTCGCCAGCACGACCGGCGATGAACAGGGCTGTATCGAGGAGATAGCCGACCTTTTCTATCACCTCACCGTGCTGATGGAATCGCGCGGCATCGGCTGGAACGACATTGCCGCCGTCCTGAAAGGCCGGCACGCGCCTAGCTGAGGATGCTGACGGCCTCCCGGTAGAGCTCTTCGGTCGCCGCGGCGACGACCCGGCCCCGGCTGAAATCATGGCTTCCCGACCAGTCGCCGATCGTACCGCCCGCCGCTTTTATGACGGGGATAAGAGCGTTGAGGTCATGAGCTCTGAGCCCGGATTCAACAACAAGATCGATCGAGCCGGCGGCAAGTCTCGCATAGGCATAGCCGTCCAGGCCGTAGCGGGTCATGCGGGCCGCGCGGCGGAGGCGGTCGACAGCGTCGAACTCGCCGCGATCGAACAGGAACGGGTCGGTCGTGGAGAAGCGGGCGTCCTCGACCCGGAAGCAGCCGCTCGCCTGGAGAGGCTTTTCCCCCTGCGGGGTGACCAGCACCGCTCGGCCTTCATGGCCGATATAGCGCTCGCCGAGGCGGGGCGCATCGATCACGCCGAGGATTGGCGTGTTTGCGTCGAGAAGGGCGATCAGGGTGACCCAATGGGGAAGGCCGCAAATGAAGGATCGGGTTCCGTCGATCGGATCCAGGCTCCAGCGATAGCGAGCTTCGGAACCGTCCTGGTCGCCAAGCTCCTCGCCGGCCACGCCATGCCCAGGATACGTCTGAAGGATGAGCGAGCGCATCGCTGTCTCGGCATTGACGTCGGCCGAGGTCACCGGGTCGTATGCACCGGCCGGGGCCTTGCTCCGCACGTCCAATCCGGACGCGTCGATCAATGTCTCGCCCCGGGCTGCATCGGCAAGCCGGCAGGCGAATGTGGCGAGCTCATCAAGACCTTCCTTCATCAGCCTTCCATTGGTGAATTCCGGTCGAGGCGGCAAGCCGCGGCTTTGCGTACCGAAGAGGACGAGGCTCTTCGAAGCATGATCCAGGTCGGCACCGGGCGGTTCAGTTCCGCCGGCGCGATGGTCCCGAGAAATCGACGTCGATGCGTATGCGGCTGGCGGCTACGCATTCGTGGCGGAGGATGCCGCGTCAGTGGGACGCGCCCGTTCGAACGGCGTGCCCTGAGCCGGCGAATATCGCCAAGCCCTGGTAGGGCGGTAGGGCTCTGCCTGTTCGCGCGGCTTTCATCCTCGATGCGATCACGACCCATTCAATAATCCGGCCGCGTCCAGAACCTCATGTCCCGTGCGGGTTTGAAGCGATAGGATCTGGAAGCCGGAGCCATCGCCATGATTTGCCGCGAGGGCCGCGTCGATCCGTGTGCGGTTCGGCGGTCAGACGGCGGCAAGAGCCTGGTCGATATCGACAATGATGTCGTCGATATGCTCGATGCCGATCGACAGGCGCACGAGATCCTCGGACACGCCGGCGCGGGCGAGCTCTTCCGGGTTGAGCTGGCGGTGTGTCGTCGACGCCGGATGGCAGGCGAGCGATTTCGCGTCGCCGATATTGACCAGCCGCAGGATCATCTGGAGCCCGTCGATGAACTTTGCGCCCGCTTCCTTTCCGCCCTTGATGCCGAAGCTCAAAATGCCGGAGCCCTTTCCCCTGGTGATCCTGCGAGCGACGGCGTTGAACCGGCTGTCGGGCAGCGCCGCATAGCTGACCCAGCTGACCTTGGGATGATCCTTCAGATGCTGGGCGACCTTGAGCGCATTGTCGCAATGACGCTCCATCCTGAGGCCGAGCGTCTCCAGCCCCTGGAGAATCAGAAACGCGCTGTGGGGTGCGAGCGCGGCGCCGGTGTTGCGCAGCGGAGCGACGCGCGCACGCCCGATGAAGGCGGCCGGCCCCAGGGCCTCGGTGTAGACGACGCCGTGATAGGACGGGTCGGGCTCGTTGAGGATCGGGAAGCGGTCCTTGTTGGCGACCCAGTCGAACTGGCCGCTGTCGACGATCATGCCGCCCACGGTGGTGCCATGCCCGCCGATATATTTTGTGAGCGCGTGGACGACGATGTCGGCGCCGAAGTCGAAGGGCCGGCACAAAAAGGGTGTCGCAACGGTATTGTCGACGATCACAGGGACGCCGTGGCGATGGGCGATCTCGGCGATGCGTTCGATATCGACGACATTGCCGGCCGGGTTGCCGATGGATTCGAGAAAGACGGCCCGGGTCCGCTCGTCGATGTAGCCTTCCAGGCCCTCATAATCGTCGAAGGCCGCCATCCGCACCTCGATCCCCTGGCGGGGAAAGGCGTGCATGAAGAGATTGTAGGTGCCCCCATAGAGCTGGGAGATGGAGACGATATTGTCGCCCGCCGCCGTGATCGTCTGGATCGCATAGGTGATCGCCGCCATGCCCGAGGCGAGGGCGAGGCCGCCAACGCCGCCTTCCATCTCCGCTACGCGCGCCTCGAGCACCGCGTTGGTCGGGTTCATGATGCGCGTATAGATGTTGCCGGTGACCTTCAGGTCGAAGAGATCCGCTCCATGCTGGGTGTCGTCGAACGTGTAGGACGTCGTCTGGTAGATCGGCACCGCCGCTGCCCGAGTGGTGGGTTCAGAGGAATAACCATGGTGCAGGGCAACGGATTCGAGCTTCATGTCCTTCTCCTTCGCGGGGCTTCAAGCCCAATCGTGACGGGGGGTCAACGGGCCGTGGCATTTGCCCGCATGCAGAGTGCGCGCGGCAGGTATCCGTCACGACGGTAGACGGCACGACCTCGTTATGCCGCGAGAAGATCGTCCGCGTCGACGGTGCAGGGGCTGAGATCCGGCAGGCGGTCCAGCTCTTCGTAAAGCGCGGTAAGATCGTTCCTGAGGACCAGCTTCAGCACGTCCTCGAAGCGGTCGATCACGAAGTAGCTGAGCTGGAAGCAGTCTGTCCTGTAGCGGGTTCTCAGTATCCGTTTCAGGTCGAAATCCAGCCGGTGCGGCTTCGCGTTTTCGAGCGAATAGTGCGATTCGCCGAAGCTCGAGAGGATGCCAGCGCCGTAGATCTTGAGCGCTCCGTTCTCGCGGGCGAGTCCGAACTCGACCGTGTACCAGTAGAGGCGGGCGAGGCGGTGGAGGGCGCCACGATCGAGCGCCTCCAGGCCGAGACGGCCGAGCGCCTGCATGAAATCGGCAACGTCGGGCTGGGCGAGGAGGGGCACGTGGCCGAAGACGTCGTGGAAGACGTCCGGCTCCTCGAGATAATCGAGCTGGTCGGCGGCGCGGATGAAGTTGCCGGCGGGAAAGCGGCGCTCGCTCAAATGCCGAAAGAAGACGTCGTCCGGGACGAGACCCGGCACGGCGACGACCGTCCAGCCGGTGCGGCGATCGAGCTTCTCGTTCAGCTCATCGAAATTGGGAACGCCGGGACGCGAGAGGTGGAGCATGTCGAGGCCCCGCTCGAACGCCTCGACGGCGCGGCCGTGGAGCAGGGTCTGCTGGCGGGCGAAGAGTGTGTCCCACACCCAATGATCCTCCGCCGTCAGCTCGTCCCAGCGCTGGGGCACCGTCCAGTCCTCCGCCGCGCCGGAAGGGGGCGTCAGCGAAGCGAGGGCGCCGTGCATTTCTCGTTGATGACTGTCTTTCTGCATCGTGGGTTCCTTCCTGCACCAAGAAAAAACCCCGCCTGGAGGACCGGGCGGGGTTCGAAATCTGCGTGCCTTTGCGTGCGCGCGTCAGCCGGTCTCCGCCCGTCGGGTGAGATAATAGGTATAATAAATGACGGACGCGCAGGGTGCGGTCGCGAAAGCCTGAGGGCCGAAGGTGGCACTGCGCGTCATCGGCGAAGGTTGAACCTGTCTTGGGGGCCCGTGTCAACCCATGATGGGTCCGCGGCATCCGGCGCGGATTGGTCGAAGAAGAGCCGGAAGGCTGCGCGGGCCTGCCCCACCAGCATTTTGAGGCCGTCGACGGCGACACCGCCATTGTCTCGAGCGGTGGCCAGGAAGGCCGTTTCCAGCGGCTCATAGACCATGTCGAACATGACGGTGCCGCGCGCATGGGTGGCGAGGCAGGCGAGGAGCGGGGCCGGCATGGGAGCGGCGGCCTTCATTCCCATCGGGCTGGCGTTGATCACGGCGCGGGCGCCCGACAGGGCGCCGCCGCATCGCTCGAGCGGCCAGAGCTCGATTCGCGTGCCCGGTCCCGCCGAGCGAAGATCGGCCGCGTTCAGTGGATCGCGGACCAGGAGCGCGATCAGCGCGGCTTGCCGCGATTTCAGATATTCGATGGCGGCACGGGCCGCGCCGCCGGCGCCGATTACCGTGACCTTGGCATCCTTGAGGTTTGTCGCGTCGAGCGCGGCGGCGATGCCATCTATGTCGCTATTGCATCCGTGCAGCCCTTCCGGGCCCCGAAATATGCAGTTGACCGCGCCGACGCGCTGGGCGGCGGCATCGACATGGTCGAGAAGGGGGAGGATGGCTTGCTTATGCGGCATGGTGACGTTGCAGCCTCGCCAGTCGGGGTCGGCGCGGCGGCCTGCGATATGGTCGGCAAGCGCCGATGCGCGAACGGGTGTGGCGAGATAGTCGCCTTGGATGCCGAGCGCCGATAGCCATGTCTTGTGGATCGCGGGGGAGCGTGAATAGGCCACCGGATCGCCGATGACCTCGGCATAGGGCGCGCCCATCCGGTCAGGGTCTCCGGTCGAGAAAATCGTCGACTTCCGGCAGCTCGACTGACGTATCGACGAACGCCCGACCGATGCCGCGCGCCAGGATGAAGGCCAGGCGGCCACCTTCCTTTTTCTTGTCGTTCATCATGTGAGCCACGAGCCGCGGTCCGTCGGCGACGAGGCCGATGTCGCGCAGCGTTGTGGGGAGCCCGACAGCGGCGAGATGGGCCCGCGCCCGCTCGGCATCCACGGGTGGACAAAGGCCGCGCTCGACGGAGAAGTCGAAGGCGCAGACGATCCCGGCGGCGACCGCCTCGCCATGGAGCAGGCGATCGGAAAAGTCCGTCTCCGCCTCAAGCGCGTGGCCGAAGGTGTGGCCGAGGTTGAGAAGGGCGCGGCGGTCGCCCGTCTCGCGCTCGTCCTCGGCGACGATCCGGGCCTTGCCGGCGGCGCCGGTGGCGATGGCATGGTGAAGCGCGGTGCCACCCCCGCCAAGAAGGACGGGGCCGTTCTCTTCCAGCCAGGCGAAGAAGGCGGCGTCCTCGATCAGCGCATATTTGACGATCTCGGCATAGCCGGCGCGGAGCTGGCGCGGGTCGAGCGTGCCGAGCACGAGCGGGTCGATCAGCACCCGCGAGGGCTGGTGGAACGCACCGACGAGGTTCTTGCCAGCCGGCACGTTGATTGCGGTCTTGCCACCCACCGAGCTGTCGACCTGGGCGAGGAGGCTGGTCGGTATTTGCACGAAACCGCAGCCGCGATTGACGATGGCGGCGGCGAAGCCGACGAGATCGCCGATGACGCCGCCGCCGAACGCGACGATATGGTCGCGGCGCTCGATGCCGAGGGCAAGGAGGCGGTCGATCAGATGCGCCAGCGTTTCCCAGCTCTTGCTCGCCTCGCCGGGCGGGAGAAGGATCGGCGACGCGACGATGGGCCTCAGGCCGTGGCAGAGCCTTTCGCCCTGGGCCGCCCACACCGTCTCGTCGCTGACGACGATCAGGCGCCCGCCGAGGGCGAACGGCGCCAGCGGCTCGCCGGCGTCGTCCAGCACGCCTTCCTCGATGATGATGTCGTAGCTCCGCGCGCCGAGCGCGACCTCGATCACGGTCATCCGCACTGGGCCCGATGCAGGAGCTTCTGGTCGGCGAGAGCGAGTGCCATCATCGCCTCGACGACGGGCGCTCCGCGAATGCCGACACAGGGATCGTGGCGGCCTCTCGTGCGAATCTCGGTCTCCGCTCCGGTCCGGTCGATCGTGGGCAGCGGCGTCAGGATCGAGCTGGTCGGCTTGAACGCGACACGGACGACCACCGGCTGGCCGGTCGAAATGCCGCCCGCTACTCCGCCGGCATGATTGGCGAGGAAAATGGGGCCGGCGCGCATCGGATCGGCATTGTCCTCGCCGCGTGCCCGCGCTGCGGCGAAGCCGTCGCCGATCTCGACGCCCTTCACCGCATTGATCGACATGCAGGCGGCGGCGAGCTCGCTGTCGAGCTTCGCGTAGACGGGGGCGCCCCAGCCCGGAGGAACGCCATTGGCGATACATTCGACCACGGCGCCGACCGAGGAGCCGCCCTTGCGCACATCGTCGATCAGTCGCGCCCAGCGTAAGGCGGCGGCCGGGTCGGGGCAGAAGAAGGGATTGGCGCCGATCGCGGCCGTGTCGAAAGCGGCGGGGTCGATCGCGTCTCCGCCGATCTCGACGACATAGGCGCGGATCGTCACCTCGGGGATGATGCGCCGCGCCACCGCTCCGGCCGCGACGCGCGCGGCCGTCTCCCGCGCCGAGCTGCGTCCGCCGCCGCGCCAGTCGCGAAGGCCATATTTGGCGTCATAGGCATAGTCGGCATGGCCGGGACGATAGGCGCCGGCGATGGCGCCATAATCCTTGGAGCGCTGGTCGACATTGTCGATCATCAGGCTGATGGGCGTGCCGGTGGTGCGGCCCTCGAACAGCCCGGAGAGGATGCGAACCCTGTCGGGCTCGCGGCGCTGCGTGGTGAAGCGCGAGGCGCCGGGGCGCCGCCGATCCAGCCAGGGCTGGATGTCGGCTTCGGATAGCCCCAACCCCGGCGGGCAGCCGTCGACGACCGCGCCGATGGCCGGGCCGTGGCTCTCGCCCCAGGTCGAGACGCGCAGCACGCGGCCGAACATGTTGTGGCTCATGGCCCCTCCCCCGGCAGGCCTATCACCCGGAAGCGGGTGGCGTTGTCCGGACGGTCATGCACATCCCGGCGCAGGATCGCCAGGCCGTAGGTCCTGGCTGCCGCCTCGGACGCCAGCACGGCGGTCGCTCCGTCGGTGGCCGCCGCCAGCCTCTTCGCCGCGACGGCGGTGTTCACCGCGGATTGGGTCGGAAGGTTGAGCGAGCGCAGTGTTTCTGCGCATTGGGCGAGCGCCATGGGGTGGCTGATCACCCGGGCGATCGCTTCCAGCCGGGTGCCGGGAAGAGAGAGGAGATGGAGGCGGACGGGGAGTGAGCGTTCTGAGAGGGTGGCAAGAGAGCTCCGGTCAAGGACGCGAAGCGCTTCCTCCACACGGCCGGCGGTGCTGTTCTCGATTGGAAGGATACCGATGTCGGTGTCGCCGGACTCGACCGCGGCGACCACGGCGGCGAAGCTCGGCTTCGCGAGCGGCCTGCAGGCTGGAAGGAAGGCGAGGCAGGCCTCGTGGCTGAAGGCGCCCGGCTGGCCCTGATAGGCGACGGTCGGTCGGGTCATGCGATGCGCGCCCCGATGGAGCCCATGATCGTGGCGAAGCCGGGGAAGCTGGTGCCGATCATGCCCGCCGAATCGACCGACACGGGATGCTCGCTCGCGAGGCCCATGACGAGGAAGCTCATGGCAATGCGATGGTCGTCATGCGCGGCCACCTTGGCGCCGCCGGGTGGCGGGCCGCCGAGGCCCTCGACGATGAGGCTGTCGCCATCGTCCCGGGCCTCGACGCCGCAGGCGGCAAGGCCCGCAAGGACGGCGGCGAGGCGGTCGCTCTCCTTGACGCGAAGCTCGCCGAGGCCGTGCATCACGGTACGGCCCTTGGCGAAGGCGGCGGCGATGGCGAGGATCGGATATTCGTCGATCATGGACGGGGCGCGCTCGGCCGGCACCTCGACGCCGCGAAGAGGGCTGGAGCGGACGGCGATGTCCGCGACCGCTTCGCCCGACAGATGGCGCGCAGCGAGGACGCTGAGATCGGCGCCCATCTCGGCGAGGGTCGTGAACAGGCCGGCGCGCAGCGGGTTCACCAGGACCGAGCGGAGGGTGACGTCCGAGCCAGGAGAGACGAGGGCGGCGACCAGCGGGAAGGCGGCGGAGGAGGGGTCGCCGGGTATTTCGAGGGTTGTGGCGGTGAGCGAGCGCCGACGGCCCAGACGGACAAGGCGGCCGTCCGGCGTCTCCTCGACATCGAGGTCGCACCCGAAGGCGCGAAGCATGTTTTCGCTATGATCGCGGCTGGGAGCCATTTCCAGGACCTCGACCGCGGCGTCGGACTGGAGGCCGGCGAGCAGGATGGCGGACTTGACCTGCGCCGAGGCCTTGTCGTTCCGGAAATGGATGCCGCCGAGCCGTCCGCCGCGGAGCCGCACGGGGAGGCGGCCGCCTTCGCTCGCCTCGAAATCGGCGCCCATCGACCGGAGCGGGGCGAGCACCCGGTTCATCGGGCGCCCGGCGAGGGAGCGATCGCCGGTGAAGACCGCCGCCAGGTCGAAGCCGGCCGCGGCGCCGATCAGGAGACGCACGCCCGTTCCGGAATTGCCGCAATCCACCGGCGCCGCGGGCGAGCGCCAGGAGGCCCCGGTCACCCGCCATTCGCTGGGGCCGAGGCGTTCGGCGCGGGCGCCGAACGCGCGCACCGCGGCGGCCGTGGCGAGCACGTCCTGGCCTTCGAGAAGGCCGGAGATTCGCGTCGTCCCCTTCGCCAGCGCGCCCAGGATGAGGGCGCGGTGGGACATGGATTTGTCACCCGACACCTCGATCGTGCCGCGAAGGGCGGGCGACCAAATCGCTGTCGCCACGTCGTCGGTCAAGGGTTGGGCTCCGATCATGCCGCGTCGGACGTGATGAGGAGCCGCCGCCGGCCGAGCAGCCGCGCCACCGCCGCCGCGACGTCCAGCGCCTGCGTCCGGTTGAGGCGCGGATCGCAATGGGTGAGATAGCGGCGCGGCAGATCCTCTTCGGACAATGGCAGGCTTCCGCCGAGGCACTCGGTCACGTCGGCCCCGGTCATCTCCAGGTGGACGCCGCCCGGATGCACGCCCTCGGCAGCAGCGACGTCGAAGAAGGCGGAGACCTCGCTCACTATGTCCCGCAGCAGCCGCGTCTTGAAGCGGCCGAGGCTGCGCGTGTTGCCGTGCATCGGATCGATCGACCAGATGGCGTTACGGCCCTCGCGCCGGGTGGCGCGCATCAGCTCGGGCAGGTGATCGCGGACATTCGCGGCGCCGAAACGCCCGATCAGGACCAGCCGGCCCGGCCTGTTGCCGGGATCGAGCCGGTCGATGAGGCGCAGCAGCTCGTCGGGCCCAAGGCTCGGGCCGCATTTGAGCCCGACGGGATTGGCGATGCCGCTCGCGAACTCGACATGGGCGCCGTCCAGCTGCCGCGTGCGGTCGCCGAGCCAGATCATGTGGCCCGAAAGCGCCCACCAGCGCTCGCTCGCCTCGTCGAAGCGGGTCAGCGCCTGCTCGTAATTGAGGAGCAGCGCCTCATGGCTGGTGAACAGGCTGACCGGCCGGGCCGGCTCGTTGCTGCCGACCGCGCGGTTGATCTTTGGCAGGTCGGCATAGGCCGCGGCCGCATAGGCCTTGAGGAGATCGATCGTGACCTGCGCCTGGCGGTGGGCGTCGAGCAGGCGGCGCGGATCGGGCGTCCGGCTCGCCATGTCGAAGGCCGGCCCGTTCACCGCGTCGCCGCGATAGCTGGGGAGGGTGACCCCATCGATCGTCTCGGTGGACGAGGAGCGGGGCTTGGCGAATTGCCCGGCGATGCGGGCGAGATGGACGACTTCGCCGCAGCCGCCGGCGCGGAGGATCGCCCCCATTTTCAGGAGCAGGTTGAAGGTCGCCCTCACCTTGTCCGATCCGAATTCGGCGAAGCTTTCGGCACAGTCGCCGCCCTGGATCAGGAAGGCGCGCCCGGTGGCCACTCGCGCGAGCTGCGCCCTGAGATGCATGATATCGGCGATCTGCGTGAGTGGCGCGGCGGTGGCGAGACGGGCCTCGACCCGGCGCAGGGCGCCGTGGTCGGGATAATCGGGCATCTGCGCGGCCGGGCGGCTCCGCCAGCTTCGGGGCGTCCAGCTCATCGGCTCGCCTCCTCTTGGGAGGTGAGGCACAGCCGCAGCTCTCCGTTGGCGGAGATCGGCTCGAGCGTTTCTCCGCGGGCGCGCCGGATCTCCAGCTCGCCTTCGGTAAGGACCCTCAGCTGGGGACCCTCGGCGACATCGTCCCGGCCGACCCGGCCGACGATGATGGCGACCAGCCGGCCGCTTTCCTCCCTTATCAGGTCGAAAGCGGTAAGATCCGAACGGCGCAGCGCCGTCCACCAGGGGTCAAGCGGGGAATATTCGATCGCCGCCACCACCTCGCGCTGGCGAGCTATGTCCAGCGCCTCGGCAGGGGTCGCGACCCATTGGGCATTGGCGGCGCGGCCCAATCGCTCCCGGACGCGCTCCTTGAGCCCATGCGGGCTTCGCGAGGCGCACAGGACGAGATCGGTCCGGGCCTGCGCCTGGAGGCAATGCGCCATCAACTCGCGCCAGACATGTGTGACGAGCTGCGGCGAGGCGCGATCGGCGCGGCCGACCAGCCGCCCGATGATCTCCGTCTCGCGGCGCGGACGGAATTTGAGTGTCCCGCTCGCGTCGTTCGCCTTCAGCGCGGCGATGGCGATGCAGGCGCTGAGCCGCTGCTCGATGAGGTCGAGAAGCGAATGGTCAAGGTGATCGATTTGTGCTCTCAGCCCTTCCAGGTCGGAAGGGACAGAGGAGGGCTCGCGGACAAGCCGCGCCAGGCCAAGGGTTTGTGGCATTCTTCACGTCCCGTCGCCGCCGCTGGCCACTCCTGGCGCCACAAGGCGCGAGGATGCCGGCGGAAGGCGTTCTAGCTCGAATTTAGACGAAGGGGCTTGGTCGTGACTCCGATACGCCTCAGTAGGCGTATCGGCCCGTAAACGAGCTAAAATAATAGGGAGCGGCCATCAGCGAGGAGGGGCGACGAATGTCCTGTCCTGTGCGCATTGCCTTATACTCCCGATGGCGGCACGTGAAGCCGCACTTCAAAGGCTGACAAGCGCGGCCCGGTCTGTCAAGGCGTTTGTGCAATGCAGCATCGGCGGGGGATGGCGCGAGGTCGGTATGTCGAGCAAGTTCAAGGATTTGCGTCATGAGGCGGGTGTGCCTGCGCTGCTCGCCGACGCGCGGCGAATCGTCGTCAAGATCGGCTCGTCGCTGCTGATCGGCGAATCCGACGGCGCCGCGCGGCGGAATTGGCTGGAGACGGTCGCCGACGATGTGGCGGCGCTGGCCAACCGGGACAAGCAGGTGGCGATCGTCTCCTCGGGCGCCGTCGCGCTGGGGCTGGGCTATCTCGGGCTCAAGCGCTCCGCAAGGCTCGACCGCAAGCAGGCGGCGGCCGCGGCCGGCCAATCGAAACTGATGCAGGCCTGGGAGGGGGCGTTCGAAAGGCATGGCCTACCGACGGCCCAGCTGCTCCTCACCCTGGACGATACCGAGCGGCGGCGGCGCTGGCTGAACGCACGCGCGACGATGGAGGTGCTGCTGGCACAAGGTGCGATCCCCATCGTGAACGAGAATGACAGCGTCGCCACCGAAGAGCTGCGCTATGGCGATAATGACCGGCTTTCGGCGCGGGTCGCGCAGATGATCCGGGCCGACCTGCTGATCCTGTTGTCGGACGTGGACGGTCTTTACTCGGCGGACCCGGCGCGGGACCGGGAGGCCCGCCATATTCCGCGGGTGGAGGAGATCACCGATGAGATCGAAAGCCTCGCAGGCGGAGCCGTGGCGGGCGGTGCGGGCACGGGCGGCATGCGGACGAAGCTTGCCGCCGCGCGGATCGCGCGGGCGTGCGGCTGCGCGACGATCATCGCCTCGGGCCGGG
>NZ_DATCYB010000098.1:0-1908 GCF_036570505.1 Allosphingosinicella sp. | reverse complement strand
CCGCCCGGCGCGACCGGCCGCGCCGCGCGTCGTCCGGCGGGCTCACCGCGCGGATGCCGGCGTTGACGCCGTTCCAACAAGCCTCCTGCTCCGCCATGGTGGTGAAGGCGGGTTGCGCACCTTCGGAGGCCGGGGTGGACGGGGAGGCCTGCTCATCGGCACGGGCCTCCGGCGGTTGGATATGGTTCTGCTCCATCCGGCAGTATGAACCATATTGGATAGCGTATAGGAAACGGGAAAAATGAATCCTAGGCGAGCATCGCGCCGATGAACAAGGCCGCGGCGAGCAGGCAGGCGACCGTGCGGACATGATTCCAACGGGTCCAACGGACGAGATAATCCTTCCATAGCATTTCGTTGTTCGCCGCCGGATGGGCACGGTCGAGGGGGTCGCAATGACGATGGGGGTCGTCGCTAGAATCCTTCGGGCAGCTCCACCGGCCCGACCAGCTCGCGATACTGGCGGATGGCGAAGCGGTCGGTCATGCCGGCGATGAAGTCGCCGATGGCGCGCAGGGTCGGCACGGGCTCGGGCGCGCCGGGCTGCCATTGGGGCGGCAGCAGGCAGATGTCGGCGCTGTAGGCGTCGAACAGGCGGGAGAGGACCCGTTCCGCCTCGTCCGCCACCGCCTTGACCGGGCCCGAGCGATACATGCGCTGGTAGAGGAAGATCTTGAGCGCCCGTTCCTCGCGCGCCATCTCTTCGGAGAAGCCCGCGAGAGAACGGCCCGCGCGGCGAACGTCGGCGGAAGTCTCCACGCCGCTCGCGGCGAGGCGGCGGCGGGTTTCGTCCAGGACGTCGTTGACCATGCGGCCGATCTGGTCGCGGACCAGCTCGGGAATGAGGCGTTGTTCCTCGACACCCGGATAGCGATCGCGCACCGCCTGCCAGCCGCGGCCGATCAGCGGCACGGCGAGGAGCTCGTCGAGGGTGAAAAGGCCGGCGCGCAGGCCGTCGTCTATGTCGTGATTGTCGTAGGCGATATCGTCGGCGATGGCGGCGACCTGCGCCTCCAGGCTCGGCCAGGTCGAGAGATCGAGCGGGAAGGCGGCGTCGGCTTCGGCGAGCGCCCAGGCGGGGTTGGCCACGGGCCCGTTATGCTTGGCGAGGCCTTCCAGCGTTTCCCAGCTGAGATTGAGGCCGTCGAACGTAGGATAAGGCGTTTCGAGCCGGGTCAGCAGCCGGATCGTGTGGGCGTTGTGATCGAAGCCGCCGGCGTCCGCCATCGCCGCCTTCAGCGCGTCCTCGCCAGCGTGGCCGAAGGGCGGATGGCCGATGTCGTGGGCGAGGCAGAGCGCCTCGGTCAAATCCTCGTTGAGACCGAGCGCGCGGGCGAGGGTGCGGCCGATCTGGGCGACTTCGAGACTGTGGGTGAGGCGGACGCGGAAATGATCGCCGTCGGGCGCGACGAAGACCTGGGTCTTGTGACGCAAGCGGCGGAACGGAATGGAGTGGATGATGCGGTCGCGGTCGCGCTGGAAGGCATCGCGAGGGCCGCGCGTGCCGCCGCTGTCCTCGGCATGGAGGCGGCCACGGCTGTGGGATGGGTCGGAAGCGCAGGGCGCCAGTTCCCTCAATTGGCGGAAAGCTTCTCGATCTCCTGCCCCTCCTCGCTGGTCCAGCTGAACGCGGCGAGCTCCACCTCGGCCAGCTCGTTCACGAAAGCCTGTGCCTCGGCCTCGCTCTTGAACGGGCCGACGAGCAGGCGATTAGTGAAGCGGAGCGGGGTCGTCCAGGCGGTCTTGCCGGAAAGAAGGCCGGGCGCCTGTTCCTTCAAGCGCGCGAAGGCGCGCGGCAGGGCCTCCTTGTCGGCGCCACCGGCGATCTGGACCCAGTGGCGGCGGGGAGCGGCTTTTTGGGAAGACGTTTCGGCCTTGTCGCCCGCCGGCTCGGGGGTCGGCGTGGCG
>NZ_DATCYB010000097.1:0-19021 GCF_036570505.1 Allosphingosinicella sp. | reverse complement strand
ATGGCGCAGGGCGGCGGCCCCGATGGCGGCAAGGCCGAGGCGGCGCTGGCCGCCGTTCGCGAGGCGCTTACTGGGGAAGCCGTCGCGGCTTGAGCGCGTCGCGCAGGCGACGGCGCTGGATCAGGGGCTCCCGGTCGAGTTGGCCCAATTCCATGATTTCCTTGCGGAGGTCGGCGCGCTTGTCGTGGATCGAGGCGATGACCGGGCCCATCGCGATGCCGAGATCGACCAGCACCGCCTCGGACAGCTGAAGCGAAGACTCCAGCGTTTCAGGCACCGCGTCCGTCGCCCCGGCGCGGTATAGCTCCGCGGCATGCCGGGAATCGCGAGCGCGGGCGACGATCGTGAGATCGGGACACCAGCCCCGTACCTTGCGGACCAGCCGGACCGACAGCACCGGTTCGTCCATCGTCAGGATGAGGGCGCTGGCCTGACCAAGCTTCAGCTTGTCGACGAGGGCGGGGCGCGAAACGTCGCCGAACATCACCGGATAGCCCTCGCGCCGCGCCGCGGCGACGGTGTCGATGTTGGAATCGACGGCGATGTAGGCGCGGCCGTGCGTTGAAAGCATCTCCGCCACCAGCCGGCCCACGCGGCCGAAGCCGATGATCACCGCCGCCTCGCTCTTCCCGTCCGCGCCGACCGCCGGAATCTCGACGTCCGCCTGCAAATCGACGCGCCGCGCCGCGATGCGGCCAAGATGGGCGAGAAGCGGGGTGATGGTGAGGCCGATGGCGGTCACGATCTGCCAGAAGGCGGCGGTCTCCGGACGAATGAGCTGCGCGGCGCTGGCGGCGGCGAGCACGATGAGGGTGGTTTCCGACGGCGAAGCCATCAGCATTCCGGTCTCGGCCGCGACGCTCTTGCGCGCGCCACTCAATCGCAGTGCCAAGCCGGTCACGGCCGCCTTCACCGCCACGACGCCTATCACCGCCGCCAGCAGGCTCGGCCAGTTCGCGAGGATCAGTCGTAAATCCAGGCTCATCCCGACCGTGATCAGGAAGACGCCCAGCGCGAGTCCCTTGAAGGGCGCCGTGATGACCTCGACCTCGGTATGATATTCGGTCTCCGCGATCAAGAGCCCGGCCAGCAGCGCGCCGACGATCGGTGACAATCCTACCGCCGTCGTCGCGATGCTCGCCAGGATGACGACGAGGAGGCTGGCGGCGAGGAATAGTTCCGGACTCTTGGTCCGCGCCGCCTGGGCGAAGAGTGGCGGCAGGGCGAAGCGCCCGAGCAGGAGCATCGCCCCGACGGTGAGGCCGCCCAGCCAGGCGGTCTGTGCAAGCCCGTCCCATCCTTCCGCACTGGCATAAGGGGCCAGGGCGCCGAGTATGAAAATGATCGGGACCAGTGCCAGGTCCTCGAAGAGCAGCATCGAGAAGGCGCTTCTGCCAACGGGACTGGTCGTTCCCACCATTGGCAGAACCAAAGCGGTTGACGAGAGGGCGAGGGCGAAGCCGAGCCCCAGCGCGCCTGTCCAGCCCTGGCCCAGGAAGTGGAGCCCCAGCCCGATGATGCCGCCGGAGACCATGAGCTCGGCCGCCCCGAGCCCGAACACAAGCCGCCGCATCGTCCACAGACGCCGGAAGGAAAGCTCGAGCCCGATCGAGAAGAGCAGCAAGATGATGCCAAGCTCGGCGAAGGGCGCGATCGATCCCGGCTCGGTGATCGTCATGTAATAGAGCCACGGAAATTCATCGACCATCCGCCCGAGCCCGGCCGGCCCGACCAGCAGTCCCACCAGGATGAAGCCGATCACCGGGCTGACGCGGAAACGGGCGAATGCGGGAATAACGAGGCCCGCCGCGCCCAGGATGACGAGTGAATCGCTGAAAGCGGGGGAATTCATTTCAAAAGCCATGACAGTTTTCTGAGGGAAGCCGCCGGCTAATTCCAGAACAATCCCCTAACCTTCGCAAAGACCGCTTCCCGGTCCTAAGGATTCGCCCATTCCGCGCGACGATGCGCAGGGCGGGGTTGATCGCCCGAGGAGATTGCCAAACGCATGATCGAGCAGGCGCGGGCGGTGAAGTAAGTCAGCCGCCGCCGGGAGTGCCGGTGCCGCTCGTCGGCGGCGGGGCGGGGGCGCGTTCGCCCGTGGGGTTGCGGGTCCAGGCGACGCGGTAGAGGTCGAAGCGGCGGTCGGCGAGGTTCTGCACCGTGCCTTCCGCTCGCGCCCAGGTGAGGTCGGCGAGGTTGACGTCGCTGATCGTCAAGGTTTCGACATTCTCGCTCGCCTCGGCGGCGATGCCGTCGCGGGCGAAGGGGAAGTCGCAGGGCGTCAGGATGCAGCTCTGGGCGTACTGGATGTCCATGTTGTCGACATTGGGGAGGTTGCCGACATTGCCCGAGAGCACGACGAAGCACTGATTCTCGATCGCCCGCGCCTGGCTACAGTAGCGGACGCGCAGGTAGCCTTGGCGGCTGTCGGTGCAGAAGGGGACGAAGATGATCCGCGCGCCTTCGTCGACGAGACGGCGGGCCAGTTCCGGAAACTCGGAATCATAGCAGATGAGGACGCCGATCGGCCCGCAGTCGGTCTGGATGGCGTTGATCCGGTCGCCGCCCTTGATCTTCCACCAATAGCGCTCGTTGGGGGTTGGGTGCAGCTTCTCCTGCGCGTGCACGGAGCCGTCGCGCAGGCACACATAGGCGACGTTCTGGACATCGCCGTCATCGGCCACGGTCGGATGCGAGCCGCCGATGATGTTGATGTTATAGCGTAGCGCCATGCGGCTCAGTTCGGCGGTGAGCTTCGGCGTATGCTCCGTCAGCCGGTCGATCGCCTCCATCGGCGTCAGATGCTCTTTCTCATAGGCGAGCAGCTGAAGCGTGAAGAGCTCGGGAAAGACTATGAAGTCAGACCGGTAATCCGAGGCGACGTCGACGAAATATTCGACGTTGTGGATGAATTCCTCGAAGCTCTTCACCGCCCGCGCCTGGAACTGGCAGGTGGCGATGCGGACGCTCTCGACGTCACGCGGCACGCGGAAGCGGGGCGGCTCGTCCGGATCGACATAGGGATTGCGCCAGACCATGTGGGCGGCGAGCCCGGCCGACTGCTTGTCCTCGGGCAAATAATCCTTGAGGACGCCAACCGGCTCGAAGCCGTTCCGCACCTGGAAACCGATGGTCGGGTCACGGATCGTGCCGGCGAGAACCTTTTCCAGATAATCCTCCGGCGACTTCACCTTGCGGCGGTTGCGCGCATAGGCCGGCATTCGGGCGCCGAAGACGATGCCCTTCAGCTCCAGCCGCTCGGCTAACGCCTTTCGCGCGTCATAGAGCCGTTGGCCGATCCGGACGCCGCGGGCTTCCGGATCGACGCACGTCTCATAGCCGTAGAGCCAGTCGCCGGTCGGATCGTGGCGCGAGCCGAAACCGTCATTGGTGATCTCCTCCCAGCCGTGCGGCGACAGCGCCAGCCGTTCGTCGAGCCGCATCGAGGCGCAATAGCCGACGATCGTGCCCTCATAGAGCGCGACGAACTGGCCTTCGGGATAATTGTTGATCTGTGCCCGGATCATGTCGCGGCTGTAGCCGGACATGCGATCGGCATAGACGCGCTCCACCAGCGCGACGATGCCTGCTGCGTCGGCCGGCCGTGCCAGCCGCACCTCGAGCTTCGCCTTGCGCCGGGGAGCCGTCTTGTTCACGCTGCCGTGGCCATCGCCTTTTCAAGGTTGACGCGAATCGCCTCGAAGAATTGTTCGGTCGTCATCCAACTCTGCTCGGGACCGATCAGGATGGCGAGATCCTTGGTCATCTGGCCCTGCTCGACCGTCTCGACGCAGACCCGCTCCAACGTTTCGGCGAATTTCGTGACTTCCGGCGTCCCGTCGAATTTGCCGCGATATTTGAGACCGCCCGTCCAGGCGAAGATCGAGGCAATCGGGTTGGTCGAGGTCGCCTTGCCCTGCTCGTGCATGCGGTAGTGGCGGGTGACGGTGCCGTGCGCCGCCTCCGCCTCGACCGTCTTGCCGTCCGGCGACATCAAAACCGACGTCATGAGGCCAAGCGAGCCGAAGCCCTGCGCCACCTGGTCCGACTGTACGTCGCCGTCGTAATTCTTGCAGGCCCAGACGAACTTGCCGCTCCACTTGAGGGCGGAGGCCACCATGTCGTCGATCAGGCGGTGCTGATATTCGATCTTGGCCTTGGCGAACTGGTCCTTGAACTCGCTGTCGAACACTTCCTGGAAGATGTCCTTGAAGCGTCCGTCATAGGCCTTGAGGATCGTGTTCTTGGTCGACAGATACACCGGCCAGCCGCGGTTGAGGCCGTAATTCATGCTGGCACGGGCGAAATCGCGGATCGATTCATCGAGATTGTACATGCCCATGGCGACGCCGGCGGCGGGGAAGTCGAACACTTCCTCCTCGATCCGCTCGCCATTCTCGCCTTCCCAGATCATGCGAAGCTTGCCGGCACCGGGCACCCTGAAGTCGGTCGCCTTATACTGGTCGCCGAACGCGTGACGGCCGACGACGATCGGGTCGGTCCAGCCCGGAATGAGACGCGGGACGTTGTCGATCACGATCGGCTCGCGGAAGACGACACCGCCCAGGATGTTGCGGATTGTGCCGTTGGGAGAGCGCCACATCTTCTTGAGACCGAATTCCTCGACCCGTGCCTCGTCGGGCGTGATGGTCGCGCATTTGACGCCGACGCCATATTTCTTGATCGCCTCGGCCGCCTCGACGGTGATGCGGTCCTCGGTCTCGTCGCGCTTCTCAATGCCAAGGTCGAAATAGACGAGGTCGATGTCGAGATAGGGCTGGATCAGCCGCTCCCGGATCCACTGCCAGATGATACGGGTCATCTCGTCGCCGTCGATTTCGACGACCGGCGTCTTCACTTTGATCTTGGCCATGTAGAGCTATGCTTTCCCTGCTGTGCGTGTGGTTTGGCGCGCGGTGTAGGCGGTGACGGCGCAGCGATCAACCGCAGCGGCGGCGCCATTGTCTCGCCCGCGCTTGCCGCCTAAAGACGGGCGCATGACATCGCTCGACAAACCCGACCTCGTCACGACGACCGTCCGCTGGCGCTGGCCCGCGGTTCATCCCGAAGGCCGTAAGTTCGTGGTGATCGCGGGCGTGATCGCCGTCGCGTTTCTTTTCTTCATCTCCGATGAGATCGGGTGGCCGCTGCTCGGCGTAACCCTCTGGGTCGCAGCCTTCTTCCGCGATCCGATCCGGACGACGCCGACGGGGGAGGGGCTGATCATCGCGCCGGCCGACGGGCTGGTGACGATGATCGCCACCGTGCCGCCGCCGCGCGAGCTGACCGCGGACGATGCGCTCGTGGACGGCCTCTATACGCGCGTATCGATCTTCATGAGCGTGTTCGACGTCCACATCAATCGTACGCCCATCGCCGGCACCGTCACCCGCGTCGTTTATATTCCAGGCAAGTTCCTCAACGCCGACCTCGACAAGGCGAGCGAGGATAATGAGCGTCAGCATATTCTCGTCGAAGGCGCCAATGGTCTGCGCATCGGCTTCACGCAGATCGCGGGCCTCGTGGCGCGCCGCATCGTCCCCTGGGTAAAGCCGGGCGACGCCGTCGCTGCGGGCCAGCGCGTCGGCCTGATCCGCTTTGGCAGCCGGGTCGATGTTTACCTCCCCACCAGCATCGCGCCGCAGGTGATGCTCGGCCAGCGCACCATCGCCGGCGAGACGATCGTCGGACGGGCCGGTGTCTCCGATGCGCCGGAGGGTGTCAGCCAGTGAAGCGGCCCGTCCGGCGGCCGAGGGGAATTCCGCTACGGGCGCTGGTCCCGAACGCCGTGACCGCGCTCGCCCTTTGCTCCGGCCTCACCGGCGTCCGCTTCGCCATCGCCGAGGATTGGGAAAGGGCGCTTATCTTCGTCGTCATCGCGGCGGTGCTCGACGGCATGGACGGTCGCATTGCCCGCATGATGAACGGTCAGAGCCGCTTCGGCGCCGAGCTCGATTCCCTCTCCGACGTGATCGCGTTCGGCGTGTCGCCCGCGATAATCCTCTATCTTTGGGCGCTCCAGGAAGTTCCGCGATACGGCTGGATCTTCGCGCTTGCCCATGCCGTCTGCGCGGCGCTCCGGCTCGCCCGCTTCAACGCCAATATCGATGTCGAGGATCAGCCGCACAAATCGGCGGGCTTTCTGACCGGCGTCCCAGCGCCGGCGGGGGCGGGGCTGACGTTCCTGCCGCTCTATCTCTGGCTTTGGACGGGAAGCGAAATCTTCCGCGAGTTCTGGGTCGTCGCCCCTTGGGCCGCCTTGGTCGCCGTCCTGATGATCTCCAACGTCGCGACCTTCTCCTGGACCTCGCTCAGGCTAAGGAGCCATGTCCGGATGTGGGCGATCGTCGTCATCGCCCTCGTCGGTGGCGCGCTTTTCTCTGCGCCCTGGCCGACGCTCAGCCTCGCCTCTATGCTCTACGCCGCCCTGATCCCCGCCAGCGTCTATGCTTATGGCAAGGTGAAGCGCAGAGCCTCCGCACAGGCCGCGCCTGCCGTCGAAGCCTAGGCGTCGACGATCGCCATGCGGATCGCGATCGGGGCGAGCAGGATCACGAAGCTGAAGAACAGAATCGCAAGGAAGTGTATCACGGCTAGTCCCCTTGTTCTTGGACGGAGCTGATCCGCCTATGTTCTCCCGGCTCGTGCCGGGCAGCCCCTATGTTCCATATTTGTTCTGTCGTCAACTACCTTGATTTGAGTGGCAGGGACGGTTAAGGGCGCGGCATTCCACATGCGGGTCAAACATACCGGTGGCTGGAGCAATCCAGTCTCTCGGCCCGCAGAGGACTAACCGGAAGGAGAAAGACCATGGCGTCCACCGACGTCACCATGCAGCAATTGCTCGAGGCTGGAGCGCATTTCGGCCACCAGACCCACCGCTGGAACCCCAAGATGAAGCCGTATATTTTCGGCGATCGCAACGGGGTCCACATCATCGATCTCTCGCAGACCGTTCCGCTGTTCGCCCGCGCGCTCGATTTCGTGCGCCAGTCGGTCGCCGCCGGCGGCAAGGTGCTGTTCGTCGGCACCAAGCGCCAGGCGCAGGAGCCGATCGCCGAGGCTGCGCGCCGTTCGGACCAGCATTTCGTCAACCATCGCTGGCTGGGCGGCATGCTCACCAACTGGAAGACGATCTCCAACTCGATCAAGCGCTTCAAGAGCCTCGAGGAGCAGCTGTCGGGCGACACCGCCGGCCTTACCAAGAAGGAGGTCCTCCAGCTGACCCGCGAGCGCGACAAGCTCGAGCTGTCGCTGGGCGGCATCAAGGACATGGGCGGCCTGCCCGACGTCATCTTCATTGTCGACGCCAACAAGGAAGAGCTGGCGATCAAGGAAGCCAATGTGCTCGGCATCCCGGTCGTGGCCATCCTCGATTCCAACTCCAGCCCGCAGGGCATCGCTTTCCCGGTTCCCGGTAATGACGATGCCAGCCGCGCCATCCGCCTCTATTGCGACGCGGTCGCCGATGCGGCCACCGCCGGCAAGCAGGGCGGTGCCGCCCGTCGCGGCGAGGACGTCGGCGCGATGAGCGAGCCGCCGGCCGAAGCCGCGCTGGCCGAAGCCTAAGCCTCTCTCCCCTCCCGCGTGCGGGAGGGGATCAAGGGGAGGGCCTGTCGATCGGGCACATTCCCTCCCCCAGCCCCTCCCGCCTGCGGGAGGGGAGCCAATTGAAAGGATCAGAGATATGGCGGAGATCACAGCCGCATCCGTGAAGGAACTGCGCGAGCGCACCGGCGCCGGCATGATGGACTGCAAGAAAGCGTTGAACGAGACCGGCGGCGACATGGAAGCCGCGATCGACTGGCTGCGCACCAAGGGCCTCGCCGCCGCCGCCAAGAAGGCCGGCCGCACCGCCGCCGAGGGCCTGGTCGGCGTTGCCGTCGAGGGCGCCAGGGGCGCGGTCGTCGAGGTCAATAGCGAAACCGATTTTGTCGCCAAGAACGAGCAGTTCCAGGAATTCGTCCGCATCGTCGCCGGCGTCGCGCTGGAGACCGGCGCCGACGTCGACGCGCTCGCCAAGGCGACGTGGCCGACCGGCGGCACCGTCGAGGAAAAGCTCACCAGCAACATCGCTACTATTGGCGAGAACCAATCGTTGCGCCGCGCGGCGGTGGTCGAGGTGAAGGACGGTGTGGTCGTTCCCTACGTGCACAACGCCGCCGCCCCGGGCCTCGGCAAGATCGGCGTGCTGGTCGCACTCGAATCGACCGGCAACAAGGCGCGGCTCGAAGCGCTCGGCAAGCAGCTCGCGATGCACATCGCCGCCGCCAACCCGCTGGCGCTGAAGGGCGAGGATCTCGATGTCGCGATGGTCGAGCGCGAGCGCGCCATCGCGTCCGAGAAAGCGGCCGAATCCGGCAAGCCCGCCGACATCGCCGCCAAGATGGTCGACGGCGCCATCGCCAAGTTCCGCAAGGAAAACGCGCTGATGAGCCAGATCTTCGTCATGGACAACAAGACGAAGATCGAGGACGTCGTCGCGGCCGCCGGCAAGGACGCCGGCGCGACCGTCACGCTCGCCGCCTATGTCCGCTTCCAGCTGGGCGAGGGCATCGAGAAGAAGGAAAGCGATTTCGCCGCCGAAGTCGCCGCCGCCGCCGGCACCAGCAAGCCGGAACCGGTCGCGTAACTCTACCTCTCCCCTACCGCTTGCGGGAGGAGATCGAGGAGAGGGGCTGTCGATCGTCACATTCCCTCCCCCGGCCCCTCCCGCGAGCGGGAGGGGAAGGCTTGGCATCGCCGCAGCCGCTAACTAAGGTGCGCGCCGCTTCATCTAACCATCGATCGGACCAGATACCCCCATGCCGCGCCCGCGCTTCAAACGAGTCCTGCTGAAGCTCTCCGGCGAGGTGCTGATGGGGCCCGGCCAGTTCGGTATCGATCCGGATACCGTCGCCCGCATCGCCGAGGAGATCGCCGGCGTCGCCCAGGATCATGAGCTCTGCATGGTCGTCGGTGGCGGCAACATCTTCCGCGGCCTCGCCGGCGCCGCCAAGGGCTTCGACCGGGCGAGCGCCGACTATATGGGCATGCTCGCGACCGTCATGAACGCGCTCGCCATGCAGAATGCGCTGGAGAAGATCGGCGTCGACACCCGGGTCCAGTCCGCCATCCCGATGGCGACCGTCTCCGAGCCCTATATCCGCCGCCGCGCCGTTCGCCACATGGAGAAGGGCAGGGTGGTGATCTTCGCCGCCGGCACCGGCAACCCCTTCTTCACGACCGATACCGCCGCCGCGCTTCGCGCCGCCGAAATGGGATGCGAGGCGCTGTTCAAGGGGACGTCCGTCGACGGCGTCTACGACGCCGACCCGAAAGAGGTGCCGAACGCCAAGCGCTATGAGAAAGTAAGCTTCAACAAGGTGTTGAGCGACGACCTTCGCGTCATGGATGCAAGTGCCGTCGCCCTTTGCCGCGACAACAATATCCCGATCGTCGTCTTCAACATCCGCGAGCGCGGCAACCTCGGCAAGGTGCTCAGCGGCGAAGGCACGGCGACGATCGTCCAGAACGGGGAGTGAGCGATGCCAGCCTACAACAAAGCCGACCTTCAGCGCCGCATGCATGGCGCCGTCGAGGCGCTGAAGCACGATCTCGCGGGTCTCCGCACCGGCCGGGCCTCGACCGCGTTGCTCGATCCGGTGACCGTCGAGGTCTATGGCGCCAGCATGCCCTTGAACCAGATCGCGACCGTGTCCGCGCCGGAGCCGCGGATGCTTTCGGTGCAGGTGTGGGACCGTTCGAACGTGACTCCGGTCGAAAAGGCGATCCGTTCGGCGGGCCTGGGCCTCAATCCCGTCTCCGACGGCCAGAACATCCGCTTGCCGATCCCGGACCTCACCGAGGAGCGGCGCAAGGAACTGGCCAAGCTCGCCGGCCAATATGCGGAAAAGGCGCGGATCGCCGTGCGCAACGTACGCCGCGACGGCATGGACAGCCTCAAGACCGACGAGAAGAAGCACGAGATCAGCGAAGACGAGCACAAAAGGCTCGGCACCGAAGTCCAGAAGATGACCGACGACACGATCGCCGAGATCGATGCGGCCACGTCGGCGAAGGAAAAGGAAATCCTGCAGCCGTGACCTCATTTCCGGCCCGCGCGACGTCGCGGCCGGACAGCGCACGCGCTTCCGGGTCCGAGACGCCGCGTCATCTCGGTGGCACGGTGCCGAAACATGTCGCCATCATCATGGACGGTAACGGCCGCTGGGCGAAGGCGCGGGGACTGCCGCGCGCCGCCGGCCACAAGGCGGGCGCCGAAGCCGCGCGCAAGGTGCTCCGCGCGGCGGGGGAGGCGGGGGTCGAATGCCTCACCCTCTACGCTTTCTCCTCCGAGAACTGGCGCCGCCCCGAGGCCGAGATCAACGACCTGATGGGCCTCTTGCGCTTTTACATCGGATCCGAGCTCAACGCGCTGCATGGCGAGGGCATCCGCCTGGTAATCCTGGGCGATCACAAGGCCTTCAAGCCCGATGTTGCCAGGATGGTGGATGAAGCGGTCGCTCGGACCGCCGATAATCGCCGCATGACGCTCGCGATCGCCCTCAACTATGGCGGGCGCACGGAGCTGGTGAAGGCGGCGCAGGGCCTGGCCCGCCGCGCGGCGGCGGGAGAGATCGCACCGGAGGAGATCGACGAAGCGATGATCGACGCTTCGCTCGACACCGCCGGCCTACCGCCGCTCGATCTCATGATCCGCACCTCGGGCGAGCACCGTCTCTCCAATTTCCTTCTCTGGCAGGCCGCTTACGCCGAGCTGCTGTTCGTCGACACGCTCTGGCCGGACTTCGATGACGACGCCCTGCGAGCCGCGCTTGACGTCTTCGCCGGCCGCGAGCGCCGCTATGGTGGCTTGTGAGCGAGGCTGAAGCGCCCATAGCCAGATCGGACCTTTCCACCCGCTTCGTGATGGGTGTGGTGATGGTCGCCGTCGCCTGCCTGGCTATCTATATCGGCGGCTGGGTGTTCCGGTTTCTCGTTCTCGCCGGCGCAGCCGTGATGCTGCTCGAATGGACCGACATGCACCGGGTGCCTCGCATCTGGGGTTACGTGGGTGGCCTCTTCCTCGCCCTGAGCCTGCTGGTCGTATCGGAAATGCTGTTTCCGGCCGACATGATGGACGCGGCGATCGGCGCGGCGAGCTTCGTCCCCGCGTGGACCGGCTTCGGTGTCGTCCTCGGCCTTGCGTTGCTGCTGGGCATGCTGGCGCGCCGCACGACGATGGTCGGCGGCTATCTCTACATCGCCATCCCGGCTTTCGCCTTGCTCGCTGTCAATTGGGCCTGGTTCGGACTGACCTTCTGGATGATGCTCGTCACCTGGGCGACCGACATCTTCGCCTATTTCGCCGGGCGCTCCATCGGCGGTCCCAAGCTCGCGCCGAGGATCAGCCCGAACAAGACCTGGGCGGGCCTTGCCGGCGGCTTCGTCGGCGCCGCCGTCGTCGGCGCGCTCGCCGCCAGCTTCTTCGACATCGGCGCCCCCTTCCTTTACATCGGCGGCCTGATGGCCCTCATCGCCCAGGCCGGCGACCTCTATGAAAGCTGGCTAAAGCGCCGGGCGGGCGTCAAGGACAGCGGCACCAGCCTTCCGGGACATGGCGGCGCGCTGGACCGGCTCGACGGCCTGCTGCCCGTGGTCCTCGCCACGTTCCTGATCCTCGTGGGCGGGTTGTGGACCGGATGAAGCGCACCGTCACCATATTGGGGGCGACGGGATCGGTCGGACAATCGACACTCGACCTTATCGAGCGCGACCGCGGCAAGTTCGATGTGCTGGCGCTCACGGCCCGCCGCGATGTCGCCGGTCTTGCCTCCGCCGCTCGCCGCGTCGGCGCCCGCCGTGCGGTGATCGCCGACGAGTCCCTTCTTGATACTCTGAAGGACGCGTTGGTCGGCACTGAGGTCAAGGCCGCCGCGGGACAGGATGCGATTGTAGAGGCCGCCGCATCGGGCGCCGACTGGACGATGGCGGCGATCGTCGGCTGCGCGGGCCTCCGGCCCGTCATGGCCGCGCTGCGGCAGGGCAAGACGGTGGCTCTCGCCAACAAGGAAGCCTTGGTTTCGGCGGGCGGAGTTATGACGCGGGCGGCGCGGGAAAGCGGCGCGATCCTGCTTCCGGTCGATTCCGAGCACAACGCCGTCTTCCAGTGCTTCGACCGCTCCCAGCCCGAAGCGGTGCGGCGCATCATCCTGACCGCCAGCGGTGGCCCCTTCCGCCGCCGCAGCCTGGAAGAAATGCGCACCGTCACTCCCGCCGAGGCCGTCGCCCATCCCAATTGGTCGATGGGGGCCAAGATCTCGGTCGATTCAGCCACCTTGATGAACAAGGGCCTGGAGCTGATCGAAGCCTTCCATCTCTTCCCGCTGGGGGCCGAAGCCTTCGACGTCGTGGTCCATCCCCAATCGGTGATCCACAGCCTGGTCGAATATGTCGACGGCTCCTTCCTCGCCCAACTGGGCGCGCCCGACATGCGCATTCCTATCGCGCACACCCTGGCCTGGCCGGAGCGCATGGAAACGCCCTGCGAGCGTCTGGATCTCGTCAAGGTATCGCGCCTCGACTTCGAGGAACCGGACCTGGAGCGCTTCCCGGCGCTTGGCGTTGCCAAGGAAGTGCTGAGGGAAGGGGGCGCCAGGCCCGCCATCCTCAATGCCGCCAACGAGATAGCCGTCGCTTCCTTTCTGGACTCGCGGCTCGCTTTCCTCGATATCGCCAAAATCGCCCGTGAAGCGTTACACCATTATGATCCGCCGGCGCCGGCCTCGCTCGACGATGTGCTCGCGATCGATGCCGAAGCGCGGCGCCGTGCCCAGAACCTCGTTGGAAAGTTCGCCATTTGAACACGCCTGATCCCGGTCTCTTGATGACGATATTGAGCTTCCTGCTCGTCATCGGGCCGCTCATCTTCATCCACGAGCTGGGCCACTATTTCGTCGGACGCTGGTTCGGCGTGAAGGCCGACACCTTCTCGATCGGCTTCGGCCGGGAGATCGGCGGATGGACCGACAAGCGCGGCACCCGCTGGAAGATCGGCTGGCTGCCCTTGGGCGGCTACGTCAAGTTTAAGGGCGACATGAATCCGGCGAGCACGCCGTCGGACGAGTGGCTGTCGCTGCCGCCGGAGGAGCGCGCAGAGACCTTCCAGGCCAAACCCGTCTGGCAACGTTTCATCATCGTCGCGGCAGGGCCCGTCACCAACTTCCTGTTCGCGATCCTGGCCTTCATCGCCATCTTCGCCGCCATCGGCTATCCGACCACGCCTCCGATCGTCCACGGGGTGGTCGAGGCGGGGCCGGCCGACCGCGCCGGCTTCCGGCCCGGCGACCGCATCGTGGCGGCCAATGGACGCGGCATCGCGATCTTCGCCGACCTCCAATCCTATGTTCGGCTGCGGCCGGAGGAGCCGATCCGCTTCACCGTGGAGCGTGAGGGCGAGCCGCTTCAGGTCAATGTGATGACCGACGCGATGGTCATCCGCGACAGCTTCGGCAACGAGGCTCGGCTCGGTTCGCTCGGCGTCACTTCTGGTCCACCCACTTTCGAAAAGCTGTCTCCGCTTAAGCTGGTTGGCGCCGCCGTCGATCAAACCATGGAGACGGTGCGGGCGATGGTGGTGACGCTCGGCCAGGTGATCACCGGCGAACGTTCGATGAAGGAAATGGGCGGACCGCTCAAGATCGCGCAATATTCCGGACAGCAGGCCAGCCTCGGCTGGATCGCCTTCTTCTGGTTCATGACCGTCATCTCGATTAATCTAGGATTCATTAACCTCTTGCCAATCCCGCTGCTCGACGGCGGCCACCTGCTATTTTACCTGATCGAGGGCGTCCGCCGGAAACCCCTCAAGCCGGAGGCGCAGGAATGGGCGTTCAGGACCGGTCTTGCCGCGCTTCTCGCGCTCATGATCTTCGTGACCCTGAACGATCTGGCGTCTTTTGGGGTCTGGACGAAGCTTGGCGGGTTGATCGGCTGAGCCGCTTCGGGCAGGGCGATGTTCGAATATTCTCAGGCGCGCCGGACGGATAACTGGCGATAAGCGTAAAGGGCGGGGACGCGTGACAGCGATCAAGGCAATTTCCAGTAACCGGCGGCTCTGCTCCGCGCTCCTGCTCGGCACCGCCCTAGGCGGCTTGGCGGCGCCTGCCTTTGCACAGGAGACGGCGCCGGCGGAGACGACAGCGCCTCCGGCGGAGACGGTCCCGCAACCGGAAGCGCCCGTCACCGCTCCTCCCGCGACGCCTCCCGCGACAACGGCCGCCCCGCCAGCGGCGATCTTGCTGACGCCGCCGGCTCCGATCGGGACCATTCGTTCGATCACGGTCAGCGGCAGTCAACGCCTCGAAACGCAGACGGTGCTTTCCTACACGTCGCTTCGCGTGGGCGAGCCCTATACCCGCGAGCGCCTCGACGAGGCGTTACGCGACCTTTACGCGACCGAATTGTTCGCTGACGTCCAGATCCGCGACGACCAGGGCGCGCTCACGATCCAGGTCAGCGAGAACCCGGTCGTCAACCGCATCATCCTGGAGGGCAATGAGCGGCTCAAGAACGACAAGATCGCGCCGGAAATTCGCCTCGCCCCGCGCGAGATCTTCACCCGTTCCAAGGTCCGCGCCGACGTCGCCCGCATCATCGAGCTGTATCGCCGCCAGGGCCGGTTTGCGGCCTCCGTCGAGCCCAAGATCGTCGAACTCGACCAGAACCGCGTCGACCTCATCTTCGAGATCAATGAGGGTCCGCGTTCCAAAGTCCGCCAGATCAACATCCTCGGCAACGAGGCTTTTTCCGACGGCGACCTGCGATCTGAAATGGCGACGAAGGAAACCAACCTGCTGAGCTTCCTCGGCTCCGGCAACACCTTCGACCCGGATCGCCTCGCGTTCGACCAGCAGAAGCTGCGTCAATTCTACCTTACCGAGGGTTATGCGGACTTTCGCGTCATTTCCGCGGTGGCCGAGCTCACGCCCGACAAGCGCGACTTCATCATCACTTATGTCGTGGAAGAGGGTGAGCGATACAAATTCGGCGACGTCGCCATCGAGAGCGACCTTCGCGACCTCGGCGCCGACCGGCTTCGGCCCATCGTGTCGATCGACACCGGCGATTGGTACAACGCCAAGCAGATTGAGGACACGATCACTCTGCTGAACGAGACGGCCGGTCTGCTTGGCTATGCTTTCGCCGACGTCAGGCCGCAGTTCCAGCGGAACGAAGACGAGCGCACCATGGACGTCACGTTCCGGGTCGGCGATGCGCCGCGCGTCTATGTCGAGCGGATCGACATCAACGGCAACACCGTCACCCGCGACAAGGTCATCCGGCGCGAGTTCCGCCTCGCCGAGGGCGATCCGTTCAACAGCGTCCAGGTCAAGCGGTCGCGCGACCGCATTCAGTCGCTCGGCTTCTTCCAGGAGAATCTGGAGATCGAGCAGACGCCTGGCTCTTCGCCCGATCGCGTCGTCCTGTCGGTCGACGTCGAAGAGCGTCCCACCGGCTCGCTCCAGGTGTCGGCGGGCTTCTCCAGCCTCGAGCGGTTCCTGGTCAACCTCTCGATCGAGCAGCGCAACTTCATGGGCAAGGGGCAGACGGTGCAGGCCTCCGCCAACTATTCAAGTTACTCGAAATCGGTGCAGCTCGGTTTCACCGAACCCTATCTGTTCGATCGCAATATATCCCTCGGCGGCGACATCTATCGTCGCGATTTCGAGAATTTCAACTTCGTCAACAACGATCGCAACACGACCTACAAACAACTCCAGACCGGCGGTCAGGTTCGGGTCGGCGTCCCGCTCACGGAATATATGTCGCTGCTGGGGCGCTACAGTCTCAATCTCGACGACGTCACGCTCGACGAAGGCATCTTCTTCACGGACCCCGACGGCGCCAACGGGCCACTCCCACCGGCCTGCGATCCGCTGAAGGCTGGCCGATATCTTTGCGACGCCATCGGCGAACGTACCACCTCCTCGGTCGGCTATTCGCTGATCTACGACACGCTGGACAATCGGCTGCGGCCTTCGAAGGGCGAACGGCTGATTCTCAACCAGGACTTCGCCGGCCTGGGCGGCAGCGTCAAATATCTTCGTACCCGCGCCAGCGCCGTCAAATATTTCCCCCTGGGAAGCGGCGGCTTCGTTTTTTCGACCAGCGTCGAAGGCGGCTACATCCACAGCTTCGAGGATTCTCCCGGTCCGGGCCGCGATCCGGTGCGCCTGATCGACCGCTTCTTCCTTGGCGAATCGCAGTTGCGAGGCTTCGACATTCGTGGCGTCGGACCGCGCGTGATTCGCCGCGGCTTCGATGCGGAAGGCAATATCATCCCCGGGAAGGACGGCATCCTGGCCGACGATGCGCTTGGCGGCCGTGCTTATTATACGGGCCGGGCCGAACTGCAGCTTCCGTTCGGCGACGATCTCGGCCTGCGCCCGTCGATCTATGTCGACGCGGGCGCGTTGTTCGGCCTCGACGATCCCCAGCTCGTTGGCCTGTCGCCCGACGACCCCCAGGCCCAAGACCGGTGCGTCGACACGGATGGCAACAGCACACCCGTGCCTTCCGGTGGATGTCCGACCGGATCGGTTCGCCTTGGCGGTGCCACGCCTTTCCAGGAATTCTACGTCGGCGACACGCCCAAGCCCCGCGTCTCGGTTGGCTTCGGCATCAACTGGATTTCACCTTTCGGCCCGTTCAGGATCGATATAGCCAAGGCGCTTATCACCGCCGAGGGTGACGATACCAAGCTCTTCACATTCAACGTAGGGACCGCATTCTAATGAACAAATTTGTTTTCGGCGCCGCTTTGGCCGCGCTCGCCACCGCCATTCCCGCCTCTGCCCCCGCCCAGCGCCTGGGCGGTGCAGTCATCGCCGTCGTCGACGTCGAGCAGGTGATGGCCCAGTGCACCGCCTGCGTCGCCGCCCGTACCCAGCTACAGCAGCAGCTTCAGCAGGCCGAGGGACGAGCCCAGCAGCTCAGCCAGCCGCTGGAGACCGAGGCCCAGTCGATCCAGCAGGCGCTCGCGGCGCTCGGCGGGAAGCAGCCCGACGCTGCCCTTACTCAGCGTATTCAGGCGCTTCAGACCAAGCAGAACTCCGCTCGCCAGGAGCTTGGCGGACGTCAACGAACCCTGCAATCGACCGAGGCCCATGTTAACCAGCAGATCGCGGCGCGCCTCGGCCCGATCATCAACCAGGTCATGCAGACGCGCGGCGCCACGGTTGTCCTCAACAAGGGCAATACCTTGGCCGCGTCCGCGAGCATCGATGTCACCAACGATGTTCTGGCCCAGCTCAACCAGCAGCTGCCCAGCGTCAGCGTGACGCCGCTTCCGCAGCAGCAGACGCAGCAGCAGCAGCCACAGGGCCGCTAATGTCGGAAGAAGGCCGCGCCGCCGTTCCCGAGTCGAAGCGGGGTCCGCTCGATGTGAAGCGGGTGATGGCGGCGCTGCCGCATCGCTACCCGATGCTCCTCGTCGATCGGGTCGAGGAGATCGTTCCCGATCGATCGATCACGGCGATCAAGGCGGTGACGATCAACGAGGACTTCTTCAACGGGCATTTCCCCGGCCGCCCGATCATGCCGGGCGTCCTGATCGTGGAGGCGCTGGCTCAGGCCGCCGGCGTGCTCGCGGTCGAATCCCTCGGCCTCGCCGGCTCGGGCAAGCTCGTCTATTTCATGGCCATCGACGGCGCCAAGTTCCGGGCACCCGTCGAACCCGGCTGCCTGCTTCGGCTCGAGGTTGAGTTCGTCCAAAAGCGCGCCACCGTCTGCAAATTTGCCGGCAGGGCTTTGGTCGATGGCAGGCCGGTGGCCGAGGCGAACTTCACGGCGATGATCGCCGATCCGCCGTCGGCCTAGCCGACAGGCCGCCAGGCACCGTCGCTTCTCTCGATACCGAAGATCGTCGGAATGTAGGGTCCGCCGAGCAACTCGGCCGGATCGCCGTCCGCGGCAATCGCTCCACCCTGCATGATGATGAGCCGGTCCGCGTAGCGGCGCGACAGTTCCAGATCATGCATGGCGACCAGCAGCGCCCGGTTTCCTTCGTGCGCGATCGCGCGGAGCTTGTCCATCAGCCGCAACTGCCAGAGCGGGTCGAGGTTCGCCACCGGCTCGTCGAGCAATAGCAGCTTCGGCCGCGCCGCCAGCGCCCGCGCGATCAACACCCGACTCCGCTCGCCCGTCGACATTCGGTCGAGTCGCCGCGTCGCCATGTCCGAGAGACCCAATTCCGCAAGCACTTCGTCTATGCGACCTGGCTCATCCTCATCGGCAAGTCCGAGGGCGGCCACGTCCGCCGCCGTCAAGGGCCAGGCGACTTCACGGGTAGCGGGAAGGTAGGCGCAGAAGCGCGGCCGTTGCCCCGGCCCCAGGGAGCGGGCGTCCATTCCGTCGATGCGAACCGTTCCGGAAGGGTGGCCGATGCCGGCAAGGGCATGAAGCAGGCTGGTCTTGCCGCCGCCATTGGGGCCTACCAGGCAGGTCAGCGTGCCGGCCTCCAGGCTGAGCCTAGTCGCCTCGAGCCGGCCCGCGATGGCGAGGCCAGTGGCTGTGACGAGAGCGGTCACCGGCTCAGCCTCCACCGCATATGCGCCACCATCCACAGGAAGAAGGGCGCTCCAAGAAGGGCGGTCACGACGCCGATCGGCAACGTCCGCCCCAGCGGCGCCAGCCGGACCGTGAGATCCGCCGCCAAGAGCAAACCTCCTCCGATCAGTGCGGCCGGAGCGATGGCGCGCCCCGGGTGTCCGCGCGTCGACCGCCGCGCGAAGATCGGCGCGACGAGGCCGACGAAGCCGATGGCCCCGCAGATCGCGACGCAGGCGCCGACGCCGAGCGCCGTGAGGCAGACGATCCAAAGGCGCATCCGTCCGATGTCATGGCCGAGCGACTGGGCGACCTCCTCGCCGAGCGCCAGGCTGTCGAGCGGCCGCGCCAGGCGCAGCAGCACGGCGACGCACAGCAACGCCGGCACGGCGGCGAATCCGGCTTGCGCCAGGCTCCGATCGACCAG
>NZ_DATCYB010000096.1:0-43969 GCF_036570505.1 Allosphingosinicella sp. | reverse complement strand
ACTGTCCCGCCGCGAGCAGGCGATGCGCGGACGTGGCGACAAGGCCTGGAAGCCGCTCGGCCGCAAGCGCGCCGTGTCGCCTGCACTTCGCGCTTACGCCGCCCTCACCACAAACGCGGCGCGTGGCGCCGTCCGAGACGTCGGTCAAGTGGAGCGCGTCGACGCTCCGGTTGAGATCGCGTCCCGTCGGCAATAAGGCTGGCCGCTCAAGCCTTGGCGAGCGCGTCGGCGGCGCGGGCGAGAAGGCCCGCATCGGTCCCCACCGCCACCAATCGGGCGCCGAGTTCCTGGCAATGGCGCGCGAAGGCCGGGTCGGCGGTCAATAGCCCGGCTACCTTGCCCGTCGCGACGATCCGCCGGATGCCCTGTTCGACCCGCTCCTTTACCTCGGTCCGATTGAGCTCACCGACGAAACCCATCCGCGCCGCCAGATCGCCCGGACCAATGAACAGGCCGTCCACTCCGTCGACGGCCGCAATCTCCTCGATCCGGTCAATCGCTGCAGGGGATTCGATCTGCACGATGAGCGCGATGCCGGCGTCGCTCAAGCGCGGATAGTCCGCAACGCGGCCAAAGCGGGTCGCCCGGGTCACGGCCGAAACCCCACGATTGCCGGCGGGAGGATAGCGGATCGATGCAACCGCCGATTTCGCCTGAGCCGCGTCCTGCACATCGGGCACCATGAAATTCAGCGCGCCGAAGTCGAGCAATCGCTTGAACAGGATCGGATCATTGTCGGGAAGCCGCACGACCGGTGCGCTGACATAGCCCGAAACCGCCTGCAATTGCGCGAGCACGGTCAGCGGGTCGTTCGGCGAATGCTCCATATCGATGAGCAACCAATCGAATCCGGCGCCCGCGATCACCTCGATGGCGACCGCGCTGCCCAGGGTTGACCACAAGCCCCGCAGCATCTCAGCCTCGGCGAGGCGGTCCTTAAACGGATTGAATGCCTGGCTCATCCGAAGGCGACCGCGACCGTCCCCAGCGCGCCATAATCGGCAGCGATCGTGTCGCCGGCGGACACGGCGATGGGCCGAGTGAAGGATCCCGAGAGCACGATATGGCCGGCCTCGAGATGCTCTCCTTGCGCCGCGAGCTTATTGGCAAGCCAAGCGACACTCATTGCGGGATGCCCCATGACCGCCGCGGAAACGCCCGACTCCTCGATGACGCCGTTCTTCGACAGGGTCGCACCGATCCAACGAATATCGACATCGAGCGGCCGGACCACCCGTCCCCCGGTGATGAATGCGCCCGCTGCCGCGTTGTCGGCTATCGTGTCGCAGATCGTGCGCGGCACTTCGGTCCGATAGTCGATGATCTCTAGCGCCGGCACAATATAGTCGGTCGCGTCGAGGACCGCGAAGATGGTAGCATTCGGCCCTTTGACGGGACGCCCCAGCATGAAGGCGAGCTCAACTTCTATCCGCGGCTGCAGGAACCGGCCGACCGGCACTGTGGCCCCGTCGAAATAGTGCATGTCGTTGAGGAGATGGCCATAATCGGGTTCGTCGATCTTGGAGGTCATCTGCATCACCCGCGAGGTGAGACCAATCTTGTGGCCGACAATCCGAGCGCCGTTTTCCACTCGCCCTTTCATCCAGCGTCGCTGGATCTCATAGGCATCCTCCAGCCTGATATCCGGAAAGGTCACGCTCAATTGCGCGATCTTCTCGCGCCGCGATTCCGCGCCAGCCAGCGCTGCGGCGCCCGCAGCGAGTTCAGCCTCAATCATGTGTGCCCCTCCTGGGATCAGCGAATGGGTGGGCGCGGCAGCCTTGCCTCACCGGGTTCGATAACGAAAAGGTGATCGAGGCTCCACCAAGGTGCCGACACGCTTGGATCGGTCGGGTGAGGCCCGTCGTGGCGAACATAATCGCCCATCAAGGCACGGGTGACGCCGAACTGGACGTCGGTCTCGATGTACGGATCGCCGGGGAAATAGACCTGCGCGGAGATCGTCTTGTAACCATCCTTGAAGATCAAGGCATGGACATGGGCCGGGCGAAAGGGATGCCGGCCCTGGGCGTGGAGCAGCTGGCCGACGACGCCGGTCGTCGGAATCGGATATCCGGCGGGCAAGATGCTGCGGAACGCAAAGATACCGTCCGCATCGGTCGTGAACTTGCCCCGCAGGTTCATGTCCGCCTGGCTCTCGTCTTCATTCTCATAAAGACCACCCGGCGAGGAGTGCCAGATGTCGATCTCGGCGCCGGCGATGGGTCGACCGGAGGTGTCGACCACCCTTCCCGTCATGAAGAACGGGTCGCCTTCGGTCTCGGTTCGAATGATCGACTCCCCGTTGGCGACAGGGGGAGAATGCATGCGCCAGAATGGACCGAGCAGCGACGCCGACGTCTCGCCTTGGGCATTGTTCATCATGCAGACGAGTTGCGAGAGGCCGAGGGACCCAGCCATCAGGACGACCTCGTTGTGGCGATCGTTGCTCTGCTGGCCGAGTGCCGCGACCAGCGCCGCGCCGCGTTGAAACTCGCTCTCGGTCAGCTTGACCTCGCGTACAAATGCATGGAGGTGCCCAGCCAGGGCGACCAGGATCTCGCGCAGCCGCGGATCGCGGGTGCGCTCCATTACGCTCAACGTCGCCGGAGTGACATCCTCCAGCGTCTCGATGATCGGCATCAGGCCGTCTCCCGCCAGTTCACCTCGGCGATGTCGTGCAAGTCGTAGCCGCGCGCGCCGTCGCGCTGCGGATCGACCGCAACCCCTGGCGGCTCGGTACCGGCATCACCCGCGTCCGCCACGGTCTGAATCGTGCGGTAGAGCTGGCTCACCGCCACGTCTGCCACCGAAAGACGCTCGGCGCTACGGTCGCGCAGTGGGCCGGAGGCGACGGAGACGATGACGTCCTCAGCGATCAGGCCCGGCAGGCCGCTGAAGCTTCGGCCGCTGTGCATGGCGCCGCGATCCTGATGGAAATGGTTGCTCGCGCTCGGGGCGCGTGGATCGGCCGGCGCGCGCACGCCGATCCGATCGAGCGAATCGGGGTCGAGGCCGATGAAGCGCAGATGCGCGCTGCGCATCGGCTCCTCGCCCAGCGGCTGGGTTTCGTTCCAGAAGACATGGAAAAAGATCGAGAGGTCGTCCCGGGCCGGCACCACGATGGTGACCACGTCCCCGTTTGGGTTCACGACCGTAAACGGCGCGACGAAGCTGGTGATGCGCGCCGACTCACGGTCATCGATCTTGCGGATCGCGGCATAGCGAAAGCCGAACTCGGTGGCCTGCGTCTCAAGGGTCGGCGCCTTGTCGAACTGCATCGTGCTGACCTTCTGGGCGTAGTTGAGATCAGATCCCGACGACACGCCCAGGGCGTTGCTGTGCAAGATGCCCAGGTGCGAGGAATCGACCAGGCCTTCGAGGACCTGGACAAAATTGCATCCGATGAAATGGCTGGTCGCGATGATGTTGCCCGCCGGCACGTCGAACCACGGCCAATGGGGAAACGGTGGCTCCTTCCCTTCGGGCCCGAGATAGACCCAGGCGAGCCCGCCTGCCTGGCGGATCGGATAGGAGCGCGCCTTGAAGCGCGTCTTGAAGTTCGGGTCCGCGACGTTCGGCGTTTCGAGCACGGTTCCATCGGCGGCGAACTTCCAGCCGTGATAGATGCAGCGAATTCCGCAGTCTTCGACGCGCCCCAGGACGAGGGAAGCGCCGCGATGCCGGCAATGTTCGTCGAGCATGCCCAGCGTGCCATCACCGGCTCTGAACAGAACGAAGTCCTCGTTGAACAAGGTGACGCGCACGGGATCTCCCCCCGCTTCGGGAAGCTGGTCCGCCACCAGCGCGGGAACCCAATAACGCCGAACCCCCTTGCCGAGTGACGTCTCGGGGCCGGTTCGCGTGATCCTCTCATTCTGTTCGGGGCTGAGCATGGCTGTTATCTTCCCTGGAAGTTGTTCGTTATAGCTATGCTTGATGCCGCCCCGCAAGCGACATGTCGCCTCGACGCGATCCATGCAGGTGGAGGCGTGTCTTCGTAAGGCAATGCCACGACGCCTCTCAGGCAACTTTCCTGTCTCTCCAGAACGATAGGCCTTGATGCACGAGCGCCCTCGTCGTCGGGATTGAACTGGCCGCCTTCGGGAAGACACGCGTTCGGGCTTGACCGACCGTCCCATTGACGTATCTTCCGAGGAAGAAGGAATTCATATGACACCTCAGGAAAACCAGTTTCTCTGCCAGGTCGGACCCAGCACTCCGATGGGCGAAGTGATGCGGCGCTACTGGCTGCCATTCGCGCTCTCAAGCGACCTTCCGCATGCGGATTGCGACCCGATTCGGGTTCGCCATTGCGGCCAGGATCTTGTCGCCTTCCGCGACACCGACGGCAAAGTCGGCCTCCTGGAAGAATATTGCATGCACCGCGGCGTTTCACTGGCGGTGGGGCGGGTCGAGGATCGCGGCATCCGGTGCCTGTATCATGGCTGGAAGTTCGGCGCGGACGGCACGATCCAGGAAACCCCGAATCATTGCGACCCGCGCTTGCGGGCACGGCTGAAGGCGCCCGCCTTCAAGGTGCATGAGGAAGCCGGGCTGCTTTGGGCTTATATGGGGCCGCAGGACGCCATGCCTCCGTTTCGGCGCTTCGCCTTCATGGAGGTACCAGACACCCATCGCACGATCTTCCGAATCTACCAGCCGGCGAATTATCTTCAGTTGGTCGAGCAGGGATCGGACAGCTCGCATGTCGGCATCCTTCATAGCAATGATGCCCGCCCGGGCTGGTTGACAAAGTCCTTCAGCCAGAATCCGGACACGCTCAATCCGGCGGCATTCGCGGTCGAGGACAACGCGCCGGAAATGGAGCTCGAGGACACGAAGTTCGGCTTCCACTATGCCGCCTTCCGCCAGCAGGGCCGCGGCGACGGCAAGATCGACAAATCGCGCGAGATGCACGTGCGGGTCTATCCGTTCCTCATGCCCACGATCCGGTTCATTCCGGCCGCGAAGGTTCTGTTCACGGTCTTCGAAGTTCCGATAGACGACACCAATACCGCAACCTTCATCGTCATTCATGGCGATGCGCCGGCCAATCGGCCGCATCTTCGCAAGATCCTGGGCCTCGACGATGCGCGCTTCTGGTCCGAGGAGGACAATTTCTTCAAGGCCAATTGGTCCAACAAGATGGGCCAGGACCGCGCCAAACTGACGAGCAGCTGGACCGGTTTTCCGGGGGTGGCATATGAGGATGCGGTCATGGGCGTCGCGGCCGGTCCGATCGCCGACCGCACTAAGGAACATCTGGTGACGGCCGATGCTGCGGTCGTCCGGGTGCGCCGATTGCTGATCGAAGCGGCGGAGGCCGTCGCCAAAGGGCGAATGCCGCGCGGCGCCGACTATGCGGATTGCACTCGCCTTGCGGCGCCCGACCAGATGATCGAGCCGGGCGTCCATTGGAAGGAGCTGGTTCCGCAGCATACGCAGGACTCCCCTGCGCCGAGCGCGAAGGCGGACAGCCAGCTCGCCCCGACCAAATGACCATTCCGGAGTAAGAGATGACGCAGGCTGCCGCAGCTCCCGACTATCGTGCATTGCTGTCTCTCGACGACCGCGGATTCATCGTTCTGGGTGCCGGCGACGGCATCGGTGCGCAGATTTCGCATGGCTTGGCGCAGTGCGGCGCCCGCGTCTTCTGCGTCGATATCGTGGAGGACAAGGCGCGCGCGATTGCGGAGGCGGTGGGTGGCCATCATTGCGCTGCGGACGTGACCAGCGCCGCCGGCGTCGCCAAGGTGCTGAAAGCCGCCCAGGTGCAGCTGGGCGTGATACACGGCGTCGTCGATGTCATCGGCGTCGCCCGGATCAAGCCGATCGCGGAATTCGCCGACGAGGAATTCGAATGGCAGCTCGGCATCGTGTTGCGTCATGCGCTCTACGTGCTGCGCGGTGCTTCCCAAGTGATGCCCCAAGGCGGTCCCATCACGTTCGTGGGATCGATGTCCGGCAACCGGGCGGTCGCGAACCAGCTCGTCTATGGGACCTCCAAGGCGGCCCTCCATCATCTCGTGCGCGGCGCTGCAGTCGAGCTTGGTCCCAAGGGCATTCGCGTGAATGCCGTTGCTCCGGGTTTCATCCGCACGCCGCGACTGCTGGAGCTTCTCGACAAGGCGCAATGGGAAGAGATCGACCGGCACGTCCCGATCGGCCGCGCCGCCACGCCGGAGGAGATCGCCGCGACCTTGCTGTTCATGTCGAGCGACCTCGCCGCGCATGTCAACGGCGTGGTGATGCCGGTCGATGGCGGCGTCAGCGTAACCGCCGCCCTGCCCGACCTCGAATTCGGAAAGGTGGCGCGCACGGGCACCGCCTGAGCGACCTTGAGGGCAAGGCATCGAAACGTTTGTACGAGGATTCGAGCTGTTGATGGAGAGGCGTCATGCTCAGTAAAGCCGATAACGAACTGATCTGCCGCGTCGGTCCCGACGCGCCGATGGGCAAGGCGTTCCGCCATTATTGGCTTCCGGTGATGCTCTCGTCCGAGCTGCCCGAGCCCGATAGCGTCCCTTTTCCGGTCGAAGTTTGCGGCGAACGCCTCGTCGTGTTCCGCGACACCAAGGGCGCCCTTGGAGCGCTCGCCGAACATTGCTGCCACCGCGGCGCATCGCTGCTGCTCGGCCGGGTAGAGGAATGCGGAATCCGCTGCATCTATCATGGCTGGAAATTCGCCGTCGACGGTTCCGTGCTCGAGACTCCGAACGTTGCCGACCCGCGGTTTAAAGACCGGTTTCGCGCGCGCGCCTATTCGATCCGCGAGGCGGGTGGCCTGGTCTGGGTCTACCTGGGAGACCCGGCGCAAGCTCCGCCTCTTCCGAACTGGGCTTTCTTCGATGTCCCCGAAAGCCATCGTCTTCCGGTCGTGGCGGTGGTCAACTGCAACTATCTGCAGCTGATGGAAGGCGTGGTCGATTCCTCGCATCTGAGCATCCTGCACACGGTCGGCTTGAAGGCGACCGACGAGGCGGATCTCGATTTCGCGAAGAAGACGAACCACATGCAGTTCGATGCCGCGCCGCGGCTCGAGGCGGAGGAAACCGACTTCGGGTTCCACTATGTTGCCCTGCGGCGCAACGACCGGGGCGCCGAGCCGGTGACCGAAGCCCGGATCGCGCCTTATGTGTCACCGTGCTTCGTGCTCAACCCGAATGGCGATTTGTTCTTCGCGTTCACTCCGATCAACGACGAGCGCGTATTGTTCTTCCACGTGTGGTGGAGCGCGGAAAAGGCGCTTGGGCTAGAGCCGCTTCGCAGCCAGCAACTCTCCTTCGTCGGATTGGACGAGGAAACGCTTGTCCACTTCGGCATGACGCGCGCAACGAGCGTCTCGCCCGACCGGCCGCGACGGGAGAACAACTTCCTGCAGGACAGGGACGCGATGCGCCGAGGCCATTTCACCGGCTTTCCGAACTTCACCCAGGAAGATGCCGCCGTGTCGATGTCCGGTGGGCCGATCCGCGATCGCTCCCGCGAAATGCTGTCGCATGCCGACGTGGCGATCGCCCGACTCTATCGCAGCTTGCTCAAGAGCGCGCAGCGCGCGGCCGCGGGACAGAAGCCGGTCGGCGTCCATGTCGATGCCGCGACGATCAACGGCGCCAGTGGCTCGTTGAAGGATGGCGAAGATTGGCGCGGCCTGATCCCTTATGCCGTTCCCCCGGCAAAGGCGGCCGGGGCGGCGGGCTGATCGCGGCCGACTCTCGGCCTAGAGCCAATAGAGGCGTGTGGGATTGTCGACCAGAAGCCTCTGCTGCAGGTCCTGGGTCACCGCGATGCGCGGAATCATGTCGACGAGGTGACCGTCGTCGGGGATGTTCGCCTCCATGTTCGGATGTGGCCAATCGGTCCCCCACAGCACACGGTCCGGATAGCGTTCAACGATTGGACGGACGACTGCGGCAAAGTCGTCCCACGGATCGCCTACCGCGGAGAGGCGGTCGGGGCAGGTCACCTTGGTCCAGATCTTGGGCTGCTCGTCGAGCAACTGCTTGAAGGCGCTGACCTGCGGACCTTCGGGTCCTTCGCTCATCGACGAGCGTCCCATATGATCGACGACGACGATCGTCGGGATCGCCTCGAGGAACGGCACCATCTCGTCCAGGATGTCCGCCTCGAAATAGACGACGACGTGCCAACCGAGCGGTTCGATCTTCTTGGCCACCTCCAGGAACTTGTCCTTGGGCGCGTCGCCCACCAGGCGCTTCAGGAAATTGAATCGTACGCCGCGAATGCCGCTGGCGTGCAGCGCCTCCAGTTCCGCAACGTTCACGGCAGGATCAACAACGGCGACTCCCCGACAACTGTCGCCCGACCTGGCAATGGCATTGAGGGTCGCGCGGTTGTCAGTGCCGTGGCAGCTTGCCTGAACGACGACGCTTCGCGAGAAGCCGAGCCGGGCGCGCAATGCGAACAGCATATCCGGTCCCGCATCATCGGGCAGATACTTGGCCTTCGGACTGAAGGGGAAGTCCGCCATTGGACCAAAGACGTGGCAATGGGCATCGACCGCTCCCAGCGGCGGAACATAGCGCGGCTTCGACGGATACGGATGCCAGCTGACGACGCGGAGCGGGCCGGCGGCGCTCATCCGAACACGGTCCCATCCATCAGCTTGCGTGCGGTGCGCAGCATGCCTGCCTCAGTGGGTTGTCCATGTTCATCCACCGTCACCACGCATTCCGTGGTCCCGGTCGGATGCTCGACGCCGAGCGACTTGGTGCGGCCCTCCGGCACGCGTGCCAACGCGGCGGCGGGTGAACCCTCGATCAGGCAGGCCGTCGCGACGGTAACCGCACCGAGCACGCCGATCGACGCATGGACCCGGTGCGGAATGAGCGAGCGCACGGCAATCGCGCCACCTTCTCTCGGCGGTGAAACCAGCATCATCTTCGGCACCGACTTTTCGGCGATGTCGCCGAGATTCATGCGCAGGCCGGCCTTCAGGCGGATCGCCTCGATCCTCGCCTTCATCGCGCCATCGGCATCCAGGGTGTCGCGATCCTCATAGCCGGTGATGCCCATGTCCGATGCGGCGATGACGACGCACGGCATGCCGTTGTCGATCATCGTCACCGCCACCCCGTTAATCTCATCGACGCCGTTGCCGGTTGGCAGCAGAGCTCCGCAGGTGGCCCCGGCCGTGTCGCGAAAGGCGAGCGGGATGGGTGCGGCGGTGCCGGGTACCCCGCTTATCTCGGCGTCGCCGGCATAAGTCACGGTGCCGTCCGGGGTCCGCACCGTCGCCACGGCGACCTGCCCGCTATTCTCCATGAAGATCGCCACCCGCGTCTCCTCGCGCGTTGCCACAATCAGTCCGCGCTCGATCGCAAAGGGGCCGACACCGGCGAGCATGTTGCCGCAATTCTGGCTGTCGGTGACGATCGGCTGATCGACGAACAGCTGGAGAAAGAGATAGTCGACATCGACTCCCTCGCGCTCCGATTTCGAAACCAGAGCGACCTTCGAGGTGAGCGGATCCGCCCCGCCCATCCCATCAATCTGGCGCGGGTCGGGCGAGCCCATTGCGCGCAGCAGAAAAGCGTCGCGGGTCGGAATGTCCTCGGGCAGATCCTCTGCCAGGAAGAAGCCGCCCTTCGATGTCCCGGCGCGCATCCACATGCAGCGGATACCCTCAGACATATCTAAGGCCCATCGCCTCCAGGCGCTCACGCATCTCATAGATGTCGAGGCCGAGCTCGCCGGCCGCGAGGCGCTTGCGCTTCGTCTCCTCATTCGCTTCGCGCGCCCGGGCCTTTGCCAGCACCGTGGCTGCCTCCGCGCGCTTCACGACACAGACGCCATCGTCATCTGCCACGATCACGTCGCCAGCCGCGATGGCGGCGCCGGCACAGACGATCGGGACATTCACCGAGCCGAGCGTCGCCTTCACCGTCCCTTGTGCAAAGACGTCCTTCGACCAGACCGGGAACCCCATTTGCGTCAGATCACGCACGTCGCGCACGCCGGCGTCGATCACAAGGCCCCTGCAACCGCGCGCCATCGCCGAGGTGGCCAGCAGGTCACCGAAATAGCCGTCGCTGCACGGGCTGGTCGGGGCCAGCACCAGGACATCGCCGGACTGCAATTGCTCGATGGCGACGTGAAGCATCCAATTGTCGCCGGGCGGCGCCGAGATCGTGACCGCCGAGCCGGCAATCCGAAAGCCGGGACAAATCGGCCGCAGATAGGGCGCGAGCAATCCGGTCCGGCCCTGCGCCTCGTGAACGGTGGCGACACCGCAGGCGGCGAGCCCCTCGATCTCCCCCTGGTCCGCACGCAAAATGTTCTGAACGACGATGCCGGACATGACGCGCCTCCTCGACCATCAGGTGAAAGCGCGGCGCGAGGAGAACAAGTCGAAACTATGCGCGAGCCATAAGTTTTCGCTAAGACAGGAGCGATGGACATATTCTCCCTCAACCTGCGACACTTGCGCGCCGCAGCCGAGATCGAGCGGCTCGGCAGCATCAGCGCCGCCGCGCAGGCGGTCAGCCTCACCCAGCCCGCAGTCACCCAGGCGCTCAGCCGGCTCGAGGGACAGCTCGGTGTGGCTTTGTTCGACCGCCAGCCGATCGGCATGGCACCGACTGGCGCCGCGCAGGTGTTGGCGCCCCGCGTCCGCCGCGCGCTCCACCAGATTGGTTCGCCGCGGGTCACGATGGCCGAGGTGCGCGCGTTCATCGCCCTAGCCGACGCCGGATCATATGTCGGGGCCAGCATCATCACCGGCCTTTCCCAGTCTTCGTTGCATCGCGCGGTTCGAGACCTCTCGGTGGCGCTGCGGCGTAACCTCGTCGAGCGGCGCGGGCGCGGTCTTGCCCTGACCGAGGCCGGGCGCCGCACGGCCCGCGGGTTCCGGCTGGCGCGCGCGGAGCTGGAGGCAGGCCTGTCGGAAGTGGGTCGATTGGAAGGACGTGAGGCGGGTCGGGTAGCGATCGGGGCCATGCCCCTGTCGCGCGCTCGTCTCCTGCCCGGGGCGGTGATGGCCCTGCATCGACAATGGCCCGATGCGACGATCGAGATCGTCGAGGGCTCCCATGCCGAACTGCTTGAACCTTTGCGCGACGGCGCACTCGATCTGATGATCGGCGCATTGCGCGAAGTGGCGCCCGCAGATCTCGTTCAAGCCCCGCTGCTCAAGGACCGGCCGGTGGTGGTCGCGCGCGCCGGCCATCCGCTCGCCGGGCGCGAGCCCACGACAGACGATCTGACGCGCTTCCCATGGGCAATCGCCGCCCGTGGTACGCCATTGCGGCGATTGTGGCTGCGCATGTTCGACGAGGCCGGATTGGCACCCCCGCCGGTCCCGGTGGAATGCGGATCGGTAATGACCATCCGCCAGATCCTGATGGAGAGCGATTTCCTGACCCTGTTGGCCGTCGATCAGATTGCCGTGGAACTCGAGGCCGGCTGGCTGGTGCGGCTTTGCGATGCCCCCGCGCAAATGATGCGAACGATCGGATTCACGACCCGCGCCGACTGGCGTCCGACGGCCTTGCAGCGCGCGATGCTGGGCCTTCTGGAGGAGCAGGCGAGCGTCGAATAATTCGCCAAAACTTATATCATGTCCGGCTTTCCGATTTGGCACCGGCATGACCTGCGGATAGCCCGATCCGATGCAGCGATTGTCCCTGATCGGCTTCGGCGAGGCCGCACGCACTTTTGCACGGGCGGCGCGATGGGAAGGGCCGGTCCGCGTCTTCGACATCAAGACGAGCGAGGCGGCGACCCGCTATGCCAAGCTTATCGAATATCGCGCGCTTCGCCTTCGCGGCTGCGAGACATCGAGTGAGGCCGTGCGCCGGGCCCGGGTCATCCTGAGCCTCGTCACTGCCGACCAGGCGAGTGTCGTGGGCCTGGAAGCAGCCAGCGCGATCGAAGAAGGTGCCCTCTATCTTGACATGAATTCGGTTGCCCCCGGGACGAAGCGCATGACCGCGGCGAAGATCGATGGCGCGGGCGGCCGCTATGTCGATGTCGCCATCATGGCGCCCGTGTCCCCGCAGGCGCTTGGCGTACCTTTGCTCCTGGCCGGGCCACATGCCCCGGCGGGCGGCGACGCGCTTGCCGCGGCGGGCTTCACGAACATCGATGTCGCGGGCGCGCGGATTGGCGATGCATCGGCGGTCAAGATGATCCGGTCGGTGATCGTGAAGGGGATCGAGGCATTGACCGCCGAAGCCATGATCGCGGCTGAGCGTGCGGGCGTGACGAAGACGGTGCTGGCCTCCCTGGGTGGCGAATGGCCGGCGCAGGCGGACTATAATCTCGAGCGTATGCTGGTCCATGGCCTGCGCCGGGCCGCCGAGATGGAAGAGGTCGCGATCACACTCGATGATCTCGGGGTAGAGCCGTTGATGACGCGCGGGACGATCACGCGGCAGCGGGCCCTGGGCGGGCTTGGCATTCCCTCGCCGGCCGGCCTTGCCGTCAAGCTGGCTGAAATTGAAGGAGCGCGCGGGACGGCATGATCATCGACTGCCATGGTCACTACACGACAGCGCCCGCGGCGCATGGCGACTGGCGCGAGGCGCAAAAGGCCGCGCAGCCAGTCGGGCAAGCGCCACCGATTTATCCTGCCATTTCGGACGACGAGATTCGCCGGACGCTGGAGCCGAACCAGATCCGGATGATCCGCGAGCGCGGCGCCGACATGACCATCTTTAGCCCGCGCGCCTCGGCGATGGCGCATCATGTCGGCGACGAGACGATGTCGAAGGCCTGGGCCCGCGCCAACAACGACCTGATCGCGCGCTGCGTTCGCCTTTATCCGGACATTTTCGCCGGGGTGTGCATGCTGCCGCAAAACCCGCGGGCCGACCTGCGCGGGTCGATCGCCGAGCTTGAGCGCTGCGTCACCGAGCTTGGATTTATCGGCTGCAATCTCAATCCCGATCCGGGCGGCGGCCACTTCACCAGTCCCCCGCTCACCGATCGCTTCTGGTATCCGTTCTATGAGAAGATGGTCGAGCTCGACGTGCCGGCGATGATCCATGTCTCAGGGTCGTGCAATCCGGGGCTGCACGCGACCGGCGCCTTCTATATCGCCGCCGATACGATCGCGTTCATGCAATTGATCGAGGGCGACCTGTTCGCCGACTTCCCGACCTTGCGCTTCATCATTCCCCATGGCGGAGGCGCCGTTCCCTATCATTGGGGGCGTTATCGCGGGCTGGCCGACATGTTGAAGCAGCCAGCGCTGGACGGGCACGTCATGAACAACGTCTATTTCGACACCTGCGTCTATCACCAGCCCGGCATCGACCTTCTCGCCGAGGTGATCGATGCCAAGAATATCCTGTTCGGTTCCGAGATGGTCGGCGCCGTGCGCGGCATCGACCCGACCACGGGCCATCATTTCGACGACACCAAGCGCTATATCGATGCGCTGCCGCTCAGTGACGCGGACCGCCACGCAATTTTCGAGGGCAATGCCCGGCGCGTCTTCCCGCGGCTCGATGCGAAGTTGAAGGAAAGAGGCCTGTGAAGCAGGACATCCACGAATATCTGGCCGAGCTCGACGACATACCCGGCACACGGGTCTTCACCGCGAAGCGCGCGCGACAGGGCTATTGGCTCAACCAGATGTGCATGACCTTGATGAAGCCCGAAAACCGGGCGGCATTCAAGGGGGACGAGCGTGCCTATCTGGACCGATTTCAGATGACCGAGGCGCAAAAGGAGGCCGTGCTGAAGCGCGACTATAACGCTGCGCTGGACGAGGGCGGCAACATCTACTTTCTCGCCAAGGTCTTCTTCACGGATGAGATCAGCTACCAGCAGGCGGTCGGCACCATGACCGGCATGAGCCAAGCCGACTATGCGGCGATGATGCTGGCCGGTGGCCGTTCGCCCGAGGGCCAGCGATCGATTAAGGGAAAATATTGAAATGGCACGGATCACTGCGGGCGTGGCGACCAGCCACGTGCCGGCCGTCGGTGCGGCGCTCGACAATGGCAAAAGCCACGAGCCCTATTGGGCGCCTCTCTTCGCCGGCTATCAATGGACGAAGGATTGGGAAGAGACGCAGCAGCCCGATGTCGTCATCCTAGTCTACAACGACCATGCGTCGGCTTTCGACATGAACATCATTCCGACCTTCGCGATTGGCTGTGCGGAGGAATTCGGCATTGCAGACGAAGGCTGGGGACCGCGACCGGTGCCGATCGTGAAGGGTCATGCCGAACTCGCCTGGCATATCGCGCAGAGCTGCATTCTCGACGAGTTCGACATGACCATCCTCAACCGGCTCGAGGTCGACCACGGGCTGACCGTCCCGTTGAGCCTGATGTTCGGTCAGCCCGGCCAATGGCCGGTGCGCGTGGTGCCGATTGCGGTCAACGTTGTCACCTATCCTCCGCCCTCGGGCAATCGCTGCTGGCTCCTGGGCGAAGCGATCGCGCGCGCCGTCGAAAGCTTCCCGGAGGATCTCAATGTGCAGATCTGGGGGACGGGCGGCATGAGCCACCAGCTCCAAGGCCCGCGTGCGGGGCTGATCAACAAACCCTGGGACATGAAGTTCCTCGACGACCTGACCCGCGACGCGGAGGGGCTGCGCACCAAGCCGCACATCGAATATCTGCGCGAGGCGGGCTCGGAAGGTATCGAGCTGGTGATGTGGCTGATCATGCGCGGCGCGCTCGGGCGCGGCGCGCGCGAGCTGCATCGCCATTACCACGTCCCCGGCAGCAACACCGCCATCGGCCACATCGTCTTGGAGCCTGCAGCATGAAGATCGTTCTCGCCGGTGCCGGCGCCTTCGGTGAAAAGCATCTCGATGCTCTCGCCAGGATCGAGGGCGTGGAAGTGGTCAGCCTGGTCGGCCGGACACTGGATCAAACCCAAACGGTGGCCTCCAAATATGGAATTTCCCACGCCACTACGGAACTTGGCGAGAGCCTGGCTCTCGACGGGGTAGAGGCGGTCATCCTTGCGACGCCGACACAGCTCCATGCCCCCCAGGCGGTCCAGTGCCTGGAGGCGGGAAAGCATGTCCAGGTCGAGATCCCGCTTGCCGACAGCCTTGCGGACGCGGAAGCCGTCGTGGCCAGGCAAAGCGAGACCGGTCTGGTCGCGATGTGCGGGCACACCCGCCGGTTCAACCCGTCGCACCAATATCTCCATCGCAAGATCCGCGCTGGCGAGCTCAACGTCCAGCAGATGGACGTCGAGACGTATTTCTTCCGACGCGAGAACATCAACGCCAAGGGGGAGTCGCGATCCTGGACCGACCATCTGCTGTGGCATCATGCCGCGCACACGGTGGACCTGTTCGCCTATCAGGCGGGACCGATCGTTGCCGCTCATGCAATCGAGGGACCCCATCATCCCGAGCTCGGCATCGCGATGGACATGTCCATTCAACTGAAAAGCGAGAGCGGTGCGATCTGCACCCTCTCATTGTCCTTCAACAATGACGGCCCGCTCGGAACCTTCTTCCGCTACATCTGCGACAACGGCACCTGGATCGCGCGCTACGACGATCTGGTTACGGGCAAGGAAGAGCCGGTGGATGTCAGCAAGGTCGACGTTTCGTTGAACGGAATCGAGCTGCAGGACCGCGAATTCGTTTCCGCCATACGCCAGCGCCGGGAGCCCAATGCCAGCGTCGCGCAGGTTCTGCCCTGCTACCGGGTGCTCGATGCTCTGGAAAGGCAGCTTGCGGGATCGAACGGCTAGCCTCGGCGGTCAGCGCCGATCGATCCTAGGCGAACAGGCAGATGTCCAACATTCGCGCTCCGTCCGCCTCCCGCGATCTTCAACCTTATGCCTGACCTCGCACTTCGCGGAAGAGATCCAGCTTCTCCTGCACGATGCGATCGGAGAAGCTGAAGATGGTGCTGTCCTCGGCCGCCGAGAGCGTGAACGGCGCCCAGCTCGGCACCACGAAGATGTCCTTCGGCGCAAACGAGAAGCGCTCCCCGGCGATTGTCACCGATCCCGACCCTTCGACCACCGCGAAGACGGTGCCCGAGGTGGAGCGATAGGTCTGGGTTTCATACCCTTTCGGGAACAGCTGCATTGACGTGCTGATCGTCGGCATCGCCGAGCCCCCGGTCACCGGATTGATATAGTTCAGCTTGTAGGCATGGCAGGCATCCGGATCCCCCAGCCGTCTGAGCTGCTCAAGGCTGTCGCGCGCGGCCCTATAGGGATAGCTGAAGAGCGGCGATATCTGCGAGCGCCGATCATAGCCTTCAGGCAACATGTTGCTTCCGGCAATCGCTTGGGTCGAGCCGGTGGGTCGATTGGTCGGGAATATCTTGTCGGGATAACTCTCGCGAAAGCTCGCGCCGAGCAGGTTGACAATGTGCATGTCGAGCCCGTCGATCCACACCATCGGGCCGTCGGATTCGTTGCCATGGTCGTGCCAGGTCCAGGACGGGGTGATGACAAAATCCCCGGGGAGCATGTTTGTACGCTCACCGTCGATCGCGGTGTAGGCGTCGCGTCCTTCGACGATGAACCGCAGGGCCGACGCGACATGGCGGTGCGCCGGCGCGACTTCGCCCGGCAGAATGGTCTGAAGTCCGCAGAACAGGCTTTGCGTAATGCGCGACTGGCCGGGCAGGCCGGGATTCTCGAGGACCAGCACGCGACGTTCAGACTCCTCCGTCGAGATCAGCGTGCAGGTTTCCATCAAGAACGGCCGTACATCTTCGTAGCGCCAACGCGCCGGCACCGCGCCATGTTTGGGCTCGGCAGTGACGAGGCCGTGCAGGACCCGCCAGAGCGGCGCGAGATTCTGGGCTCGGGCGCGGTCGTAAAATTCGAACCGCCCTTTCTCGGCCTCGCGATCGACGGTTTCGACTAAGCCATCGTCGTGCAGGCCCATCGCTCTTCCTCCTCATAAAACTTGTTCACATATAGAAAATAGTTCACATACATGTCCATACCGCACGAGGCGAGAATCGCCTGAACGAATTGATCCACGGTCGAGCAGTTGGTAATGGCGCCGCGACGCGTCGATCAGGAGCTTGGATTGCGAATGAGCGCCCTCCTGGGATTCGATCCCTCCGAGAATGCTGCCGAGATCGAATATGGCCGCTGAAAATCCGGTCAAGTCGGCCGACAGAGTTCTCAACCTGCTCGAATTGCTGGCATTCACACCGACTGCGCAATCCTTCACCGAGCTTTCCCAAGCGCTTGCAATCCCGAAGAGCAGCCTATTCCAGCTGCTCAAGAACCTGCTCAACCGCGGATATGTCCGGCAGGACGAGGACACGGGTCGATATCTCCTCGGCGACAAGGTGCGCGAACTCGTGACGAAACGGGGACCACGGCCGCTGGAGGAGGTGGTTGCCCCACACCTCGAGGCGGCCTGCCGCGATCTCAACGAAACCTGCGCTTTCTACCAACGCGTCGGTGACCAAGCTCAGGTGATCGCCACTCGCAGTGGCGGCCAGGCCCTCGGCTATTCGATGCGCCTTGGCGATCGCGCGCCCCTGTTCGTCGTCTCTGCCGGCCGGGCGATACTGGCGGCCGGGCCGGATCGGGTCCGGGACGCATATCTTCGCAACCTCACGCCCGTCGCATTCACCGATCGCACGACCACCGACATCGAGGACATTCGACGCCTAATCGAACGCGCGGCATCGACCGGATTCGCCTATTCGCTCGAGGAGTTCACCAAGGGCGTGGTCGGAATTGCGCGCGCCGTCGCGCTCGATGGCAAGGTCGTTGGCGCAGTCAATTTCGCCATTCCGGCAGTGCGCTTCGACAAGGACCTGGACCTGAAGGCTCAGCGCGTCCTGACCGCAACAGCCGAGAATGTGCAGCGTGTCTTCGCAAATGATGTCGGGCTCCCCTTGGACGACGCGGCCACCCAGTCCGTCCGGCATGCCGGATGAGCCGGCCACCACTTTCCCTGCAGAAGGCGCTCGACATGGTCCTTGCGGCCGAAACCGACGCCCAAACGCGCGGGCTCAAGCCCGTGTCCATCGTCGCGCTGGCGGCGGATGGGACAGTGATAGCGTCCGTTTCGCAAAACGGCGCGTCGGCATTTCGGTTCGAAGTCGCGCGGGCAAAGGCGCACGGCGCTCTGCAGATGGGCCGACATTCCCGCGAGCTCGAGGCCATGGCGACAGAGCGCCCGGCGCTCGTCTCCAGCCTTCTCCAAGTGGAGGGCGCCCGCATCGTTCTCGCCGCCGGCGGCGTCCTGATCTCCAACGGGCGAGAGTTGATCGGGGCGATTGGCGTTTCAGGCGACACGTCCGACAATGATGAGGCCTGTGCTCTTACTGCGATCGACCAGGTTGGCCTGTTCGTCTTCGGTCGGCGCCTCAATTAGCAGTGATGTGGGGGCGAGGGCTTGGCTCAGCGCGGAGGCTGTTTCAGTTGGTCGTTTATGATCGAAAGAATCATCCAGCAGCGTCCACGGTGGGTCGCCAAAAGAGCGGCTGGAAACGGTTCGAGTCGGCCAGCTTGCCGGGACTGCATCTAGATTAAGATACTGCTTTCAAATACTTATTTTTGCCGTTAGATTCCGCCCGTGGATTACCATTACAGCCTTCGTGTCAGCGATCCGAAGAGCCGCTGGGATCATGGCGCCTATAGCGCGCTCGCGACGTTCAGCTTCAGCGACGACCTGATCCGGCCGGAGAACAGCAAATATCTGAAAGTCAGCGTCACGCTGAGCGCGCGCGCAGGAATGTTGGAAGAGCAACCGGGGCTCGGGACGTTATCCTTGGGAACGCTCTCGGTCGGCGGCGACGAGTTCTCCGCTTATGTGTTCGTGCCGGCGAAACGCCTGGCGGAGATCGCGACCTTCGCGCAGTCCGGGAAGGTCCAGATCGTCCACCTCGTCGGCACCAAGCTCCGCTACCGATCCGGTCTGGTTTGCAATATAGCCCGCCACACATCCTTGGAAGAGGAGGAGTGGTGACCTTTATGCGCTTCAGCGTATAGATTAGATTTATACGCTACAGCGGATATTTGTGGAATATACTCTACACCGTATATTGCTTTCCTATACGACCTAGCGTATAGACAGGCTATGATGGATCTGGCTCGCACCCCAAAGCAACTCGGCAATCTCGTGCGCCGCGCTCGAAAGCAAATGGGCCTCAGCCAAGGTGAGCTGAGCGATAAGGCAGGTTTGCGCCAAGCGACCATTTCGGAGATTGAGGCGGGTAATGCCGGCGCAAAGCTCGACAGCATCCTCAAGGTTCTGGCGACCTTGAAGCTCGAATTGCGGATCGTGCCGCGCTCCAAAGGAGCGGCTTCGGACATTGAGGACCTATTCTGATGGCGAGGCGGAAACGCCATCCGCCTCTCCGGGTGCTCCTCAACAATCGGCTCGTTGGTCACCTTCGGAAGGCTCCCAGCGGAGCAATTGAGTTCCAGTACGATGAGGCCTGGCTCGGCTGGTCGCATGCTTTCCCAGCCTCCCTATCACTGCCCCTCCGCGAGGACCCCTATCGTGGAGCGGAAGTCGGGGCCGTGTTCGACAACCTACTGCCGGACTCGGACGCCCTGCGCGAACGGGTTGCCGAGAAGGTTGGCGCCGAAGGGGCCGATGCCTACAGCCTCCTCACCGCCATCGGCCGTGACTGCGTCGGGGCACTGCAATTCCTGACAGCCGACGATGATGATCACTATCACCATCCTGCAGTCGATACCGGCGGCGACGACGACGACGACGGCGGCGGCGACGACGCCGACAGTGGCGATCGCGCACGCCATGGCGACATCACCGTCGACGGCGAGGCGCTGGACGAGGCGGCGATTGAGAAGCTGCTGAAGGGCCTCGCGCAGGCCCCGTTGGGCCTCACCCGCGAAGACGAGTTCCGCATTTCGGTCGCCGGCGGCCAGGAGAAAACCGCGCTGCTCTGGCTCAACGGTCGCTGGTTCAAGCCACATGGTACGACGCCGACCACACACATCTTCAAGACGCCTATCGGGCAACTGCCGAACGGGATTGACCTCTCCCACAGCGTCGAGAACGAATATTACTGCCTGAAGCTCGCGGCCGCCTTCGGCCTTCCGGTGAATGATGCCGAGATCCATACCGTCGGCGAGACCAAGGCCCTTGTGATCGAGCGGTTCGACCGCCGCTGGACCCGGGACGGTCGCCTTATCCGCTTGCCCCAGGAGGACTTCTGTCAGGCGTTATCGGTGCCACCCACGCGCAAATACCAGAGCGATGGGGGACCAAACCTGGTCCAGATTCTGGACCTCCTAAAAGGGAGCGATACTCCCGCCGAGGACCAGGCAACCGTCTTCAAGGCGCAGATCCTGTTCTGGCTCATCGGTGCCACGGACGGCCATGCCAAGAACTTCAGTATCTTCCTTGGCCCCGGCGGCACCTACCGCCTGACGCCGCTCTACGATGTGCTGACCGCCCAGCCGAGCCTCGACGCCGGCCAGATCGAACGCAATCAATTCCGGCTGGCCATGTCGATCGGGAAGAACCGGCATTACTGTATTCACGAGGGCCTTGGCCGTCATTTCGTGCAGACCGGCGAAGCGGCGGGCCTGCCGAAGAAGCTGATCAAGGACGCGATTGATGCCATGATTGATACCGCAGCGACCGCTGTCTCCTCAGTTGAACAATCATTGCCGACGGATTTCCCTGGCATGATCCCCGAGTCCGTCTCGGGTGCTTTGGCAGAGCGGGTAAAGGGACTATCCGCACTTTGATCAGCCCCTACGGATCGCTCAAGAACGGCGCGCCTACGTACGCGGCGAACATTGGAGCGAGCGTGTGCGGATGATGCAATCTGGTCGGACCATCTCGACGGCCTCAAGGATGGCGGCAAGGTCCTGACGCCGAACTTTGCGTCGGTGATGGCTCGTTGTTGAACGTCGGCTTTTGGATTGAGCCCAGCACAAACTGTTGTCAGCGGGCAGATCGGGTCATTGTTGTTTCATAGAACATTGCGCAGGGGTGGAATGGCGGCGCTTCGAACTTGGAACCGGCCGCCTCGGTGGGAATGCTCCAGAACCGACCAGAACACACGCTTGGGACTATTTTCTCCGGATCGCGGGGGAAGAGCGAGCGATAATCGAGCTGCTTGACGAGATACTCGCCAATGTCGGCTTCGACCATGCCGACGAGATCTTCCAGGGCTTGTCCAATTTGCGGCCCCGGCTTGTCACTCGCTTGCTCGAAGACTGCCAGAGCGTCCGGGCGAAACGGCTTTTCCTCTTCTATGCGGATCGGCATGCACATGCCTGGGCCAAACTCGACAACGAGATTAGACAGCAGCGCCAGCAAATGCTCGCCAGACCGGACCTTTCTCCCGGACAGCGACCTTGCGGGCGAGACGTGGTCTAAGTCGGTTGCCGCGATACTGCTGGAGATCGCCGTGGACTATGAAGCGCGAGCGAGACGCGCGGGGCCGGTGATCGACGGCGAGCGGTATCCTAACATCATCAAGCCAAGAGCTGAGCGATAACCGCTTTCCTACACGCGCCTTCTTGTGCTCCCATCGTGGCATGCCCTTCCCCGATGACGACGAACCGGAGTGGAATCAAGCCGGCCTAGCCATCGAGTTCTGGGTTCTGACGGCGATCGTCGGCGGCGCCCTCGTTTACGGGGCCGCTCGAGCCCTCGTCTCACTACTGGGTTTGTAAACTACATATTCCCGAGAGTGCATATTCCCATCTGTGGAAGTGAGGGCAATGAGACGTTTCGAGTGCCCTCAAGAGCGCTCAGACCTCTAAGCTGACTGAAGACGAGTGGGGAAACATGGAAATCGAATGAGCTTCTGTGGGAAGCGAAAATCGGCAGTTGGGATACGTTCGCTCAGTTCTACTCCCCCGATCTCCCCGTCGGTGCGGGGGCCGAGGTCCATGTTGGCGATCCCGGCCGCGCGCTCGCGAAAGCCATGCGACATATTCACGGGCGATGATCATTGGTCGGAAGCGGCAAGGCGGGACGACGTGCATGGAGTGGTGTTTGGCCACGAGTAGCAAGAGAAGGCTGGATGAGGTGACGCGGTTTCTTGAGAATTGAGCTACAACGTCTTCTTGGCGCCGGAGCACGCGCGCATATTCTAGCGTGTGCTACCCATGCGTGGCTTTTGAGGAATTATCGCGCATCTGATATGCGTGATAATTCCTGCCTACGGCGTCACGATATGGGATTTACGCGCATCTCAAATGCGAGACAATTCCCATGCCCAACCATTTTGTAGATCAATCCATCGACGCTAAGCGCGCGCATCTCAGGGCGCAGGACGGGTCGCTCGTCAACTTGGTTCGAGGCGTCTATGTCGATGCTGACGACGATATCGAGGCGACCATTCTCGGTCATGCGGTTCGCATTGTCCATTATCTATACCCTAACGCCTATCTCTCGTCAGCGAGCGCCTTTCTTCCGGGTGCGACGGCGGATGGACGCCTATTCCTGAGCGGCCGTCGCAACCAGCGCACACGGCTACGGTCGCTCGAGATCATCCAGAACGAAGCTCCGAAACAACCGTGGGTTTCCAGGTGCCGCCGGTCGCGCTCGTCCCCATGCCTGACGAGATGCAGCCAGCGCTTCTCGTAGAACGGTTCGACATCCGGCAGGACGAAGACGACCAACGAAATGTTCGCGCTTGAGGATTTTTGCTCGATCCTCGGCCTGCTGGCCATCGCCAAATATGATGGCTCGATCGAGCGGATGGGGGAGGGTTAAGGCCGCTTGTCTCCAGATCGACGGAAAGACCGTCGCCCGACCGGACAGGCTCCCCAGCGACCATCTCGGTCGCCTCTCTCCCATGAAGCGAAGGTGGATCGTCTCGCCGCAGCCGCATGGGCAGAGCATGAAGCCAAAGGCCGGGCTGTGGGCGTGCCGGGTGACGTAGAGGCGGCGGGTTGCCGAACTCAGAATCACGGGCACAAAGACACCCAACCGCTGCACCAACTGCTAGTGACGGTATATTCGACGGTATAATCCGCTGACGGTATCTGGATTAATACACTGCTTTCAAATACTTACTTTTGCCGTTCGATTCTGCCCCCGCCGTCCTTTCCCGATAGGGCCGTGCTCATAGCGCCTCGACGATAGTGACGTTGGCGATGCCGCCGCCTTCGCACATCGTCTGGAGACCCCAGCGCTTGCCGCGAGTGTGGAGACTATGGATTAAAGTCGCCATAAGCTTCGTCCCCGACGCGCCGAGCGGATGGCCGAGAGCGATGGCGCCGCCGTTGACGTTGAGCCTCTCCGGATCGGCGCCGATCTCGCCGAGCCAGGCGAGCGGGACCGGGGCAAAGGCTTCGTTGACCTCGTAAAGATCAATGTCGCCGATACGCATGCCGGCCCGTTCCAGCGCCCGACGGGTCGCCGGGATGGGCTCCTCCAGCATGATTACCGGGTCGCCGGCGGTGACCGTGAGATTGTGGACGCGGGCGAGCGGCGTCAGGCCGTGCGCTTTCAACGCCCTTTCGCTCACCACCAGCACACCGCTTGCGCCGTCGCAGACCTGGCTGGCATTGCCGGCGGTGATCGTTCCGCCCTCCTTCAACGTCTTGAGAGAACCCAACGCCTCCATCGACGCGTCGAAGCGGATGCCTTCGTCGGCGCCATGGAGCCGCTCCTTGCGATTCTCGCCGACGACGGCAACGGGCATGATCTCCCGGTCGAACGCGCCGTCCTCCGTCGCGCGCGCTGCCTTCCGGTGACTTTCCAGCGCGAAGCGGTCCAGCGCCTCGCGGCTGAAGCCATATTTTTCGGCCATCATCTCGGCGCCGGTAAACTGGCTGAATTCGGTGACGCCGTAGCGGCCGAGGATGCGCCGGGTCCAGGGACCGGTGCCGATGCCGGCCTGGGCGGGGAGGATGAAGGGGGTACCCATCGGCACTCGCGTCATGCTCTCGACGCCGGCCGCGATGACTACGTCCTGCGTGCCGCTCATCACCGCCTGGGCAGCGAAATGCAGCGCCTGCTGCGAAGAGCCGCATTGCCGGTCGATGGTAACGGCGGGAACGCTGTCGGGAAGCCTGGAGGCGAGCACCATGTTGCGGCCGACATGAAAGCTTTGCTCGCCGACCTGGCTGACACAGCCGACGATCACATCCTCGACCGCCTCCGGGTCAATGTCCGTGCGGTCGACCAGCGCGTTCAGCACCTGGGCGCCAAGATCGGCCGGGTGCCAGTCCTTGAGCGCACCGCCGCGGCGACCGCCGGCGGTCCTCAGGGCTTCGACGATATAGGCTTCAGACATTGGCGGCTCCCAGGGCGAGCAAAGCGAAGGTCGCGAGCCAATGCTCGCCCATATAGTCGCCGGCGACGTGCGGCAGGCTGGCGTCGAGATGCGTCTCCGCCGTGTCGTGGGCGAGCGTCGCCAGCTCGGGTGCCAGCGCGTCCGCAAGGCCGCGCCAGCACCAGGCGCGGGTGAGGTTGAAGCCGTCGAGGTGGGCGATCTTGCCGTCGGAACGATCCGACACAGTGGCCGGCGTGAACAGGCTCGGCGGTTCGCCGGCGGCGAGATCCGGCAGGAAGCGCCCGAACCAGTCGCGGAATTCGGCGCGCGGGAGAACGCGTTTCATGCACAGCGCCTCGACCAGAGCGGAGGAGAGGAAGTCATCTCCGCCCGGCTCCCAGCCGGGGCAGCCTCGGTCTCCGCCATAATAATCCGCGGCGCGAGCGCGGATAAGGGCCGCGAGGTCGTCGTCATTCTCCTCGGCCCATTCGAGCGCGAGGATAAGCGCAAACGCGGTGTTGAAATGGGTTCCGGTGCGGATGGGATAGGTGAGCTTGGGCAGGTAGAGGTGGAAGCGATCTGCGAAGTCGGCGGCAAGCGGCGCCAGCGCTTGGTGCCATTCCCTGTCTCCATGCCGCGCCGCCTCGCGATGCAGCGCCAGCAGCCAGGCCCAGCCATAGGGCCGCTCGAACCCACCGGAATAGGCGCGGAGCAGATAGGCGCGCTCGCCGGCCACCTTGCCCGGTGACAGCATCTCGTCCGCTAGCGCCTCGATGCGGCGGCAGACGGGCAGATCGGGACACAACCGCCGCACCGTCAGCAGCAGCCAATATCCGTGCACGCAGCTGTGCCAGTCGAAGCTGCCGAAGAAGATGGGATGGAGGGCGCGGGGGCCGAGCACATCCTCCGGCCCGTCCATCACATGGTCGAGCTTATGCGGATATTCGCGCGTGACATGGCCGAGCGCGATCTCGGCGAAGCGGGCGGCGGTTTCGGGGGTCAGAGCGTGGGTCATCAGAAGGCCAGGAAATAGATGAGGAGGAGGTTGACGAAGAACAGCGGGATGGCCGTGCCGACCTGCGCCTTCACCACGCCGTTCTGGTCCTTGAGGTCGAGGAGAACGGCGGGGACGATGTTGAAGTTGGCGGCCATCGGGGTCATCAAGGTCCCGCAAAAGCCCGCGAGCATGCCAATCGCGCAGACGATAGCGGGCTCGCCGCCATATTGATGGATGAGGATCGGAAGGCCGATCGCGGCCGTCATCACCGGGAAGGCGGCGAAGGCATTGCCCATGATCATGGTGAAAAGCGCCATACCGACCGCGAAGGTGGCGACGGCGGCGAACAGGTTGCCGTCGGGAATCACCTGGCCCGCGATGCCGCCCACGACCTCACCCACTCCAGCCATGGCGAAGACGGCGCCCAGGGCGGCCAGCATCTGCGGCAGCACCGCCGCCCACCCGACGGAGTCCATCAGCCGCCGCCCTTCCTGCAGGGGCGCGAGCGCTGGTGGTCTGAGCCAGATGAAGCAGACGGCGACGGCGATGAGCACGCCCAAGCCGAGGGAGATCAAGGTCACCTGGCCGGGATCGATGAGGCCGCTGTCCTTGAGGAAGAACGTGCCGAGCAGCGCGGTCGCGGGGATGACGAGAGCGGGGAGGAAGAGCTTGTTGCCGAGCGCCTTCGAATAGTCGATCCGCTCGCCATCGGTTGTGGTCGGCGGATCGCCGCGACCAAGGGCGTGGAAGCCGGCGAGGCCAACGAGGCACAGGACCAGGATGCCGTTGCCGAAATCGCCGAGGCTGTCGCCGGCGAAGAAGCTGACGGCGAGCAGGCCCCAGAAGGCGGCGTTGCCGAAACGCTTGCCGTTGGTGCGGTCCAACGCACTCAGCAGGGCGAAAGCCGCGAACATCGCCCCTGCCAGCGCGTAAAGCCAGTCGAGTGTGATCATTCGCTGCGCCTCCGCTTCAGCCGCCGGTCGAGCAGCAGCAGGCGCGTGCCGTGGATCAGGAAGGCGGCGATCGCCGTCGGGATCGCCCAGACGGAAAGTTCGAGCGGCTCCAAGATGATGCCATATTGTTCGAGAAAGCCCTTCATCAGCAGGATGGAGCCGATGGCAATGAAGATGTCCTCGCCGAAGAAGAGGCCGACATTGTCGGTGGCGGCGGAATAGGCCTTCACCTTCTCGCGCGTCGGCCCGTCGAGGTCGCCATGCTGCTGCTCGGCCGCCGCCTCGGCCATCGGCGCGACGATCGGGCGGACGGTCTGGGGGTGCCCCGCGACCGAGGTCAGGCCGAGCGCGGCCGTCACCTGGCGGAAGAGGAGATAGACGAGCAGCAGCCGCCCGGTTGTCGCGGTCTTGAGCTTGCCGATGAGGGCGCGAGCGCGTTGCTGGAGGCCATAGCGCTCGAGAAGGCCGATGACGGGAAGCAGTATCCAGACGATGCTGACATAGCGGTTCTCGTTGAACGCCTTGCCGAAGGCGGAGACGACGGCGACGAGATCGAGCCCGGCGGCGAGGCCGGTGGCAAAAGCGGCGACGGTGACGACCAGCAGCGGGTTGAGCCGAAGCAGGAAGCCGATGACGACGATAAGAATTCCGGAAAGGACGAGAAGGTCGTTCATGGGGCGCCGAAGCCTCCCCCGCCGGGCGTCTCGATCACGAACATATCGCCCGCCTCCATCTCGGCGGTGGCGGTGGCGGTGAGCTCCTCGACCGCACCGTCGCTTCGCACGACGCGATTGATTCCCGCCTTCGCCGCACCGCCACCCGCCAGTCCCGAGGGCGGGACGCGGCGGCGGTTGGAAAGGATGCCGGCCCGCATCGGCTCCAGGAAACGGATGTGGCGCTCGGCGCCGTCGCCGCCGCGATGCGCCCCCTCCCCGCCCGAACCGCGACGGATGGCGAAGCGTTCGAGCAAAACCGGAAATCGCGTCTCCAGTATTTCGGGATCGGTAAGCCGGCTGTTGGTCATGTGGGTCTGGACCGCGCTGGCGCCGTCGAAGTCCGGCCCGGCCCCAGCGCCGCCGGCGATCGTTTCGTAATATTGGTGGCGCTCGTTGCCGAAGGTGAAATTGTTCATCGTCCCCTGGCTCGGCGCCAGCGCGCCGCAGGCGGCGAAGAGCGTGTCGGTGATGACCTGGCTGGTCTCGACATTACCCGCCACGACCGCCGCGGGATAATGCGGATTGAGCATCGAGCCTTCCGGCACCTTGAGGGTGATCGGGCGGAGGCACCCGTCGTTCATCGGAATAATATCGTCGACCAGGGTGCGGAACACGTAGAGCGTCGCCGCGCGGCAGATTGAATAGGGCGCGTTGAAATTGTTGGGCTGCTGGTCACTGGTGCCGGTGAAGTCGATGACGGCGGAGCGGGCGGCGCGATCGACCGATACGGAGACCTTCACGACGGCGCCATTGTCCATCTCATAGGAGAAATCGCCGTCTTTCAGGCCATCGATCAGGCGCCGCACCGCCTCTTCGGCATTGGCCATGACGTGGCTCATATAGGCGTCGATCACGCCCCGCCCATATTCGGCGGCGACGCGGCGGAGCTCGGCGGCTCCGCGCGCGCAGGCGGCGACCTGGGCCTTCAGGTCCGAGATGTTGCGATCGGGCTTGCGCGCCGGCCATTCGCCCGAAGCGAGGAGCGCGCGCGTCTCGGCCTCCCGGAAATGGCCGGCGTCGACGAGAAGCTGATTGTCGATCAGCACCCCTTCCTCGTGCACTGTCTGACTGTCCGGCGGCATCGATCCGGGAGCGATGCCGCCGATGTCGGCATGATGGCCGCGCGCGGCGACATACCAGGCGGGATTGTCATCCTCGTCTACGAATACCGGCATGATGACCGTGATGTCGGGCAAGTGCGTCCCGCCCCGATAGGGGGCGTTCAGGACGTAAACGTCGCCCGGCTTCATGCCACGTCCGTCTCGTGCATCGCCGCGCGCCTCGATGATGGTGCGGATGCTGTCGCCCATCGAACCCAGATGAACAGGGATATGGGGCGCGTTGGCGATGAGGGCGCCCTCGCGGTCGAAGACGGCGCAGGAGAAATCGAGCCGTTCCTTGATGTTGACCGACGAGGCCGTGTTCTGGAGCGCGACGCCCATCTCCTCGGCGATCGCCATGAAGAGATTGTTGAAAATCTCGAGCATGACCGGGTCGACATCGGTGCCGATCGCCGTCGCGGTCTCGCGCGCTTCGGCGCGGGTGAGGATGAGATTGCCGTGTGCGTCCACCTCCGCCTGCCAGCCGGGCTCGACCACGGTGGTGGAAGAGGGATCGATGATGATGGCGGGGCCGGGAATGAGGCTGTCCGGACCGAGAACGGATCGGTCGTAGAGGTTCCCCGGCGAAGGCCGGGGTCCAGCTGAGGCGCTGGTCTGGACCCCGGCCTTCGCCGGGGAACTCGAATCCACCGTCTTGCCAACCGCCTCCGCAATGGCCGTTTCGATGACCAACGGCGTCTCTTCGGCGACGAAGCCGAAGCGCGCGCGGTGGAGAGTTTCGAACTCCGCTCGCATGCGCTGGGGTTCTGAGACCTCCACCTCAAGCGTGCTGTCGCTGCCGTCATAGCGGAGCGCGGCGCGGCGCTGGATTTCGATGGCCTCGGCGGAGACCCCTTGGCCGAGGAGCGCGGCGCTCCCGTCTTCGGCCAACTCGTCGAGCAGAGAGGTTAGCCCTGTCGCTTCCTCCAGCCGACGGCCAAAGGTCCGTTGCCTCAGTTCCGTCATGTCGGCGCGGCCCATGCCGTAGGCGGAAAGGACACCGGCGAGGGGGTGGATCATCACGCGCGTCATGCCGAGCGCGTCGGCGACGAGGCAGGCATGCTGACCGCCGGCGCCGCCGAAGCAGGCGAGGGTGTAGCGGGTGACGTCGTGGCCGCGGGCGATCGAGATCTGCTTGATGGCGCTCCCCATGTTGTCGACGGCGATGCGGACGAAGCCCTCGGCGATCTCCTGCGGCGCGAGGCGGTTGCCGGTTGTGGCTTCGACCTCACCCGCTAGCGCCTCGAACCTGCTCGCGACAATCTCTGCATCGATCGGCTCATCGCCGGCGGGACCGAAGACGGTCGGGAAATGCTCCGGCCTTATCTTGCCGAGCATGACGTTACAGTCGGTGATGGTGAGCGGGCCACTGCGCCGGTAGCAGGCAGGGCCGGGCACCGCGCCCGCCGAATCCGGGCCGACGCGAAAGCGGGCGCCGTCGAATTCGCAGATCGATCCGCCCCCCGCAGCAACGGTGTGAATCTCCAGCATCGGGGCGCGGACACGCACGCCGGCGACCATTTTCTCGGTGCTTCGCTCATAGACGCCGGCGAAGTGGGAGACGTCGGTCGAGGTGCCGCCCATGTCGAAGCCGATGATCCTGTCGAAGCCGGCTTCGGCCGCCGTCCGAGCCATGCCGACGATACCGCCGGCCGGGCCGGAGAGGATCGCGTCCTTGCCCTGGAAGGAGGCCGCGTCGGTAAGGCCACCGTTCGACTGCATGAAGAAGAGGCGCGTGCCCTCTCCGAGCGCCCCCACGACGCTGTCAACGTAGTGGCGCAGCACCGGCGAGAGATAGGCGTCGACCACGCTGGTATCGCCGCGTCCGACCAGCTTGATCAGCGGGCCGACACGGTGACTGGCGGAAATCTGGATGAAGCCGATCTCCTTCGCCATCTCGGCCAGTGCCGCCTCATGCACCGTCCAGCGCCAGCCGTGCATCAGCACGATGGCGATGGCGCGGTAGCCCTGATCGAACGCACTTTGCAGGTCGCCGCGCGCGTTCTCCGTGTCCAAAGGCCGAAGCACTTCGCCGGCCACCGTCACCCGTTCGTCCACCTCGACAACATGGCCGTAGAGCGGCTCGGGAAGGACGATATTGCGGGCGAAGATGTGCGGGCGGGATTGGTAGCCGATCCTCAGCGCGTCGCCGAAGCCGCGTGTTATCGCGAGCACCACCGGCTCGCCCTTGCGTTCCAGCAGAGCGTTGGTGGCGACGGTCGTCCCCATCTTCACCGCGCGGATCGGCGCCTCTCCATGCTCGGCCATCAGCGCGCGGATGCCAGCGACGGCGGCATCGCCATATTGCTCCGGATTGTCCGATAGCAGCTTCTTCGTGACGAGCGCGCCGTCGGGCCGGCGGGCGACGACATCGGTGAAGGTGCCGCCGCGGTCGATCCAATATTCCCAGTCGCCTGTGCTCAACGCGCGTCCTTGTGAACCTCGCCATCCTTCATGACGAAACCGACCTGCTTCAGAACCGTCACGTCCTCAAGCGGATTTCCGGAGACCGCGATGATGTCGGCCGCCTTGCCGGGTTCCAGGGTGCCGATTTCTTTGGCGAGACCGAGAAGGTCGGCGGCATTGACCGTGGCGGCCTTGATGGCGGCCTGAGGAGTCATGCCATGCTTCACCATCAATTCGAACTCGTCGGCGTTGCGGCCGTGCTTGGAGACGCCGGCATCGGTGCCGAACGCGATCTTGACGCCCGCCGGCACCGCCTTTTGCAGCGACTTGCCGGTAATGCCGATGCGCCAGTCGATCTTCTTCCTGACCTCGGGCGGATAGGCATTCGGGTTGGCGGCGATACGCTCCAGATAGCCGTTCACCGTGGACAGTGTCGGGACATAATAAGCGCCGGTCTTCTTGAAGAGCGCGATCCCCTCTTCGTCGAGCAGAGTGCCGTGCTCGATCGAATCCGCCCCCGCCCGAAGCGCCAGCACGATGCCGTCGGCGCCGTGGGCATGGACTGCGACCTTCTTGCCATAGAGATGGGCCGTATCGACGATCGCCTTTGCCTCGTCCTCGAACATCTGCGCGCCGAGGCCGGCGCCGATGCGACTGTTGACGCCGCCGGTCGTGGCGATCTTGATGACGTCGGCGCCGCGCCCGATCTGCCGGCGCACCGCCTTGCGGCAATCGTCGGCGCCGTCGCACAGATTGTCGTGGGGAATGGCCTCGTGCAGTTCCTCACGAATGCCGAGGCGGGAATCCATGTGGCCCGACGTGGTCGAGATCGAGGAGGCCGCGTCGACGATGCGCGGCCCGGTGGCCCATCCGCGGGCGATGGCGTCGCGAAGCGCCAGCGTCGCGCCTTCGTCGCCGAGGTTGCGGACGGTCGTGAAGCCCGCTTGCAGCGTTTTTTGGGCGTTCCACAGCGTTTCATAGGCCGCCATCTGCTCGCTCTCGGTGAAGCTCGCGATCAGCCCCTCCTGCCCGGCGCGGTCCGAAGAGAGGTGGACGTGGCTGTCGATGAGGCCTGGAAGAACGAACCTGTCCGACAGGTCGATCAAGGTGGCGCCGGGGGGCGGTTGGGAGAAGCCGTCCTGGACCGAGACGATGCGGCCGTCGCGAACGACGAGGGTCGCGTTGCCGCGGGGTTCCTCACCCGGCCGGTCGAGCAGGGCGCCGGCGTGGATGAAGACCTCGCTTCCCGACGCGGGCGCCTGGGCTGGCGCAGCGGTGGCGAGGGCGGCGGACAACAAAGCGGTGAGGGCAAAGCGCATCGGCAACTCCGGCTGGCAAGAAGGCCGCACTAAAGACCAATCGACGGCCGGATGCTAGATTGCGGTTACTACCTAGTGCGGCGCCACGAATGCCCGACGGCCGGCGCGTCAATATTCCTTGCGATATCGGATGCTGGCCGCGGTTCCGGCGAACGACCCGGCCTGCGACAGCAGGCTGAGGCTCCGCGACAGGGCGATCTCGAGTTGCGTCGCGGTGAAGCCACGCGCGTCGGTGATGACCTCCAGATAGATGTCGTCTCCCAGGTAGAAGCCCGCCGACAGCGCCGTGCCCCGTCCGGTCGCTTCGTCGGCGCCGAGGATGCGAAGGCGGCTGAGGCCGGTCGCGGAGCGGAGCTTGCCGAGCGGGTTGAGCCCGCCTCCGCCGCCACGCAGCGAGTTGAGCGACGCGGCAAGCTGGACCGCTTCGAGCGCCGACAGTTCCGTCACCGAGCCGCCGAACAGCAGCCGCGCCATGATCTCGTCCTGCGGTAGGGCGGGCGAGGAGCTGAAGGCGATTTGCGGATCGGTCGAGCGCCCGCTGACATTGATGGTGACGGTGATGTCCTCGACATCGCCGGTGGCGGTGATGGCGACGCGTGGGTCGATCGGGTCGCTGCCGGTGAAGGTGATGTCGCCGTTGGTGAGCTCGAAACGGGTGCCGGCGAAGCTGTAGGTGCCGCGGATGACCTCGGCCGTGCCGGTCACGATCGGGCTGGTCGAGGTGCCGCCGACGCGAAGGTCGGTCGACCATTCGGACTCCAGCCCCATGCCGGATACGAACACCTCGTTATTGGCGCGGATGCGAAGGTCGAGGTTCCAGATGCTGGGGGCCGAAGCCCGCCGGTTGACCTCCTCGGGCCGGGGCAGCGGCTCGCCTTTACGTCGCACGCCCTCCAGCTCGGCGATCTGGGCGGCGCCCTGGCGAATGATCTGGTAGCGCACTTCGGGCAGCTGCAGGTCACCGCTGATGAGGGCCGGCTGGCCGGGACCGTTGGTGATCGCCACCTCGCCGGTGACGGTGGCACCGATGGAATCGCTCCGCGCCAGCTGGGCGCGATCGAAGACGAGGCGCACGTCGATCGGGAAGCCGGCGGCGGCCGAGAGATCGACGCTGCCCCGGCCCGTGACGGTGCCGCGCCCCGCCCGGCCACTGAGCTGGCCGATCTCGAACCGAGAGTCGGTAAAGCGGCCGTGCAGCGCCATTTGGGTGATGCGCGTGCCGTAAGTCTCGTCGACGAAGGTCAGGTTGTTCGCGTGGACGACGCCGTTGAATCGCGGATGGTCGACCCGGCCGCTGAAGTCGGCGGCGATGCCGATCGGCCCGGATAGCTGCTGGTCGGCGATGCCGGTCAGGGACCAGAGCACGTCGGCCGGGCCGTTGTACCGGACGCCGCCCGACAACGGCGAGGCGAGGAGTCGGGTCGTCCAGCTTCCCGCGCCCGGTGATAGCGGCTGGAGCCGGGCCTGGGCGCGGCCGATGATGGCGCCGTTGCGGCGGATGACCGCGCCGGCCGAGCCGCCCGCCGGCCGGAGCTGGCCGGCGAAGGCGATATCGACGGGCTCGGACAGCGTGGCGACGCCGGTGCGGGTAAAATCCTCGACCCTGAGGCGCGCGTCGGCACGCGGGAAGGAAGCACCCGAAGGCTGGGCGAAGTCGAGGCTGCCCGTCGCCCTGCCGCCAAGCCCGAGTCCAGGCACGAAGGCGTTGATGAGCGAGAGATCGAGATCGTTCATCCGTGTCTGGATGACCATAACGTCGCCGAACTGGCCGGCGAGTCGGATCGACCCTTGCGGGAAAACCACCGTTGTCGGGGCCAGCCGCCAATCGTTGCCGATCTTCCTCAAATCCGCCGGTTGGGCGAAGCGGAAGTCGACGCGGTTGATCGTCCCCTGGGCGGCGGCGCGTATATGATCCGGTGCCAGCGCGACATTGGCGGCCACCCGGAAGGGCACCCCCGTCCGTCCATGAGCGACAATCTGGGCCTGCCCTCGGCCGCCGCGATAATTGATCTTCGCCCGCGCCTGCTCGATCGCCATCTCGCCGCGACGGACGCCAGCCAGCTGCACGTCGCCGACGATCGAGGGCGCGTTCGGATAGAGGATGGCGGTCGCCTCTATAATCCCGCGCTGGACAAGGATCGGCGGCTCGCTGGGGATTTGCGCTCCGTTGGCGCGGGCCGATATATCGGCGCGCTGATACTGGCCGGCGGCGGCGAGGCGCACGGTGCCGTCGAGGCCTGAACCGCTGAGCGTCAGCGTTCCGGCGAAGGGCCCGGCGCTCGTCTGAACGACGCGACCAGTGAGCGTGATGCCGGCGATGGTGACGCGGTGGATCTCGATGGTGAGCGGCCCGGCGCGCGAGAGGATGGTGATGTCGGCGGTAAATGGACCGTAGTCGGAATCGCCGCTGGCGGTGATCCGATAGCCTTGCGCGGTCGAGCGCACATCGGCCTCGACATTGGCGAGACCGATGCCAAAGCCGGGACTCCTGGCGCGAAGGCGAATGTTGGGCTGACTGACGGTGCCGCTGATCTCGACGGCGAGAGGGCCATAAGCGGTGGACATGCCGGCGAGACGGAAATCGATCGCGCCGCCGGGGCGATAGACGCCGCTGCCGGAGGTGATGCGCAGACCCGGCGAGGACAGGCGAATGTCGCTGATCCTGACCACGCCTTCCTCGTTCATGTCGATCGCGGCGGTGACGATCGCCTGGCCGCCGAGGAAATCGCGGGCCGAGGCGTTGTCGATGCGGCGGGTGCGGATGGCGACACGGCCGGTAATGCCGAAGCCCTCGCCCCGGCTTACGACATTAAGATCGCTGTCGATGTCGAGAAGGCCGATTCCCGCGATCAGATAATTGTTCACCCGGCCCTGCAACCCGGCGCGATATTCGCCCTTCGCCAGATCGGCGACGATGATGGCGGTGGCGTTGATCCGGTCGGAACGGATGCGCAGATCGTCGGACAGGATGCGCGAGCCGGCGATGTTGAGCGTGCCGTCCACCCGCACGTTGGTCAGCAGCCCGCCGACCGCTTCGTTGAGGCCGGTGATCCGCTGGATGATGGCGGAGACCGGAATGGTGATCCGGTCCGCATCCACGCGCGCCCGGCCCCTGGCGCGAAGGCCCTGCACCACCGTCTCGTTAAAGCCGAGCGCGGCGGCGCGAAGGTCGTAGGCGACAACCGGGGTGGCGAAGGGGCCATTCAGCACCATGGCCAGCTGCACGTCGCGCCCGTTGAGATTGGGCGCGATGGCGCCTGGCTGCAGCAGCCGAGCGGCAACGCGCAGCCCGCCGAAGCGGCTCTCGCCGAGATCGATCAGACCTTCGGCGGCAACGGCAAGAGCGGAAGAGCGGAGCCTGAGGCGCGTGTCGGCGCGGCGCTCCGCCAGCGTTGTGACGAGATCGACCTGGACCAGCGGTGCCAGCAGCCGCTGCACCGGCCCTTCCTCGAACATCAGCCCCGGCCGGATCGGACCGTCGATGGTGAAGGTGCCGTCGCGCCCGATGATGGATAGATTGGCCAGCGCCTGGCCGCCCAGCGAAGCCTGCGCCCGTCCCTTCCAGTCCGCCCAGCTTCCCCGCCCGCTGATGGCGGCGGCGAGCGGCTGATCGAGACCGGCCAGGCCGGCGACGAAGCCGTTTCCCGGCGCCTGCAACCGCGCCTCTATATCGAAGCGGTTCTGCTCGGGCACCGCGTCGAGGCGGAGGGCCAGCCGGTCGCCACCCGCAATCCCTCGCGCGGTGAGAGCCCGCGCATTGGCGGTTACCTGGGCGCGGCCGTCGGCGATCTTCGCCTGCCCGCCAAGGGTGAGTAGATGGCGTTGTCCCGTCACCGCCGGATCGACGAGCAGCCTTCCGACCTGAAGCCGCCCGACGTCGATATCGATATCGGGAAGGAGCGGCGCCTCGGGATCGCCGGCCCTCAGCTCCGGCAGCCGCATCAGCCGCGCGCGGGGGACGACCAGCGATTCGATATCGATGTGGTTGCGGAAATAGGCGAAGGGCCGCCAGTCTACTTCGGCCACCGGCGCCACGAAGAAGGTGCCGCGCGGGTCCTTCAGCGTCAGATCGTGGATCGTGAGCTTGCCGTAGACCGAGCCTTCGATCCGGCCGATATCGATGTCGAGCCCCGAGGCCATTTCGAGATTGTTGATCTGGCGGACGACATAGCGGCGGCCCGGATCGGTGTTGATACCGACGAAGGCGAGGGCGACGAGAAGGAGCAAGGCCGCGACGGCGATGCCGGCCCATTTGGCGGCCGTGCGCCAGCGGGAGCGGCGGGCGGGCGCCTCTTCGGCGGCCATGTCCGCCTCTTCCGCCATCAAAAGGCCTGTCCGATCGAGACGTAGAGGGAGATGCGCGATTCGCCGGGCTGGCGATCGATCGGCGTTGCGATGTCGACCCGGAGCGGTCCGAAATTGGTGTAGAGCCGCCCGCCGATGCCGACGCCGAAGCGCAGGTCCGATAGACGCGGGAATTGGCTCTCATAGACCTGCCCCGCGTCAATGAAGGCGACCGCGCCGTAATTGCCGAAGCGGTAGCGACCCTCGAGCGCGAACTCGGTCAGGCTGCGGCCGCCGATCGGATTGTTCTCGGCATCTTTCGGACCCAGCTCCTGATAACCGAAACCGCGCACCGATCCGCCGCCGCCCGCATAGAAGCGCCGCGACGGAGCGAGATCAGCTCGGTCGATGCCATAGATCGAGCCGAAGCGGGCCCGGCCGGCGATCACCAGATCCTCGCTCACCGGATAATAGGCGCTGCCTTCGATGAGGTTGCGAATATAGGGCGTGACGCCCACCCGCAACGAGGCTTCGGGGTTCACGCGACCGAGCAGGCGGAATCCGCTGGTGGGATTCAAAAGGTCGTCGCTGGTGTCGTAGCCAAGCTGGCCGACCAGACCGCCGATGAAATAAGTGTCGCTCGGCTGGTCGAAATCGCGGCGGCGGAAGCGGGTTTCGTTGGTCGCGATCAGTTCGGCGCCATAGGCCCAGGTCCAGCGCTTCTGCCAGATCGGCGTCGATTCCCGCGCGATGCGGCCGGAAAGCAGCGCGGTATAGCCCTCGAAGGCGGGATAGTCGCGCCGCCCCGCTTCCAGGGTCAGAAGGACGGTGCGATCGCGCTTGCCGGCATTGGAGCGGCGGAAGGTAGCGCCGATCGACTGTTCCTTGGTGCCGAGTACGCCGGCGAGACGCAGCGCGCCTTCGGGCGGAAACAGGTTGCGATGCTCCCATGCGCCCTCCAGGCGGAAGCCCTGGCCGGTGCTGAAGCCGGCGGTGGCCGTAAGCGATCGCGGCGGCCCCGCATCCTGACGGACGAGGATGTCGATATATTCCGTGCCGTCGGGCGCGGTCTCGCCGGTCAGGACCGGTTCGGCCGAGACGCTGCTGAACAAATTGGTCGCGACCATCGCCTCGCGCAGGTCGTCGACCATGCGGCTGTCATAAAGCTCGCCTCGCTCGAAGCGGGCGATGACTCCGACATGCTCGACATCGAAGGCGAGATCGCCTTCCGTCCGATAGCCGCCGAAGCGGGCGCGGGGACCAGGGTCGACCGGAAGCGTATAGTCGCCAAGCCCGGTCGCAGGATCGAGCAGAATGTCGCGCGGGCCGATGTCGACGAAGGGATAACCCTGCTCGGGCAGGCGAAGCATGAGGCTCGCCTCCGCGCCCTCGACCGTCGCGGCGACGATCGGATCGCCGCTCTTGAGCGGCAGTTCGGAACGCGGGAGATCGGGCGGCACCGTCGCCGGGCCCGTGACGTCGATCGCACCGAAATCGTAGCGCTGGCCCGGCGCGGCGGTGAGCACGACCCTGAGCTGCCCGGGCTGCTCCGGCACCTGTTCGACGACGGCGAGCGCCGTGCCGTCATAATAGCCTTCCGACCGGAGCAGGCGGATGGCGAGCGCTTCATCCTCTCGCGCCCGCGCCGCGATCATGGCGCCGTTCGCGGCTTCGCCGTCGGCTTCCTCCAGCGCGGAAAGGTCGCGAAACTCGTCCTCAAGACCGATCTCGTCCAGACCCTCGACAACGACGCTGTAGCGAACCGGCGCCGGTTCGGCGTCGTCGGTCTCGACGGTTGCCTCAGGAGTCCGGACATCGAAGGTGGAGAGCGGCGGCAGCGGCTCGGTCAGCGCGGGATCGGGGATCGAGGCATCGGGCACCGGCTCCGCCGGATCGCCCTCGGCCGCAGGCGGGCCCTCGAACGTCTCGATCGGCTCAAGCGGCTCGCCGAGCGCCGGGTCGAGCGCGGGAAGCTGCGCCTCGAACTGGTCGTCCGGAATGATCGGGCCGGCGGGCTCTACTTCCTCCTTGCCCTGTGCCTGCGCCAAGGCTGGAGCCGGGACGATAGCTGCCCCGCTCGCCATTATCGCAATGATCAGTCTTGCCCTGCCCAAGACGCTTTCGCCCCCGGTTTTCGAGGTGAAACGACCTTAGGCAAAAAAAGTGCCCGGCGCTAAGCCCTTAGCTATCTTTACCGCGCGCCCATTACTGCGCGACGGCCCGGGCCTCGGCCGTCTCGGCTGCACTTTCGGCCGCCGCGATCACGGGCGCGGCGCCGTCACCGATGATGGCGAAGCCGGACCAGTAATAAGGATGGGAGGTCGCCGCCTCGTCCATCAGCGCGGTCTGCGCAGCCCTGAGCGCGGTCGCCGTCGGCGTTCCGGGCGCGGCGGTGAACAGGCCCGAGATCAGCCGCTTGGTCGCGTCATAATCATCGGGCACCGGCCAGTGGCTGGCGATGACCGAGCGGCCGCCCGCGCCTACGAAGGCTCGCACCAGCCCGTCCAGCGCATAATCGCCGCCGGTGGTGACGCCCGCTTCCCGGGTCGTGGCGACAGTCGCTTTCCCGGCCGTGTCGCAGGCGGAGAGGATGACGAGATCGGCGTCGATCCTGAGGTCGTAGATTTCGCGGAAGGTGAGGAGACCGTCCGATTCGCCTTCGCCGAAGCTGGTCATCAGCGCCGGCCGCGCGGGGCAGTCGGGACGCGGCGCCGTCACTAGGCCGTGGGTCGCGAAATGCATGATGCGATATTGCGACAAATCCTCACGCCCCTTGATCGACGTGTCGGTGAAGGCTTCGCCGGTGACGATCGCCGTATCCTCGCCTCCGCCCAGTATCTGGCTAGCGGTGCGAAGCTCCTCCGACGAGATCGGCCGCCCCCATTCGGCGATTGACCAAGAGCAATCGGCGCCCCCATCCATCAATCCCCGGAACAGGCTTTCGGTGCGAGCGACGCCGGCCGGCGGCGCATTCTCACCGAAACCGATATAATCGTGCGCCGCGTCCGAACGCTCGACCTTGCGCACGTCGCGGAAGGACCGGGCGGAGACGGCGGTGCTGACGTCGCGGCCGCGACCCAGCCACTTCACGTCGGTGAAATCGAAGCCGTCATTGTCTGGCCGAGCGGCCTTGGCGAGATAGGCATCGACCCCGGCACGCTCGGTCACGAGCAGATTGGCCGGCAGCCGCAGCATCGCGCCGTCGGGTTCGACGATCAGATGCCTGACCCCCGCCAGCTCGGCACCGATCGGCTGGAACAGCTCGCCATAGAGCTTGAAAGCCAGCTCCACGTCGAACGGGTAGGTGACGAGCCTGCTGTTCTCCACGATCGAGATGGTATTGCGAAGCGCGTCGACCTGGCGGTCGAGCTCGTCCGGGTCCACGCCCAGGCGGAACGCACGGGCGGAGGTGGGCGTAACGAAGATGGCGTACCCGTCATCGTCAACCATGACCATCTTGTAATAAGCCTCGCCCTCGCGAAGGACCTGCTGGAGGTCGGTGAGGCTCATCGCGCCCGCGGAGACGACGCGATAGCGGGGGAATTCGGCGAGCTTCGCCTGCGTCGCGACCTGGTCCTTCTCCATCTGGGCAAGCTGGGTCCGCAGCTCCGCCAGGCGGGCGGCGTCGGACGCGGTCGGTTCGGCCAGCGCCGAGAGCCGGGATATGTCGACCCGCGTACGTTCGATGTCCCGCGTCAGGGTGACAGACTGGCGGAACAGGCGCGAGGCGTCGTCGCTGCCGCCGCTGAGCTCGCGGGCGAGCACCGCCTGCGTCTGGGCGACACCGGGACGGACCAGCACCTGGCTCGCCTTGAACATGTCAGCGACCGCCTCGGGCCGCGACGCATCGTCGGCGAGCAGCGCGAAATAGGGCGCCAGCGTCCGGCGAAGGGTCGCCGAGCTGTTGCCGCTTTCGGCGTTGGCGTCGACGATCTGGCGATACAGCGCCAGCGCCGGCTCGGCCTGACCAGTTCGCGCATAGAAAGCGGCCAGACGGGCCTGCGTGTTGAGGAGCGCCGCCGAGCCCGGATAATAAGCAGCGATAAGCGCCACCGCTTCCGTGTGCCGCTGCTCTGCACCGGCGCGGTCGCCTCGTTGCTCGGCGATGTCGGCAAGGCCGCCGAGCAGCTGTCCCCGCATCCACACGGCGGAGGCCACCTGACCGCCGCGCACGGCCGTCAGCCGCGCGAGCGCCGAGTTCAGCGCGGCCTCGGCCTCGCCGGGCCTGCCCTGTCCGCGCAGGATGGCGCCGCGCAGTTGCTGCGCCTGGCTTTCCAGGATCTGGACCTTCTCCTCGGGCAGCAGGCCGGAGCCGGCGGCGCCCAATTGCCGAGCCATCGCCGATTCGGCGTTGAGGATTGCGGCGGTGTCGGCGTCGATCACGAGATTCTCGATCTCGGACCCGATCGCTCCCCCCGCCCATTCGGGGAGCGGACGGTCCAGCTCCGCGAGCGCTTCGTCCGGCCGCTGCTGGTTGAGCAGGTGCATGGCGCGATAGTTGCGCAGCATGCGGGCGACGGCCGGGTCGCCCGCGACCGCCGTATCGGCCTGGACGAACAGGCGATCCGCTTCGGTGTAATTGCCGAGGTTCGACTGCTGCAGGGCCTGGTTGACCAGCGCTTCCGTCCGGTTGCCGCCCTCGCCATTGTCGAGCAGCGTTCCGAAGAATTCCGCGGCCTCTGCATAGCTGCCGCTGTTGTTGCGGCGATAGGCTTCCGCCATCGCGCGATCGGCATCCAGCGTTCCCGCCTGGACGCGCGCGAAGGCGGCGGGGTCGCCGGCTTCGGTCGTGGCGATCGAGACTTCGCCATCGACCGGCTCATCGGCGACGATCGTGCGAAGGCCGAGGCGCAGCGCCGAATCGTAACCGGCCAGGCCCTCCGCCACATAGAGCGTATCGCCCGCGCGCCATTCATAGACCCGATAGCCGACGTCGAGCTCCTTCATCCGGCAGGTCGCGGCCTGAACCTGGCCGAGGCCGTCGATCGCCTCGCCGCCGGCCGGGCCGCATTCCGCCTTTTCCGCCCGCAGCGCCGCCAGCCGCGAGGCCGGGCTCTCGCCGCGGTTCTTTAGCGCGTAAAGATGACCCACGGGCACCGCGGCATCGCGGCAGACGACCGCATAGGCGCGGTCGAACATGTCCTTGAGGGCCGCGTCGGTGCTGCTGGTCTGGGCCGAGCAGAGGACGCCGCCGCCCGAACCGATGCGGAACGAGTCACGCAGGCTTATCGACTGCGCCGCGGCCGGCGTCGGGAGGGTCCAGGGAAGGAGAGCTAGCGCCGCCGCGAGGGAAGGCCTGATCCGATGCTTCATTGTTCATCCCCGTCTTCGTCTTCGTCTTCCTCATCGCCGCCACCGGTCCACAGCGAGCTGTCCCCGCCGCTCGCCACCGGCTCCTCGATCAGCTGGTCCGAGCCAAGCGCGCTGGTATCGACCAGACCGACGAAGCCGGCGCCGAAACCGTCACCCGGACCACCGTCGCCGTCGCCGTCGCTGGTGCCGGACGTGTCGGACGAGCCGGACGGTCCTTCGATCGGGCCCAGCACGACCTCCGATCCCGACACCGGCGGTGGAACGTCTTCGCCCGGCGGAGGAGGCGGGGGCGGTGGTGGAGGCGACGGCGGCGGCGGCGGAGGAGGAGGAGGAGGCGTACCCTCCAGAATGTTCACCGTATTGAACTCCGACTGCTCGCTGAAGCCGGTGGTGCCGCCGAAGAACTCGATCTCGTCGAAGAAGGCGTTCCCCGTGACGACGCTGCCGTCCGGATTTTCCCGACGGCCGAAAGCGATCACGCTCGGGGGCACTTCGGTGCTGGCGCCCGTCACGAACAGCCCGCCCGATCCGACGGTGATGCCGCCGAAGCTGGTGGGCGTGCCCGTATTCTGGACGAACAGCGTTCCGCCGGTCAGCAGACCGACGCCGCCGGCCTGGATGTAGCCGGCCGGATTGACCGGTCCATCATTGTCGAGCAACGCTTCGTCCCGACCCGCGAAATTCGGATCGGCGGCGAGTTGGCCCGCCAGTGACGAATCCGCGACCACGATATTGTTCGAGAACAGGGTCAGCTGGCCGGCGAGGTCGCCCTGGGCGTCACGCATGCTGATGCGACCCGTCGGCGTCAGGACTTCCAGCCGCTCGCCGGCGATGATCTGAAGGAGGTCCTCGGCGTCCGCGTTGGCAAAGTCGACGGCGCCTTCCACCCGCACCTGGCCGTTGGTCGTGACGCCGACGAAATCCAGTCCCCCGCCTCCGTCGATCATGAGGTCGCGGATGACAATATCGGCGACGGCGTTGCCGCTGTCGTCCAGCGCCAGGAACTGCACCGATTGTCCCTCAATCAGCGACGCTTCGTTCTGGGTCAGCAGATAATTCCCGCCGGGCGGCTGAAGGTCGCTGTCGCCGCCGATCACGATGGCGGGACCGTCCGACACGGCGCCCAGGGTGATCACGGAAATGCCGGGCGTGCCGAATATCGCACCCGGCAGGATGTCGATATCCCGGGATACGACGATAATGCTGGGCGCGGAGACTTCTCCCGTGAAGGTCGCCTTCCCGTCGCTCGCGAAAATGATGCCGTCGGTCGCTTCGACGTTGGCGACGCTGAGGCTCTGATCGCCGAATAGATTGACGAAACCGGCGCCGATCCCGCTGCGCGAACCAGCCGCCAGGACGCCGTCCGTGACGACGTTGAGCGAACCCGTCAGCGAGCCGTCGGGGCCCTGCAGGCCGAGCAGCGCGCCAGGCGTCAGCTCGACCCTTTCGCCTGCGAAGATGTTGAAGGCGTCGAGGTCGCCGGCATTCTGCATGCCGACCACGCCGGCGATCTGCACGAAGCCGGCCGCGTCGACCTGGAAGGTCCGGCCTGTTCCGCCACCACCGCCCGATCCGGCGAGCGAACCGTTCACCCGCAGGTCCTGAAGGATGATGTCGGGGCCCGCACCAGACCCCGACACGGGCGCACTCACGTTGATGAAGCCGGCGCCGAGCCGAAGGGCTTCGTCGGCATCGAGCACATAGCCCGGTCCGCTGCCGTCGCCGCCGATCGTGGCGGGCTGTCCGTTTGCCAGGATGTTGAGCGACAGGCTGCCGCCTTCTCCGCCCAGGCTCGCACCCTGGGCGATATCGATGTCGGAAGATTCGACGAAAACCGCCTGCCCGTTCACCGTTCCGGTGAAGCCGGCGGTGCCGGCCGCGGCCAGCGATATGAAGCCGGTGCTTGAGCCGATGCCGAGATTGCCGACGCTGAGATCGCCGTCGGACCGGATATCGACGCCGTTGGCGCCGTTGATCAGGCTGCCGGCGCCGGCATTGAAGGTGCCGTCGCTCTCGAGATCGACCAAGCCAGCCTGGATCGTGGATCCGCCAGCCGGCGCGCCCTGATGGGACACCGTGATGTTGCCGGGCGCGAACATCCGAAGCGTGCCAGCGACATCGATCCGGCCGGAGCCGACGCCCTGCACTTGCAGATTGCCCCCGCTGATCGTGAAATTGTCGCCGCCGATGACGCCGTTGTCCGCCCGAAGCGTGGTCGTGCCGCCGGAGACGGTGACGAGATTGACCGCGTCCAGGGTGCCGCCGTTCAGCGCCTCGACCGCGAGGGCGCCGTCGGTCGCGATCCCCAGCGTATTGGTTCCGGTAACGGTAAGGCTGCCGCCGTCCACGCGGACGAGCGACGGTGCGACAGGGATTGGCGTCGGCGGATCGCCCGCCAGATCCTGGCGCGGCACGTCTCCGTTCACCGCGAAGGCGACATCCTCGAAGGTCGCATCGCTGCCGACCACTTCCAGGTAGCTCTGCCCGAATTGGCTCTCGCCGGCGGTGGAGCCGGTGCCGCCAATGCCGGCCGAATGGCCGGTCAGCGTGCCGACCGTAACCGTAGCTGGATCGGTCGTCTCGAAACGGTTGGTGAGGAGCGCGCCGACATAGCCGCCCGCGCCTGCGCCGCCGGTCGATCCGCCGCCGCCGGCACCACCCGTGCCGTTCGCCGTGAGAAGCACGGTGGCGGCCGTGAACTCGCCGCCGCGCGCCAGAATACCGGCCTCGCC
>NZ_DATCYB010000095.1:0-3764 GCF_036570505.1 Allosphingosinicella sp. | reverse complement strand
ATCCTATCGCGATATCCGGCGACAAGGCGCTGATGCTGGCTGGCCGCGTTGTCACGAGCGTGGCGCTCATCCTGCACGAGCTGGCGACCAATTCGGTCAAATATGGCGGGCTCGGCCATGCCGAGGGAGCGCTGCGCATCGCCGTCGAGCACGCCGGCGACGACCGCGGTTCGGCCCGGCTGCTGTGGGTCGAGGAACGGCCCGGCCTCGAGGAAGTGCGGACGGCATCGGGGTTTGGCACGCGGCTCGTCGAGCGCTCGGTTGCGCATATCGGCGGGACGCTAAGCCGTCGAGTTGCCACCGGACGGCTGGAGATCGAGCTGGTGCTTCCGATCGTCATCGACAGGATTTGAAGGGGCGTGGCATCGAAGGCGCCAGCTTGCCGGCGCCAATGCCGATCGTCTCAGGCTGTCCAAGAGCAATTAACCAGCTGGCAATGCAATGCCTTCATTAGTTTGGACAGCTATAACAAGAGGCAATCGCGGCCAGTGAACAGGTGTCCAATGCGTGCCGTAGTCGATGCTATTCTTCCATCAGACGGGCGAGGCAAATTCCGGTTCGAGGTGCCATGTCCCACCACCTTTGCGGCTGTGACCGTGCAGACGCCGAATGAGCAGATAAAAGTCGGGGCAAAGGCGCTGGTCCCAGTATCTGCAAAGCCGTCAATGAGGGTGGGCGAGCGATTGGTCGGAGAAGAGGTCCTGGCCATCCAGATTTTGGGAAAGGCGCTCGCCTGTCCAACCTATCAGCTTTGTCCCGCCACTGTCCGGCTCGATTCAGGCAAGTCCGCGACCTATTTGTTCCCAGGAGAATCTGCCTCATCCAGTACGCTCATTGTTGATGATTCCCGGCTTGAGAGCGGCGGTGCAAAAACCTACCACGGTAGCGGCGGGATAGTCCCGCTTCGGGCGGCGTAAAAGTCGTCCACCTATGTCCTGTCTGCAGCGTGCAGGGAGGGCCGGGAGATCTATACCGTGGAACTTTATCGGGAGGTCCGCGTCGCCTGTGGGAACGGCATGACCCAGCGCGAGGCGGCGAGGCATTTCAACATATCGCGCGACAGTGTTCGCAAGATGCTGTCGTATTCGACCCCACCCGGCTACCGGCGGCAGGCTCCGGTGCGCCGGCCGAAGCTGGATGCGTTTGTTTCAACGATCGATCACTGGCTTGATGAGGACGTGAAGGTACCGCGCAAGCAGCGGCACACGGCCAAGCGGGTGTTCGACCGGCTTCGCGACGAATGCGGGTTCACCGGCGGCTACACGTTCATCAAGGATTACATGCGCGAGCGCGAGCAGCGCCGACAGGAAGTGTTCGTGCCGCTGTCGCACCCGCCGGGCCATGCGCAGGCCGACTTTGGCGAGGCGATGGTGGTGATCGGCGGCGTGGAGCAGAAGGCCCGCTTCTTCGTGCTCGACCTGCCGCACAGCGACGGCTGCTATGTGCGAGCCTATCCGGCGGCGGTGGCCGAGGCCTGGGTGGATGGCCACATCCATGCGTTCGCCTTCTTCGGCGCGGTGCCGCAATCGATCGTCTACGACAATGACCGCTGCCTTGTGGCGAAGATCCTGCCCGACGGGACACGCAAGCGTGCGGCACTGTTCAGTGGCTTCCTGTCCCACTACCTGATCCGGGATCGCTATGGCCGTCCGGGAAAGGGCAACGACAAGGGGAACGTCGAGGGGCTGGTCGGTTATGCCCGGCGCAACTTCATGGTGCCGATCCCGCGGTTTGCGACATGGGATGCGTTCAACGCCTGGCTGGAAGAGCAATGCCGCAAGCGTCAGCATGACAGGCTGCGCGGCGAGAGCGAGACGATCGGGGAACGGCTGCAGCGGGATCTTGCCGCCATGCGTCCATTGCCGGCGGCACCCTTCGATGCCTGCGACCAGGCCAGCGCCAAAGTGACGGCGCAGTCGCTGGTGCGCTACAAGACCAACGACTATTCGGTCCCGGTCGCCTACGGGCATCAGGATGTCTGGGTTCGCGGCTACGTCGACGCGGTGGTGATCGGCTGCCGCGGCGAGATCATCGCCCGCCATCCGCGGTGCTGGGAACGCGAAGACGTCGTCTTCGATCCGCTGCATTACCTGCCGCTGATCGAGCAGAAGATCAACGCGCTGGATCAGGCTGCTCCTCTCCAGGGCTGGGACTTGCCCGGCGAGTTCGCCACGCTGCGCCGCCTGATGGAGGCGAGGATGAACAAGCACGGCCGGCGCGAGTACGTGCAGGTTCTGCGGCTGCTGGAAAGCTTCGACCTCGCCGATCTGCATGCGGCGGTGAAGCAGGCCCTGCATCTCGGTGCGATCGGCTTCGATGCGGTCAAGCATCTGGTCCTGTGCCAGGTGGAGCGCCGGCCGCCGCGACTGGACCTGTCGATCTACCCATACCTGCCGAGGGCGAATGTCGAGACGACCTCGGTCAAGGCCTACATGCGCCTGCTCGGTAACGTTGAGGGGGAGGAAGCGGCATGAGCACCGAGGCCCCCGAGATCCTGCTTGCCCACTATCTCAAAACCTTGAAGCTGCCGACCTTCCAGCGCGAGTACCAGAAGCTGGCCCGGCAATGCGCCGCCGAGGGCGTCGATCATATCGGCTATCTGACCCGGCTTGCCGAACGGGAGATGATCGAGCGCGACCGCCGCAAGGTCGAACGCCGCATCAAGGCGGCGAAGTTCCCGGTCGTCAAAAGTCTCGACAGCTTCGACTTTGCCGCCATCCCGAAGCTCAACAAGATGCAGGTGCTGGAACTGGCGCGTTGCGAATGGATCGAGCGGCGCGAGAATGTCATCGCGCTCGGTCCCAGCGGCACGGGCAAGACTCATGTCGCCCTCGGGCTCGGCCTGGCCGCCTGCCAGAGGGGCCTGGCCGTCGGCTTCACGACCGCCGCCGCACTGGTCAGCGAGATGATGGAGGCGCGCGACGAGCGGCGGCTGTTACGCTTCCAGAAGCAGATGGCCGCCTACAAGCTCCTCATCATCGACGAGTTGGGCTTCGTGCCGCTCTCGAAGACCGGCGCGGAACTGCTGTTCGAGCTGATCTCGCAACGCTACGAGCGCGGCGCGACCCTGATCACCAGCAATCTGCCCTTTGACGAGTGGACGGAAACACTCGGGTCCGAGCGCCTGACCGGCGCGCTGCTCGACCGTATCACCCACCATGTCAACATCCTCGAGATGAACGGCGAAAGCTACCGTCTCGCCCAAAGCCGCGCCCGAAAGGCAGGCTGAAACCCTCACCAAAATCGCCGACGCCGCAAGCGGGAAACTCTGGTCGGGCTACGCCCTCCCGACGTTCCCCGCTTGCGCCGCCAAGTGGCCTACTTTTACGCCGCCGTGTGGCCGGATTTTGCTCCGCCGTTGACACGACGTACCAGAGATAAAAATCATTCCCGACCATATAGGGCGATACAAAATTGCTATAGAGCAGCAGCGTCGAAATGTGAGCGGGTTTGTCGAGCAGAACCTTGGTGAACAATAAGGCAGACGAAAACAGGACCGTCGGCACAAGTACCTTGATGAAAAGCCGCATCATCGGCTTGCTGCTGCCGGTGGAGAATGCCTCGGTCAGCTGAAAACCGCCAAACAGGAAGCCGGAAATGAGAAACAGGGCGCTGGTCGCGCCGCCTGTGTAATCCAGCAGCTTAAAATGCCCTGCCACCACCAGCACGATCGATACCGCTCGAATGAACATGCTGGTATCGACAAAGCTCCAGCGCGAACGGGTCTGGTTCTGGCGAGCAGCAAGCATGCTGATGCTCATGAA
>NZ_DATCYB010000094.1:0-1563 GCF_036570505.1 Allosphingosinicella sp. | reverse complement strand
GGGGCACGGTCTCCACCGAAGCCGGCTCCTGGTTCATCGAGCGCGACGACGCCACCATGGCGGCGATCCGCGCTTGGACGGCGGAAAGGCACGCGGGACGGGGCTTCATGATCGCCAATGACAGCCCGCTGCGCCTACTCGGCCACAAGCTGCCCTTCGGATTGCGGCGCTGGCTGCGCAGGATGCTGAGCCGCGGGCCGATCCGCCATGAATCCTCCGTCACCGAGGCACTGGCATTCGACGAGATCCACGAGAAATTCTTTGCTGGGCGGTCGATTCCGGAGCACCACGGCAAGTGCATTTCCTCGCGCCATTTCGACGCCATCGGCACCGCTACCTGTCAAATCCTTTTGGAAGGACGCTATAACGACATTCTCACCCCCGATGTCCACTACATCCGCTTGGCGTCGGATTTATCCAATATTTCCGAGGTGATGGGGACCTTCCGTGACGAGCGTCGCCGTCTTGAGATCACGGAAGCGGCCCGCGCCCATGTGATGGACGGGCATACTTATGCCCATCGCGCGGGGGCTGTTTACGACATCCTGACCGGGGGCATGCCAGGGTGATGGCAGGGGTTCGTTCATGTGTGGCATAGCCGGTTTTCTCGGGCCTGCCGGGGAGGGTCCGGGTCTCGAGGCGCTGGCGCGGCACATGGCCGACAGTCTGATCCATCGGGGGCCGGATGACGGCGGAAGCTGGGCCGATGGAGAGGCCGGCATCGGACTTGGCCATCGCCGCCTTGCCGTCATCGATCTCTCGGCAGCCGGACACCAGCCGATGGTCTCCGCGAACCGCCGCTATGTGCTGAGCTACAATGGCGAGGTCTACAATGCCGCTGAATTGCGTCGGGAGTGGGAGGAGGCCGGCACCTCGTTCCGGGGCAGCTCCGACACCGAAGTCCTTGTCGAGGCCATCGCCCGCCACGGCCTGAGGCCAACTCTCGAGCGCCTCATCGGAATGTTCGCCTTCGCCCTGTGGGATCGCGAGTTGCGCGAACTGACCCTGGTGCGCGACCGGCTCGGCGTCAAGCCGCTCTATTGGGGGCGTTTCGGCAAGACCCTTGTTTTCGCCTCGGAGCTTTCAGCGCTCAAGCGCCATCCCGATTTTTCCGGCGAGATCGACCGCGACGCGCTCAGCAGCTTCCTGCGCTTCAATTACGTGCCGGCGCCGCAGAGCATTTATCGCGACATCCACAAGCTGCGCCCCGGTCACCTGCTCGCGGTTCGCCAGGGCGGGGAGCCGCAAATCGAAGCTTGGTGGTCGCTCGCGGCGGCGCGGGCGGAAGGAACCTCGGTCCCTTTCGCCGGCAGCGAGGACGAGGCGGTCTCCGCGCTCGAGGCCCTGCTCGGTGATGCGGTCCAAAAGCGCATGATCGCCGATGTGCCGCTTGGCGCCTTCTTGTCCGGCGGGGTGGACTTCTCGACCGTCACCGCGCTGATGCAGGCGCACTCGTCGCGCCCGGTGCGGAGCTTTTCCATCGGCTTCGCCGAGGACGGCTACAACGAGGCGGTTCACGCGAAGGCGGTGGCCGGCCATCTCGGCACCGAGCACACGGAGCTT
>NZ_DATCYB010000093.1:0-2996 GCF_036570505.1 Allosphingosinicella sp. | reverse complement strand
TCATCTGCCATGATTAGAACTCCAATCCGCCTTCGCGAGCCGCGTCGGCCAGCGCCTTGATGCGCCCGTGGAACAGGAAGCCGCCGCGGTCGAACACGACCTGCGTCACGCCCGCCTTCTTGGCCGCCGCGGCGAGTCGCTTGCCGACATCGGCGGCGGCCGCCGCCGTGGCGCCGGCCTTGCCGCGCACATCCTTGTCGAGCGTCGAAGCCGCGGCCAGCGTCTGGCCGGCGGCGTCATCGATAAGCTGCGCATAGATGTGCCGGCCCGAACGGTGCACCGAAAGGCGGGGACGCCCGGCGGCGCGCTGACGGAGCGCGGTACGAACGCGCTGGCGACGTTTTTGGAATGGGGTAAGATGTGCCATGGCTTACTTCTTCTTGCCTTCTTTGCGGAAGATGTACTCGCCGCGATATTTGATGCCCTTGCCCTTATAGGGTTCGGGCTTGCGCCAGCGGCGGATTTCCGCCGCGACCTGGCCGACCTGCTGCCGGTCCATGCCGCTGATCTCGATCGTCGTGTTGTCCGGCGTCTTGATCTCGATGCCTTCGGGCACCGCAAAGTCGACATCGTGGCTATAGCCGAGTTGCAGCTTCAGCGTCTTGCCCTGCGCATTGGCGCGATAGCCGACGCCGGTGATTTCGAGCACCTTGGTGAAGCCCTCGGTCACGCCCGTAATCAGGTTCTGCACCAGCGTGCGCTGCATGCCCCAGAACGCGCGCGCTTCGCGGCTGGCGTTCGCGGGCTGCACCGAAATCGCACCGTCGCCGACATCATATTTGATGATGTCGGAAAGCGGCATCGCCAGGGTGCCCTTGGGTCCCTTGACCGACAGCTGGCCGCCGTCGATCGCGGCGGTGACGCCGCTGGGGATCTCCACTGCCTTTTTACCGATGCGGGACATCAGAACACCTCCGCCAGCACTTCGCCGCCGACATTATGCTCGCGCGCCTCGGCGTCCGACAGAACGCCGCGCGGGGTCGACACGATGGTGATGCCCAGGCCGTTGCGCACGATCGGCAGCTCTTTCGAGGCCGAATAGACGCGGCGGCCCGGCTTCGAAACGCGGGCCACGTGGCGGATCGCCGGCTGCCCCTCGAAATATTTCAGCTCGATGCGGATGCCCTTGTGCTGGCCCTTGGCGCCCAGCGCTTCTTCGCTGTAGCCGCGGATATAGCCTTCGCGCTGGAGCACGTCGAGAACACGGACGCGCAGCGTCGAAGCCGGCGTCAGGACGCTGTCCTTCTTCGCCGTCTGGCCGTTGCGGATGCGGGTGAGCATATCACCCAAAGGATCGGTCATTGCCATCTTGCGTGTTCCTTACCAGCTCGACTTCACAACGCCGGGGATCAGGCCCTTGTTGGCCAGATCGCGCAGCTGAATGCGGCACAGCCGGAATTTGCGATAATAAGCGCGCGGACGTCCGGTCAGCTCGCACCGGTTGCGGATGCGGGTCGGATTGCCGTTGCGCGGAATTTCCGCCATCTTGAGGCGCGCGATCAAACGCTCGCCATCGTCGAGTGAAGAATCGGCCGCAATGGCCTTCAGCTTCGCGTAGCGACCGGCATATTTCTTCACCAGACGCTTGCGACGCTCATTCTTGTTCACCGAACTCAGTTTCGCCATGACTTAAGTTCTCTTTCCTTGTTCCTGTCCGGCCCGAGATCCCAGCAAAGGGGACTCAGGCGGCTTCCTGGGCCGGGGCTTCGATCGGGAAGGGGAAGCCGAACAGCCGGAGCAGTTCGCGGGCTTCGTCGTCCGTGCGAGCCGTGGTGGTCACGATCACATCCATTCCGCGCACCGTGTCGATGCGGTCATAGTTGATCTCGGGGAAGATGATCTGTTCCTTGAGGCCGAGGGCATAGTTGCCCCGACCGTCGAAGCTCTTCGCCGACACGCCGCGAAAGTCGCGGATGCGGGGCATCGCGATGGTGATCAGCCGGTCGAGAAATTCGAACATCCGCGCCCGGCGCAAGGTCACCTTGCAACCGATCGGCATGCCTTCGCGCAGCTTGAAACCGGCGATCGACTTCTTCGCCTTGGTGACGACCGGCTTCTGGCCCGCGATCAGCTCCATTTCCGAAGCCGCGATCTCGACCTTCTTCTTGTCCTGAACCGCGTCGCCCACGCCCATGTTGAGCACGATCTTCTCGATCCTCGGCACTTCCATCACATTCTTGTAACCGAATTTCTCGGTCATCGCCTTGACGATCGTGTCGTCATAAAGCGACCGCATGCGCGGGGTGTATTTATCAGCCATTGATGGTCTCCCCGGACTTCACGGCCACGCGGACCTTCTTGCCGTCCCTGGTTTCGAAGCGGACGCGCGTCGCCTTGCCCGACTTGGGGTCGGCGACCGCGACCTTGCTGACGGCCAGCGGCGCTTCCTTACGCTCGAGGCCGCCCTGCGGGTCCTGCTGGTTCGGCTTCTTGTGGCGCGTGATGATGTTGACGCCCGCGACGACGACCTTGCCGTCCTTCGGCAGGCTCTGCGTCACTTCGCCGGTCTTGCCCTTGTCCTTGCCGGACAGGATAACGACCGTGTCGCCCTTCTTGATCTTGGCCATACCCATGGTCAAAGCACCTCCGGCGCCAGGCTGATGATCTTCATATAGCCGCGCCCGCGCAGTTCGCGCACGACAGGGCCAAAGATGCGGGTGCCGATCGGCTCCTCGTTCTTGTTGACGAGCACGGCGGCGTTGCTGTCGAATCGGATCACCGATCCGTCGGCGCGGCGCACATCTTTCGCGGTGCGGACGATGACGGCGCGATGGACGTCGCCCTTTTTCACCTTGCCGCGCGGCTGCGCTTCCTTGATCGACACGACGATGACGTCGCCGACGCCGGCGGTGCGCCGCTTCGACCCGCCCAGCACCTTGATGCACTGGACGCGCTTCGCGCCGCTGTTGTCGGCGACTTCCAATTGTGACTGCATCTGGATCATCGATGCATTTCCTTCTTCCTTGGCCTACCGGGCCGTCCCGGCGGTTCCGTGA
>NZ_DATCYB010000092.1:0-22582 GCF_036570505.1 Allosphingosinicella sp. | reverse complement strand
CCGCGACCACCCGCTCGCGCAGGTCTATCGAATAAGCCCTGGCCATCCCTGCTGGCCTCCTCACCAGCCAGCAGGTTGAATCAGAACAAAGCCGCCTTGGGAATCCCAAATCGATTCAGCACAATCTCATCCGGCTCTAGCCCCCCAGCTTATCCAGCTTCCGCTGGAGCGCCGCCATCTGCTCCTTGAGCTCGGCTAGCTCCGCCTTGGTATCGGGCTCGGGCTCAGCGGCGTTCCCCGGCTTCGCCCCGGTCGCCGCGGCGAACATCTCCATGTTGCGCTTGGCTATCTCCGTGAACGGATTGGCGAAGGCGCCGGTCATGGCGTCGCGGAACTGGGACTGGTTGCGCTGGAACGCCTCCATCGAGGCCTCCAGATATTGCGGCACCAGCCCTTGCATGGAATCGCCGTACATGGCGATGAGCTGGCGGAGGAAATTGGCGGGAAGCATCGTCTTGCCGCTCGATTCCTGATCCATGATGATCTGGGTCAGCACGTTGTGGGTTATGTCCTCGCCGGTCCTGGCGTCGACCACTTTGAACTCTCGCTTGGCCCGGACCATCTCGGCCAGATGCTCGAGCGTGATGTAGGACGAGCTTTCGGTGTTATAGAGGCGCCGATTGGCGTATTTCTTGATGATGACCGTATCACCGGGCGCCGAAGCCGCCATGCCTGATCCCCAGAAAAGAGAGGATTCCGCACTAGCACCAAAGCTTGCCGCACCGCAACACAAGCCCCGGCCATTGCCGCTTTTCCTGGAGTTGCTGCGCAGCGAGACCGCGGCAAAGCCGGAGCGGATGGCGAAGGCGCTTCAGGGACTTCGCCAATATCAGGAGGCGCCCCGCCAGCCTCTGCTCGAACCGATGCCAGCCATCGCCACCGTCCACGGCGCGACGCTGCGCGATTATGGCGGCAGCGGCCTGCCGGTCCTCTTCGTCCCCTCGCTGATCAATCCGCCCAACATCCTGGATTTGAGCGAGGACAAGTCGCTGCTGCGATGGCTGGCGACGCAGGGCTTACGGCCACTGTTGATCGACTGGGGCTGGAATGTGGAGGAGAGGCGAAGTTTCTCCGTCGCCGGCCATGTCGAGGAGGTCGTCCTTCCCTTCATCGAAACGCTGGGCGAGAAGCCGGCGCTGGTCGGCTATTGCCTGGGCGGCACGATGGCGATGGCCGCCGCCGCGCTGCGCGACGCGATGAGCGTCACGACAATCGCCGCCCCCTGGCGCTTTTCGGGCTTCCCGGCTGAGGCCCGCGTCCGCCTCAGCCGCCTCTGGCACGATGCCGAGCCGGCCGCGGCGGCGATGGGACTGCTGCCGATGGAAGTGCTGCAAAGCGCCTTCTGGAGCCTCGATCCGGCGCGCACGGTCGCCAAGTTCGAGGCGTTCGCCGACATGGATTCGGGCACGCCGGAGGCGCGCGCCTTCGTCTGCCTGGAGGACTGGGCCAATGACGGCCCTCCCCTCCCCGAAGCGGCGGCGCGGGAGATGTTCGAGGCCTTCCTTGGCGCGGACCTTCCGGGCGCCGGCGAATGGCGCGTGGGCGGCGTCGCCGTGGAGCCGGAGAGGTTCCCCTCCCCCCTCTTGAACATCGTCTCGACCACGGACCGGATCGTGCCGCATTCCAGCGCGTTCACGGGAGGGGAGCGGCTGGATCTGGCGTCCGGCCATGTCGGCATGGTCGTGGGCGGGCGCGCGCGGAGCGACTTGTGGGAGCCGCTCGCCGCGTGGCTTTCCCGCTCCGCCCGCGAGTGCTAGGTGCGCCGCAACATTTCTGAGGAGACTCCCATGACCGAAGTCGTCATCACCGCCGCCAAGCGCACCCCCGTCGGTTCCTTTCTCGGCTCCTTCGCGACCACCCCGGCGCATGAGCTCGGCCGGGTCGCAATCGAAGCCGCGCTGGCGCAAGCCGGCGTCGCCGCTGAAGACGTCTCCGAAGTCATCCTCGGCCAAGTGCTGACCGCGGGCCAAGGCCAGAACCCGGCCCGTCAGGCCTCTATGGCAGCGGGCGTTCCCAAGGAAGTCCCGGCCTGGGGCGTCAACCAGGTTTGCGGATCGGGGCTGCGCGCGGTCGCGCTGGGCGTGCAGGCGATCCAGACCGGTGACGCCAGCATCGTCGTCGCCGGCGGCCAGGAAAGCATGAGCCTCTCCACCCACGCCCAGAACATGCGCGGCGGCCAGAAGATGGGCAGTCTCGAATTGGTCGACACGATGATCAAGGACGGCCTGACCGACGTCTTCAACGGCTATCACATGGGCATCACCGCCGAGAACCTCGCCGAGCAATATCAGATCACCCGCGAGAACCAGGACGCGTTCGCGACCGCCTCGCAGAACAAGGCCGAGAAGGCGCGGCGCGAAGGCCGCTTCCGGGACGAGATCGCACCTGTGACGGTCAAGGGCCGCAAGGGCGACACCCTCGTCGAGCAGGACGAGTTCATCCGCGAGGGCGTCGAGGTGGCTGCCCTTGCCGGGCTGCGTCCCGCGTTCAAGAAGGAGGGCACGGTCACCGCCGCTAACGCGTCCGGCCTCAACGATGGCGCCGCCGCGCTCGTCCTGATGAGCCGCGAAGAGGCGGAGAAACGCGGCGCCACCATCCTGGGCAGCATCAAGAGCTGGGCGTCGGCCGGGGTCGATCCCTCGATCATGGGCATAGGCCCGGTCCCATCCAGCCGCCGCGCGCTCGAGAAAGCCGGCTGGACCATAGCCGACCTCGACCTGATCGAAGCCAATGAGGCCTTCGCCTCTCAGGCGCTTGCGGTCGGCAAGGAGCTCGGCTGGGAGCAGGACCGCGTCAACGTCAACGGCGGCGCGATCGCTATCGGCCACCCGATCGGCGCCTCGGGCGCCCGCGTGCTCACCACCCTGCTTTACGAAATGCAGCGCCGCGACGCCAAAAAAGGCCTCGCCACGCTCTGCATCGGCGGCGGGATGGGCATCGCAATGTGCATCGAGCGCGACTGAGCCGAACCGGGGACCGCGCTGTCTCGCACGCCGGAACGATGCCGGGCGGGAGCCGTTGATTTTCTTTCAACTTCAACATGAAGGGAGAGAGATGAAATGGCTTTCGACACCAACGACGACACGATGTCGCGCAGCGAAACCTATGACCTGATTTCGTCCGAGAAGGTCGACGGCACCGCCGTCTTCAACCGCAACGGCGACAAGCTCGGCACGGTCCATCATTTCATGGTCGGCAAGCGCGACGGCCGCGTCCGCTATGCCGTGATGAGCTTCGGCGGCCTGTTCGGCATGGGCGAGCGCTACCATCCGCTGCCTTGGGACGTGCTCACCTATGACACGGAAAAGGGCGGCTACGCAGTCGATCTCGACAAGGACAAGCTCGAAGGCGCGCCCTCTTATGAGCGCGGCAGCGAGCCGACCTACGACCGCATCTATGGTGAGCAGGTCTACGGCTATTACGGTGTTCCCTACTAAGTGCCCGACATAGGCCCTACCAAGTGCCCGACATAGGCGAACTCAAAGGGCGGCTTCGGCCGCCCTTATTCCTGCACAGGCTCGGCGACCGCGGCATGCCATCGGTCGCCTTCAAAATTATAGCGGGCATGGCTGCCGCCGGCGAAGGTGAGCCCGTCCCATCCGAACACCTGCAGATCAATGGCGTCGTTGCGGTGGGCGTGAATCCAGTTGAAGCTCTGCACTTCATCGGCGCGAAGCCGCGTGGAGGTGGCGGTGCCGGCCTGTATGACCAGCGCCGGTCCGGCATTCTCGACCATGTCCCGCGCCGAGCGGACATAGCTTCGGTGGAAATGACCGGCGAGCAGGATATGTACTCCGGCATCGGCGACGGCGAGCAGCGCATCCTCGTGCCGTCCCACCCGCTTGGTCAGCCCTTCCTCTTCGCCAATCGGCATGGCGAACAGCGGATGGTGGGTGACGAGGATGCGGGTCTTCGCCTCCGGCACCGCGTTGAATCGGTCGCGGATGATCCGCATCTGGTCACGGTTGATGCGCCCGTCCTTGATGGTCAGCGAGCGCGCCGTGTTGATGCCGAGCACCGCCAATCGCTCGCTTTCGAACCAGGGGCAAAGCTCCTCGTCGATGTAGCGGCGGTACCGGCTCAAGGGTCGCACGAAACGGCGGACGACGTCATACAGGGGCACGTCGTGATTGCCGGGAACGCCGAGCACAGGAAGGCCTCCTGCCTCCAGCCGGTCGACGAAAGCGCAAGCTTCCTCATATTGGTCGATGCGGGCTCGCTGCGTGAAATCGCCGCTCACGACCACCAGTTCGGGCCGACGTTCGATCAGACAGGTTTCGAGCGCAGCGACGACGGCGGGGTCGTGGCGACCGAAATGGACGTCCGAAAGGTGGGCAATGGTGGCCAAAGGCTCTCCCGGCTGCGGGGGCGCTAGCGGATCGGCCCCTCGGCATTTCCCTGAACGAACTGGTTCACATAAGGGTTGCCGCTATCGTATAGGCGGTCGCGCGGGCCGTGCCAGATGATGCGGCCACCGTGGAGCATGGCCACGCGATGGGCGACCTTGCGGGCGCTCGCCATGTCGTGGGTGATGGTGACGGCGGTGATGCCGGCGTCCTCGACGAGGCTGACGATAAGATCGTTGATAACGTCCGCGCGGATCGGATCGAGGCCGGTCGTCGGCTCGTCGAAGAAGAGGATTTCGGGTCGCGGCGCGATGGCGCGGGCGAGGGCGACGCGCTTCTGCATGCCGCCGGAAAGCTCGGACGGGCGGAGGTAGAGGACGTCGCGGCCGAGACCGACGCGCTCCAGATTCTCTTCCGCGATGGCCCGCATCCTGGCCGAATTCTGAAAGCGACCTTGCGTCAGGCCGAAGGTGACGTTGCGCCAGACCGGCAGTGAGTCGAACAGCGCGCCGCCCTGGAACAGCATGCCGAACTTCTTGCGCACGCGAGCATATTTGCCCTCGCTCGCCCCCACCAGTTCCTCGCCATCGACGAGGATCGAGCCGTAATCCGGGCGAAGGAGGCCGAGAACGCACTTGATGAGGACCGATTTGCCGGTGCCGGACTGGCCGATGACGGCGATGGATTCCCCGCTCTCCACCTCGAGATTGACTGCATCGAGCACGACCGTGCCATTGAAGCTCTTGGCGACGTCGCTGAGGACGATCTTTGGCTGGGTCATCCGAACGCCATGATGGTGATGAGGAGGTTGGCGAGGAGTATCAGCACCAGCGCCGAGACCACCGCGTTCGTCGTCGCCTTGCCGACGCCGGCCGCGCCGCCTTCGGAGCGGAAGCCGTGATAGCAGCCCATCAGGGCGACGAAGAAGCCGAACACCGCCGCCTTCACCAGCGACATCACGAGATCGTCCTTTTCGAGGAACTCGCGCGAGGTTTCGAGATAGGATGTAGCTTTGAAGCCGAGCTTGTAGACCGCGAGCAGATAGCCACCGAAGATGCCGATCGCGTTGGCGATCAGCACGAGCAGCGGCAGGGCGATGACGGAGGCGAAGAGCCGCGGCGCGATGAGGAAGCGATAGGGATCCGTGCGCAAGGTCGCCAGCGCATCTAACTGTTCGGTGACGCGCATGGTGCCGATCTCCGCCGCCATCGACGACGAGACGCGGCCGGCCACCATCAGGCCGACCAGTACTGGACCCAGCTCGCGCACGATGCCGATGACGACGATCGCCGGCACCGCTGACTGTGCGTTGAGGCGGGAGCCGCCGACATAGATTTGCTGCGCCAGCGCGGCACCGGTGAAGACGGCCGTGAGTCCCACCACCGGCAACGAAAACCAGCCGATGAGCAGTAGCTGCTCCAGCAACCGTATCGGATAATAAGGCGGCGCCAAGGCCCGAACGATCGTTCGCCAGGCGAAGATCGTCACCCGTCCGACCGTGGCGAAAAGACCAATGGCGAAGGCGCCCACCGCTACGAAGAAAGCCAGTATCGGGTTCATCGCTTCCGTCATGACCAGACGCGCTGATAGCGGGCGCCGAGCGTGGTCAGCAACTCATATTGGGAAAGACCTGATTGCCCCGCGGCGCTCGGCAGGTCGAAATCCAGCTCCACCCAGTCGCCTTCGGCAAGCTGCGGCGCGTCGTCCACGCTAATGGCGGTCAGGTCCATCGACACTCGCCCTATCACCGAGCCGAAGCCATCGCCCAGTCTCGCCCGCCCGCGATTGGAAAATCGGCAGAGATACCCGTCGGCATAGCCGACATTGAGGATGGCGAGCTCCATCTCCCGATCCGCCGTGAAGGTCGCGTTGTAGCCTACCGTGTCGCCCGCGCTGATCCGTCGCCTCTGCACGATCTGCGCCTCGACCGTCATCACCTGCTGGATATTTCCCACCGCCTCCGGGCGGGGCACGCCGCCATAAAGCGCAAGGCCGGGCCGGGTGAGATCGAAGACATAATCCGGCCCGAGGCAGATGCCCGCGCTGTTGGCGAGGCTGAGGCGCCTGGCGGGCGCCTTCGCCGCCACCGCCATGAAGGTCTCGAGCTGGCGGGAATTCATTGCTCCATCCTCGTCGGCCGAGGCGAGATGGCTGTGCAGCGTATCGACATCGAGGCCCTCCAGCAGCCCTTCAGCGACCTGGGCGGCCGAAAGGCCGAGGCGATTCATGCCGGTGTCTACCATGACGTCGCAGGGCCGGCCCTTCCCGCGCTCCCGCCAGCGCTTCACCTGCAGCGGAGTGTTGAGCACCGGCCTGGCTCGCGAAGCGGCGGCGTGCGCGATATCTTCCTCCGCCAGACCGTGCAGGACCGAAAGCGAAGCCTCGCCGACATGCGGCAGCACCTCCTCCGCCTCGGCCCAGGTGGCGACGAAGAAGTCCCGGCAGCCGGCGTCGCCGAGATGCCGCACCGTCTGGCGGGCGCCAATGCCATATCCGTCAGCCTTCACAGCCGCGCCGCAGGCCGCGCTACCGCTCATGCGCGCGAGCCACCGCCAGTTCGACACCAGGGCGTTGCCGTCGATCGTGAGGCGGAGCGGGCTGTGGGGCTGGATCACGACCGCGCCGATAACGATCCTTTCGTGCCTAGTCCAACGCCTTCCCCGCCGTTTCGGGGAGCCAGAGCACAGTCACCACCAGCGCCATGGCGACCACCGCCATAGTGTACCAGAGGCCGGAGAAGGGATCGCCGGTCCTGGCGATGATGGTCTGGCTGATGAAGGGCAGGAATCCACCGAAATAGCCGGTGCCGATATGATAGGGAATCGACATCGAGCTGTAGCGGATGCGGCTGGGGAAAAGCTCTGTCAGCAGCGCCGCGACCGGGCCATAGGTTGCGCCGGAGAGCGCGCCAAGCGCCAATATGGCGAGCAGGATGATGGCGATGTCCCCAGCGCCCGGCTTCACCGTCTCGAAGCTGTAACCCGCCCCCGCCAGCGCCGCATCGAGGCTCTCGGGGCTGGTGTCGGCGACCAGCGCGCCACCGATGCTGACGCCCGTCTCCGACGCCTCGGCCTTCGTATAGTGGACGCCCTTCTTCGAGAAATAGTCGAGCAGCCGTCCGCATTCGTTGGCTTGGCCCTTGGTGGCGAAGGGATTGTAGCTACAGTCCGGCCCCGCGACGACGATCGGCGCCCGGCGCGACGCCTCGGCGAGGCCGGGATTGGCCGCGCCGGCAATGATGTGAAACAGCGGGAAGAGCAGAAGCAGAGTCGCGGCATAGCCGATCACGATCGGTTTCTTGCGCCCCACCCTGTCCGACAGCTTGCCGAAGAAGACGAACCAGAACAGCCCTGCCGCCGCGCCCGCGCCGACGAGAAGCTGCGCGGTCGTGTCGTTCACCTTGAGCGCGTTCTGGAGGAAATAGAGCACCTGGAACATCGCCGTGTACCAGATGACGGTCAGCCCCGCCGCAATGCCCAGCATCGCGACGAAGATGAGCTTCACGTTGCGGCGGGTGGAGAAGCTTTCCTTCAGCGGATTGCGGGCGAGCGTCCCCTTGGCCTTCATCGCCTGGAAGACGGGGCTTTCGTTGAGCTTCAGCCGCATCCACAGCGAAATGGCGAGGAGCAGCAGTGAGAAGAGGAACGGGATGCGCCACCCCCACTCCGCCCACTGCGCGTCGGTCACGAGCAGCTTCGATCCGAGCACCACGATGAGACTCAGCACGAAGCCGCCCGCCACGCTCGCCTGGATGAATCCCGTATAATGGCCGCGCTTGTCCCGGGGCGCATGCTCGGCGACGTAGATGGCCGCGCCGCCATATTCGCCGCCCAGCGCCAGTCCCTGGCAGATGCGAAGCAGTATGAGGATGATCGGCGCCGCCGCCCCGATGGCGGCATAGCTCGGCACCAGCCCCACGCCCGCGGTGGCGAGACCCATCAGGGTGATGGTGATGAGGAAGGTGTATTTCCGCCCCAGCCGATCGCCGAGATAGCCGAACAGCACGGCGCCCAGCGGCCGAAAACCGAACCCTACCGCGAAGGAAGCGAGCGCCAGCAGGAACTGGAGCGTTTCGTTCCCCGCCGGGAAAAACAGCCGCCCGATGATCGCCGCGAGCGTGCCATAGATGAAGAAATCATACCATTCGAAGACGGTGCCCAGCGACGAAGCGACGATGACCAGCCGGTCCCGCTTCGGATCCACCACATAATCGTCCGCCACCGCCGTCGCCATGCACCGTCCCCGCATTTTTCGCATGTTCTAGGCCGCGTGACGGGCGACCCGCAAGCGGGTCAGATGGCAAGGTGATCGAGCACCAGCGGCAGCAATGCGTCCGCGGCCCGCTCCGCCGCACGCGGCTCGTCGCCGAAAGTCCCGTCGAGCGCGAGCATCGCGAAGCCGTGCACGATCGACCAGCAGGCGATGGAGGGGGCGAGTGCGAGATCTCGGGGGGAAACCGACAGCGCCGCTTCCTCCCCACGAACCACGCCATCGAGGAGGAGAAAGGCGCGGTGGGCCGTCTCCGCATACTCCGGGTCGGCCGTGTCCAATAAAGCCTTCCGCCACATCAGGTGGAAACGAGCGGGGTCGTCGAGCGCGAAGCGAACATAGGCCACGCCCTGGGCACGGATGCGCGCTGCGCGATCCGCGCCCTTATCCGCGGCCGCCAGGGCATCGCCAAAATCGCGGAAGGCCTCGGTCGCGATCGCGGTCAGGAGCCCGCGGGCATCACCGAAATGATGCGCCGGCGCGGCCGGCGACACCCCCGCGCGGCGTGCCGTTTCTCTCAGGCTGAAGCCGTCGGGGCCTCGTTCGGCCAACACCTCCACCGCCGCCCGAATGAGCGCCGGCCGCAGGGCGCCATGGTGATAGCTCCGCTCGCCTGGCGACACCGTCTTGACACTGTTTAGATCATCGTTCATATGGCATCTATGCACCGTTAAGATTGGAGCTGCAAGTGATCGATCCACAAAGCGCCTTTTCCCTCGCCGGCCTGGCCGCGATGGCCGGATGGCTAGGGCTTATCCTGTCGCTGTTCCTGCCGACGGTGCGGAAGCCGGTCTGGCGATCGACCGGGCTCGTCATCCCTTCGCTTTTCGCCGTCGCCTATATCGTGCTCATCGCCGAAGGCCTCGCCGTGGCCAAAGGAGGCGGCTTTGGATCGATCGCCGAAGTACGGGCGCTGTTCGCCAACGACGCCGCCCTCGCGGCCGGCTGGCTTCACTATCTCGCCTTCGACCTGTTCGTCGGCACGTGGATCGCGCGGCGCGGCATCGCTGAAGGCGTGCCGGTGCTCCTCATCATCCCCTGCTTCGCCCTCACCTTCCTGGTCGGGCCAGCAGGCCTGCTTCTCTTCCTTGTCGTTAGATTTGCGCTGCCCGCGCGCCCCAATCTGGAGACCGCCAATGGCTAGTATCGCCGCCCTCGCACCCGCCGCGCCTTCGATCCTGGCCTTGCTTGCCGAACGGCAACGGACGCTGACCTATTATGGCGCCGCCTTCCTGCTGCTCGCGCTCGTCACGGCCGCCGCGCAAATTTTCGACACCCGTCTGGTGGACGGCGTCAATGTCTGGGTGAAGCCGACGAAATTCTTCGTCTCGGTCGGCGTCTTCTCGCTCACCGCCGCCTGGTTCTTCGGCTATGTCCGCCAGGAACGCCGGCGCTCCCGTCCCATGCGGGCCGTGGTTGCACTCATCGTCCTCGCCGGCACCTTCGAGCTCGCCTGGATCTGCTGGCAGGCTTCGCAGGGCCTTGCTTCCCACTTCAACAACAGCACGCCCTTCTATTCCATCATGTACGGCCTGATGGGTCTCTTCGCCGTGCTTCTGGTCGGCACCACCTTGCCGCTCGCCTGGGAGATAGGCCGCCGGCCCGCAGAGGGGCTGCGGCCGCCGTTCGTCGCCGCCGTCGTCATCGGCCTCCTCCTCACCTTCGTCCTCGGCGGCGGGCTGGGCGGCTATATGAGCTCGCAGGCGGGCCACGCCGTCGGCCCGGAGGGATCGGGTCTGCCGCTGTTCGGCTGGAACGGCCTAGGCGGCGATCTGCGCGTCGCCCATTTTCTGGGCATCCATGCTCAGCAGGCCCTCCCGCTCATGGCCTGGCTGGCTCGCGACTTCGCCGTTCCGACGCTCTGGACCGTCACGCTTGGCGGTGGCGCCCTCTATGCGCTGCTGACACTGGCCGTGTTCGCCCAGGCGGTCGCCGGACTGCCGCTGCTCGCCTAAGGCTAGCGTTCGAACGTCCCGACGATTTCGCTCTCGGCCAGTATGTGCGGCTCTGCCGCCGCCCAGACCGCTTCTGCTCGCTCGCGCGGCGCGACATCGAGATGGTCGGTATCGAGCGCGGCCAAGCGGAAATGGTAGTGGTGCGTGCCATGCCCTTCGGGCGGCTGTGGCCCGTCATAGCCCGGATTGCCGAAGTCATTGGCGCCTTGGCGAAGCTCCGTGCCGCGTGCGCCTTGGCCTTCGTCCAGCCGGCGCTTGTCGGTCGGGATGTCGAAGACTGCCCAGTGCCGAAACATACCCCTGGGAGCGTCCGGATCCTCGACGATCAGCGCATAGCTGCGCGTCCCTTCAGGCGGATCGCTCCACTCCAGCGGCGGTGAAAGGTTGGCGCCGTCGCGCGCGAAGCGATGCGGAATGCGGTCATCGCCCGCGAAGGCGGGGCTTCGAAGAGTGAATGCCATTATGCGTCTCCTTCTGACGCAAGACCAACGAGTCAGGGGAGCGATGGTTCTTGGAATTGGCCGCACGGCGGCGTCAGTCCAGCGCCGCTTTCGCGCTCTCCCAATGGCGCCCATCGAACGGTCGGGCCGCAATCTTCAGCGCCGCCGGATCGTCGAGCGCATTGAGATTGACGCTCCACGCCTCGAGATGGGAGCGGGGCTGATAGAAGCTTTTGACGCCGCAAGCGCCGCAGAAGAGATGATCGGCCGCGCCGGTGCCGAAGCGATAGCGGATCAGCCTGTCTTCCCCACGGAGAAGGCGGAAATCGCCGTGCGGGACGATCAGGTGGCGGAAGCCCGTCATCGAGCAGATGGAGCAGTTGCAATCGAGGATCTCGGCCACCCGCTCCACGTCCGCCTCGAAGCGAACCGCCTTGCAGTGGCAGCCGCCCTGGATCCGCACGCGCTCAGAAGAGTCGTGCGCCATTCGGAACCTCCTTGTCCGGCCGGATCAGCACCACCGCGCCCCGCTCGTCGGCGAACCCGACGGTCAGCACCTCGGACATGAACGGCCCGATCTGGCGCGGTGGGAAATTGACGACCGCGGCGACCTGACGGCCGATCAGGTCGTCCGCGCTATAATGCTGGGTGATCTGCGCGCTCGATTTCTTGATACCGATGCCGGGACCGAAGTCGATGCGGAGCTTCCAGCTTGGTTTGCGCGCTTCCGGAAAGGGGTCGACACCCACCACCGTACCGACGCGGATGTCGACGGCGAGAAACTGGTCGAAATCGATTGCGGCGGCGGCCGGAGCGGCGGGATCGGTGAGCATATGGGCCATGGCCCCTCTTAGCGTCCGTGGCACGCCGGTCCACCGGTCCATTGGCCTTTCGTCGGGGAGGCGCTAACGGAACGCGGATGGACGCGTCCGACCTTCGCATTGCCCTCTTCAGCGGCAACTACAACTATGTCCGCGATGGAGCCAACCAGGCGCTCAACCGTCTGGTTGAATATCTCCTCGGCCAGGGCGCCGCGGTCCGCATCTATTCGCCGACCGTCGACGAGCCCGCCTTCCCGGCCAATGGCGAGCTCGTCAGCATCCCCTCCATCCCGATCCCGGGCCGATCCGAATATCATGCTCCGATCATGATTCCTCCCTCGGTGAAGCGGGACATACGCGCCTTTCGGCCGAACATCTTCCACATTGCGAGCCCCGAAATGCTCGGCCATCGCGCTGTCACCCTGGCGCACACGATGGACCTGCCGGTGGTCGCATCGGTCCACACCCGCTTCGAGACCTATCCGCGCTATTACGGCCTCGCCTTCCTGGAACCGCTCGTCGAGGCCGCCCTCCGGCGTTTCTATCGCCGCTGCGACGCCATCTTCGCGCCCTCCGATTCGATGGCCCAGTTGCTCCGCGAGCAGCGGATGAACTACGACGTCGGCATCTGGACCCGCGGCATCGATCGAGAGATATTCAATCCCGGCCAGCGCGATCTCGCCTGGCGGCGGAGCCTCAGCATCGACGACGACGTGCCGGCGATCGGCTTCGTTGGCCGGCTGGTGATGGAAAAGGGTCTCGACGTCTTTTCCGATACGATCGAGCACCTCGAAAAGCGCCAGGTAAGGCACAAGGTACTGGTCGTCGGCGAAGGCCCTGCCCGCGACTGGTTCGAACAAAGGCTGCCCCAGGCGGTCTTCGTCGGCTTCCAGAAGGGTCCGGACCTCGGCCGCGCCGTCGCTTCGATGGACATGTTGTTCAACCCGTCGGTTACGGAGACCTTCGGCAATGTGACCCTGGAAGCTATGGCGACCGGACTGCCGGTCGTCGCCGCCATCGCGACGGGCAGTGAAAGCCTCGTCACCGAGGGCGTCACCGGACGATTGATCCGGCCGGGCGCGATCGACGCCTTCGCCGACGCACTCGCCCGCTATTGCACGGACGAGGAGGCCCGGCTCGCGGCCGGACGGGCCGGCGCGGAAGTCAGCGGACATTATGGCTGGGACGAGGTCAACCAGGCCCTGGTCGACGCCTATATTCGCGTCATCCGCCAGCGCGCGGCCGGCGCACGCCAGCCGCGCAGCCCGGTGCCCTGACCCTTATTTCAGCCGTTCGATCTTCTGCGCCGCCTCGTCGAGGATCGCCGCGATCTCGTGCAGCGTCTCCTCGTTCATCTCTTCGTCGGAGACGCGATGCCATAGCGCGGACAAAAGGTTGCCGACCGCTCGCTTGATCGGCTGCCTACCCTGGTGCTCCCGATCGGGCTTGAGGTCGGCGAGCCGCTCCAGCAGCGCCTCCACTTCCTCGGCCTTCTCCGCCAGTTCCGCTTCGCCGTCCGGCGTGATCGAAAAGGCCTTGCGCGCCCCTTCCGCCTCCGCTTCCTCGATCAGGCCCATGTCGAGCAGCATGGTGAGCGTCGGATAGACCACGCCCGGGCTCGGCGCATATTCGCCGCCCGTCATCTCCTCGACCGCGCGGATGAGGTCGTAGCCGTGCCGCGGCTGGTCGGCGATCAGCTTCAACAGCACCAGCCTCAATTCGCCGGATTCGAACATGCGCCGGGCGCGGCCGTGCCGGCGCCCATGCCCGCCTCGGCCTCCGCGTCCGCCGCCCCATTCGAAGCTCCACCCCTCAGGCCCCCGGGGTCCGCCCCATCCGCGGCTGGCGGCGGCGAGGCCGATCAACGCCTCGGGAAATCCTTTTCCACCGCGAGGTCCGCAATCGCTCCAGTTGAAACGCATTCCCATCGTACGACTCCTATCAATAAAACATAGCTAAGATATATCTTAGACATGTCTTTCGTCAACCTTCGATCTGAGGACGTTTTCACCTCGTCGAAAACGGCGTTAGAGGAATGATATGGCCGATCTTTTTGCCAGCGAACCGGAACAACCCGCCCAGCCTGGGGTGTCGGCCAGTGCTCCATTGGCCGACCGGCTGCGGCCGCGTTCGCTGGGTGAGGTGGTGGGCCAGGATCATCTGACCGGCCCGGACGGTGCCATCGGTCGAATGGTGGCGGCGGGAAAGCTCGCCTCAATGATCCTCTGGGGACCGCCCGGCACCGGCAAGACGACCATTGCGCGGCTGCTCGCCGATGCGGTCGGTATGCGCTTCGTCGCGATCTCGGCGGTGTTCTCAGGTGTAGCCGATCTCAAGAAAGTCTTCGCCGAGGCCAGGGAGCATGCTCGCATCGACAAGCAGACCCTGCTGTTCGTGGACGAAATCCACCGTTTCAATCGCGCCCAACAGGATGGCTTCCTGCCTTATGTCGAGGACGGGACGGTGGTCCTCGTAGGAGCGACGACCGAGAACCCCTCCTTCGAGCTCAACGCCGCGCTCCTATCCCGCGCGCAGGTACTGATCCTCAACAGGCTCGACGCGAAGGCTCTCGGCCAGCTTCTCGATCGCGCCGAAGCGTTGATGGACCGGCCCCTCCCCCTCACGCCGGAGGCGCGCGACGCGCTGGTCGCTACCGCCGATGGCGACGGCCGCTTCCTGCTCAATCAGACGGAGACGCTGTTCTCGATCGAGATAGAGGAGCCCCTCGACCCTGCCGCCCTCTCCGCCCTCCTGCACCGCCGGGTGGCGGTCTACGACAAGGACCGGGAGGGGCATTACAACCTCATCTCAGCGCTCCATAAGGCGATCCGCGGCTCGGACCCGCAGGCCGCGCTCTACTATCTCGCAAGGATGCTCGTTGCGGGCGAGGAGCCGCTCTATCTCCTCCGCCGCCTCACCCGCGCCGCGTCGGAGGATATCGGCCTCGCCGATCCACAGGCTTTGGTCCAGTGCCTCGCCGCCAAGGACGCCTATGACTTCCTCGGATCGCCCGAGGGCGAGCTCGCCATCGTCCAGGCCTGTCTCTATCTCGCGACCGCCCCCAAATCGAACGCGACTTACATGGCGCAGAAATCGGCGTGGCGCTCGGCGAAGGACACGGGCTCGCTGATGCCGCCCAAGAACATTTTGAACGCGCCGACCAAACTCATGAAACAGGTCGGCTACGGCAGGGGGTACCAATATGATCACGACGCTCCGGAGGGTTTTTCCGGCGACAATTACTGGCCCGAGGAAATGGAGCCTGAGACCTTCTACACCCCCGTCGACCGCGGCTTCGAGAAGCGCATCGCCGAACGCCTCGCCTGGTGGGAGGAGCGGCGCGCGGAGCTTCGTAAGTGAGACGTTCCCCGGCGAAAGCCGGGGTCCAGTCGGGCGCTATTTCTGGACCACGGCTTTCGCCGGGGCACTGCTGCTGGCCGCTCCTGCCGCCGCCCGGGACAGCGACCCCTACACCCGGGCCCTCGCGGCCGGCTACAAAGCCGCCTTCCTGTGCAGCGACCTGTTCAATGCCGGCCAGACCGTGGAGCAGGTCGAACGCGACGATCTCCAGCGCACCTATACAAGCCTGGAGCCGCTCATCCCGGAGTTGAAGGCAGACATCGACCGAGAAGCAAAGACGGTGAGCGTCGCCTTCGACGAGACGCTGCCGCCGCGCGTCGCCGCCTGGCGGCCACATCTCGGATGCGCGCAGCTTTCGATCGGCGCCGATCCGGCCAGCACCTCGCTGCTGCCGCGCCTGTCGGTCAACCCGGCGATCGATCGATCGGACCGCCTTCCCTGGCCCAATGGCGATCGCAATGCGACGGCACGGCCCGATGGCGACGCAAAGGCCCTCGGCAAAGCCATTGAAGCCGCTTTCGACCGCCGCACCTACGGCCAGGGCAGCGAAACCACGGCCGTGCTGATCCTCCAGGACGGCAAGATCGTCGCCGAACGCTATCGGGGCGACTTCGACATGCACACGTCGCAGCGCACCTGGTCGGTCGCGAAAAGCATCTCCGCCACACTGATCGGCGCCGCCGTCCAGCAAGGCCTCATCGACATCGATGCGCCCGCCCCCATCCCCGAATGGCGGACGCCCGGAGATCCCCGCGCCGCGATCACGACCGACCAGTTGCTCCGTATGGCGAGCGGCCTTCACAGCGATCATGCCGGCAACCGGACCGACGCCCTTTATTTCGGTGGAACGGCGGTGACCGAGCAGGCCGTCGCCTGGCCGATCGAGGCGGCCCCGGGCACGCGCTGGCGCTACGCCAACAACGACACTTTGCTCGCCATTCGCGGCCTGAGGGCGGTGCTGGAAGGCGAGGAGAAGCTGGCTTTTCCCTTCACCGACCTGCTCTGGAAGATCGGCATGACCCGTACCGTCCCGGAGACCGACTGGAGGGGGAATTTCATCTTGTCGAGCCAGGTCTGGACCACCGCCCGCGATCTCGCCCGGCTCGGCCTCATCTATTTGAACGACGGCGTCTGGAACCAGGAGCGCATCCTGCCGGCCGGCTGGGGCGCCTATGTCTCGCGGCACGCGGCCGCCCAGCCGCCCGCGGGAGGCTATGGCTATGGCGCGGGCTTCTGGACTTTCCCCAGGGACAGCGGCCTTCCCCAGGACGCCTATATCGGCCGCGGCAATCGGGGCCAGTATCTGGTGATCGTGCCTTCGCGCGATATCGTGATCGTCCGCCGCGGCTACGACGGACCGGGGACCGGTTTCGACCTGGATGCCTTCACGCGAGACACGCTCGCGGCGCTTGAGTGACGGACGAGAGGAACCAGCCCCGGGCTGAGGCATTTCTTTCGGTAGCGGCACAAGATGTGTCGTCGACATCATTCAAGGGGGAATGACGATGTACCAGACTTATCCCGAAGGCTCCTACTGGCAGGATCAGGCCGTCCAATGGCTGCCGCGCATCATCGGCGCCGTCGCCATCCTCCTCATCGCCTGGATTCTGGCGCGCGCCGCCAAATGGGCGATCGCCAAGGTGGTGGACAAGATCCCCGCCCTGAAGCGCCATCGGGAGGCGCAGCCGGGCAAGACCGTCGGCAGCCTTATCGGCGACATAGCCTTCTGGCTGATCCTGCTGGTCGGCATCCTCCTCGCCCTCCAGCCGCTCGGCCTCAGCCAGGTGCTCGAGCCGGTGCGCGAGCTCACCACCAACACCTTCGCCTTCATTCCCAACGTGATCGCCGCCGGGCTGCTCTTCTTCCTGGGCCTGGTCATCGCCCGGATCGTGCAGCGGGTGGTCGAGGGTTCGCTCCTTGCCGCCAACGCCGACGGATGGCTGCGACGGACGGGGCTTGTCGAAGGCGCCGGCACCGCTCCTCCGGCACCCGCCGAGACGACGCCCCCGACGCCGCCCACCGTCGCCGCCAAGCCGTCGATCAGCCGGTCGATCGGCCTCATCGCCTTCTTCCTCGTCATCATACCGTTCACGATCGCGGCGCTTGAGGCACTCCAGATTTCCTCCATCTCGGGCCCGGCGACCCAGATGCTGCGCACTATCCTCGACGCCATCCCCAACGTCGTCGGCGCGGCTATCCTGCTCGCGATCGGCTATTTCCTCGGCAAGCTCGCCAAACAGGCGATCGAGCAGATTCTCCCGTCCATGGGCTTCGACCGCTCCGTGAACGCACTCGGCTTCAGGTCCGAAAACACCACGCCGTCGCGCACGGTCGGCACCATCGTCATGATCGCGATCCTCATCTTCTTCGCGATCAAGGCGGCGGAGCTCCTCAACTCGCAGATCATCGCGATCATGCTCGCCCAGACACTGGAGCTCGGCACTAAGATCCTCTTCGGCACCGGCATGATCCTCGCCGGCGTGATCATCGCCCGCATCGTCTCGCGGCTGGTGGGCGGCGCCGGGACGGAAGGCTGGTTGCCGGCGATTCTCAAATGGTCGATCATCGCGCTCGCCGTCGCCATGGGTCTTCGCTTCATGGGCCTCGCCAACGAGATCGTGATCATCGCCTTCGCCTCGATCATCGGTTCGGCCGCGGTCGCCTGCGCCCTCGCCTTCGGCCTCGGCGGTCGCCCCACCGCGCACAAGTTGCTGGAGCAATGGACGGCGGGCAATCAGGTACCCAAGGCGCCGTCCCGCCCGCGCAACCCCAAGCCGCTGAGCGACGACCAACCGCCGCTGGTCTGACGCTGGAAAACTGGATAGGGCGCGTCCCTCGTGGACGCGCCCTATCTCATGAACCGCTTTCAACGCTTCGCCGCCATCGACTGGTCCGGCGCCAAGGGGCGGCGGCACAAGGGCATCGCGGTCGCCATCTGCGACAGCGGAGACGCCACGCCCCGATTGGTCGAACGGCATAGGCCCTGGTCCCGCACGGAAGTTCTCGAATGGCTGCTCGAAACCGCGAGCGAGACTCCCACGCTCTACGGCTTCGACTTCAGCTACGCCCCGCCGATCGTGGAGCGCGGCGCCTATCTCCCCGGCGAGGCGGCACCCGAGGACGCCAGAGCCTTGTGGGCCTATGTCGACGCCCTCTGCGGAGATGAGGATCTAGGCGCCGCGAGCTTCCTCGAACAGCACCACCGCCGCCATTTCTATTTCGGCGCGGCGGACGGGATAAAGGCAGACTTCCTCCATCACCGCGTCTGCGAGCATGCTTTCAATGCCGGCGGTGGCGGCAAGGCCTCGACCCTCTACGACGCGATCGGTGCCGCGCAGGTGGCGAAGGCCAGCTTCGCCGGCATGCGCCTCCTCCACCGCCTTCAGGGACGAGTGCCCGTTTGGCCGATGGACCGCCTCCCCGCCTCCGGCAGCCTCGTCGTCGAAATCTACACCCGCGTCTTCATCCGCCTCGCCGGCCTTTGCGGCCGCAAGGTCCGCAGCCTCGACACCCTCAATCAGGCATTGGCCGCTCTCGGCAGCCGGCCCGCGCAGCTCGCGCGCGAACCCAACGACCATGAAACCGACGTGCTCATCGCCGCCGCCGGCCTCCGCCGTATCGCCGGCGACCCCCGCTACTGGAACCCTTCCGGCCTCACCCCCCATATAGCCCACACCGAGGGCTGGACCTTCGGCGTATTGTGAAGCATGTGGGGCATGGGCCGAGTTAGCTCAGTTGGTAGAGCAACCGCCTTGTAAGCGGTAGGTCGTCCGTTCGAGTCGGACACTCGGCACCAGTCCCTTCATTCCAGATCGGCGAAGGCGGGCGCATAGTCGATCGGTCCCGACGTAACAGGCAACGCCTTTCCGTCGAGCGACAGCGCCATCAGATAAGGCCCGGCATAGGGCGACGAGAACTCCTTCGCCATGGCGGGATCGAAACCGAAGCGCCGATAATATTCCGGCTCGCCCAGCACGAACACACCCTCCCATCCGGCCGCCGTCGCCCGCGCGAGACCGTCGCGAATGAGGGCGCTGCCGATGCTCTCCCCCTGCCGGCCCGGCAAGACCGCCACCGGCGCCAGGCCCAAGGCGCGGAACGGGGCTGTCATCGGCGAGAACAGGATGTGGCCGACGATCGTATCGCCATCGACCGCGACCAGCGACAATTCCGCACTACCGTCCGCCCGCAGCCGGTCGACCAGCCGCGCCTCGTCCGGCCCGGGAAAGGCCGCCTTGAGCAGGGCCCGGATGGCGGGCTCGTCGGCTTCCTCTTCAGGGCGAACGATCATTCGGGTTTCAAAGGGGGAAAAAATGGTGGGCGTGGCAAGGATTGAACTTGCGACCCCTGCGATGTCAACACAGTGCTCTACCACTGAGCTACACGCCCACTCGGGGCGGCATGTAGCGGCGCCTTGGCCGCCGCGCAAGCCCGTCCTGAGCCTTGTCGAAGGGCCACATTTCCGCAGCGCTCGAACACCCGAACGCACGGCTCGGCAACATGCCTACGCGTACCCGATTGCTGGCTTTCGCTTGATCCCGCGCCGTTGTGGCGGCCCTCCCGAGGCCGCTTTTCTCAGTATCCGGCGGAATTTCGGGCATTCCATGTGGCTCGGTGCGGGGCAGACCGCGGCGTGTCGCAGCCCATCGCGCATGGCGCTCAATCTACGTACCGTCATGTCCAGCTCATCCGCCTTGGCCGCGAGCATCCGCCGGTCGATGCTCGCTCGCCCGTCGGCCGCGAACATGCCGCCGATCTCGTCGAGCGAGAAGCCAGCGGCGCGCCCCACCCCGATCAGCGCCAACTGTTCCAGCACCCCGGGATCGAACAGCCGGCGCAGGCCGCGCCTGCCGATCGAGGCGATCAGCCCCTTCTCCTCATAGTATCTGAGCGCCGACGCAGGCACGCCGGAGCGCTGAGCCACCTCCGCAATATCCAGATCCCGCACCCTCTTGACCTCAAGTTGGCTTGAAGTGGCACAATGCGACTTCCGATTCTCGAAGGCAAGACAAAGGAGACGATTTTGGACACCGCGAACCAGGCCCACAACGACCAGGAATTGCTTTGGAACGGCCAGGGCGGGCACGCCTGGGTGGAGGCGCAGGGGCTGATCGACCGCCTGTTCAGGCCGATTGAGGCGCTGCTCGCGGACGCGGTCCTCGCCGGCCGCGGAGATCATGTGCTCGACGTCGGCTGCGGCACGGGCGGCGTGACGCTCGCCGTTGCGCGGCGGCTTGGCCGGCGGGGTAGCTGCGTCGGGGTCGACATTTCGGGTCCGATGATCGCCACCGCCCGGTCGCGCGCCGAACGGGAAGGCGCGCGCGCCGAGTTCATCCGCGCCGACGCCCAGGTCCACCCCTTCGAACCCGCAAGCTTCGACACGATCATCTCGCGCTTCGGCGTCATGTTCTTCGACGATCCTGTCGCGGCCTTTGGAAACCTCAGGCATGCCGCCAGGGATGGCGCCGAGCTGCGGTTCTTCGCCTGGCGCGGCGCCGCCGAAAACCCGTTCATGACGACGGCCGAGCGCGCGGCCGCACCGTTCCTTCCGAACATCCCTGCCCGTCATCCGGGCGCGCCCGGACAATTCGCGTTCGCGGATCGACACCGCATCCACCGAATCCTTGAGGAAAGCGGATGGGCGGCGATCGAAATCCGGCCGATCGACATCGCCTGCACCCTGCGGGAAGGCGAGCTGGTCGATTACTTCACCCGGTTTGGCCCGCTCGGCCGGGTCCTTGACGAGGCGGACGAGCGGACGCGCGCGCAGGTCATCAAAACGGTCCGGGCCGCCTTCGATCCCTTCGTGCAAGGAGCCGAGGTTCGCTTCATCGCCGCCTGCTGGGCGGTCGACGCCCGATCGCCGGCTGAAGTCCAGAACGAAGTCGGTCAATGAACGGGAAAAAAACATATTCTGGCGCCGCCTCCGCTCTGTTATTGTCGCGGCTTGCTCGGGCCGGGGGGTCTATTCCATGAAGCTGACGCTGAAAATCATCGGGGCAGTTGCCGGCGTTATCATATTGGTCGTTGCAGCTCTCGCGGCCTACCTCTTCGCTACCGCGCTTCGACCTTCGAAACCCGTCGCCTTCCAGCAGGTCGCGGTCCCCGACCCCGGCCACACACCGATAGCGGTCGACGTCTGGTATCCTACCGACGCCAAGCCGGGCTTCGTCCTTCTCGGTTCGACAGCCCTGCGGGTCGCCTCCCAAGGACCCGTAAGGGGAACGGCCTTACCGCTGGTGGTGATCTCGCACGGCACGGGCGGTGGAGGCATGAGCCACGTCGATACGGCCCTGGCCCTGGCCGAGGCCGGTTTCGTGGTGGCCGCGCCTACACATACGGGTGATAATTTCCGCGACGACAGCGCGGTCGGCACCTCCGATTGGCTGGTCGACCGCTCTCGTCACATCAGCCGTGTCACCGACTTCATGACCGACTCCTGGACGAATCATGCTCGGCTGGACGGCGAGCGGGTGGGCGTGTTCGGCCTTTCCGCCGGGGCGACAACGGCGTTGATCGTCATGGGCGGCGTTCCCGATCTCGGCCGGGTCTCGAAACACTGCGCCGAGCGTCCCGAGTTCGTCTGCAAGCTGCGGAGGGCGGGACCCCCCCTTCGCAATCCGGGTCCTCCGGGTTGGACGCACGATCGCCGGATCGCCGCCGCGGTGCTGGCCGCCCCGGGACTGGGCTTCACCTTCGAGCCCGAGGGCCTGTCGGCCGTGGAGGCGCCGGTTCAACTCTGGGCCGGTGCCGACGATCAGATCGTGCCTTATGCGACGAACGCCGGAACCGTGAGGCGACTGCTGCCAAACCCGCCTAGCTTCCACAATGTGGCGGGCGCGACCCATTATTCGTTCCTGATGCCGTGCGGTCTCCTTGGCCCGCCGCAATTCTGCAAGGACGCCCCCGAGTTCGACCGCGTCGCCTTTCACAAGGACTTCAATCGGTCCGTTGTGACATTCTTCGAAACGACGCTCGCTGCGCGTTGAGGCCAGGGCGACTTCGCCGACAGGGCGAGCCGGGCCGGATGGCGCTACAGCCGCCCGGTCGGACCCCGTTTCACGCAGATTCCGACAAACGGCGCCGCAGCCAATCGAACGACGCTCGCTGCTTATGTGTAACGTGAGAAACCGGCTGCTCTTCCGGTCTGTCACTCCAATTTGGACCGACTCCTTTCGGCCGAGGCTGTGTGAAAAGTCATTGATCTGGTAGTCTTTGGCATTGGGCTGGAGGTGGCTGATGGCCGGCTATGTTGAAGGTGTAGATCGTGGTCAGGCGACGCTCTTTCCTGACCGGCTCGAGGATTTCGTCGACGAGCACAACCCGGTCAGGGTGGTCGACGCTTTCGTCGATGCGCTTGATCTTCGTGAGCTCGGCTTTGCCCGTGCGGT
>NZ_DATCYB010000091.1:0-2825 GCF_036570505.1 Allosphingosinicella sp. | reverse complement strand
CGACGGCGATGCGCCCCGCCTCCGCCGCCTCCATGGCGAGGTTCGGTGCCGCCTCCGGACCTTCGACGCGGAGGTTGTCCGGCCGGGCGGGGTTGCGCTGCTCGAAGGCGGCGGCACCGGTGACGGAGCGGCCGGCGATGTGGTGGGAAAGGCTGATGGTTTCGGTCATGCTAGTCCTCAAACGACGGAGAATCCTTCCCGGAAGGGGTCTTCCTGGTCGATCCAGATGGTGTTGAGGCCGGTGGCGATGGCGGAGCCTTCGATCGACGGTATGATCGCGGGCTGGTCGCCGATCAGGATCTCGTCCTCGATCCGGCCGATGAAGCGGCTGCCGATATAGCTTTCATGGACGAAGCTGTCACCGACACTGAGCCGGTCGGTCGCGTGAAGATGGGCAAGGCGGGCGGAGGTGCCGGTGCCGCAGGGGCTGCGATCGATCGCCCGTTCGCCGTAGAAGACGGCGTTGCGCCCGTCGGCACCTTCGCCTTTGGGCTGGTCGGCCCAGAGGACATGACTGACGCCGCGGATGCCGGGCTCGAGCGGATGTACCGGCTCGTAAACGGCCTGAACCATCTCCCGGATGGCGCGGCTCAGCTCGACGATGCGAGCCGCGCCCAGGGCGTCGAGGCCTTTGTAAGGGCCCTGCGGCTCGATGATCGCATAAAAGTTGCCGCCATAGGCGACGTCGAGCGTCAGCGGTCCGAAGCCGGGAACCTCGATCTCGATGCCGCGCCGGGCGAGGTAGGAAGGCACGTTCCTGACGCGGACGGACCTGACCCGGTCGCCCTCCGCCTTATAGTCAATGTCGATGACGCCCGCCGGGACTTCGATGCACAGCTTGCCCGGCTCGCGAGGCGTAATGAGGCCGTGCTCCAGGCCGAACGTCACGATGCCGATGGTGCCGTGGCCGCACATGGGGAGGCAGCCGCTGGTCTCGATGAACAGGATGCCGCAGTCGGCGTCGTCGCGGGTCGGCGGATAGAGGAAGCCGCCCGACATCATGTCGTGCCCGCGCGGCTCGAAGCAGAGGCCGGTGCGGATCCAGTCGAAGCGGGTGAGAAAGTCGCGCCGCCGCTCGGCCATCGAGCCGCCCTTCAGCAGCGGCGCCCCGCCCGCCACCAGGCGGACGGGGTTGCCGGCGGTATGGCCGTCTATGCAGAAGAACGTGTGCCTCACGTTTGGACCACACTCCCAGCTCGTTCGATGTGCTGCATTATGCCGCCGCCTTGGCCAGCGTCGGCCGCGTCGCCGCGCATTTCTCGACCATTGCCGTCACCTCGGCGCGGCGCTCTCCGCTCAGGGGAAGGCGCGGCATCCTCACCCGTTCGGAACCCCGACCCATGATCTGCTCGGCGAGCTTGATCGACTGGACGAGGTCGGGGTCGGAATCGAGGTGGAGAAGCGGCATGAACCAACGGTAGATGCGCCGCGCCTCGTCCCAGTCGCCGCGCTCGACGGCGGCGATCAGCGCCACCGACTCCTGCGGGAAGGCGCTGGTGAGGCCGGACACCCAGCCGCTGGCGCCGAGCAGCATCGCCTCGAGGGCAACGTCATCCAGGCCCGCCATGATCGTGTAGCGGTCGCCAAAGCGGTTGATGACATCGGTGATGCGCCGCGGATCGGGCGCGCTTTCCTTAATCGCCACGACATTGGGGATAGCCGCCAGCTTCTCCAGCGTGTCGAAGCCGATCGTCACCCGATAGGCCGGCGGGTTGTTATAGAGCATGACGGGGAGCGAGGTCGCCTCGGCGACTGCTTTCAGATGAGCGAACAGCTCCTCCGATGTCGGGACATAGACCATCGCCGGAAGCACCATCAGCGCGTCCATGCCGATGGCTTCGGCGTCCTTCGCATATTGGATGGCCCGGTCGGTGCCGAGCTCCGACACGCCGGTGATGAGCGGCACGCGCCCGCCGAGGACCTCGACCGCGCCGCGAAGCACCGCCCGCTTCTCCTCGGGCAGCAGCGAGTTGTTCTCGCCGACCGTGCCGAGCAGCACCAGCCCGTCCACGCCATCGTCCACAAGGGCGGTCTGGACGCGCTGGGTCGCGTCGAGGTCGACCGACGAATCGGCGGCGAACTGAGTAGTGGCGGCGGGGTAGACGCCCTGCCACATCGGTCTTGACGAACTCACTGGGTCCTCCGTTGCATGTCAATTTCGTATACGGTATATGATCAAGCGATGCCAAGCGAAAAAACCGGAGAGCCGAAAACGACCGTCGTCATCGGCGGCGGAGTGGTAGGGCTTTGCTGCGCCATCCGTCTCCAACTAAGCGGTATCAGCACCACGCTCGTTGATCCACAGCCGGAGAGGCGCGGCGCCTCCTGGGGCAATGCCGGCCATATCGCCGTGGAGCAGGTGGAGCCGCTTGCCTCTCCGGCGACGGTGAGGAGCATATGGCGACGGCTATTCTGGCGGGGCGGCGCCCTGTCCCTCCCGATGAGGGACATCGGTGCCTGGCTTCCCTTCTCGCTCCGCCTGCTCCGAGCGGCGAGGCCCGCTCGGTTCGCCGCCGCCAAGGCGGCACTGCGGAGGCTTCTCGCCGACGCGATGCCGGCCTGGGCGCGCCTGCTCGACGTGGCGGCCGCGCCCGAACTGCTGCTGAGCCAGGGCCATTTCATCGTCTGGGAAACGCCCGAAAGCGCCGCAAAGGGCCGCGCCGCCTGGGCTGCCGCGGATACCGGGACGGCCACCTTCAGGGATGCGACGCCGGAGGAGATGGCGCGGCTATCCACGCTCATGCGGCGGGCCCCGGCCGGGGCGATCCGCTTCGAGGGCAGCGGCCAGATCGGCGACCTCGGCGAACTGGCCGAGCGGCTGGGCG
>NZ_DATCYB010000090.1:0-22744 GCF_036570505.1 Allosphingosinicella sp. | reverse complement strand
GGGCGAGATCGGCGCTCGCCTTCGCCTGCATGCGAGCGGGGATTTCTTCCGAGAGGAGTTCGAGGAGGAAATCGCTCACAGCCCCTCTCCCATTTCGGGAGAGGGAGGGGCCCATTGCGCCAGCAATGGGAGGGTGAGGGTAAGGGGTAGGGGCGACAGGCCCTCACCCTCCCACGAAGGGAGAGGGGCAAAGATACTCGCCATCACGCCGCCCATCCGTTCTTTTCCATCCAGGCGGTGGCGACGCTCTTTGTCAGGTCGCGGACGCGGCCGATATAGGCCTGGCGCTCGGCGACGGAGATGACGCCCCTTGCCTGGAGCGTGTTGAAGAGGTGGCTGGCCTTGATAGCCTGGTCGTACGCTGGGAGCGGGAGCTTCGCGTCGACGCAGGCGCGGCATTCTTCGGCGGCGTCCTTGAACCAGCGGAACAGGGTGTCCGTGTTCGCGACCTCGAAATTGTACTCGCTAAATTGAACTTCGTTCTGCTTGAACACGTCGCCGTAGGTGACACCCTCATCGTTGAAAGCGAGGTCGTAGACGCTGTCGACACCCTGGATGTACATGGCGAGGCGTTCGAGGCCGTAGGTGAGCTCGCCCGCCACGGGCTTGCAGTCGTAGCCGCCGACCTGCTGGAAATAGGTGAACTGGGTCACTTCCATGCCGTCGCACCAGACTTCCCAGCCGAGCCCCCAGGCGCCGAGCGTCGGGCTTTCCCAATCGTCCTCGACAAAGCGGATGTCGTGCTTCAGGAAATCGATGCCGATGGCGGCGAGACTGCCGAGATAGAGCTGCTGGATGTCGGCCGGGCTGGGCTTCAGGATTACCTGATATTGGTAATAATGCTGGAGACGGTTGGGGTTCTCGCCATAGCGACCGTCGGTGGGGCGGCGGCTCGGCTGGACGTAGGCGGCCTTCCAGGGATCGGGGCCGAGCGCGCGCAAGGTGGTGGCGGGATGGAAGGTGCCGGCGCCCATCTCGACGTCGTAGGGCTGCAGGATGAGGCAGCCCCGATCGCTCCAATAATCGTGGAGGGTCAGGATCAGCTTCTGGAAACTTAACGCTTTCGTGCCCAAATGAGCGGCCTTCGCAACTGCAACAATCCGCCGTCGCTTTGGCGCATGGGGCAGAGGCGGTCAAGCAAGGCGAGGTTCATTGGGGCCCGCTATGATATAGAGCGAATGAGCGGGAGAAGATGATGTCGCGATGGTGGTCCAAAATCGGCAAACGGTCGGCGCGGTGGCTCGCTTCACTCGCCCTACTGCCCCTTGCCGCCTGCGCCACGCCGCAGCCGCCGGCCGAGACGGCGGAGGCCGTCGAAGCGGCCAAGCCGGCAATGTGGAAGCTCGCCGACGCGGACACGACGATCTACCTGTTCGGCACCATCCACCTGCTCCCCAAGGGGCTGGAATGGCGCACCCCGGCGATCGAGAAGGCGGTCGCCGCATCGGACGCGCTGGTGCTGGAGACGCAGCTCGGCACTGACCTTTCGCGCACCGGCCGCAAGATGATGGAGATGGGCCTGTCGCCGGGCCTGCCGCCGCTGCTGGAGCGCGTGCCGGAGGAGAAGAGGCCGGCGCTCCAGAAGCTGATCGACAGCGCCGGCATCCCGACGCGGTCGCTCGACCGGATGGAGACGTGGGCGGCGGCGATGAGCCTTTTCGCCAGCAGCTTCCGCGGCATGGGATTCAAGGCGGAAGCCGGCGTCGAGCAGGGGCTGTCGGCGGATTTCCGGGAGACCGGCAAGCCGATCAGCGGGCTGGAGACGGTGGAGCAGCAGTTCGGCTTCTTCGACAGCCTGTCCGAGGAATCGCAGCGCGCCTTCCTGGCCGGCTCGATCGACGATCCGGCGGAGGCGCGGCGGCAGCTCGAGGCGATGATCAAGGCCTGGGCGGCGGGCGACACCGAGGCGATCGCCCGCACCTTCGACAGCGAGACGGCGCTCTCGCCGGAGCTGAGGCAAGTGCTGATGGTGAACCGCAACCGCGAATGGGCGGAATGGCTCGACAAGCGGCTGGACGAGCCGGGCATAGTCATGGTCGCCGTCGGGGCGGGGCATCTGGCGGGGCAGGATTCGGTGCAGGCGATGCTGAAGGCGAAGGGAATAGAGGCGAAGCGGGTGCAGTAATTACCTCCCCTCCCGCTTGCGGGAGGGGATCAAGGGGAGGGGCTGTACCAGCCACACTCCCTCCCCCGGCCCCTCCCGCGAGCGGGAGGGGAGCAACATTTCTTGCCATCCCCCTTGCCCTCGCCTATAGGCGCCGCTTCCCCGCACATGGTCATCCCTGGAGGCGTGCGCGGCGGATATTTTTGAACCCAAGTTTTTGGAGACATGCATATGAGCGAACAGCTTACGCTGTCGGCCGAGACGCGCGAGCGGGCGGGCAAGGGAGCCTCCCGCGCCATGCGTCGGACAGGCCGCGTCCCCGCCGTCATCTACGGCGACCGTCAGGAGCCCCTCGCGATCCACGTCGAGGAGAAGGCGCTGATGAAGATGCTGAACACCGGCTTTTTCATGAACTCGGTCGTTATGGTCGACGTCGGCGGCGCCGCCAACCGCACGCTTCCCAAGGACGTGCAGTTCCATCCGGTGACGGAACGCCCGCTGCATGTCGATTTCCTGCGTATCTCCGAGCACGCCAAGGTCACCGTCGGCGTGCCGGTGCGCTTTACCAATGAAGACGCTTCGCCGGGCCTCAAGCGCGGCGGCGTGCTGAACGTCGTGCGCCACGAGCTGGAGCTTACCTGCGACGCCTCCGAGATGCCCGATGAGGTCGTGATCGATCTCGCCGGCCTCGACATCGGCGATTCCATCCACATCTCGGCCGTCTCGCTGCCCAAGGGCACCAAGTCGGTGATCGAGGATCGCGACTTCACCATCGCCACCGTCGTCGCCCCGTCCGGCGTCAAGGCGGAAGCCGCCGAGGCCGCCGAAGCGGCTGCCGCGGCCGAAGGCATCGAGGAAGTCGAGCCCGGCGAAGTCCCGACCGTGGGCGAGGAAGAAGCCGCCCCCGAAGGCGAAGCGGAAGCCTAAAGGCCTTACGATCCTTGTCGCTGCGCCGGTTCCTGGAAGGCCTCTTCGGCACCAAGCCGGTGGAGGTCCTCGGGCAGCCGGGAGAATCGGGGGCCGGCGCAGCGGCAGAGGATTGGGGGGATTTTCAACCCGTGCAGATCTGGGTCGGCCTTGGCAATCCGGGCGCGCAATATGCGATGCACCGGCACAATGTCGGCTTCATGGCGGTCGACGCCATCGCCGAGGTGCATGGCTTCGATCCGCCCAAAAAGGCGTTCCAGGGCTGGGCCCAGCACGGGCGCATCGGCGAGGAGCGTATCCTGCTCTTCAAGCCCGCCACCTTCATGAACAGGAGCGGCCAGGCGATCGGCGAGGCGATGCGCTTCTTCAAGCGCGACATCGGCGACGTCACCGTCTTCCACGACGAGCTCGACCTGGCCGCCATGAAGGTCAAGGTGAAGGTCGGAGGCGGCACCGCCGGGCATAACGGCCTTCGTTCCACCGAAGCGCATATCGGAAATGAATTCCGCCGCGTCCGCATCGGCATCGGCCACCCCGGCCACAAGGACAAGGTGACCAAGCACGTCCTCGGCAATTACGCCAAGGCGGAGACGGACGACCTCTCCGACCTTCTGGGCGCCATCGCCGCCGAAGCCTGGTGGCTCGCCAAGGGCGACGACGCGCGCTTCATGAACGAGGTCGCGCTCAGGCTGCAGCCCTAAAGGCGAAGCGCCGCCCAATTCTGGAAAGATAGTGGATCAGAATCTTTCCAGTCCGTCGCCAAGATAGGCGGAACCCCTCGGCGTAACTCTCCTCCTGCCCCGGCACCATCGCCGGGCCAGCAGGAGATGAACCATGACCCGCATTCGATTTCTTATTCCGATCGCCGTGCTTGCGACGCTCAACGCCAATCCGGTGCTTGCCGGCCAGAATGACTGGTCCGAACCGGCCAGCGAGATCGTCAGCTATGCCGATCTCGACCTCGGCACGCCGGCCGGCGTCGCCACCCTCGACGGCCGCATCGACCGGGCGATCCGCAAGGTGTGCGGCAAGGCCTATATGGACCTCAACACGTCCCAGGCCGTGCGCCAGTGCCGCAAGGAGACGCTTGCCAGCGTCCAGTCGCAGCGCGCCAGCGTGCTCGCGGCCGCCACCGACAAGTCGATCCAGTTCAGCGCCCGCGAGCGCTGAGCCGACCTCGTGCCCGGGGCGGCGCCCGACCCGTCGCCCCGGCACGAACCCGGACAAGGGGCACCATCATGGCTACCGGCACGAACAGACGCCTGGGTCCCGCGCTCCTCATGGAGATGGCGGAGTTCGCGAGCTTGCCGAAGGACACGCAACGCTTCATCAGGCGCTCGCTCGATATCGGCCTTCGCCGCTCCGACGCCGTCCAGCGCTGGGGCCGCGATGCCGGCGAGACCTGTCGCATCCGTGCCCAGCAGCGGGCGTATCAGTGGCTGGACGGGCTCTCCAGCCTTATCCCCGATGACGACGATATCGCGGCGGCGGCGCGGCTGATGGGGCCGCTGGTTGCGCTCTCCGCCTTCGACCTCGCCGAGGCGCGTCTGCCGGATTTCGCCTCTTACCGGTTCCTCTACGAGCGGCTCATCGGCGCGGCGGTGCGGCCCTGGCTGCCTTCGGCCTTCTGCGCCGCGGCCGCCCTGCCCCATCTCCACCCCCTCGATCGCCGCCAGCTGCTCGATTCCCTGTCGGAATCCGCGATGACGGCCCCCGGCTGGTCAGCGCGCGAGCCCGCCTTCATCCCCGAATGGGTGGACAAGATAGAGGATTCGATCGAGGCCTAAGCGTACCGCCCGCCGAGTTCACGGCCGCTTGGGTCTCTCCAGCCCACGCTGCACCGCCGGCCGGGCGAGGCCGCGTTCCAGCCAGGCCGGCACATGCTTCAGGGTGTCATAATCGACGAGAGCGCCCGCATCGTAAAAGCCGATCAGGTTGCGGACCCAGCCCAATGTGGCGATGTCGGCGATCGTGTAGTCGTCGCCCATCAGCCACTGGCGCCCTTCGAGGCGGCTTTCGAGGACGCCGAGCACACGCTTGCTCTCGTTGGCGTAGCGTTCGAGCGGGCGCTTGTCCTCATATTCGCGCCCGCCGAATTTGTGGAAGAAGCCGACCTGACCGAAAATCGGTCCGATGCCCCCCATCTGGAACATCAGCCACTGGATCGTCTCGTAGCGCCGCGCCGGATCGGCCGGGAGGAACCGGCCGGTCTTGTCGGCGAGGTAGATGAGGATCGCCCCGGATTCGAACAGGCCGAGCGGTTTCCCGCCCGGACCGTCGGGATCGATGATCGCCGGGATCTTGCCGTTGGGATTGAGGGACAGGAATTCGGGGGTCCAGCTCTCGTTCTCGCCGATATCGACCAGGTGCGGCTCGTAGGGAAGACCCGTCTCCTCCAGCATGATCGAAGCCTTCACGCCGTTGGGCGTGTTCAGCGAATAGAGCTGAAGGCGGTCGGGATGCTGCGCGGGCCAGCGGCGGGTGATCGGGAAGGCGGACAGATCGGGCATGGGGGTCTCCTGCTGGTGCTGGGCGATAGCTGAGGGCGGCGGCGCGCATCGTCAAGCGCGGCACCCGCAACCCGCCGTTGCATGAATGGCAACCTGGCAGGTAGCGTTTTGGCTCGCTTCCGACTAACAGCGCGTCACCCCAGCGAAGGCTGGGGTCCATGAGAACTTCGAGCGAGACGCTGGCGACGCATGGATGCCAGCCTGCGCTGGCATGACGGGACAAGAGAATGGGTTTTCGTTGCGGTATCGTGGGGCTGCCGAATGTCGGCAAATCCACCCTTTTCAACGCGCTGACCGAGACGGCGGCGGCGCAGGCGGCCAATTATCCCTTCTGCACCATCGAGCCCAATGTGGGCCGCGTCGCGGTTCCCGATCCGCGCCTCCAAAAGATCGCCGACATCGCCGGGTCCAAGGCCGTGATCGAAACCCAATTGGAGTTCGTCGACATCGCCGGGCTGGTGCGCGGCGCCTCCAAGGGCGAAGGGCTCGGCAACCAGTTCCTCGCCAACATCCGCGAGGTCGATGCCATCGTCCATGTGCTGCGCTGCTTCGAGGAAGGCGACGTGACCCACGTCGAAGGCCGGGTCGATCCGGTCGCCGATGCCGAGACGGTCGAGACAGAGCTGATGCTGGCGGACCTCGAAAGCCTGGAGAAACGCGTCCCCAACCTCGTCAAGAAGGCGCAGCAGGGGGACAAAGAGGCGAAGATCCAGGCCTCGGTGCTGGGCCAGGCGCTGGAGCTGCTTAGGGCGTCAAAGCCGGCTCGGCTGACCGAGCCGAAGGACCCGGAGGAGAAGCTGGCGCTGGAGCGCGCCCAGCTCCTCACCGCCAAGCCCGTCCTCTACGTCTGCAACGTCGACGAAGGCCATGCGGCTGAGGGCAATGCCCACAGCGCTCGGGTGTTCGAGAAGGCCGAGGCCGAGGGCGCCGGGGCCGTCATCATCTCCGCCGCAATCGAAGCCGAGATCGCGACCATGGACCCGGCCGACCGGACCGAGTTCCTGAAGGATCTGGGGCTGGAGGAAACCGGCCTTTCCCGCATCATCCGCACCGGCTACGAGCTCCTCCACCTCATCACCTTCTTCACGGCGGGGCCGAAGGAAGCGCGGGCCTGGACGGTCGAGAAGGGCTCCAAGGCGCCGCAGGCCGCCGGCGTCATCCACACCGACTTCGAACGCGGCTTCATCCGCGCCGAGACCATCGCCTATGACGACTTCCTCGCCTGCGGCGGCGAGAGCGGCGCCCGCGACGCGGGCAAACTCAGGTCCGAGGGCAAGGATTACGTCACGCGCGACGGCGACGTTATGCTCTTCCGGTTCAATGTTTAGCGCCGTCCCTGCGCGCCAAATGAAACAGCCGCGCCTCGATGACGAGGAAGAGGGCAATGGGAGCGAGGCCGCCGATCAAGCCCGCCCAATCATAGCCGAAGCGGAAGACGACGTAGAGCAGGACCAGCATGCTCAGGAGCATTCCCGGAGCGCCGAGGCCGCGCCAATCGGAGCCGCGATGATAGCCGATCCAGAAGGCACAGCGGCCGATGACCCACAGGATCGCGGTCGCCGTGACGGCGTGGACGGATCGCGGCCCGTTACAATAATAAGCGAGCCCGAACAGGCCCGGCAGGAAGACTACGAGCTGCTCAAGCGTATGCTGTAGATAGCGCAGATCGACCTTCGTCGCCGCGCTTTCGGCGCCGGCGAGCGGATCGATGGCGCGGCTGAACAGGCGGCGGTGAGCGACGGCTTCGATACCTGTCACGAAGGCGAGCAGGATCGCGACGCAGCTCCAGCCGAGCGCGTAGAGCAGCCGGGATCCGGGATTCTCCGTGCCGGCAAGCGGCGGCGGCAGCCAATAGAGGGCGAGCCATCCGGCAAGGGTCAGCGGCAAGGCGGCGGCGATCATCGGGATGAGGGCCCGTCGGTAGCGGCGGATGACGGCCGCGTCGGAAACGGCATCGGGCGACATGGCGTGATCTTCGTTCACGGCTGTGTAGCGCCGACGGGCGGCTTGAGTTCCGACCGCCCCGCCCCTAACCCCGCCGCAGCCACGCGGAGGATGCATGATCTATCTCGAAGACCTGGAAGTCGGGCAGAAGGCCTCCTTCGGCTCCTATCCCGTCACGCGCGAGGAGGTGATCGAATTCGCCTCCAAATACGACATGCAGCCCTTCCACCTTTCGGACGAGGCGGCGGCCAAGACCCATTTCGGGCGGATCGCGGCGAGCGGGTGGCATACCTGCGCGATGACCATGGCGATGATCGCGAAGAATGTGGTCGAGACCGAGCAGGCGGGGCTCGGATCGCCCGGCGTCGACGAACTGCGCTGGCTGAAGCCCGTCTATCCCGGCGACACGCTGCGCATCGAAAGCGAGATCGTCGACGTGCGGCCGTCGCGCTCCAAGCCCGACATCGGCTCGTTCCGCACCGCCGTTACCGTCCTCAACCAGGACGACGTGCCGGTGATGACCTTCACCTCGATCGTGCTGATGCGGCGGCGGCCGGCGGCTTAATCGTCCCGGCGACGATCGCGGCGGAAGTCGCGGCGGTTCTCACGCCTTTCGCGCCGGAATTCGCGTCGGTTTTCGCGGCGCTGCTGGCGGAACTCGCTCCGATCGATGTCTCCCTGGCGGAAGTCGCGCCTGTCATCCCTGCGATCACGACGGAAACCGTCCCAGCGCGCGCGCCTGTCTCCGCGCCAGTGGCCCCGGCGGCCCTCCCAGTAGCGGCGATGGTGGTCGTTCCAGCGGTGGCGGCTGCCCCGGCGGTCGTAAATATAGAAGCCGGTGCCCGGGTAGTAGAAATCGTTGTACCAGCCATAATAAGAAGGCCAGCCATAACCCCCATAGCCATAGCCGTAATAGGGATCGTAATAGCCCGCGCTGTTGTAGCCCACCGACAGGCCGCCGCCATAGCCGTAGCCATAATCGTCATAATAGCCGCAGGCGCTGACGCTGAAGGCGGCGGCGACGGCCAGAAGGGCGGTACGGATGCGGGGCAGGAACATGGCGACTCTCCCGGTGGGACTCAGGAAAGGCCCGAGACTCCGCCCATCATGTTGAACGAGGTCTGAACGTTAAGCCGCTGTAAGCGTTCGGGGATTTTGGCAAGGTTCCTGGGGCGGAACGACACCTGCTCCTGGACGACCAAGGCCCGCCCTTCCGTCATTGCGACGAGCGGCAATCCAGTCTTGCGCAGGCCTGGATTGCTTCCCCCGGATCAAGTCCGGGGTCGCAATAACGATGACGAATCCTTAGCCTTCGATCCCCGCTTCGCGGCTGGCCGCGTCCCGCTTGGCCATATGCTCCGGATCGAGCGGGCCGATGGCGCGCACGTCGCGCTTCGCGGTCGCCCAGATGTTCCGATAGGACATATAGGCGAGCACGGTCGCGAACAGGAGGAAGATCATCACGGCGAGACCCGTGCGGTGGCGAGTCTCCAGATTGGGCTCGGCCGTCCAGATGAGGAAGGCGGAGACGTCCTTCGCCATCTGGTCGATCGTCGCATTGGTGCCATCGGCATAGGCGACCTGCCCGTCGGCGACGAGCGGCGGGGGCATGGCGATGTTGAGGTTGGCGAAATAGGGGTTGTAATGGAGCCCCTGCCCCGGCCGGTTCTCGGCGGGAAGCTCCGCCGACGGCTGACGATAGCCGGTCAGCAGCGAATAGACATATTCCGCTCCGCCGGAGCGCGCCTTGGTGATCAGCGACAAATCGGGCGGGAAGGCGTTGTTGTTGGCGGCGCGGCCCGCGACCTCGTTGGCATAGGGGCTGGGAAAATGGTCCGAGGCCAGCGCCTTGCGGGTGGTCGCTTCGCCCGTGTTCGGATCGATCGACGGCACCTCGATCTGCCACTGGTCGGCGATCGCCTTCACCTCGGCCTCGTTATAGCCGAGATCGGAAAGGTTGCGGAACGCGACGAGGCCGAGGCCATGACAGGCGGCGCAGACCTCCTTGTAGACCTGCAAGCCGCGCTGCAGCTGCTGGCGGTTGAACGTGCCAAACGGGCCATCGCTCTGGAAAGCGACGGCCCTGGGCTCGAGATGGAACTCGTGCTCCACCGTCTCGACCGGGGGGTTGGCGATGTAGGTGCTCGCGCCGGTGATCAGGGAGATCAGCAGAACGAGAATGAAGCCGGCACCGACCAGCGTGCCAATCAAACGTACCATGAGCTGTCTTACCCCTTACTCGGCCGGTGCCGGCTGGACGCCCAGCGGCGCGGCTTCCGCCTTCTCGCCGTGCAGCACGCTTTCCGAGATCGACCTTGGCAGCGGCAGCGGCCTTTCGATCGCGGAAACGAGCGGCAGGATGATGAGGAAGTGCGCGAAATAATAGATCGTCGCCGTCTGGCTGATCATCACGAACGGTTCTTCGGCCGGAAGCCCGCCCATCCAGCCGAGGATGAACACGTCGAACAGGAGAATGACAAAGAACATTCTGAACAGCGGTCGATAGCTGCCGGAACGTACGGGCGACTTATCGAGCCAGGGCAGGAAGAACAGGAGCAGGATCGACGCGAACATCGCGATCACACCCCAGAGCTTTGCCGGCAGGATGAAGTCGACGGTGAAGGCGCGGAGAATCGCGTAGAAGGGCCAGAAATACCATTCCGGCGTGATATGCGTCGGCGTCGAGAGCGGATTGGCCGGGATGTAGTTGTCCGGATGGCCAAGCAGGTTCGGCGCGAAGAACATGAGCAGAGCCAGCGCGATCAGGAATATGCCGACGCCGAACCCGTCCTTCGCCGTATAGTACGGATGGAAGGGCACGGTATCCTGCGGCGTCTTGACGTCGACGCCGGTGGGATTGCCCGAGCCCGGGATGTGCAGCGCCCAGATGTGCAGGATGATGACGCCCGCGATCACGAACGGCAGCAGATAGTGCAATGAGAAGAAGCGGTTGAGCGCGGCGTTGTCCGGCGCGAAGCCGCCGAGCAGCCATTGCTGGATGGGCTCGCCGACCAGCGGGATGGCGGCGAACAGGCCGGTGATCACTTGCGCGCCCCAGAAGCTCATCTGCCCCCACGGGAGCACATAGCCCATGAAGGCGGTCGCCATCATCAGCAGGAAGATGACGAGGCCCAGCAGCCACACCATCTCGCGCGGCGCCTTGTAGGAGCCGTAATAGAGGCCGCGGAAGATGTGGATGTAGGTGACGATGAAGAAGAAGCTCGCGCCGTTCGAGTGGGCGTAGCGCAGCAGCCAGCCCTGGTTGACGTTGCGCATGATGTGCTCGACCGAGTCGAACGCCATCGTCGCCGCCGGCGCATAATGCATCGCCAGGATGATGCCGGTAATGATCTGGATGGTCAGCGCGACGCCGGCGAGGACGCCGAAATTCCAGAAGTGGTTGAGGTTACGCGGCACCGGATAGCCGCCGCCGACCGCATTGAACACGAGGCGGGGAAGCGGGAGCCGATCGTCCATCCACCGCATGAAGCCGTTGCTCGGCCGATATTCTTCCGCCCAGGGAAAGCTCATCTTTTCTTACCTCAGCCTATCTGGACGACGGTGTCGGACGCGAATGCATATTCCGGCACTTCGAGATTGGTGGGCGCCGGGCCTTTGCGGATGCGCGCGGCGGTATCGTAATGGGAGCCGTGGCAGGGGCAGAAATAGCCGCCATATTCGCCGCGATTCTCACCCTCGGCGGCGCCCAGCGGCACGCAGCCCAGGTGCGTGCAGACGCCCATGGTGATCAGCCACTGCGCCTTGCCTTCCTTGGTGCGCTCGGCGAGCGTCTGCGGATCGCGCAGCTCGCTGATCGGCACGGTGTTGGCGGCCTGGATTTCCTGCGGCGTCAGATGACGCACGAACAAGGGCTGCTTGCGGAATATGGTCTTGATCGCTTGGCCTGGCTCGATCGCCGACAGGTCGACCTCGATCGACGACAGCGCCAGCACGTCGGCCGACGGGTTCATCTGGTTGATGAGCGGATAAAGCACCGCGACGCTGCCGACGCCAGCGAAGCTCACCGCCGCGATGTTGATGAAGTCGCGGCGCCGGACTCCTTCGTCCGGAGCCGCACCGATCGTGTTATCGGTATGTTGAGCCGTCGCCATCATAACCCTTTAAGCGATTCGAACCGGATGTGCGAAAATCCGCCCCGGCCTGAGACGCCGGCGGGGCGATTTCACGCTTGCGCCGCGGCAGGTTCCCCCTTGAGCGGCTTGTTGGGCCTGATAGCCGCGCCAGACGCGATTTGCCAACAGCCATTTTGACGCGCGGGCGACACGGGCTATCGCCGGACCATGCGCATCGCCCTCTATCAACCGGATCAGGCGGGAAATGTCGGGACGATCATGCGCCTCGCCGCCTGCCTCGGCGTAGCCGTGGATATTATCGAGCCTTGCGGCTTTCCCTGGGGCGACAAGTCCCTGAAGCGAGCGGGCATGGACTATGCGGAAATCGCAAACGTGACGCGGCATGACAGCTGGGATGCATTCGTGGATCGGGCGGCCGGAAGGCTTGTGCTGCTGACGACCAGGGGCGGAACGGCCCTGCCGAAAGCTGAATTCCGCGCGGATGACATCCTGCTGCTCGGATCGGAGAGCGCGGGCGTGCCTTCTACGGTGCATGACCGCGCCGATTTGCGCGTCCGCATCCCCCAGGCAACTGGCACCCGGTCCTTGAATATCGCCGTCGCCGCGGGCATCGGACTTGCCGAGGCGCTCAGGCAGACGGACGGATGGCCGCGATGATCGAACTGGACAGCGAACAGCAGGCCGCGCGCGAGTGGTTCGAGTCGCTGCGCGACCGCATCTGCGCCGAGTTCGAAGCGATCGAAAGGGACGCGGGAAGCGAGTCGCGCTTCGCCTTTACCGAATGGGAGCGGGAGGACGAGGACGGCTCGCCGGGCGGCGGCGGGGTGCGCGGCCTGATGAAGGGCAAGGTCTTCGAAAAAGTCGGCGTCAACGTCTCGACGGTCGGCGGGCGCTTCAATCCCGATTTCGCCCGGACCGTCCACGGCGCCGAGGAGGATCCCAGCTTCTTCGCCACCGGAATCAGCCTCGTCGCGCACATGGCCAACCCGCATGTGCCGGCCGTCCACATGAACACGCGCTTCCTGTGCACGACAAAACGCTGGTTCGGCGGCGGCGCGGACCTCAATCCGCCGATCCCCTATGAGGAGGACACGGCCGACTTCCATGCGCGCCTCCGGGCGGCCTGCGCGGCGCACGATCCCACTTACTACCCGCGCTTCAGCCAATGGGCGGAGGATTATTTCTTCATCCCCCATCGCGGCGTCCATCGCGGCGTGGGCGGCATCTTCTACGATCACCTGGAAGGCTTCTTCGACGCCAATTTCGCCTTCACCCGCGAGGTCGGCGAGGCGTTCCTGGACGTCTATCCGAAATTGGTGCGGCGGCGGATGGAGACGCCCTTCACCGAAGAGGACAAGGCCCGGCAACTCGAATGGCGCGGCCGCTACGCCGAATTCAACCTCGTCTACGACCGGGGCACCCTGTTCGGCCTCAAGACCGGCGGCAATGTCGACGCGATCCTGATGAGCCTGCCGCCGCTGGCGACGTGGGAATGACGACATCTGCTATCCTCCCGAGGGACGAAGCTCGTGGGAAGGGGGACGAGTTCTGATGACCCTCACGCCCATCCCCGACGGCCATGTCGGCGCGGTCGTTACCTACCTGGAAATGACGGAGCGGCCGAAGCCGATGCCGCTGCCCGCCTCGCCGCTGCGTCTCAAATCCTGGCCCGACATTCGGCCCGATCAGTATCGGGAGCTGTTCCGGCGGGTCGGCGGGCGCTGGCTGTGGTTCTCCCGCCTCGCCATGGACGACGCGGCGCTGGGGGCATCGATCGGCGAGGTGCATGCGGTGATCGATCGCGCGGGCGTGGAGGTGGGGCTGATCGAGCTCGGCTTTCGCGAGCCGAGCGAATGCCTGATCGCCTTCCTGGGCCTGGTCCCCGAACTTGCCGGCAAGGGCCATGGCGACTGGCTGTTCGCGCGGACTCTCGCGCTCGCCTGGCGCAAGGGGGTGGAGCGGGTGCGGGTCAATACCTGCACGCTCGACCATCCGGCGGCGCTCCCCGCCTATCTCAAGGCCGGTTTCGGCGCCTACAAGCGTGCCTTCGAGCATTTTCCCGATCCGCGGGTCGCGGGCCTGCTGCCCGCCGACATCGCCCCTCAGGTGCCGGTCGTCCCCTCGGAGACGCCACGATAAAGCTGGGTGATGAACACCGCCCACACCGCCTGCAGCCCCGCCCCGATCGCCGCCACCGCCAGCGCCGGCAGGAACCGCGCCAGCGCCTCGCTGCCGATCGCCTGCCCGACGATCACGAACAGCGATCCGAAGCCGAAGCGGGCCGCGCCGACGACCACCACGTAGACCAGCATGAACGCGAGCACGGCGGCCGCGAAGCGCCAGGCATGGCCGCGCGAAAGCCGCCAGGCGCCCCGGACCGAATCGACGGCGCCCGGGGCCCTTTCGGCGATCAGCGGCCAGATGAGGAGCAGGCGCGCGGCGCCCCAGAGAATGAAGGCCCCGAGCAGGAACGAGACGAGGGCGGTGGCCCCGCCGATCGCCATGCCCGCGACCACGGCGATGGCGCCACCCACGACCGTGAAGAGGGCGATCGCTATACCGGCGACCAGCCCGAGGACGAGCGTCACCAGCAGCACGGTCGGCAGCCGCCGCAGGCCGGCGCCCATCGCTTCCCTGACGCTCGTTCCCGGCGTCAGGACCAGCAGGCTGATCGTCAATTGGCCGACGATCCCCAGCAGGGCCGCCGGAACCAGCCACAGCATCCAGTTGCCGGGCGTGACCTGGCCGCCGGCGGCGGGGTCCGGCGTCATCAGCTCGACCAGGAGCAGGCCGAGCCCGAAGGTGGCGAAGGCCACGGTCATGACCAGCCCCGCCTCGCGACGGAAGAAGGCGCCGGTGTCGTCGCTGACGCTGCTCAAAGATAGATTTGACATCTCGTCCCCAATGTTGCGGGACGGTCCTAGCCCGCCCGCGCCTCCGGGCGCAATCGGGCGGATTTGCGGGAGCGAAGCATCAGGCATGGCGGATCAGCTACTCGAACAGCTGGAATGGCGGGTTACGCCCGGTCTCACCCCCTATCCCGAGGCGCTCGCCGGGATGGAGGCGCGGGTCGAGGCGATCCGGAAAGGAAACGCGCCCGAGCTCGTGTGGCTTCTCGAGCATCCTCCCCTCTACACCGCCGGCACCAGCGCGGACGCGGCCGAGCTGTTCAACCCCCAGGGGTTTCCCGTTTACGAGGCGGGGCGGGGCGGCCGCTACACCTATCACGGTCCGGGCCAGCGTGTCGGCTATGTGATGCTCGACCTCGACATGCGCGGCCGCGACGTGCGCCGGTTCGTCCATTCGCTGGAGGGATGGCTGATCGCCGTGCTCGGTGACCTGGGCGTCGATGCCTTCCGCGCGCCCGGCCGGATCGGCATCTGGGTGGCCCGTAATGGAACGGAGGCGAAGGTCGGCGCGATCGGCGTCAGGGTGCGCCGCTGGGTGACCCTGCACGGCTTCTCGATCAATATAGGTCCGGAACTTTCCCACTTCTCAGGCATAGTGCCATGCGGTATTGCCGAGTTCCCAGTGACCAGCCTCGACGAGATGGGGGTGTCCAACGGGCAAAAACGTTTCGATCTGGCACTGAAACAGGGGCTCGACGATTTTCTGTTCTCTCTCGAGGGGAGAATCGAGAAGGCTTGAGAGCCTTATTCTTTCCGTCTAGTGTGCAAACCGGTTTGGCAAAAAAAGGGGCCACCCCGACCAAACATCAATCTAGGGAGTTTCTAAATGCGTGACCTTCTCAAGACCGTAATGACCTCGTCGATGGTTGCCGGCGCGGCCCTCCTCGTCGTCGCCTGTGACAGCGGTGCCGACACCGAAGTCAACAACATGGCCGTCGACATGGGCACCACCGATCCGATGATGGACGGCACGACCAACGACGTCACCGCCGTCGACGGCGCGATGATGGACGACGCCAACATGGCGTTGGACGCCAACATGACCATGGATGCCAACATGACGGACGCCAACATGGGCGCCGACGAGAACATGACCAACGGAATGTAATCTTCCGGAAAGTCATCGTTTTTGAAGAGGCCGTCCGGATGCCGGGCGGCCTTTTCTTTTTGACCTTGCCCGCCGCCACGACGCCGCCCGAGGGCCGAACCGTGTGACGAAGACGACAGAAAACAAAGCTTAAATCTGGATTGCGGACGCCCCCGCGTTAAGCCTAGAGACAAGACGGAGCGCCGATACAGGCTGCCGTCCGGAGGGGTGTGATGCACAAGCGACTGAGGAACCTTGCCCGCAAGATCGGTCTGTTGGCCGCGGCGGGGGCCGCCCTCGCCATGCCGCCGGCGGTCTCGGCGCAGATGTTCATCACCGATCCCGGCTTCGCCACCGGCCCGATCCAGGGCAGCGATCCGCTGGTCGGCCTCCCCATTCCCGGCGCCACGCCCGAGGAATTTCGCGCCCGCCTGCTCTGGAACCTGCGCGCCGGCCTCAACGTCGCCGCGCTGCAATGCCAGTTCTCTCCCTTTTTGCGCGCGGTCGACAATTATAACGGCATCCTCGCCCATCATTCGGAGGAGCTGGCCGATGCCTATGAGACGCTGGGTGACTATTTCAAGCGAACCCACGGCGCCAAGGAAGGGCAGAAGCGTTTCGACGATTATACGACCATGACGTACAATAATTTCTCGACGCTGCAGGCGCAGTACGGCTTCTGCCAGGTGGCGGCGGATATCGCCCGCCACGTCCTCGCCGCGCCCAAGGGCCAGCTCTATGCCGCGGCCCAGGAGCGCATGCGGGAACTGAGAGCCAGCCTGACGCCCGCTTATGATCGGGTCGCCGACTACAATCCCTACCTGATCGCCATGCCGACCATGCCGCCCTTCAATGAAGATTGCTGGAAGCGCGATCAGTTGAGGGAAAAATGCAGGGCGGCGCTCGCCGCGCAGTAGAAACCCGTCGTAGAACGCCCCTTAAGGCAGGCCGAGCAGCTTGTGGGTCTGGAGGCTGAGCTTCCAGCGCGGATTGCGCATTACGAAATCGATCGCGGCGTCCCTGGCGGCGTCGGCATCCGCGCAATCCATCGGCTGGATCAGGAAATGATCGAAATCCCAGCCTGAAAGCTCGACCGGATCGATCTCCGGCTGCGGCCAGACGAGCTTCAGCTCGTCGCCGGAGCGCTGGACGACGTTCGTGCTGCCCTTGGGGCTCACGCAGATCCAGTCGAGGCCGGGCGGCGCTTGGATCGTGCCGTTGGTCTCCACGGCTATCTCGAAACCGCGGGCGTGGAGCGCGTCGATCAGCGCAGCGTCGACCTGGAGCAGTGGCTCGCCGCCGGTGACAACGACCAGCCGGCCTTCCCCCTCGCGCCATAGCTCTTCCACCTTCGCCGCCAGCGCCTCGGCCTCGTAACGGCCGCCATTCTCCCCATCCAGGCCGACGAAATCGGTGTCGCAGAAGGTGCAGTCGGCGTTGGCGCGATCCTTCTCCCGCCCCGTCCAGAGATTGCAACCGGCAAGGCGCAGGAAGACGGCGCGGCGACCGGCCTGCATCCCCTCGCCCTGAAGGGTCAGGAATATCTCCTTCACCGCGTAGCTCATGGCCGGACCGCGTAGACGGTGGGGTCGGGAAGCCCCGCCTCTTCAAAGCCCTTGGCGCGAAGCCGGCAGGCGTCGCACAGGCCGCAATGCTCGCCCTCCGGCGTCGGGTCGTAGCAGGTCCAGCTGAGACCCGCGTCCAACCCCAGCCGGGCGGCCTCGGCGGCGATGTCGGCCTTGGTCATGCGGAGCAGCGGGGTGTGGATCGTGAAGCGGTCGCCCTCGACCCCGGCACGGGTGGCGAGGTTCGCCATCCGCTCGAACGCCTCGACGAAATCCGGGCGGCAGTCGGGATAACCCGAATAATCGAGCGCGTTGACGCCGATGAACAGGGCGCGGGCGCCCGCCGCCTCCGCCCAGCCCAGCGCGAGCGAGAGGAAGATGGTGTTGCGCGCCGGCACATAGGTGACAGGTATCGTGCCTTCCTCGACGCCCCCCTTCGGCACGTCGGTGTTGGCGGTGAGTGCCGAGCCGCCAAAGCCGGTAAGGTCGAGCGGCAGCACGATGTGCCGTTCGGCGCCAAGCTCGGCGGCGATGCGCGTGGCGGCGCCGATCTCGATCCGATGCCGCTGGTTGTAGTCGATGGTGAGCGCGAGCAGCCGAAACCCCCGCTCGCGCGCCAGCGCGGCGGAAACCATCGAGTCGAGTCCGCCCGAAAGCAGGACGACGGCCAGAGGAGCATGATCGGTCACGGGAAGCGGCGATCTAGGGTGGAGGGCCGCCGGGTGCAAGGCGCCACAAAGAAGCGGGCCGCCCGGTGAAGGCGGCCCAGTTTAGGCGTTTAAGCCTGCTAGGGAGGAAAGCGTGCCCTAAAACGTGGCACGCCCTCCTTATAGCGAGTCCATGGTAAACAGAGTGTTAACGGCCGGCCTGGCTTTTTCCTGAAGGACAGGGGCCCGCCCGCCGCGCCTCGATCCGATAGGCGAAGGGCGCGTTGTCGGAGATTCCCTGGGTATCGATCTGCGCCAACCGCGGCGTTTCGACCCTGAGCGACGTCCGGCCGAAACCGCTGGCCGGGCAGGTATAATGGACCGTCGCGCTGCGGGCGTCGCCGGATATGACTAACCGGGAGCAGGGCGAGTTGCGGTGCTGGAGCTGCATGAGAATGGCAGGGTCGGCCACGCAGATCGGCGGATACCGCTCATCGCTGTCAAGGTCGCGCAGCTGCCACAGGCCCGGTTCCAGCCTGGCCAGCGCCGCCAGCTTGCCGCCGCTTTGCGTCAGGGCGGGCGCCGTCAGCAGCGCGACAGCGCCGAGCGCGATGGCCGCCCGACCCCAGCCGTTGAAGCTCGACATGTGACACTCCCAAGCGTGGCGGTGGGCCCTTTGCCCCCGTTCGTTCGCCGCTCGGCCCCCGCCGCGGAATGGCCGATGATAGCAGGAAATGGTTAATGAATCGAGCGGTTATGCTGCGGTGCAGCTAAGCTTCCAGATCGCTTAGCGAAATGGGAAAGACTCTCGAGCAGAATTCGCAATCGACGCTGATAAATCCGTCCCTGTCGACCATGTCGCGCCGTTCCTCCTCGCCGAATCGGGCGATGACGCCGCGGATATATTCGAAATTGCAGCGACACCCCTTGGACAGGGGAACGGTGGGGAGCACCCTGATCTCCTCTTCCTCGTGGAACAGGCGCCAGAGCAGGGTTTCGAGCGGAAGATCGGGATCGAACAGCTCGCCCGCCTTGATCGTCTCGGCAAGCACCCTGACATGCTCCCATTCGGGATGGTCGAGACGGGTGTGAAGCCGATCGCGCCCTTCCTCCCCCTCCGGCAGATGCTGGACGAGGATGCCGCCGGCGATATGGCCGGTGTCGTTGACGGCGAGGCGCACGAGGCTCGGTATCTGCTCGGACTGGCCGAAGAAGCTCTGCGCGGCCTCGGCGAGCGAATTGCCCTCCAGCGGCACGATGCCCTGGTAGCGCTCGCCGCTCACCGCGTGATCGAAGGTGATGGCGAGATAGCCCTTGCCGAACAGGGCGAACAGCGAGGGGAGAGTCGGCACTTCGGCGAGCCGCTCGTGATCGAAGCGTACGTAGCCCCGTAGTTCGCCGCCCCTATAGTCGCAGACGAGAAGGTCGACGATGCCGGCCTCGGTCTGCGCCTGCAGCGTGAGCTGGCCGCCGGCATCCTTCAGCATCGCGCCGAGCAGCGCCGTCAGGGTGAGCGCTTCGGAGAGGATGCGCGCGATCGGCGCCGGATAGGCGTGGGCGGAGAGGACGTCGTCGAGGAGCGGGCCCAGCCGCACCAGCCGGCCGCGCGCGTGGCGGCCCGGGATGGTGAAGCCGACCGCCTCGTCGAGATTGGCGGTCGTGACCGCTTCGCTGCTTTGATCGGAAGTCATGATCCCGATGTAGGGAACGCGAACGCCGTGTCGAGTATCCCCGCGCGGATCGATCAACAGACGTCATCCCGGCGGAAGCCGGGATCCAAGAACATTATAGCGGGTAGTCAGGCGATCAGGTCCCCCCTCGGATGTGCCAAGGCCGTGTCCTTGGGTCCGGCTTTCGCCGGGATGACACGAAATGAATCCAACTCGGAGAGTTACGCCGCCGCCTGCGGCATTTCATACTGGCGCGCGGCTTCCGACAGCCGCTCGACGAACTCGGCAACGTGCGCCTCCTCGATCACCAGGGGCGGCAGGACGCGGAGCACGTTGTCGCCGGCGGCGACGGTGAGGAGGCCATGCTCGCGCAGATAAGTGACGAACGCCCGGCTATCGGTCTTCATCTTGATGCCGAGCATCAGGCCGAGGCCACGCACGCCTTCGAACAGGTGGTCGTGGTTCGGAATCATCTGCTCCAGCGCGCCGCGCAGCCGTTCGCCCATGCGGGTGACGTTGTCGAGAAACTCGTCATTGGCGACGACGTCCATCACCGCCTGGCCCGCCGCCATGGCCAACGGGTTGCCGCCATAGGTGGAGCCGTGCGTGCCGATCACCATGCCCGAGGCGGCCTTCTCGGTGGCGAGGCAGGCGCCCATCGGAAAGCCGCCGCCGATCCCCTTGGCCGAGGCCATGATGTCGGGCTCCACGCCATAATGCTCGTGGGCGTAGAGCTTGCCGGTGCGGGCGACGCCGCACTGGACCTCGTCGAACACCAGCATCAGGTCGTTCTTGTCGCAGAGTTCGCGAAGACCCTTGATGAAGGCCTGGCTGGCCGGGCGGATGCCGCCCTCGCCCTGCACCGGCTCGACAAGGAAGCCCGCGGTATGCTCGTCCATGGCGGCCTTCGCGGCTTCCAGATTGTCGAACTCGACGACCTTGAAGCCCGGCAGCAAGGGCGAGAAGCCGTCGCGGAGCTTCTCCTGATTGGTGGCGCTGATCGTCGCCATGGTGCGGCCGTGGAAGGCGTTGGAGAAGGTGATCAGCGTGTGCTTTTCCGGCTGGCCCTTGGCATGGTGGTAGCGCCGCGCCGTCTTGATCGCGCATTCGACCGCTTCGGCGCCCGAATTGGTGAAGAACACCGTGTCGGCGAACGTCGCATCGACCAGCCGCTGGGCATAGGCCTCGCCCTGAGGGCTGCCATAAAGATTGGAGACGTGCATCAACGTCGCCGCCTGGTCCTGGATCGCCTTCGTCAGATGCGGATGTCCATGCCCCAGCAGATTGACCGCGATGCCGCTCGCGAAATCCAGATACTTCTCGCCGCCCTCGCCATAGAGATAGACGCCCTCGCCGCGCACCGGACGCACGGGCGAACGGGGATAAACGGGCATGAGCGGCGTTATGGTCATGAGTGTCCTCTGTGTGGCTGGAGTGCGAGCGAAAAAGGCGACCATGCACGGTCGCCTTTACGAGGTCGCTATAGTGAGGGGCCGGGCGCCGCGTCAATCGACGCCCGGCCAGCCGCCGCTCAATCGTCGTCGTCCCGATCGTCGTCGTCCCAGCGGTCATCCCGGTCGCGATCCCAGCGATCGTCGTCCCAATCACGGTCGTCGCGGTCCCAGCCGCGGCCGTCCCGCCGCTCATCGCGAAGATGATGGCGGAGATTCTGGACGCGCTCGCGAAGCTCGTGCGCCTCGCCGCGCGACAGGCCGTTACGCATCCAGCGATAGTGAAGCCGCTCGATATGCCGGGCCTCGCGATGCAGGCGGTGACGTTCGCGGTTGGAGATCCGGCCGCGCTGGTACGAGCGCTCGATACGCTGCTGCACCCGGTCGAGTCGCCAGTCGATATTCTGGCCGCGGCCGTAGCCGTAGCCGTAGCCGTAGCCGTAGCCGTAGCCTGGATATTGGGCCGCGGCCGGCGCCGGAACGGCCATCGCCGCCGCCGACACGAAGGCACTGGCCATCAGAAACTTACGCATGATCCTACTCCCAAAACTCACACCCCCATCGTGGCTTCTAGAAGCAGCGCGATTGGCAGGCGCTGAATGGCGCTGTCAGGAGCGGTTCAGCGAGGGTTTCAGCTCTTGAGCTTCCAGCCTTTGCGGAGCAGCGCATAGCACAGCGCGCCGAGGCCGATATTGACGCCGAGGAGGAGGAAGGCGCCGAAGGTGACCGGCGAGTCGGCGATGCCGAGGAAACCGTACCGAAAGCCCGATATGATGTAGAAGAAGGGGTTGGCGTGGCTCACCGCCTGGAAAGTTGGAGCGAGGCTTTCGATCGAATAGAACGTGCCCGAGAGCAGCGACAGCGGCGCCACCACGAAATTAGTGACCGCCGCCGCATGATCGAACTTCTCCGCCCAGATCGACGTGATGAGGCCGAAGAAGCCGAGCATCACGCTGCCCATGAGGCCGAACCAGAACACCGCGCCCAGATAGCTCGGCGCGACGTGGACGCCGGGGTAGAAGAGCATGATCAGCCACACGGCCAGGCCGACCAGGAAGGCCCGCGTCACGGCCGCGCCCACCAGACCCGCGATCAGCTCCCCGGTCGAGAGCGGCGGCATCAGGTAATCGACGATATTGCCCTGGATCTTGCCGACCAGCAGCGAGAAGCTGGAATTGGCGAAGGCGTTCTGGATCATGCCCATCACAATGAGGCCCGGCGCCAGGAAATCGGCGAAGGGCACCCCCATCACCTCGCGCCCGCTGCGGCCCAAAGCGACGGTGAAGATGACGAGGAACAGCAGCGTCGTGATCGCCGGCGCCCAGATGGTTTGCAGCTGGACCTTGAAGAAACGCCTCACCTCCTTCACATAGAGGGTCTTGAGGCCGCCCCAATTGACGCTCTTGATGACAGGAACGCCAGGGTCGGTGCGAACCCAATCTGAAGGCTGATCGCTCATCGCGCCGTCGCTAGAGACAGACGCCGTGGGCCGCAAGCCGTGAAGCTGCAAGGAAGTGAACCGATGTCCTGGACCGACGAGCGCATCGACCGCCTGAAGGAATACTGGAGCAAGGGCATGACCGCGAGCCAGATCGCCGACGAATTGGGCGGCGTCTCGCGCAACGCGGTGATCGGCAAGGCGCATCGCCTCGGCCTTCAGTCCCGCCCGTCCCCCGTGAAGCCGAATGAGCCGGCCCAGCCCAAGGGCAAGGGCAAGGCCCCGCCCGCCGCGGCGGCGGCTGCCGAGGTCGCGCCCGCCGATGCGCCCCGGAAAGAACCTGTCCCCGGGCCGAAGGCCGCGTCCGAGCCAGCGCCTCAGCAGGCCGCGCCGTCACA
>NZ_DATCYB010000089.1:0-5889 GCF_036570505.1 Allosphingosinicella sp. | reverse complement strand
GCGGTGCCGCCGTGCCGGCTCACCCAGTCGCGCGCCTTTTCGGGGCTGCGGTTATAGACGGTGAGCGTGTGACCCTGGGCCGCGAGGTGGCGGGCCATGGGCGCGCCCATCACGCCCAATCCGATGAATGCGATCCTTGCCATGGATGTCGACGCATAAGGCGTGTTTGCCTGCCGCGCCAGATGGTCTACTCGGGGCCATGGCCGCGCGCGCAGAGACCGAAGACCACCCCGTCACGCTGGACGACATCAAGGCCGCCGCGGCGCGGATCGAAGGGGCGGTGGTGCGAACGCCGACAATGCTGAGCCGCACCCTCTCCGAATCGACCGGCGCAACCGTCTATATAAAGTTCGAAAATCTCCAGTTCACCGCCGCCTACAAGGAGCGCGGCGCCCTCAACAAACTGCTTCTGATGGACGAGGAGAAGCGCTCGCGGGGCGTCATCGCGGCCTCGGCCGGCAATCATGCTCAGGCGGTGGCGTATCACGGCGCGCGGCTCGGCGTTCCCGTCACCATCGTGATGCCCAAGCCCACTCCCACCATCAAGGTGATGCAAACGGAAGGGCATGGCGCGACGATCGTCTTGCACGGGGAGCTCTTTGACGAGGCCTATGCCCATGCGCTGAAGCTGGCGGAGGAACAGAAGCTCACCTTCGTCCATCCCTTCGACGATCCCCAAATCATCGCTGGCCAGGGCACGGTCGCGCTGGAGATGCTCGAAGACGCGCCGGAGATCGACACCTTGGTGGTTCCGATCGGCGGCGGCGGCCTTATCTCCGGCGTCGGCATTGCCGCCAAGGCGCTGAAGCCGGATGTCGAGCTCGTCGGCGTTCAGGCACAGCTCTACCCCTCGATGTACTGCAAGGTGAGCGGCTGCGACCTGCCGACCGCGGGCGACACGATCGCCGAGGGCATCGCCGTCAAAGCGCCGGGCACGCTTACCGCCGGCATCGTCAAATCGCTGGTCGACGAAATCCTGCTGGTGCCGGAGCGCGATATCGAGACGGCGGTCAGCCTGCTTCTCCAGATCGAGAAGACCGTGGCAGAGGGCGCGGGGGCGGCGGGGCTGGCTGCGCTGCTGACCCACAAGGAACGGTTCAAGGGCCGCACTGTCGGCCTGATCCTCACTGGCGGCAATATCGACACGCGCCTCCTCGCCACCGTCTTGCTGCGCGATCTCGCCCGCTCGGGAAGGATGGCGCGGCTGCGCATCCAGCTCCAAGACCGGCCCGGCGCGCTCTTCTCGGTGGTGAAGCTGTTCGAGCAGCATCAGATCAACATCGTCGAGATCTATCACCAGCGCGTCTTCACTTCCCTTCCCGCGAAAGACGCCTTCATCGACATCGAATGCGAAGCGCGCGACGCGGAGCATCTGGACCGGCTGGTCGCGGGGTTGCGGGAAGCCGGGTTCACGCTGCATCCCGTAGAGATTCACTAAAGTCGGCGTCCCGGCATGGAACGGCCCGTCGATTAACTTCGATTCCACCGAGTCCCGCCCTTTTCAATGGAACCGGGAATGCGCATAAAGATTCCAGTTACCATCTGATCCTCTTGTGATGGAGCATCGGTGAGCGCCCCATTTCGCTTCCCACGCTTTTTCGTGACGACGCCGTCGCCTTGCCCCTACCTGCCCGGCAAGACGGAGCGTAAAGTCTTCACGGAATTGAGCGGGCAGCACGCCGCCGAGCTCAACGATGCGCTCGGCCGGATCGGTTTCCGCCGCAGCCAGGGCGTAGCCTACCGGCCGAGCTGCGCCGATTGCTCGGCTTGCGTCTCGGTGCGCGTCATCGCCGGCGAGTTCCAGCCGAGCGCCACCCAGCGCAAGATGCTGCGCCGTCATGCCAATCTCGAGGTCACCGCCTGCAAGCCCTGGACGACCGAGGAGCAGTACGAGCTTCTCCGCCGCTATCTGCACGAGCGTCATCCCGGCGGCGGCATGGCCGACATGGACGAGAGCGACTTTTCCGACATGGTCGAGCAGAGCCCGGTCAAGACCTATGTCGTCGAATATCGCGAGCCTTCGACGAACGGGCGTCCGGGCAAGCTCGTCGGCGCCTGCCTCACCGACCAGCAGGCCGATGGCCTGTCGATGATCTATAGCTTCTTCGAGCCCGACGACCCCGGCCGTCATGGGCTCGGCACCTACATCATCCTCGACCACATAACCCGCGCGGCCCGCGCCGGGCTTCCCTATGTCTATCTGGGCTATTGGGTCGAGGATGCGAAGCGCATGGCCTACAAAGCCAAATTCCGTCCCCTGGAGCGGCTTGGCCCAGACGGCTGGCGGCGTTTCGACCCGGAGCAGAAGGAACTCGCGCTCGGCCGGTGACCGCTCCCCGGCGGATACCGGAGCCCGGATCGAGCGCGGTTGGCGTCATGCCGCCCCGCGATCTCTCTCCTCGTTATCGCCACCATAGCCCTCCATGAAGGGCGGATCGGGAATGGTCCTGGTTGCCTGGTGAAGCATGTGCGCCCAGCTCAACGACATTTCGTTGAAATACTCATCGTCCGGCTCGATCCGGCGGGTGAGCAACGGCAACGACCGGTCGCGGGGCATCACCACCATGTCGAGCGGCCGTGCGACGCCGAGATTGGAACGCATCGCCGAATCGAACGACAGGAAGGCGACTTTAACAGCATCCGGGAGCGGCGTGTCCATGTCGATGCTGCGATCCAGGATCGGCCGGCCATATTTGGTCTCGCCGATCTGCAGAAAGGGCGAATCGGGCTGACACTCGATAAAATTGCCGGCGGCGTAGATGAGGAAGAGCCGCGGCGGTTCCTCGCCGATCCGTCCGCCCAGCAGAAGCGATACCGCGCTGCTGATGTGAATCGCCTCCAGGGCCGCCCCGACCTTGAGATTGATAATCTGGACAGCCTCTCCGACCAGCTGGGCGGCCCGGAACATCGAGGTGACGGCGTAGAGGCTTCGCGGCGTGTCCTCCTTGTCCTCCGGCGGCAGCCCTTCCTCCAGCAAGGCGATGACCGACTGGCTCACCGAAAGGCTGCCCGAGCTTGCCGCGAAAACCTGCCTGTCCGGACTGTCGGCCAGGCAGTGCAGCTTCTTGTAGCAGGAGAAATTGTCGACCCCGGCGTTGGTCCGCGTGTCTGCGATCAGCACCATGCCGGCGTCGAGCAGCATTCCGAGGCAATAGGTCATTGCGCGTCCCGCTCGTCGTTGCGACCGGCCCACCAATGCATGAAAGCGCGTCAGGCTCCAAAAAGAGACCGGGGCCGCATCGCTGCGACCCCGGCAAGGTCTAAAGCATACTGGAGATCAGGCGATGGTCAGGCGACCTGAGCCTGCTCGACTTCCTCGGGATCGCGCAGCACATAGCCGCGGCCCCATACGGTCTCGATATAATTGTCGCCGCTACAGGCGAGGGAAAGCTTCTTGCGAAGCTTGCAAATGAAGACGTCGATGATCTTCAGCTCCGGCTCGTCCATGCCGCCATAGAGATGGTTGAGGAACATTTCCTTCGTGAGCGTGGTGCCCTTGCGGAGCGAGAGAAGCTCCAGCATCGCATATTCCTTGCCGGTCAAATGCACCCGGGCACCGTCGACCTCAACCGTCTTGGCATCGAGGTTCACGGCGAGCTTGCCGGTCTTGATCACCGACTGCGAATGGCCCTTGGAACGGCGCACGACCGCGTGGATGCGGGCGACCAGCTCATCGCGGTGGAAGGGTTTGGTGACATAGTCGTCGGCGCCGAAGCCCAATGCGCGGACCTTGGAATCCATCTCGCTGACGCCGGAGAGAATCAACACCGGCGTTCCGACCTTGGCGACGCGGAGCTTCTTCAGCACGTCGTAGCCGTGCATGTCGGGCAGGTTCAGATCGAGGCAGATGATGTCGTAATCGTAGAGCTTGCCGAGGTCCAAGCCCTCTTCGCCCAGATCGGTGGTGTAGACGTTGAAGCCTTCGGTCGTCAGCATCAGTTCGATGCTCTTGGCCGTCGTCGGCTCGTCCTCAATCAGCAGCACACGCATAGGTTTACCCCCTCGCTCGCGGCTCCCGGCCCTATGGCCCATGGAACCCGGTAACCTTGGTTAACCACGCGATAAATGAAGTTAAAAGGTTAATTCGGCGTAAACGACATCTGCGGGGGGTTTCGGGCCGGCTTCCGTTGCGCCCTTGCAACAGCCATGGCAGGGGCGGGCCATGCAGGACAAAGCGGCCATGTGGGACAAATATGTCCTCTTCATCGACGGCGAGGCGATCGTGATCGACAAGCCGGCGGGCCTCGCCGTACATCCGGGTTCGCGGACGCGCGAGAGCCTGGAAGACTATCTGAAGCATTTCCGATTCGGCTTCCGCCGCGAGCCCCTCCCCGTCCACCGCCTCGACCGCGACACGTCGGGCTGCCTCCTCCTCGCTCGCAACCCCAAGGCGCACAAGCGCTTCCAAAGGGCGTTCGAGGAGAAGAAGGTGACGAAGTCCTATGTGGCGGTGCTGGACGGCGTGCCCGAGGCAGTGGAGGGCAGGGTCGACCTGCCGCTCGGCAAGGTGTCGAGCGCGGAGGAAGGCTGGCGGATGGTCCATGACCCGCAAGGCCGGCCCTCCATCTCCCACTGGCGCGTGGCCGAGGTGCGGGAGGGTCGCGCGGTCGTCGTCTTCACGCCCGAAACAGGGCGAACCCACCAACTGCGTGTCCACGCCGCCGAAGGGATCGGCATCTCGATTTCTGGCGATCCCGTCTATGGCGCCGGCAAAGGCCCGATGCTGCTCCACGCCTTGTCCATTCGGGTGGAGCGCGAGGGCAAGCCGCCGGTAGAAGCGACCGCGCCGCTGCCGCCGACTTTCGTCAGTGCCGGGTTCGGCGATGTCCGCCTCTGAGCTCTTCACGATCCCGGAAGAGGCGCTGAGCGAGAGCTTCATCGCCGCGAGCGGGCCCGGCGGGCAGAATGTCAACAAGGTCGCCACCGCCGTCCAGCTTCGCTGCGACGTCTTCAAGCTCGGCCTCTCCCCCCACGCCTATAGTCGCCTGAAGGAGCTGGCCGGCAGCCGCATGAACAGCGCCGGCGAGATCGTCATCACCGCCCGCAGCTACCGCACCCAGGAGGCGAATCGCGAGGATGCGAGGGCGAGGCTGGCGGAGCTGATCGCCAAGGCCCATATCCGGCAGCCCAAGCGCATAAAGACCAGGGCCAGCCGCGCGGCAAAGGCGAAGCGGGTGGACAGCAAGACCAAGCGCGGTGCCGTCAAGGCGGCGCGGGCCAAGCCGAGGATGGACTAGCTCCGTCATGCTGAACTTGTTCAGCATCCAATTTTTTGGAGCCGCACGGCCGCCTCAAACATGGACCCTGAAACGAGTTCAGGGTGACGAGAAAGAGAAAGCAGATGTTCGATTTCAAGATCGCCGAAGCCGACAAGGCCGAGCTCTACCGCCAACTTCGCGACGCCGCCGACGCGCTGACCGCGGGCGAACCGGACGCGATCGCGAACATGGCGAATGTGGCGGCGCTGCTGTGGGAAGCGCTGCCCGATCTCAACTGGGCGGGCTTTTATCGCAACGTAAATGGCGAACTGGTGCTTGGCCCGTTCCAGGGGCGTTCGGCCTGCATCCGTATCTCCTTCGGCAAGGGCGTATGCGGCACCGCCGCCGCGACGCTGGAACCGCAATGCGTCGAGGATGTGAACGCCTTCCCCGGCCATATCGCCTGCGACAGCGCTTCGGCGTCGGAGCTGGTAGTGCCACTTGTCCATGACGGCCGACTGATCGGTGTGCTTGACCTCGATAGTCCCCGGGTGGCGCGCTTCGACGCGGAGGATGTGCGGGGTTGTGCCGAACTGGCACGGATGCTCGCACCCCGGCTTGCCGCCGCGACAAAAGCGCCCGCGGCGAGTTAAAAAAGTGTAAATTGCTCCCGGCGCGCTCGCCCTGGGGC
>NZ_DATCYB010000088.1:0-3434 GCF_036570505.1 Allosphingosinicella sp. | reverse complement strand
CCGTAGCGGGCTCTGCCGGAGCGTCGGCCGCGGTCGCCGCCTTCCTGCTGCGGCTCGCGCGCTTGCGGGGGGCAGGCTTCGTCTCGGGCTCGGGCTCGGGCTCGGGCACCGTCGCTTCGGCGGGTTCGGCCGATTCTGCGGGCGAGGCTTCCTCAACAGAGGCTTCCTCGACATCGGCGGCCGCCGCCTTGGTCTTGCGCGGGGCGCGCTTGCGCTTCGGCTTATCTTCGGCGGCGGGCGCTTCCTCAGCAGCGACCTCCACCGGCTCCGCCGCGGCGGGCGCTTCGGCCTCGGCCTCCATCGGCGCGTCGACCGGATCGGCCTCGACCGCCTCGGCGTCAACCTTCTTCCGGCGTCCGCCGCGGCGGCGCTTCGGCTTCGCTTCGGCTTCAGCCTCCGCGACTAGCTCCGGTTCAGGATCGGCGGGTCCATCTTCCGAGTCGGTGTCGTTCGCTTCGCTGGTCTCGGCCGTCTCATCGTCGTCGCCAGCTTCGCCGGAATCGGCGCTTGTCCCATCCTCGTCGCGGCGACCGCGGCGACCACGACGGCGGCGGCGGCGGCGCTTGCGGCCTTCGCCTTCGTTTTCGTTTTCGTTTTCGCTTTCACCGTTCTCAGCCGCTTCGCGACGCGCGGGACGCTCTTCCTCTTCGTCTTCGTCTTCCTCTTCGGCCTCGTCGACGATGTCGTCGTCGTCGTCCTCGATCGGGGCGATCGGGGCGAAGCTGCGACGCTGCGTCGGCGGCGGGCCGCTGGCCTCGATGACCATGCGCGCGCCCTCGGTCTCGCCGTCGGGCAGGATTTCGACATCGACGCCGTATAGCTCCTCGATCTCGCGCAGTTCGCGGCGTTTTTCGTTGAGCAGGTAGAAGGTCGCCTCCTGACTCGCGCGCAGGGTGATCTTGCTCCCCTTGCCGCGCGCCGCTTCCTCCTCGATCAGGCGCAGCGCGCTGAGCCCGGCGGAACTGGCGGTGCGGACGAGGCCGGTGCCCTCGCAATGCGGGCAGGGGCGGGTCGAGGCTTCGAGGACGCCGGTCCGCAGCCGCTGGCGGCTCATCTCCATCAGGCCAAAGCCGGAGATGCGGCCGATCTGGATGCGGGCGCGGTCGTTCTTCAGCGCGTCCTTCATCGCGCGCTCGACCTTGCGGACGTTCGATCCGTGATCCATGTCGATGAAGTCGATCACGATCAGCCCCGCCATGTCGCGCAGGCGAAGCTGGCGCGCAATCTCATGCGCGGCCTCGAGGTTGGTGCTGAGCGCGGTCTGCTCGATATTATGTTCGCGCGTCGAGCGGCCCGAGTTGATGTCGATCGACACCAGCGCCTCGGTCGGGTTGATGACGAGATAGCCACCCGATTTGAGCTGCACGACGGGGTTCAGCATTCCCGCGAGCTGATCCTCGACGCCGTGGCGCTGATAGAGCGAGACGGGGTCGGCATATTGCTTCACCCGCCGCGCATGGCTTGGCATCAGCAGCTTCATGAACTGCTTGGCGGCCTTGTAGCCGTCCTCGCCCTCGACGAGCACTTCCTCGATGTCGCGGTGATAGATGTCGCGGATCGCCCGCTTGACCAGGTCGCTGTCCGAATGGACCAACGCCGGCGCGCTCGATTCGAGCGTCTTTTCGCGAATCTCGTCCCACAGGCGAGCGAGATAGTCGAAGTCGCGCTTAATCTCGGTCTTGGTGCGGCTCATCCCGGCGGTGCGGACGATGCAGCCCATCGTCGACGGCAGGTTCATCTCGTCGATCATCGCCTTCAGCTTGCGGCGATCGGCGCCGTTCGAAATCTTGCGGCTGATCCCGCCGCCGTGCATCGTGTTCGGCATCAGCACGCAATAGCGGCCGGCGAGCGACAGATAGGTGGTCAGCGCGGCGCCCTTGTTGCCGCGCTCTTCCTTGACGACCTGCACCAGCATCACCTGACGGCGGCGGATGACGTCCTGGATCTTGTAACGGCGGCGCAGCGACATGCGGCTTTCGCCATCCTCGTCGTCGCCCCGGCGCCCGCGCCCACGCCCCTTGCGGCCGTTCCGGCCGCGGCCACGCCCCTTGCGGTCGCCGCCGCCGTTCCTGGATTCTTCGGCGTCGCCATCCTCGGCATCGCCGGCGTCGTCCTCGTCTTTTTCTTCGCCCGCCTCGTCGTCGCCTTCCTCGCCGACGGTCACCGGCGCGGAGGCATAGCCATTCTCGTCCTCATGCCCCTCGACCTCGGCGACATCGCCTTCCAGCTCGTCGAGGTCTTCCTCGGCGCGCATCGCCGCCTCGGCGGCATGCTCGGCCTCTTCGCGCAGCAGTGCGTCGCGGTCTTCCTTCGGAATCTGGTAATAGTCGGGGTGGATTTCGCTGAAGGCCAGAAAGCCGTGGCGGTTGCCGCCATATTCGATGAACGCCGCCTGCAGCGACGGTTCGACACGGGTGACCTTGGCCAGATAGATATTGCCCTTGAGCTGCTTATGCTCTGCGGACTCGAAATCAAACTCCTCGATGCGGTTTCCCTTGGTGACGGCGACACGGGTTTCTTCCCGGTGCCGCGCGTCGATCAACATGCGCGTGGTCATTATTATCACTCCAGGCGCGCCGTGGCGCGCCAAACAAAAAGGCCGCGACTGCCCGGAACAGACGGCTGCGGTCGATAGGGTTCGGATGAAAGAAAATGTTATTGCCGCGTGCGGCCCGCGTCCGGTCCTGGACGGGCATGCGGTCTTCGTGACCACGAGCGGCGGGCGCGAAAGCGCCCGCGTCGCGGACAGAAGAGGGCATGGCAAGCCTCATGCGGCATCAACCTGATTCGGGGCGACCGGCTGACGGAGCGCGCCAAGAGGGGGCGGCCGCCGCCCGGTCGTCCGGGTGGACTGCCGGCTTGTCCGTCCCTTTTGTCCGGCACCGGGGCGCACGGTCCACGATTCGCGGAACCGGGCCTTCCCCTCGCAAGGCCGGACGGCAGGATGGGACGCCGTCAGTGGCCGTGGTGCTAGCATCGGTGGGGACCCACGGCAACCTCAACCACGGCATTAAAGCCAGATGTTGCAATAATGCCCGCCTCGGGCCGGACGCGCTGCGGGTCTGGCTATCATGCTGAATCAGTCGTTAACCTTGCCGGTTGACGCAGGTTTGACGCGCGATGGCTAATGGGACGTTCATCCTTTTCGGCGGCCTGGGACGTGACGTTTGCCCCTGACATCTTCCAATAAGCGCTGGACCAGCCGGACCTTGGGACGGCATAACCGCGTCATGGGCCTGTTCTTCCTGCTCGCCGCGATGGCCCCGACCGCTCTGGCCGGCGCGATGGAGGTCGGGGCGACCCGTTTCGCCGCCGGGGAATATGCGCGCGCCGTGGACGCGCCGCGGCTCCGGCTGCGCCCGCCCGCCGACTATCGCGCCAAACCGCCGCAAAAACGCTACAGCGTCACCGTCCTGATCGGCAAGCCGAAACCT
>NZ_DATCYB010000087.1:0-17449 GCF_036570505.1 Allosphingosinicella sp. | reverse complement strand
CGCCCCGCCGGTAGGCGTCACCGCCACGAGCCCGTTGGCGCGGAGGGTCGAGAGGAACAGCTCGAAATATTCCGACCGTGAGAGCGGCCGCTGCGTCACCACCGAGACCTTGCCCTGCACCGCCGAGTCTATGATGAACGTCCGGCCTGTGACTCGCGCCGCATCCTCGATGAAGGCGCGAATGTCGGCCTCGCGAAGGTTCAGCACATATTGCGACCAAGCGGGCGTCGCCGACACCGAAGCCAGCGCCAGAGCAAGCGCGATGCGGAGCCGCTTCATCGGTTCGGCCCCACGCGCAGCGGAATGACACGCCCATCGCGCTCGACCTGGACGGTGACTTCCTCGCTTCCGCCGAGCTGCTCGGCGAGGGCCCGCGCCTCGGCCGCCGAGCCGACCTGCCGGCCATTGACCGACAGGATCACATCTCCCGGCGCGAAACCCGCCGCGCGGAACGCGTCACCGCTGCCTCGCGGCTGGACGACGACGCCCGTCACCCGCCCGCCATTCATGCGCGGCTCAAAGCCGATCTGAGCAACCGCGGCCGGCGCCGCCGAAGGAGGAGCGGCTACCGTCGTCGCAACGTCATCAGGTCCCACGACAGTGGCCGGTGGCGACTGGTCGAGAAACATCTGCTCGGCGGTGCCGCCGCGCGAGATGGTGACGCTGTCGAAGTTGACGGCGAGCAGGGTGACGCCAGGCACGATCTCCTCGCCCACGGCGAAGCTCCGCTGCTCGCCGTCCGGCGTGCCGACGATCGCCGAGCCGCGCCCCGTCGCGCGGTTCTCGCGCACGCCGAACAGTTTGAGATCGAGTGAGGTCACGACCATCGGGCCACTATCGCCATTCAGCCGGAAGAAGGGATCGAAGTCGCCAAGAGCCGCTGCGCCTCGCGGCAGCGCTGGACGAAAGGCGCTTTCCGCTCGCCAATCCCCTACCGGCCCGACCGGAGTCAGCATGGTCCAGGCCAGCCGGGCGCCCTGAATCGCCAGCAGCGACAGGAGAACCAGCTCCATCGCCGTGTAAACCGAACTGCGCGGTACCCGCCGCAACAGGCGGCGGGCTCGCGGATCCAAAGCTAAACGCATTCCCCGACTCCACCCCTAGGCCCCTAAGAGCCTAGCATGACACAGCGATTGTGGAATTGTGACAGGAATCTGAAAGGGTGGAATCTGTCTGGATTTCCATCAGCGCCGGCTTATGCCGATCGGCATGGATACAGCCGACCAACTCTCCCGCACACCAGGCGTGCAGAGAGTCCCCTCACCCAAGCTCGACCTGTTCATCCGCAAGCGGTTCCTGGAGCCGGAAGAGTGCGCGCGGCTCGTCGCCCTCATCGACGCGGAGCGGCGGCCGTCCACCATCGCCGACGACAGCGGCGATGGGCTGTTCCGGACGAGCGAGACCTGCGACCTCGATTCGAGAGATCCCGATGTCGCCCGGGTGGAGGAGCGGGTCGCCGCCGCCACCGGTCTCGACCCGGCGCACGGCGAACCGGTCCAGGGCCAGCGCTACGCCGAGGGGCAGGAGTTCAAGGCGCATACTGACTATTTCGAACCGACCGGCGCCGATTTCGCGCGCTATTGCTCGGTCGCCGGACAGCGCACATGGACGGTGATGATCTATTTGAACGAGCCCGCAGCGGGCGGCGCGACCCGCTTCAAGACGATCGGCAAGACGGTGCAGCCGGAAATCGGCAAGCTCCTGGCCTGGAACAATCTGAGACCCGACGGCGGCGTCAACGTGAATACGCTTCATCACGGCATGAAGGTGCGCGTCGGCACGAAATACATCATCACGAAATGGTTTCGCGAACGGCCGTGGTGATAAAGGTTGGGGGGATAGAGGTTGGGGGGATAGAGGTTGGGCGGCGCCTCTAGGGAAGAGCGCCGCCCAGACCCTCTTCTTAGAACGTCACACCTAGACCCAGGCTGAACACGCGGCCGAGATCGTATGTATTCGTGTCGATGCGACTGCCGTTCAGCGTCTGGAATTCCTCGTAATTCTCGCCCGTGAGATTCCGCGCCTCGAACTTCAGCTCCATCTCCGTCCCCCAGAGGCTGATGCCTTCGCGGGCGACGAAGTCGAGGCGCAGGCCTGGCTCCTCGATCAGGTCCGGCTGGCCGGAAGGGCCGCGATTGGTCACGCGGCGGCTGGCATAGGTCAGCATCAACGTCTGCTGCGACAGGCGATCCTCGTTCTCGAGGCCGATCTGGAGGTTGGCGAGATGCCGCGACTGGCCGGTGAGGCGCGAGCCGTCGGTGAAGAGGTTCGTCGCCGGCACCGGCATGCCGCCGCTACCGATCGGGATCGTCGTGTCGTTGGGGCCGACCTTGATGTCGGAATCGGTAAACGTGTAGTTGCCGATCAGCACCAGCCGCCGCGCCGCGAAGAAGTCGCCGCCGACGAAATCCGCCAACGGGACATATTTCTGCACCTCTATCTCGCCGCCAACCAGGGTCGCCTCGGGCGCGTTGGCGAAGGTGGTGAAGAAGGTGCCGCCCTGCTCGAACGCCACCGCCTCGATCGGCCGGTCGATCTTCTTATAGAAGCCGGCCAGGCTGAGGCGCTGGTCGCGATCGAAATACCATTCGTAGCGGGCCTCGGCGTTCAAGAGCTCGCTGTCGGTCAGGAACTGGTTGCCGAAGAAGGTTCGGTCCGTTTCGGTGTCCAGATATTGCTGCGGCGCCAGCTCGCGGAACTGCGGCCGGGCGATGGTCTTCGACGCATGCAGGCGAAACTGCATGTCCTCGGCGAAATTCCAGGTCAGAGTCGCCGCCGGAAGCCAATAGATGTTCTCGACCTTCGTCGAGACGATATCGGCGCCGCCGAGGCCGAACAGGTCGATCGGCGTCACGCTCTGCAGACCGTCCTCGAAGCGGACGCCGGCCTGGAGCCTCAGGGTCGGCACCAGCTCGGCCTCCAGCTGCCCGTAGACGCCGAAGACTTCAAGGTCGGCTTCATAAGCGGCGACGCCGGCGGCGCTGGACACGTCGGTGAGGACGATGTCCCAGGTGTAGACGTTGTAGTCCGACAACAGATAGTCCGGCCGCTGTTGAGTCACCAGGAAAGGCAGCGCGTCGAGCGGCGTGTAGCGGAAATCGCGGCGCTCGGCCGAACGGTCGTTCTTGTAGTAGGAAAGCCCGCCCGAGGCGGTGATCGCCCGCTCGGTCGGCAGCTCATAGGCGAGGTCGGCCGAACCCGCATAAACATTGTCGCTAAGGTCGCTGAAGGCGATCCTGGCATATTCGCCGTTGGAGCGGAGATCGTTGACGAAATCGTTGGCGACACTGTTGAAGCGATAGCTGATCGTCCGCTCGTACGGCGACTCCCGCTGCGAATTGGCGTAGGTGGCGCGAATATCGAGGCTCACCGGGTCCCAATCGAACTCGCCCACCAACTGCGTGTCGATCAGCTGTCGCTCGAACCAGGCGGTGTTCCCGATATTGAGCAAGTCCTCGCCGACGTTGATCTGGTCCGTGCCGCTCTGGATGCGGGCTTCCTTGATCGTGTCGCGGATATAGAGGTTGGTCCAGCGAAGCTCATGCTCGCCGAATTCGAGGCCGAGGCCGAGCAGGCCGTTCACCACGATCCGGTTCTCGGTCGACAGGAAGCGGAAATCCTGGTCCGGCTTTAGTACCTCGGTACCGTCGTCGCCGATGGCGACGCCGCCGGCGAGCTGTTGCAGGCCGCCTTTGGTCTGCCAGCTATTGTCCCAGCCCGCGGCGGCGATGACGCCGAAGCGGCTCGCGCCGATATCCCAGCTCTTGCCCGCGCTGACATTCAGGCTGCCGTTGACGGGAACATCATTGTTGCGCTGGATGAGCGTGGTCGGGGCGTTCACCAGGCTGGCGGTGAAGCCCTTCACCTGCTCCTCGCTGAAATTGGGGCCGATGACGATCAGCTTGCCGCTGTTCATCGCCTCGGCGAGGCCGGCGGGAATGTCGCGCGTACCGTCATCGAAGCCGGTCCAGTCGGTGTCGCTGCCATAATAAGTGTAACCGAGCTCGCCGGTCGTCTCGGTGTCGAAGGCGAGGCTGCCTCCGATGGTGAGGTAGGCTTCGTCCGGCATCGACTTGGTGGTGAGATTGACGACGCCGCCGCCGAACTCGCCGGGATAATTAACCGAATAGCTCTTCTGAACGAGCGAGCTTGCGATCACGTCGGTCGGGAAGATATCGAGCGGCACGACGCGCCGCAGCGGCTCCGGCGATGGCAAGGGCAAGCCGTTGAGGAGGGCCAGCGAGTAACGCTCGCCCAGGCCGCGCACGTAGACGAAGCGGCCGCCGACGACGCTGAGGCCGGTGATCCGCTTGAGCGCGCCGGCGATGTCGCCTTCGCCCGTCCGCGCGATATCTTCGGTCGAAAGGACCGAGATCACCTCCGGCGTACGCCGGATCGCGTTGGGGATGTTGCGCCCGATGACGACGATGTCGGCCGCCGCGGGCGGCGCTCCGGGGCCGGAAATCTCGATCTCTTCCTCGACCGGCTCCACCGGCTGGGTTTCGGCGGCCGGCTCCGGCGCATCGGACGCCGTCTGCGCGAGCGCTGCCGGTGCGGTGAGGGCGGTGGACAGGAGAAGCAGGCTCCCGAAAGCGGCGATGTTCCTCATGGGCGATATTCCAGGATAAAAGGAGGGGCGACGGCCGAAGCCGCCGCCCGAAGTCATTTCGGCAAGGATCAGGCGTCCGTGCTGGGCACGGGTGCCGCGGTGCAGGCGGGCGAGATGGTGCCCAGCCCGCAGGTCCAGCCCTGCCACCAGGTGTCGTTCTGGTCGCGGACCGCGCCGATATAGTCGGTGTCGACGAAGAAGCTCCGCACGCTGCTCGCCGGAAAGGCCGTCACGGCATTCTCGTTGGTGCCGTTGATGAAGACGCTGACGAGCGAGGACGTGCCGTCCGAGACATTGTTCGTGCCGGCGCCGAAGATCTGTGCAACCTGGGCGGCGGTGACGTCCGTATCGTCGCGGAACGGCGCGTCCGGGCAGGAGAGGAACACCGACTCGAACCGAGGCGGCCCCTTCTCGTCCGGTCCGGCATTGGCGGCCTGGATCGTGGCGTTGCCGTCCAGGTCGAGGCAGACCGGAGCGCCGGTCACAACCGAGTTCAAGATGGTGAAGTCGGTGCCGCCACGCAGCAGGATCGAGTCCGGATTGTCGGCCGCGCCGCCGCTGACGAAGGTCGCGTTGGCGATCGCCGTGTCCTGACGCGGGATCGCATTCTCGTTGCCCGAGCTGTCGGCTTCGATGATGCGGTCGCCGCCGGTCGAGCGCTGGGCGACGATCGCAAACTGGATCGCGCCCTTGAAGCCGATGTCGGTGTCGATGCTGTCGTCGTCGATGCCGGTCAGCACCAGATGCTTCTGGTTGACGGTGCCGCCGAACCATTCGATGCCGTCGTCCGAGCTGTTGTGGACCTGGACATAGTCGATGGTCGTGCCGGCGCCGACGCCCGCCAGAGTGATGCCGTTCAGCTCATTGCCAGGCGAAACCTCGAAGCCCGGATAGCGGACCTGCACGTAGCGGATGCGGCCGCTATTGTCGTTGGCCGAGGCGCCGCCGAAAAAGGCGTCGCCCGAAGTGCCTTCGACCGCACCCTGACAGCCGACGCTGCCGCCGGGGACATTGCCGATGCAGTCGCTGATCGGCGCTCGGCCGAGGACGACGAGGCCGCCCCATTGGCCGATCGAATCGGCGCCGGACGTGCCTTCCACATTCTGGCGGCTGGTGAAGATGATCGGCTGGGTCGCCGTGCCTTCCGCGAAAAGCTGTGAGCCGCGGTTGACGAGCAGGAAGTCGGCGCCGGAGGACCCGAAGATCACCGTGCCCGGCTCGATGGTGAGGATGCCCTGCTGGCCGCCCGGCGCATTGCCGTCGCCGCCGACGTCGACGCCGACCGTAACCGCGCCCGACAGCGAGTAGATGACGCCCGGAAGGTTCGCGATCGTGCGGTTGCCGGTGATCGTGCCCGAGATCTGGCAGTTCCGAAGGTCGTTGATGACCCCGACATTGGCGGTGCCGGTGGGGCAGTCGTCGGCGGCGCCGCCTGGAGTCGGGGTGGGCGTCGGGGTCGGAGTGGGTGTGGGTGTCGGAGTCGGTGCCGGCGTGACGATCACGCCCTCGCCCGGCGATGCCACGTCGTCCGCGCCGCAGGCCGCGAGCGGGATGACCGTGCCGATGAGAAGTGCTTTGCGAAGAATAGACATTTTTGAGTTCCCCCTATTGGAGCCAGTGACGAGACTCGAAGCGCTGAATCGCGGCTCCGTTCTTCTGCTCGGGGAACTAGGGTCGTTTCATGATGGATATATTACAGAGCTTGGAATGACTGGAATGATCCACAATTATTACTTCAGACATACTAGTGTCATCATAGATGAGGTAAAGTGTAACCGATATGTAATATTCATTGACGACGGTTCGCTCGCGGCTCGACCTTGCCGGTTATCCTCCGGCCGCCACGCACGAAATCGATCTCGATTGTCTTGGCGCTGGCAAGCTCACCCGACAGCTCCAGAACCTTTTCCTCGCTGCGGAAGGCTTGGCCATTGACGCTGACGATCACGTCGCCGGGACGGAGGCCCGCGCGCTGGAAGATGGCGAGGCTGGCGCCGGGACGGATGGCGAAGCCCCTGATCCGTCCATCCTCCTCGAACGGCATCAGACCAGCGCGGAATTCCAGCGTCTCCCGCCCACGCCGCTCCGCCTCCGGCGTCTTCGCGGCCGCCACGGCGCCGGCGGCGGACGCGGCTTCACTGGCCGGCTTGTTGAATTCGAGCCGGCTCTCGCCCGAGGCTGTGGCGAGGATGACGTGGCGCAGCGCCACTTCCTTCAACGTCACGCCGGGCAGGAACTCACGCCCGACCGGCACCGAACGCTGGTTGCCGTCCGGGAATCCGATGATCGCCGCCCCGCCGCCGAGAACCCCACGCAGCACCAGGCCCGACAGGGTTGCCGCCGGCGCAGCACGGGACGGTGGCGAGGGGATGGCTGGCGTGGGTGCAGCGGGAGGGTGAAAGGCGGGGACCGGGCCTCGAGCCGCTTCGCCGGCGCGCTCGCCCCCCGGTTCAACACCTTCTGGAAGAAGGAGGTAGAGGAGGAAAGCGGCCAGCGCCGCGGCGCCGACGACCAGGAAACGGCGCTCCCGCGGATTGAGAGCGGCGAAGCGAATGGCGATCTGTCCCATGAGATTCGAATAGGACGGCCCTGTGACAGGCCAATGACCGGTTCTAGCTGGCGATCAGCAACCAGATCGGCCAGGCGGCGATGGCCATCAGCGTGCCGAGCGGCAGCCGGTCGGTTCCCGTCACTTTGTGTCCTCTGAGCCAGTGGGTCAGCACGGCGGCGAGGCCGAACAGGCCCGCACCGAGTAGCACGATGGGAAGCTGCTGCCATCCCAGCCAGGCGCCGATCGCGGCCAGCAGCTTTGGGTCGCCGCCGCCCAGGCCCTCCCAGCCCCTCAGGCGCTTGTAGACAATTGCGACGAGCCAGAGGATCAGGAAGCCCATCGCCGCGCCGATCACCCGATCCGGCAGCGCCGGACCGATACCGAGCCAGGCGACGGCCCAGCCTACGGGAATGAGCGGTAAGGTGAGTCGGTCGGGCAGCCATTGATATTCAAGGTCGAGGAGCGCGATCAGCAGCAGCCACCAGCCGAGCAAGGCTGTGGCGAGGGCGAGGGCGAGCGGATGCGCCAGCGCGGCGACCAAGCCGATTGCGGCGGAGGCGACTTCGACCGTGACGTGGCGGCCATCGATCGGCGCGCCGCAACGCCGGCACCTTCCCCGCTGGAGATAGTAGGATAGAATCGGCATCAGCTCGCCCGGTCTCAGCGCTTCCCCGCAACTGTCGCAGCGTGAGCGGCCGCCAAGGGCTGACCGACCTTCAGGCCAGCGCATCAGGATGACGGCGAGGAAGCTGCCGGCGATGGCGCCGAGCACCAGGCCGGCCAGCGCCGTCAGCAGCGGGCTCAACCCGCCGCGGCGAGCGTGCGCCGTGCCTGGACGAGATGGGGCCAGTCGATCATCCTGCCGTCGAGCGACAGGGCGCCGGCGCCGGGGTTCGCCTCGAAGGCCGCCACGACCGCGCGGGCATGGGCGATCTCCGCGTCCGACGGCGTGAAGGCGTCATTGATCACCGGCACCTGCGCCGGGTGGATCGCCATCATGCCGCTAAAGCCGTCCCGCCGCGCCCGGGCGGCATAAGCGGCGAGCCCTTCCAGATCGCGAAAGGCAGGATAGACGGTCTCGATCGGCGCCACCCCCGCCGCTGCCGCGCCGAACAGGCAGAGCGAGCGCGCCAGCTCATAAGGCGGCGTATAGCGCCCGTCCTCCTCACGCGATGTCGCCGCGCCGATCGCGGCGGGCAAGTCCTCCGCTCCCCAGGTGAGGCCGGCGAGGTGGTTCTGGCCGCCATAGCTGCCGAGCTGAAACATGGCCGCCGGCGTTTCCGTGGCGATGGCGAGGATCTGCGCGCTCGCATTGCCACGCTCCAGGAGCCGCCGCGCCAGCTCGGCCACTGACGTGCCCCCCTCCGCCTTGGGAAGCACGATACCGTCTGGGCGGCCGGGCAGTATGGCATCGAGATCCTTCTCCGCCTCGCCCCCATCCAGCGGGTTGATCCGCACCCACAGCGCGGCGGAAGCATTGGCCTCCAGAAAGGCCGCGACTGCCTTGCGCGCCTCCGGCTTCGCCTCCGAAGCCACCGCATCCTCCAGATCGAGGATCAGCGCGTCGGCGCCCGAGTGGAGCGCCTTCTCCATCCGGTCCGGCCGGTCTCCCGGCACGAAGAGGAGCGAGCGCAATTTCATAAATCCTCCCCGGCACGGGGAGGGGGACCGGCCGTAGGCTGGTGGAGGGGCCCCGGAGACCCACTGTGCGCACGAGGAGCCCCCTCCACCATGCTTCGCATGGTCCCCCTCCCCGTTCCGGGGAGGATCATGAGGGCCGCCTTTGCATCAGCGCCGTGCGTTCACAGACACAGACGATTTCGCCCTGCTGGTTCAGCATCCGGTGCTCGAAGGTGACGATCCCCGCCTCCGGCCGCGATTTGGAGTCCTTCAGCGCGATCGCTTCGGTCTCCGCGCGCAGCGTATCGCCGATGAAAACGGGCTTCGGCATCCGCACCTTGTCATATCCCAGATTGGCGACCAGCGTCCCCAGCGTGGTGTCCCCCACCGACAGGCCCACCATCAGCGCGAAGGTGAAGGTGCCGTTGACGACGATCCGCCCGAACTCCGTCGCGGCGGCATAGTCGGCGTCGAGGTGCAGCGGCTGCGGATTATGGGTGAGCGCGGAGATGAGAAGATTGTCCGTCTCCGTCACCGTGCGATGCGGCTGATGCGCGATGCGGTCGCCAATGCGCCACTCATCATAATAGCGGCCGGGCATTAGCGCGCCTCCGATAAAGGGGGGAGTCCGTTCGTCCCGAGCGCAGTCGAGGGGCGTGTGTGATCAGTCTCTGCCAGGGCCCCTCGGCTGCGCTCGGGACGAACGGGAACTTGGTTCATTTCTCGCCCTTCTCAATCCGCGCCAGCACCGTCCCCTCCGCCACCTGCGCGCCCTCGGCCGCGTTCAGCTCGGCGACAATGCCATCGAAAGGCGCCGTGAGGCTATGCTCCATCTTCATCGCCTCCAAGGTGACCAACTTCTGCCCCTTGGCAACCTTGTCTCCCTGCCGCGCGTCGACAGCGATCACGCGGCCCGGCATCGGCGAAATGAGCGCGCCGTCGGAGGCCGTGCCCTCCCCTGCCCCGCCGCCCATGCCGGGCAGCGTGAAGGCGAAGGCCTGGCCTTCCGCGAAAACCAGCATGGTATCGCCGTTCGCGGTGGCGACGCCGGCCAGCTCCCGGTCGTCGCCGACCTCGATCGTTCGCGTCTCGCCGCCGTGCCGCAGCGCCACGCGCAAGTCCGCGCCGCCATTGGCCCTGAACCCCTGCAAGGCGCGCCACGGATCGCTAGCATCGGACCGGCCGCCGAAATCCGAAGCCAGCATGGCTTCGGCGGCGAGGTTCCAGACGGCGTCCGCGGGCGTCGCGTCGGGAACCAGGCTGTCGATCTTCGATGGAATGAACGCTGTATCGACCTCACCCGCGCGGAAATCGGGATCGGCGGCGGCGCGAGATAGGAAGGCGGCATTGGTCTTCACCGGCCAGACTTCGACCTGCTCCAAGGTATCGACCAGCGCCTCGATCGCCTCGTCGCGCGTGCGGCCGTGGGCGATCAGCTTGGCGATCATCGGGTCGTAATAGGGGCTGATCCGGTCGCTTTCCTCGACGCCCGTATCGACGCGGATACGCCCGCCGAGCACAAAATGATCGAGCCGTCCGGTCGAGGGCAGAAACTCCTGCGCCGGATCCTCGGCGTAAAGCCGCGCCTCCATCGCCCAGCCGTTGATGCTAAGCTCCTCCTGCCGCTTGGGCAGCTTCTCGGCCGACGCGACGCGGAGCTGCCATTCGACCAGGTCCTGGCCGGTAATCTCCTCGGTCACCGGATGCTCGACCTGGAGCCGCGTGTTCATCTCCATGAACCAGATGCGGTCGGCGCGAAGCCCTTCGGACGCATCGGCGATGAACTCGATCGTCCCCGCCCCGACATAATCGACCGCCCGCGCCGCCTTCACCGCCGCCTCGCAGACCGCCGCGCGCGTCGCCTCGTCCATGCCCGGCGCCGGCGCTTCCTCGATCACCTTCTGGTGCCGTCGCTGCAGCGAGCAGTCGCGCTCGAACAGGTGGACGATGTTGCCGTGCGCGTCGCCGAATACCTGCACCTCGATATGGCGCGGGCGCTCTATATATTTCTCGATCAGCACCCGATCGTCGCCGAAGGAAGCCGCCGCCTCGCGCTTGCAGCTCGTGAGCATGTCGGCAAATTCGGACGCGGCGTTCACCCGCCGCATCCCCTTGCCGCCGCCGCCCGCCACAGCCTTGATGAGCACCGGATATCCGATCGCGTCGGCCTCCGCCTTTAGCCGCTCCGGCGCCTGATCCTCACCCAGATATCCGGGCGTCGTCGGCACCCCCGCCTCGTCCATCAACTTCTTGGCCGCATCCTTCAGCCCCATCGCCCGGATGCTGGCCGGGCTCGGCCCCACCCAGACCAGCCCCGCCGCCATAACCGCCTCGGCGAACTCGGCATTTTCCGACAAAAACCCATAACCCGGATGAACCGCCTCCGCCCCCGCGGCCCTGGCGGCGACCAGTATCTTCTCCCCCACTAGATAGCTCTCGCGCGCCGGCGATGCCCCGATATGGACCGCCTCATCCGCCTCCCGCACATGCAGCGCATGCCGGTCTGCGTCGGAGAAGACGGCGACGGTGCGGATGCCGAGCCGGCGCGCGGTGCGGATGATCCGACACGCGATTTCGCCCCGGTTGGCGATGAGAAGGGAGGAGATCATCTATTCGGCCTTAGGAAAGGGTCTTGGCCCTCATCAAAATAGGGTTCGCTGAAAGTCATGCGAAAATCCAGGAAACGATCGGGAAACCGTTGCTGCATTTCCTTCATCATACCGACGACCATGAGGTAACGCTGGCCGAACCCTTGATGAGACAGATCCGCGTTTTCCCAAATTACACGAAACGGGCCGCAAGTTTCGGGAATGATAGAAGCGAGCATTTCATCCAATGCATCCAAATTGGAACCATACCATTCTATGCCGGTCTGCTGCTTGATCTCCTGATGAAAGAGGTCCTCACTCTGAACCCGCTCTCCATCGAGACATAAAGTGAAGATCGCGTCGCTCACATTCTAAATAACCCGAACTGCGCCCGCTCCGAGATTGGCGCGTTCAAGGTTGCAGCGAACGCTAAGCCCAGCACATCCCGCGTTTGAGCTGGATCGATGATGCCGTCATCCCACAGCCGCGCGGTCGCGTGATAGGGGTTGCCCTCGTCTTCGTAGCGCTGGCGGATCGGCTCCTTGAACGCCTCTGCCTCCTCGGGCGTCCAAGTCTCAGCGTCCTTGTGGACCGTCGCCAGCACGCTCGCGGCCTGTTCGCCGCCCATGACGGAGATGCGCGAGTTGGGCCAGGTGAACAGGAAGCGGGGGGAGTAAGCCCGCCCGCACATGCCGTAATTGCCGGCGCCGAAGCTGCCGCCGATCAGCAATGTGATCTTCGGCACTTGCGCGGTCGCGACCGCCGTCACCAGCTTGGCGCCGTTCTTGGCGATCCCCTCCGCCTCATATTTGCCGCCGACCATGAAGCCGGAGATGTTCTGGAGGAAGAGCAAGGGCGTCCGGCGCTGGCAGGCGAGCTCGATGAAATGCGCGCCCTTCAAGGCACTCTCGCTGAACAATATGCCGTTGTTCGCCAGGATCGCCACTGGCATGCCCCAGATGCGGGCGAAGCCGCAAACCAGGGTGGTGCCGTAGAGCGCCTTGAACTCGTGGAACTCCGATCCGTCGACGATGCGGCCGATCACCTCGTGCACATCGTAAGGCGTGCGCACGTCGTCCGGGATGATGCCGTAAAGTTCCTCCGGATCGAGCTTCGGCTCAACCGGCTCGGCGATGTCGAGATCGGCGGCCTTCACCGTGTTCAGCCGCGCGACGATATCGCGAACGATCGCCAGCGCATGATCGTCATTCTCCGCGACATGATCGACGACGCCGGATTTCCTCCCATGCAGATCGCCGCCACCCAGATCCTCGGCGCTGATGACCTCCCCCGTCGCCGCCTTCACCAAGGGTGGGCCGGCGAGGAAGATCGTGCCCTGGTTGCGCACGATCACGCTCTCGTCCGACATGGCCGGCACATAGGCGCCGCCGGCGGTGCAGCTTCCCATCACACAGGCGATCTGCGCGATCCCTTGTGCGCTCATCTGCGCCTGATTGTAGAAGATGCGGCCGAAATGCTCGCGGTCCGGAAAAACCTCGGCCTGGTGCGGCAGGTTGGCGCCGCCTGAATCCACCAGATAGACGCAGGGCAGCCGGTTCTGCATCGCGATCTCCTGGGCGCGGAGATGCTTCTTCACCGTCATCGGAAAATAGGCGCCGCCCTTCACCGTCGGATCGTTGGCGACGATCATCACCTCGCGGCCCGACACGCGTCCGATGCCGCAGATCATCCCCGCGCCGGGAGCCTCGCCTTTGTACATGTCGCAGGCGGCGAGCTGGCCGATCTCGAGGAAGGGTGAGCCCGGATCGAGCAGCCGATACACCCGGTCGCGCGGCAGCAGCTTGCCCCGCGCCACATGCCGCTCGCGATGCTTTTCCGCCCCGCCGAGCGCCGATTGCGCCACCTTGTCGCGCAACGCCCCCGCCAGCGCCCGATTGTGCGCAGCATAGGTGCGGTAAGTGTCTGATCCATCGTCGATCTTGCTGACGATCGCGCTCACGCCCCCGCCTCCACCGGCCGCTTGCGGATGAGGTAGCGGTAGATGCCGAGCAGGTTGATGCCGAACAGCACGATATTCTGCGTCAAGAGCCCCCCTTCCTCGTCCATCAGCCCATAGCCGATCCAGGCGACGCTGGCGAAGGCGAACAGTACGAACCCCCACCCCGTCACGCGCCGCCCGAAATCGAGCGAGATCATGAAGGCGGCGATGATGCCCCCGATTGTAGCGAACCATTCGAGCGCGGGGATCATGCGTTCACCGCAGTCGAAACCCACATCGTAATACCGGCGAAAGCCGGGATCCAAGAACATCGTTGTTCGCGATGAAGCGGGGACGTCGGAGCTCTTCTAATCGGCGCCGAGTTCTTGGGTCCCGGCCTCCGCCAGGATGACGAGAGGAGCGTGCTCATGCCCCGATCAGTTCCCGCCCGATCAGCATCCGCCTGATCTCGTTCGTCCCCGCGCCGATGTCGAGCAATTTGGCGTCGCGGGCATAGCGCTCCACCGGCCAGTCCTTGGTGTAGCCCGCCCCGCCCAGAGCCTGGATCGCCTCCAGGCTGGTGCGCACCGCATTCTCCGACGCCAGCAATATCGCCCCCGCCGCATCGAAGCGCGTCGTCTTGCCCGCGTCGCACGCCCTGGCCACGGCATAGACGTAAGCCCGCGCCGAATTCAGCGCGACATACATGTCCGCCACCTTGGCCTGGATCAACTGGAAGCTGCCGATCGGCGTCCCGAACTGCTTCCTCTCCCGCACATAGGGAATGACCACATCAAGGCACGCCTGCATGATGCCGAGCTGGATGCCGGCGAGCACGGTGCGCTCATAGTCGAGCCCCGACATCAGCACCCCGACGCCGCCATTTTCCGGCCCCATCACCTGGCTCTCGGCCACCTCGCAGTCGTTGAAGACCAGCTCCCCGGTCGGGCTCCCCCGCATCCCCATCTTGTCGATCTTCTGCCCTACCGAGAAGCCCGGCATGTCCTTCTCGATGATGAAGGTGGTGATGCCCCGGCTCCCCTCGCCGGTCTTCGCATAGACGACGAGCGTGTCGGCATAGGCCGCATTGGTAATCCAGAATTTGCTGCCGTTGAGAACGTAGCCGTCACCCTTCCTGTCGGCGCGAAGCTTCATGCCGACCACGTCCGAGCCCGCCCCCGCTTCCGACATCGCCAAGGCGCCGACATGCTCGCCGCTGATGAGCTTGGGGAGGTATTTCGCCTTCTGCTCCGCATTCGCCCAGCGCCGTATCTGGTTCACGCAAAGGTTCGAATGCGCACCGTAGGAAAGGCCGATCGAGGCCGACGCCCGCGCCACTTCCGCCTGCGCCACGACATGCTCCAGATAACCGAGCCCGAGCCCGCCATCTTCTTCCGCCACCGTGATGCCGTGGAGCCCGAGCGCCCCCATTTCGGGCCACAGCTCCCTGGGAAACCAGTCCTCCTCGTCGATCCGGGCGGCGAGCGGCGCGATCTTGTCGGCGGCGAAGCGGCGCGTGGTCTCGCGGATGGTGTCGGCCATCTCGCCCAATGCGAAATCGAGCCCGAGTTCGGACATGTTGGGTCTCCTGTTCGGCCCCGGCCCTAGCAGAGCCTTCGCGATTTGAACAAGCATGCGCCCGCGCCTATGTGCAGCGCACAACATTCCCGTTCGTCTGGGCGGTAGTTGGAAAGGCGATGCACAGTTCCGTTCGTCCCGAGCATAGTCGAGGGCGCCCGTGATGAGTCAGTGCCGCGCCCCCTCGACTACGCTCGGGACGAACGATGCTTAGGAGCTCGACCACACCATGACCACCACCGCCGACCCGATCGTCATCCTCTCCTATGCCCGCACGCCGATGGGCGGCTTCCAGGGCGCACTCGCCGGCGCCAGCGCCACCCAATTGGGCGCCACAGCCGTCAGGGCCGCGGTCGAGCGCGCTGGCGTTTCCCCCGACGATATCGACCGCTGCTACATGGGCTGTGTCCTCCCCGCCGGTCTCGGCCAGGCCCCCGCCCGCCAGGCCGCGCTCGGCGCCGGCCTCCCCAAATCGACCGAGGCGGTGACGATCAACAAGATGTGCGGCTCCGGCATGAAGGCGGCGATGATGGCCGCCGACAGCCTCGCCGCCGGCAGCGCCGACGTCATCGTCGCGGGCGGCATGGAGTCGATGTCCAACGCCCCCTATCTCATGAAGAAGCACCGCGCCGGCGCCCGCATCGGCCACGACACCGCGTACGATCACATGATGCTCGACGGCCTAGAGGACGCCTATGAGCCCGGCCGCGCCATGGGCACCTTCGCCGAGGCGACCGCCTGCGACTATCAGCTCACTCGCCAGGCGCAGGACGATTACGCCATCGAATCCCTCACCCGCGCCCAGGCGGCGCAGAAGAGCGGCTGGTTCGACAAGGAGATCGTCCCCGTCGAGGTCAAGACCCGCAAGGGCGCCGAGACGGTCGACAAGGACGAGCAGCCGCTGAAGGGCGACGCTTCCAAAATCCCTGGCCTCCGCCCCGCTTTCTCGAAGGACGGCACCATCACCGCCGCCAACGCCAGCTCCATCTCCGACGGCGCCGCCGCCTTGGTCATGACCCGCGCCTCCACCGCCGAGGCCAAGGGCCTCAAAGCCGTCGCCCGCGTCGTCGCCCACACTGCCCACGCCCGCGAGCCGGCCCAGTTCACCACCGCCCCCATCGGCGCGATCGAGCGCCTGCTCGAAAAGACCGGCTGGAAGATCGCCGATGTCGACCTGTTCGAGATCAACGAGGCCTTCGCCTGCGTCACCATGTTCGCGATGAAGGACCTCGGCATCCCGCACGACAAGGTCAACATCCACGGCGGCGCCACCGCCATGGGCCACCCGATCGGCGCGAGCGGCGCCCGCATCATGGCCACCCTCATCGCCGCCCTCGAACGCACCGGCGGCAAGCGCGGTATCGCCAGCCTCTGCATCGGCGGCGGCGAAGCGACGGCCATGGCGGTGGAGTTGGTGGACTAATCACCCCGCGCCTCTTGCCCGCCTTCGCTCCGGCCCCATGGGCGCGTTGATGTTCGCCCTCGCCAGATTCAGCGCCTCTTTCGGCGAGTGCAACGCCTGGTCCGCGACGAAGACGAAGCTGCCCAATTCGGTCACACCATATAGCTTCTCGGCGAATTGCATCGGCAGGCGGATGCAGCCGTGGGAGGCGGGATAGCCCGGCACCCTGCCGCCGTGGAACGCGACGCCATACCAGTTCAGCCGCTGCATGTACGGCATCGGCGCGTTCTCGTAGCGGTTGGAGCGGTGGACCTTGCGCTTCTGCAGAATCTCGAACCGGCCGACCGGAGATTCATATCCGCGCCGGCCGCTGGAGACGGTTGACGTGCCGATCAGCGTTCCGGAGCGGAAGACCCAGGCGCGCTGTGAAGCGAGGCTGACGACGATCTCAACCAGGCCGGCTGGCGCCCTTTCCGGCAGCCATACAAACTGCCCTGGTGCCAGATCATGGACGGGCGCCTCGACGCGGGCCGATTTCTCCAGGAGCGAGCAGGCCGAGGCGAGGACGAGCGTCAGGAGGATGGCGACCCAGCGCCCGTGGAATACGATTCTGCCGACCATCAATCTGCTCCAGCAGCCTGCGGCCAATGCGTGCCATTGCGGCCCCGCAACGCCAATGCCCATTGCAAGGAAAGCGCGGCGAGCCGAAACACATACAGGTTCGGCAAGCGTTCAGCGTCCTTCCTGTAGCCAGGCGGAAAGCGCAGCCACCATGTCAGGGCCTAGATCGCCGTGAATGACGTGCATCAGATTCGTTACCCAGAGCGGATGACCTCCGCCCTGATCGCCGCGGCCCTCCACGCACTGATCGGATACGCCTTCCTCACAGGTCTCGCTTTCGAAGTCACCCGTGCCTCCAGCGACAGCCTCAAACTGTTCGACGTGGCGGCCCCGCCGCCGGCCCTCGAAGATGCGCAGCCCGCCGCAGCGCGCACTTCGGACCCCGAGGGCGCGGCCGCTCGGCCGAATCTGAAGGCCGATCCCACCCCGATCGTCGCGCCAAAACCCGAGATCGTCCTTTCCGTTCGTCCGCCGATCGTCGCCGCCCCTGTAGCAGGCCTTGGCAACGCGGCTTCCGCCGGCGCGTCCGACAGGCCCGGCC
>NZ_DATCYB010000086.1:0-37859 GCF_036570505.1 Allosphingosinicella sp. | reverse complement strand
GAGCTACGGCTATATGATCATGGCCGTCGGCATGGCGTTCTTCTTCATCAACGTCATCTGGTCGCTGGCCGCCGGCAAGAAGGCTCCGGCCAATCCCTGGGGCGAAGGCGCGACGACCTTGGAATGGACCCTGTCCTCGCCACCGCCCTTCCACCAGTTCGAAACGCTGCCGAAGGTCGACTGAGGCGAAACGGGACGCGATCACCGTCACCCCCGCTTTCAGGCTGGGGTGACGGCAAGGTGAATGCTATGACGACCCACGTGCTGGAGCAAAGCCGGGCCATGACCGCCGACTGGCGGGACTTCGTCGCGCTGACGAAGCCGCGCGTGATGACGCTTGTCGTCTTCACGGGCCTTTGTGGCCTGCTGGCGGCGCCCACCGGCATCCATCCCGTCCTCGCCTTCACCGCCATCCTGTGCATCGCGCTCGGCGCGGGCGCGGCGGCGGCGCTCAACCAATGGTATGAAGCGGACATCGACGCGCTGATGAAGCGCACGGCGAAGCGTCCGCTGCCTGCCGGCCGCATGGATCGTCAGACGGCGCTTCATTTCGGCGTCGGCCTCGGCGTCTTCTCGGTGCTGCTGATGGGCGTCGCCACCAACTGGCTGGCCGCCGCCGTGCTGGCCGTCTCGATCCTGTTCTACGTTCTCGTCTACACCGTCTGGCTGAAGCGCCGGACGCCGCAGAACATCGTCATCGGCGGCGCCGCCGGCGCCTTCCCGCCGGTGATCGGCTGGGCGGCGGTGACGGGCGACGTGACGTTGCTGCCGCTCCTCCTCTTCACGCTCATCTTCCTGTGGACCCCGCCGCATTTCTGGGCGCTGTCGATGTTCGTCCGGTCCGATTATGCCAATGCCGGCGTGCCGATGCTGCCGGTCGTGTCGGGGCCGAAGGTCACGCGGCAGCAGATCGCGCTCTACACCCTGCCGATGGCCGCCGCCGCGGTCGCGCCCTGGCCGCTCGGCCTTGCCGGCGCTTTGTACGGTGTCGCCGCTGCGGTCCTCAGTCTTGCCTTCATCGCCATCTCGATCCGGGTGCTCGCCCACCACGCCCCCGAGCCTTCGGGCATGAAGCCGGAGAAGCGCCTGTTCGCCTTTTCCATCCTCTATCTCTTCGCCGTTTTCGGCGCGCTCGTCCTCGATCGATGGCTGCTGGCATGACCGAGCCCGACGACAAAGAGTTCCGCGCCCGCCAGAAGAGTCGCGCAACCCTGATGGCCTGGCTGCTCGGCGCCTTCGTCATCCTGATGTTCGCGATCACCATCGCCAAGATGACGGTGAACCAGTGACGACGCTGGCCCAAAAGAACGGCCGCACCGCCGCCATCGCCGCTTTGATCGTCGTCGCCATGGTCGGCCTCGCCTTCGCCAGCGTGCCGCTCTACCGCATCTTCTGCCAGGTGACGGGTTTCGCCGGCACCACCCAGCGGGCGGAGGCGGCCGAGCTACCCGCCGAGCCCGTCGGCAAGATCATCTCGGTCCGCTTCGACGCGAACACCAATTCGGCGCTGCCCTGGAAATTCGAGCCGGAGGAACACACGCAGCGCGTGGCCATCGGCGCGCGCGACATGGCTTTCTACAACGCGAAGAACCTGTCGGATAAGGCGGTCACCGGCACGGCGACCTTCAACGTCACACCCGCCCAGGCGGGACAGTATTTCACCAAGATCCAGTGCTTCTGCTTCACCGAGCAGACGCTGAAGCCGGGCGAGGAAGTGCGGATGCCGGTTGTCTTCTATGTCGACCCCGCGATCCTCGACGATCCGAATGCCAAGGATATCAGCGAGATCACCTTGAGCTATACATTTTACCCCGTGGACGAGGCGGGGAGCCAGAGTTAGAGAACCCCCGTTCCCCGGCGGAAGGGAACCCATCAAAGTACTACTTTGATGGGACCCAAAGCCGGGGCCCAGCCACAAAGACTGGATACCGGCTTTCGCTGGTAAACAAGAAACAGGACGAGACGAGACATGGCCGGAGCCAAGACCCACGATTTCCACATTCTGCCGCCGAGCATCTGGCCGTTCATCGGCAGCTTCTCCGCGCTCGCCATGGCGTCGGGCGGAGTCATGTGGATGCACGAGAATCCGTCGGGCACCTATGTCTTCTTCGCCGGCCTGCTCGGCGTCCTCTTCACGATGTTCAGCTGGTGGGCCGACGTGATCCGCGAGGCGCATGCCGGCGATCACACGCCCGTGGTGCAGCTCCACCTGCGCTACGGGATGATCCTATTCATCGCGTCCGAGGTCATGTTCTTCGTCGCCTGGTTCTGGGCCTATTTCAATGCGGCGCTCTTCCCGCCGGCGGTGGAATCGGTCGGCGGCGTCTGGCCGCCCGAAGGGATGGCGGTCCTCGATCCGTTCGGCTGGCCGCTCCTCAACACGCTCATCCTGCTCTGCTCGGGCACGACCATCACCTGGGCGCACCACGCCCTCATCCACGGCGATCGCGAGGGGCTCAAGAAGGGCCTGTGGGCGACGATCGGGCTGGGCCTGCTGTTCAGCTTCATCCAGGCCTATGAATATGCCCACGCGCCGTTCGGCTTCACCGACAACATCTATACGTCGACCTTCTTCATGGCCACGGGCTTCCACGGCTTCCACGTCATCGTCGGCACCGTCTTCCTGACCGTGTGCCTGATCCGAAGCTACAAGGGCCACTTCCAGCCCCGGCACCATTTCGGCTTCGAGGCGGCCGCCTGGTACTGGCATTTCGTCGACGTGGTGTGGCTGTTCCTGTTCCTCGCCATCTACGTCTGGGGCGGCTGGGGCGCTGAATATCACTGAGATTCCCCTTCCGTTCGCGGGAGGGGATCGAGGGGAGGGCCTGTCCAGGCCGAATCCGTGAACATGAAAACCCCTCCCCCTGCCCCTCCCGCAAGCGGGAGGGGAGTTGTCGAAGCGGCTCTCAAAGGACTTTGCCCCCGCTGTGGCGAGAAGTCGCTCTTCCAGGGCTTCGTCACGTTCGCCCCCAAATGCCGCGCCTGTAGCCTCGACTTCTCGGCCTTCAATGTCGGTGATGGCCCCGCCGCCCTCCTTATCCTGGTCGTGGGCGCGCTCATCACGGGCCTCGCCATCACCCTGGAGCTATCGGCCGAACCGCCCTTCTGGCTTCATCTGCTGCTCTGGCCCGTCGTCACATTGGCCGCCGTGCTTGGTTCGCTGCGCCTCGCCAAGGCGGCGCTCCTCGTGCTCGAATATCGGCACAAGGCCCGCGAAGGCCGGATCAGCGACTGATGCGCCTGCCGATCCTTCCCACGCTCGTCGTCGCCGCCGCGGTCGCGGTCATGATCGGCCTCGGCTTCTGGCAGCTGGAGCGAAAGGAATGGAAAGAGGCGCTGATCGCCGAAGCTCACGGTAGCCTTCGGCCGAAGGCTTATGACTGCGCCATCGATGCGGCGCCAGAGGTGCGCGCCGGTCGCAGCCGCGCGGGCGAGAGCGGCTATCGCTACATTGTCCCCTGCAATCGTTCGCTTAGAATCGATGTCGGCTGGTCGAAGCGGCCCAATGCATTGCGTCGCGTCGTACTGAGCGGGCGCGTCGAGGCGATCGCCGAAATCGGTAACGACCGGCTGCTCGTCGCGATGGAACCCGTATCTTCGCTCGCGCCCAGCGGCCTGCCGTCCGCCGAGGGCATTCCGAACAACCACCTCTTCTACGCCTTCCAGTGGTTCTTCTTCGCCGCCGCCGCGACGGTGATCTACGCACTCGCGCTCATGCGAAGGGGCGGGGCCAAGGTTGCCCCACCCGACCACTCATCCTAAGTCCGCCCGCATATGATGCAGCTCACTCTTCTGCCCAGCGGGCTCAAGGTCGCCAGCCGCGAGATGCCGGGCCTCGAGACGGCGGCGGTCGGGCTCTATGCCGATACGGGCTCTCGCTTTGAGCCGGCGCGGCTGAACGGGCTCGCCCATCTCTACGAGCATATGGTGTTCAAGGGCGCTGGCGGCCGCTCCGCCCGCGAGATCAGCGAGACGATCGAGGACGTGGGCGGCGACCTCAACGCTGCGACCGATCGCGACAATACCAGCTTCATGGCGACCGTGATGGCCGAACATGTGCCGCTGGGCGTCGAGCTCATCGCCGACATGATCCTCCGCCCGCATTTCGATCCTCGGGAGCTGGAGCGGGAAAAGGACGTCGTCCTCCAGGAACTGGGCGAGGCGCGCGACACGCCCGGCGACATCATCTTCGACGACCTCCAGTCCGCCGCCTTCGCCAACCAGCCGCTCGGCCGCTCCATCTTGGGCGACGAAGCGAGCATTGCCGCCATCACCGTCGAAGATCTCCATGGCTGGCGGAGTGGCCAGTATCGGGCCGGCGGCCTGGCCCTGGTCGCGGCTGGCAAGGTCAATCACGCCGAACTGGTGGCTTTGGCCGAACGACACTTCGTCACGCTTCCGGGCGGTGGGATCGAGGAAGCGCAAGACGCCCGCTTCACCGGCGGCGATCGTGTCGGCCGTGCGTCCAGCGATCAGGCGCATCTCGCGCTTGGCTTCGCGGGCCCGGCGCAATTGGACGAGGAGTATTATGCCGCCCGCCTGTTCGCCGACGCGATCGGCGGCGGCGCCTCCTCGCGCCTGTTCCAGCGGCTGCGCGAGGATCGGGGCCTCGCTTACTCCGTCTATGCGAGCCTCATGCCGTGGCGCGACATGGGCCTCCTCGCCATCTATGCCGCTACCGCCCGCCGCCAGTCGGTGGCGGCCGCCAAACTGATCGAGGAAATCATCGCCGAGGCCGCGCACGACATCACGCCACGCGAGATGGACCGCGTCCGCACCCAGGCCAAGGCCGGCCTGCTCATGTCCCTGGAATCGAGCTGGGGCCAGGCCGGCTATGTCGCCCGAATGCTCTCGCTCCACGGCCGCCTCGTCGAACCGTCGGAAGTGATCGCCGACCTCGACGCCGTCACAGTCGATGAGGTCCGCGCCGCCGGCTCGAAGATGCTGAACGGCCCGCGCGCCCGCGCCACCATTGGCGTCCCCGCCGCCCGCGCCGCGTGACCCTCTCCACCCTCATCGCCGAGCCGTGGGGCCATTACGGCCTGATGGACTCGGGCCACGGCCGCAAGCTCGAACGGTACGGTCCCTACAGCTTCATCCGCCCCGAGCCGCAGGCGATGTGGGCGCCGGCGCTGGAAAGCTGGGACGCCGACGGCGAGTTCATTCCCGGCGCGGACGAGGAAGGCGGCGGCCGCTGGCAGTTCACGCGGCCTGTGCCGCGCGAGGGTTGGGAGATGGAATGGAACGATGTCCGCTTCCGCGCCCAATGCACCCCGTTCCGCCACCTCGCCTTCTTCCCCGACATGGCGCCGCAATGGACGTGGATGCGCGACCGGCTGGGGGCGGAAAGTCAAGCGCTCAACCTGTTTGGCTATACCGGCGTCGGCACGCTGGCGCTGTCGGCGACGGGCGCCAGCCTCGTGCATGTCGACGCCTCCAAGAAGTCCGTCGAAGCGGGCAAGGAGAATGCCAGGCTCTCCGGTATGGCCGAGCGCCCGATCCGCTGGATCGTCGACGACGCCGCCAAGTTCACCGCCCGCGAAGTTCGCCGCGGCCGCCGCTATGACGGCATCATCCTCGATCCCCCCAAATATGGCCGCGGCCCCGGCGGCGAGGTGTGGAAGCTGGAGGAGGGGCTCCCCGGCCTCATCGCCGATTGCGCCAGGCTGCTCGACGCCGACAGCGGCTTCCTCGTCCTCACTGTCTACGCGGTCCGCATGTCCGCCCTCGCCATCGGCGAGCTGCTCGAACAGGCGACCGCGGACCTCGGCGGCACGGTGGAGATGGGCGACATGGCCGTCCGCGAGGAAGCGCGCGGCCTCCTCCTCCCCACCGCCATCTTCGCACGCTGGTCGCGCTAGGGAGCGCGACGTGGCGCTTCAACAAGGTGTCGAACGCATCCTATCTCGGCGACTTCCTCATCAGCTCGGAATTCACCCATGCGAGCGCCTGGCTGAGTGGCCGCGGTTTGCGCCATGGATAAGCGAACCGCCGGCGCGGGTCGGCTAGTCCCGCGCCGCCCTGAAGGCCGTTCCGGCGACAAAAGGCGCGGCGGCGACAAGCAGCAGAGATACGGCTCCGAGCAATTTCAGAGCGCCCGCGCCGCCGCTACGCTCGATCAGGCCCGCGCCGAAGATCAGGATCGGCACTGCCAGCGGCAGCATCAGCAGACCCGCCAGCGCACCCGTGCCGCGCAGGCCCGCCGTCAATGCGGCCACCATCAACGTCAGCGCCGCCAGGCCCGGCGTCCCGATCAGCAGCCCCAGCTCCAGCCGGGCGAACACGTCCCGTGGCAGCTTCATCAGCGCCGCCGCCGGGATCGCCGCCAGCATCAGCGGCGGCCCGAAGCTCAGCCAATGCCCGGCGAGCTTGGCGATAGCGACGGCTTCGTCGCTCATCCCGCGCGCCGCTAGCTGATCGAGCACGCCCGATGTCCGGTCCGGCTCGACCAGCCGCTCCACCGGCAGCAGCGCCGAAAGCAAAGCCGCCATCCACAACGCGCCGCCGCCGGTCCGCGCCAGCAACGGCCCGTCCGGCCCCACCGCGAAAGGGAAGAGGGTCGCCACCAGCAGGAAGAAGACGAGCGGAAGCAGCGCGTGGCCACCCGTCGCGGCCAGCCTCAGCTCGCGAAGGACAAGCGCGGTCATCCGAGCGCCAGCCTTTGCGCCCCGTCCAGCGCCAGCGGTTGGTGCGAGGCGGCGATGACGGCGCCGCCGCTGGCACGATGCGCAATCATCGCCGCCATGAGCTGCTCCGCGCCTTCGGTGTCGAGTCCGTTGATCGGCTCGTCGAGCAGCCACAGCGGCGAGCCGCTCGCCACTACCCGCGCCAGCACGGCGCGCTTCCTCTGACCCGTCGACAGCATCCGAACAGGGACTGACGCGAGAGGGGCGATGCCCATCGCCTCCATCCCGGTCGCCGCGGTCGCGCCGTCCAGCCGCGCCCAGAAGCCGAGCGCCTGGGCCAGCGTCAGCCGTTCATCCAGCGCCGCCCGCTCGTCGGCGAGCGCGGCTTCGGCACGCTCGACAAGGCCCGACGCGGCACGGAGAAGTCCGGCCACGACCCTCAAAAGGCTCGATTTGCCGACACCGTTGGGTCCGGTGACGATCGCGGCGCCGCCCGGCTGCAGCACGAGGTCCAGCCCCTCGAACAGGAGCCGCCCGCCGCGAAAACAGGCCAGCTTTTCCAGCCGGAGCAGCGGCGTGTCGGTCACCCGGCGGCGTCCTCGATCGCGTGCATGTCCGCGTCGGACAGGCCGAAATGATGGCCGACCTCATGGACGATGACATGGGTCACCAGGGCTTCCAGGCTGACCCCCGTCTCCGCCCATTCGTTGAGCAGCGGTCGGCGATAGAGATGAATCATCGCCGGCAATTCGCCCGACAGCATCGACGATTGCTCGCCGATCGGGCGGCCGGTGTAGAGGCCGGTCAGGTCGAATGCGTTGTCGATGCCGAGTTCCCGCAGCACATCCTCCTCGGCGAACTCCTCGATCCGGAATACGACGCCGGCGAGGTGGCGCCGAAACGGCTCGGGCAGCCGCTGGACCGACTCGTCCGCCAACCGCTCGAACGTAGCCGCGTCGGGCGCATAGGTTTGACCCTCGCTCACGAACAAGCGACATAAAGGGCAAGCGGGCGGGACGCCAGTAAGGGAGACGAGGATGCCCAAGCTAGACACAGCCGGGCGCGAGGCGGCGCTCAAGGAGTTGAGCGATTGGACTTTCGATGCGGAGCGTGACGCTATCAAGCGCAGCTTCAAGTTCCGCGATTTCAATGAGGCGTTCGGCTTCATGACCCGGGTCGCCCTTGCCGCCGAAAGCGCCAACCACCATCCCGACTGGTCCAATGTCTGGAACCGGGTCGACATCGTCCTCACCACCCACGACGCCGGCGGTCTCACCCGCCGCGACGTCGATCTCGCCAAGACGATCGAGACGCTGGCGCCCTAGCTTGCCCTCGGTCGCGGAGGTCACTAGAGGGCGTGGCTTCCAGGACATGCGGAGCGGTGGCCGAGTGGTCGAAGGCGCTCGCCTGGAAAGTGAGTATACGGCAAAACCGTATCGTGGGTTCGAATCCCACCCGCTCCGCCAGACCCCTTTCCGTAGGGGTCCGTAGAAGTCCACCGAGATTGACGTTTTCCCTCTGAAATCTGACGCTTAGCAGGGCAGGTCGTCCACAGCGGTCCGCTCGCCTCCGATTTTGGCGTGGGTCTGTTTCGTGGTCCCGGCAATGGAAAAACGTGGTCCTGGAGGATTGATGCTAAGCGATGCAAAAATTTGAGCGGCCAGGCCGCGAGACTAGGCCTACAAGCTCACCGACGCAAAGCGCTTGTTCCTGTTCGTCAGCACGAGCGGAAGCAAACTTTGGCGTCAAGACTACGGCGCCAAGCCGCCTGTACTGGGCCGAGCGGCCAGCCATGCGCGTCGTACAGGCACTCCATTGGCTGCACGATGCCGGTGGGGATACCGACCCGGCCGTTGCCAAGCGCCTACGCAGCATCTTCGCCGATCCCGATCATGGCGCCGCCATCGTCGATGATCTTGCCGCCGACCTGCTGACCCTTCCGTTCTGGATGCAGCAGATTCTGCGCGAGACGATGCCGGGCGAGCCGCCGACCGCCGTGCGAAAGACCCGGGCATGACGATGAACGCCGCCTACGCGTAGGTCCTGGCCGCCGATCCCGCCGACCGGCAGGATCTGTTTGTCGCAGCCGGGCAGAGGCTGGGCACCGCACCCCAGAATATCGAAAAGGATTGCTGGGTCTGCTGGACACTCGACGCGCTGTTCAACGGTCCGGCTTCCCACGGCCCGCGCTTCCTGTTCAAGGGCGGGACCTCGCTGTCCAAGGGGTTTGGCCTCATCGAGCGCTTCTCCGAAGACATCGACATCACGGTCTTCCGGGAAGACATTGGCGAGGAGGCCAGCGTCGAGGCGCTCGAAGCGATGTCCGGCAAGAAGCGCCAAGCCAAGCTCGACGCCATCAAGGCGGCGTGTCAGGCCTTTATCGGCGGCGATCTGCTCGCCCAGCTGTCGATGACGCTCGCCGACGCGATCACGGCCGCCGGACAAGAGCCAGGACAGCCGCGAGTGGAACTCGATGCCGATGACGAGAGCCGGCAGAGCCTCCTGCTCTGGTATCCGAGCGTCACCGAAGCCCAGCGGACCCAGGCGGCGTTGTTGACATGGCCAAGCTCGTCAATGTCCTCAGACCGGGCTGTGATCCTCTGTTCGAAGACCTTCATTCGCCTATCTGCGTCACGATGAAGGCATAACCCTCTGCCACTTCGCGCAGGCTGTCCCAGCGGCCGGATTTACCGCCATGGCCGGCGCCCATGTTGATCTTGAGGAGCAGGAGGTTGTCGTCGGTCTTGGTGGCGCGGAGCCTAGCGGCCCATTTGGCCGGTTCCCAATAGGTAACGCGCGGGTCGTTGAGGCCGCCGGTGATCAGCATCGACGGATAATCCTGCGGCTTCACATTGTCATAGGGGCTGTAGGAGCGGATGAGGTCGAAGGCGGCCTTGTCGAGGATGGGATTGCCCCATTCGGGCCATTCGCCGGGCGTCAGCGGCAGGGTATCGTCGAGCATGGTGGCGAGCACGTCGACGAAGGGCACGTCGGCGACGACCGCGCCCCAGAGGTGCGGGTCGGAATTGGCGACGACGCCCATCAGCTTTCCGCCCGCCGATCCGCCCTGGATGGCGATGCGGCCGGGAGACGCGAAGCCCTCGGCGATCATCCCCTCCGCGGCGTCGACGAAATCGTTGAACGTGTTGGTGCGCTTCTTGAGCTTGCCCTCCAGGAACCAGCCATAGCCCAGATCGTCGCCGCCCCGGATATGGGCGATGGCGCAGGCGAAGCCGCGGTCGATCAGGCTGAGCCGTGCGGTCGAGAAGCTCGGCGGGATGGCGTGGCCATAGGCGCCATAGGCGTAAAGGTAGAGCTTGCCCTCGCCGTCCTTGTGGAAGCCCTTTTTGTAGACCACCGAAACGGGCACGAGCTTGCCGTCCCGCGTGGGCAGCATCAGCCGCTCCGTCTCGTAGAGCGATTTGTCATAGCCCGACGGAATTTCCTGGACCTTCAGCGTCTCCAGCCGGTCCTCGGCCGGTTGATAATCATAGACGGTGACGGGCGTCACCATCGAGGTATAGCCGATCCGGTAGGCGGCGGGCGCGAACTCCGGATTGCTCCCCAGCGAGGCGGTGTAGCTCGCTTCCGGGAAAGCGATGCGATGCTCCTCGCCGGAGTAACGGCGCAGGCGAATCTGGTCGAGGCCGTGGACCCGCTCCTCGATGATGAGATGCCCGCGAAACGGCGTCACGCCGCGCATGTAAACCGTCTCGGAGCCGGGGATCACCGTCTTCCATTCGCCGGGACTCGCCGGATCGGCCTCGGCTAGGCGGAAGTTGATATGCTCGTCGTTCGCCAGCACCCAGAGCTTCCCGTGCGCCGCGTCGACCGAATAGATGATATCCGGCCGCCGCCGGGAAACCAGGGTCAGCGGCGCGGTCGGATCGTCGGCGGAAACGAAGCGGACCTCGGTCGAGCTGTTGTCGCCGGTGGCGATGATGACGAGGCTGCGGTCGTGGCTCTTGCCGACCCCGACCGAGAAGCCCTTTTCCTCCGTCTCTTCATAGAGCGTAACATCGCGGTCCAGCGGCTCGCCCAAGCGGTGAAACCGGGCGCGGTAGCTGCGCCAGTTCTCGTTGACCTCGGTGAAGACGATGCCCCGTGAATTCGCGCTCCAGACGGGGCTGCCGATCCCCACTTCGGTCACCGTTTCGGCATCGTCGCCGGTTTCGAGGTCGCGGATGCGGAGCTTGTATCGCTCCGAGCCGTCATCATCGACCATGGTCGCGGCATAGCGGCCGTCGGGGCTGATCTCGATCGCGCCGAGGCGGAAATAGTCCTTCCCCCCGGCCTCGGCCGGCTCGTCGAAGATGAGCCGATCAACGCCGCCGGAGACGCCCTTGCGATACCATTTGCGATATTGGGCGCCTTGCTCGAACGCCCACCAGTAGAGCCAGTCGCCGTCCTTCACCGGCACCGAGCGGTCGTCCTCCTTGATGCGCCCCTTCATCTCCTGGAACAGCGTCTCGACCAGCTCCGCGTGCGGCGCCATCATCGCCTCGAAATAGGCGTTCTCGGCCTTCAGGTAGTCGAGCACCTCCGGGTCATCGACCTTCGGATAGCTCTGGTCCCGCATCCAGTGATACGGGTCTTCGATCGTCACCCCGTGATGCTCGTAGCTATAGGGGCGCTGGGCGGCGACGGGCGGGGCTGGGTTGCGGGTCATGCTCTCTCTTCCGGCGCGCGGCCTGCTGGTTTATTGGGCCCCACATAGTTGCCTTCGGAGAATTTGCCATGTCGACCCACGAAGCCCGCCTCGCTGCCCTCCGCGAACAGTTGAAGGCGGACCGCCTGGACGGCTTCGTTGTGCCGCTGACCGACGAGCATATGAGCGAATATGTCGGCAGCTACGCCCAGCGCCTCGCCTGGCTGACCGGATTCCAGGGCTCGGCCGGATCGGCGGTGGTGCTGCCCGAAGAGGCGGCGATCTTCACTGACGGCCGTTACACGCTGCAGGTGCGCGATCAGGTCGACGGTAAGCACTGGTCCTACCAGTCCGTGCCGGAAACCAGCATCGCCGACTGGCTGAAGGAACACGCACCGGAGGGCGGGCGCATCGGCTACGATCCCTGGCTCCACACCCGGGACTGGGTGAAGAAGGCGCGCGAGGCCCTGGCCGACAAGGGCGCCGAACTGGTCGCGGTCGGCCGCAACCCGATCGACGTGGTCTGGGAAGGGCAGCCGGAGCCTTCGCCCGCGCGGCTGGTCGTCCATCCCGAGGAACTGGCAGGGAAATCTTCGGCCGCCAAGCGGCAGGAAATGGCCGACTGGCTGAAGGAGCAGAAGGCCGACGCGGCGGTCCTCTCCGCCCTCGATTCGATCGCCTGGACCTTCAATGTGCGCGGAAAGGACGTCGACCATACGCCGGTCGCCTTGTCCTTCGCCCTTGTCCATGACGATGGCACCGCCGACCTCTTCGTCGCCTCGGAAAAGCTTGGCCAGGATGTCCGCCAGCATCTCGGCAACGGCGTCCGCATCCATGAGCGGCGGGATTTCCAGCCCCATCTCAAATCGATGAAGGGCAAGACCGTCGCCGCCGACCCCGAGCGCGCGGTCGCCGCCATTTTCGAGGCGCTGAAGGAAGCGGGCGCCAGGGTGCTCCAGAAGCGTGACCCGGCCGTGCTCCCCAAGGCGATGAAGAACGAAGCCGAGATCGCCGGCCACCGCGCCGCCCAGGCCCGCGACGGCGCGGCGCTGGTGCGCTTCCTTCATTGGCTTTCAGTGGAGGCGCCGAAGGGGGGCATCGACGAGTTGTCCGCCGCCGCCAAGCTGCTCGATTTCCGAAAGCAGGGCGGTGATCTGCGCGACATCAGCTTCGACACGATTTCCGGCGCCGGGCCCAACGGCGCCGTCGTCCACTACCGCGTGACGGAGGAAACCAACCGCCCGCTGGAGATGAACTCTCTCTATCTGGTCGATTCGGGCGGCCAGTATCCGGACGGCACCACCGACGTCACCCGCACCGTCGCCATCGGCGAGCCGACCGCCGAGATGCGCGACCGCTTCACCCTCGTTCTGAAGGGCCATATCGCGCTCGACAGGGCCCGCTTTCCTAAGGGCACGCGCGGCACCCAGCTCGACGCTCTGGCGCGGCAATTCCTCTGGCAGGCGGGGCTCGATTACGCCCACGGCACCGGCCACGGCGTCGGCGCCTATCTCGCCGTTCACGAAGGCCCGCAGCGTATCTCACCAGCCGGGAGCAGCCAGCCCGGAGGCGACGAACCGCTACGCCCCGGCATGATCTGCTCGAACGAGCCCGGCTATTACAAGGCCGGCGAATACGGCATCCGCATCGAAAACCTAGTGCTGGTGAAGGAAGTAGACGTTCCCGGCGCCGAAAAGCCGATGCTCGGCTTCGAAACCCTCACCTTCGCGCCGATCGATCGGAGCCTGATCGACACCGCGCTGCTGACCGACGTGGAGCGCGGCTGGGTCGACGATTATCACGAACAGGTGATGCGGATCGTCGGGCCGCTGGTCGAAGGCGAAACGCTGGAGTGGCTGAAGGACCGGTGCCGGCCGCTTTAGCAGCCGGACGCCCATGTTCGTCATCCCGGACTTGATCCAGGATCCAGGAACACCGGCGGTGTCGGATTAGCTCATTTGTCCGGTGACCTTGGGTTCCGGCTTTCGCCGGAATGACGGTCGTCGGGCATTTCCCCCCGCGCCTGGGCCTTTCGGCGCCGCAGATTCTGCCGCAGCGCCTCGGCCAGCCGCTTCGCCCGTTCCTCGTCGCCCTTGCTCATGGGTCGGAATTAGGCCCTCAAGCCCGCTTGCCGCAAGCCGCCTTGACATTACATTGCTTGCCCGGCCATAGCGCCGCCCGTCCCTCCGACATCGTCGCGGTCCGGGCCATGCTGCCGTAGCTCAGTGGTAGAGCGCATCCTTGGTAAGGCTGAGGTCGTGAGTTCAATCCTCACCGGCAGCACCACTCTTTCAGTGACTTAGCGCGATTTTCCCGCGTTCGCAAAAGCGAGCCTTTTGCGTCGGATAATAACGGGACAATAACGACGATTGGTTCGATTAGCGCCGATGTCGTGAAAAGGATGGTTGGGGAATCAGGTGCGCGCGCCCGCCTCTTGGGAATCCTGGGGACGTTAGGGACGATAGACATTGCGGGCCTGCAGCATCGAACGCAGCCCAAGTCAGTCGCAACGCGATCAATCCTCCAAATCACTTCCTCGAACCGAGATAGCATAATGCGTTCGGCCATCGAGCAAGCTAGACCACTTCTGGAGGAGAGGGTCTAACACCAATCTCAATGGAGCGGCGAGGGCTTTGCGAACTCGTTTCCGCACATATCCAGGCTGGTGAGAGGTTCCGACAGAATAAGAAATATCGCTTATCGATGACGATATCGAAACCTCCAGTTGCCGCTCATGCCCCTCATATTTTCCGCGAGGGTGCGCCCACATCGCGTCCAGCAACTCAAGCATCGGCTTCTTTAGAGGGCGGAAGTCCATCGCCGGCCTTCCCAGTGGCTCTCTCTGTTCGTGATCAGGGTCGTGGAACACGAATGCGTCCAGCCTGAGGCCCGACGTCTTGGGCTGCATCCGCTCCGCCCACAGGAGTGATGCTTTCGCGATACGCTCAACCTCCGGCACCAGGCGCGCGGGAACCCCATGAAACCTCCCTCGACTCTTATCCACATACCTCATGCCACCGATGCAATGCATCTCTAGGTGCGTGTAAATATCCACATCCACGGACGGCGTGCCCCGCCGATCGATGGTAACGTGAGTTAAGCGCGAGCGCCGTTCCTCACGAGCGACAAACGGGCCGATAGTTCTGTCCAGCGCAGCATCGAACCGCGGAGCTAACAGGCCGCTGATCAGCGATCGCGAAGCAAGGTAATTCTCGATATTTGAAACATCCGCCCGAACCCGAGCAGCAATCTTCTCAACCTCCCATCCGTTCGTCCATAGGTGCTCGGCGAGCATGGCGGCCTCAGTCGCCAAAGTGACGGGTGCGTCGGTATCATCAAGCGCAGGCCAAGGTCGAATGGCCTTCGGTGGCGGCACCACTGCTAGGTCTTGGTCAGCTTCGGGTTTAAGCTCAGCCCTCCTGATTTCTGGGTCGAAAGGCACCTCCGCTTCCCGCTCCGCGTCGAAGGCGTAAACTTGCCGATAGGGGGTCCCGAGAATGGTGAGATCGTGCATCGCGTGCAGGCTGATCTTGTTGGAGACCTTCTTTAGAGAGCGCAGAAGAGACGTGCTGGACCACATTAAGCGCTCCATGAACTCGATGTGCTTTGCGCGCTCGGGCAATTCCGCGCGCTCAAGCGCCTTCAGTTCCTCGGCTGCGCACTTTCGCTTCGCAACTTCGACCACAATGTCGATGTCCCCCGCGAGATCGTCATCCTGCCCCGTCAAAACACTGCCAAAGAGGTAGATAACGACGATCCGCCTGGAACGTTGTGGGTCGCGATTTAGGCGACGGGCTTCGGCCACCACGTCTTCTACAACTTCGCGGCCCACTTTCACCGGAAACCGTTTGATTAAGCGCGTGGCGCCAAGGCGATGTGCCTTGGCAGCAGTGGTCCACCAATCGACACCATCGTGGTTCTCGCCGAAGCTGACCCACCCCTCCTCAGCGAGGCGGCGAAGTTTGTGGCTGGCTGCGGGCTCGCCAAGGCCTCCTATGCGCATGAGGCGCAGCGTATCGAAGGTCTCCGGCTTAAAAACCTTCTTGAGGAGTGCGGGACGGATGCCGCAGATTAGATCATTCTCGATCTTCACGAATGCCGGCTTGAGAAGACCATCGGACGAGGATCATTGTGTCGCCGTGTTTGGACCAAGGAGCATTCGCCATACCTAGCCGAGATTCGATGCAGAGACCAACAAGGCGCACCATTCCCCTCGTGAGTGGGTGAGTCGTCAGCGCCGCATAAAGTTATCCCGCCGCGACTTCCGCCCCAATTTGGAGTAGCTACTCCCGCCGCAATATCGTCCTCGTCCACGTCGATTGCCGAGCAGGCTGCCGAATCTGGTCGCCATATTCCGTCACAGAAGTTGGCGGCGGCGGCGAGGCGGTAGACCGAAACTGGCGCATCCTAGTCACGCGCGAGCCAAGGCGAGACGCCGAAACGGCTATTGCTAAGACCGTAAGGAGCGCCGCTATCATTGCGACGCCTACGATATTGTAGGCGTGAGGGAAGGCGGGCAGTAAAACCCAGAGCCAAACCTCCGTCAGAAAGTGGTACGCGACGGCGGCGACTGCGAAAAGAGCGATCCCCCGCATGTCGTGAGATTGAGACAGAGCGCAACGCAAATCAACCCGCGAGAAGCGTTGTCTCGGCAGGTAACGCGCTAGCGGATTATTCGGCGCGCGCTAATATCTCATCCTCATCGACCCAGCCCTGAGCATCCGGCAAAGATCATAGGGCGAAGGGATGCGCGGCCAATTTCCAGCGACCGAGCGAGAGCCCGTTCCTCCACCTCGCTCATCTTCCGACTCTTGCCCGCCTCGATTTGGTCCAGGCGCTCGACCGCAATGCCGGTATCGCGGCGGAGGTCCGTTATCTCCAGCCCGCGAAACTCCCGCCAGACCCGTAGCGCGCTTTCGCCAATGAATAGGCGCTCGCATTGATCGGCAGGACTTCGAGGACACTCGCGCCCGCATCCGCTTTCCTGAAGGCATCCCCAACCTGCAGCCGCGGGATGACATCAGACTGACCCTCGCAACGAATTCGTAAGCCACCCTGCTAATAGAGGCTTTAGGCTGCAATTTTCGACGATGGCAAATCAGCGCAAATTGACGCAAAGAAAGGCTTCGTCCTTGGTAAGGCTGAGGTAGTGAGTTCAATCCTCACCGGCAGCACCACTCTTTCAGTGACATAGCCTGCGCGGACAGCGCAGAGGCGGCACGCTCCGATGCCCTATCGCTCAGGGGGCGTCCATTCGGCGGGCGGCACGTCGCGGCGACGCAGCCGGAGCGCGAGCCCGAGGGCGGTACCCACGCCGATGGCGACAGTCAGGTCCGAAAAAACCGTCAGAAACATGGTGAGCAGCAGCAGGACACGATCGGACGGTCGGCCAGCCATGCGTTCGCGCCACTTGTGCGGCTCGCTCATGTGCCAGGCGGTCATCATGAGAAGGCCGGCCAGCGCCGGCAGCGCGAGATAGCCGGCCAGCGGCGCGGCCAGCATCATTACCGCGAGGATGGTCAGCGCGTGGACCAAGCCTGCGACAGGAGTCTTGCCCCCGGCCCGAATATTGGTCGCGGTGCGGGCGATCGCGCCCGTTGCGGGCAGCCCGCCGAACAGGGAGGAGCCGATGTTCGCGGCGCCCTGCGCCAAAAGCTCGGCGTTCGACCTATGGCTGCCGCCGATCATGCGATCGGCGACCAGCGCGGACAGCAGGGATTCGACTCCGGCCAGGAAAGCGATCACGAAGGCCGACGGCAGCAGCTCCAACAGCCGGGCGACCGTGATTTCCGGTATGGCGGGTATCGGCAATCGATCGGGCAGCGCTCCGAAGCGAGCGCCGATCGTGTCTATCGGAAAGGCGAGCAGGATAGTCGCCGCCGACGTGACCCCTACCGCGATGATCAGGCCCGGCAATCGGGGCGCGAACCGTCGCAAGCCGACGATCAGGAGGATCGTCGCCAGCCCGATCGCCAGGGCGGATGGAGTGAAAGAGTCTCGCAGCGCCCACAATGCCGGAAGCTTTTCAATGAAGTCGGCGGGAACCGACGCGGCTTCGAGCCCGAGCAGGTCCTGGAGCTGGCTGGTGGCAATAATCACGGCGATACCGACGGTAAACCCGTCGATCACGGCTTCGGGAATATGCGAGATGAGGGTGCCGATCTTCAAAAAACCGGCGATCAGCAGGATGAAGCCGGCCATGAACGTCGCGACGACCAGGCCGTCGTAGCCATATTGAGCGATCACGCCATAGACGACGACGATGAACGCGCCCGTCGGGCCGCCTATCTGCACCCGGCTACCGCCGAACAGGGATATCAGGAATCCCGCGACGATGGCGGTGAAGATGCCCTTTTCGGGCTCGGCGCCGGACGCGATGGCGATGGCGATGCAAAGGGGCAGCGCCACCATCGCCACCGTTGCGCCCGCCAACATGTCCGCCAGAAACGCCCGCCATGAATAGGTGGCGAGGGTGGTAAGGATTTTCGGCTTCACGAGGCGACGCTAAAAGGTGGTCCGGCTTGCCGCAAGCGATCGATCACAGGGGTTTTATCGATCCAGGAACGGCGAGTCGCCATTGGAGTCTGGTTCAAAGCCCGACCGACCGATTCCGATTCTTATTGCTTCATCCTTTGGGCATGTTCCTCCGCCTGCCGCAGCAGCCGAAGCACATTGCCGCTCCAGATCTTCTCTATGTCGGCGTCGCTATAGCCGGCCTCGCGCAGGTGGGCGGTGATGCGGGGGAGGGCGGTTATGTCCTCGATCCCCGGAAGGCCGCCGCCGCCGTCCCAGTCGGCGCCGAGGCCGACATGGTCGACGCCCATCACCTCGATAGAGTGGAGAAGGCTCTTCATGTACATGTCGAAATCGGCCTCGTTGCTGCGCTGCCGGGCGTCGAGCGCCGCCTTGTCGGCGACGAGCTGGCGCCGCTCGGCGGGCGTCAGCTCAAGCCATCTTTCCTGCCGGTCCTCGATCGCCGAGCGCTCGTCGGAGTCGCCCGCGCCCAGAAAAAGGCTGTTGACCTGCATGACGCCGCCGGATGCCGCGAGCTTGCGCATCAGGTCGTCGGGAATGTTGCGGGAATGATCGTAAAGCGCCCTCGGCCCGGAATGGGAGAGGATGACCGGCGTCGCCGAAAGCTCGATCAGCTGCTCCAGCGCCGCGTCCGACGAGTGGCTGCCGTCAATCACTATGCCGAGCCGGTTCATCTCCTTCACCCACTCTTTCCCGAGCGGGCTGAGGCCGTTCCAGCGCGGCGTGTCGGTCGTGCTGTCGGCGAACTGGTTGTTCTTCGAATGGACCGGCCCCGCCATCCGCACGCCGAATTTGTAGAAGGTCTCGAGCAGCGACAGGTCCTCGCCCAGCGGATAACTGTTCTCGATGCTCTGATAGGCGATGCGCTTGCCCGCCTCGTGCAGCCGCTCCGCGTCGGCCGCCGTGGTGGCGAGCGCGATCTCGTCGCTGTTCGCCGCCATCACGCGCTGGATCGCCATCGCCCGCAGCAGCGCGGCCTCGCGGGCGCTTGCATAGCCCTCCGGCGTCAGCTCGCCCTGCGGCGTGTAGACGACGAAGAAGCCGCCATCGAGCCCGCCCGCCGCCATGCGGGGCAAGTCGACCTGCGTCTGGTCCCAGGCATATTCGTGCCACTCGTCGAACTTCCAGCCGGGCCGCTCGAACAGCATCGGCGTGTCGAGATGGGTGTCGAGCACGATCATCTGCTCATGGATCAGCCGGTCGAGCGGGCTCACCGCCTCATGGGCGGACGCGGGAACGGCGAGCAGGAGCGGAAGGGAGAAGACAAGGCCGGGACGCATCGGATACTCCTGTTGTAACGGCTCCAGCATGAAAGCCTCGCCGCGATAAGGCAAGGCGCGCGAGGGGTCTTGGGAGGTTCGATGGATTGGCAGCTTATCGGCACGGCGACGGCGGCGAGCGCGGCGGCGGGCCTCGCGACGGCTGCGGGCGCGCTGCCCGTGCTGGCGATCCCGGGAATCTCACGCCGGCTGGAAACCATCTTCCTGGGATTCTCGGCGGGCGTCATGCTCGCCGCCTCCTTCTTTTCGCTGATACTGCCGGGCCTGGAGGCGGCGGAGTCAAGCGGCCACAGTTCCGCGGCCGCGGCCTTCATCATCGCCGGCGCGATCCTGATCGGCGCGCTGACGCTCCAGCTCGTCAATCATTACGTCCCGCACGAACATTTCCTCATCGGCCGCAATCCGACGGCGGCGGCGACGCGTCTCGCGCGGATCTGGCTGTTCGTCATAGCGATCACGCTTCACAATTTCCCGGAAGGGCTGGCGGTGGGCGTCAGCTTCGGCGGGAACGACATGGCCAATGGCGCCGCGACCGCGCTCGGCATCGGCATCCAGAATGTCCCGGAAGGGCTTGCGGTGGCGGTGTCGCTCGCCTCGGTCGGCTATGGTCGGCTGTTCAGCTTCGTCGCCGCCTTCATGACGGGGCTGGTGGAGCCGGTCGGCGGCTTTCTCGGCATCTCGGCCGTGACCGCCTCGTCGGCGCTCCTCCCCTGGGGCCTCGGCTTCGCCGCCGGCGCGATGATCTGGGTGGTGAGCTCGGAGATCATCCCGGAAACCCACCGCGAAGGGCGCCAGAACGCCGCCACGACCGCGCTAATGGCGGGGCTGGTACTGATGCTCTGCCTCGATTGGTCGCTCGGCTGACCTTCAGCCTTCCCAGTGCCGCATGAAATCGCGCAGCGCCCGCGCATCGTGGAGGGCGTTGTGCGGGATTCGGCTGGTGACCGAGACGCTGAAGCCGGGGCTGCTGACAAGCTCGAAGCGAAGGCTGCCTACCGGCGCCATCTCGCCCTCGCCGGTGACGAGCAGGGCGCAGAAAAGCGCGATGTCGTCGGGCCAGTCGGCGACGATGACCGGTTCGGTCTCCCGCGCCAGGTACGTCGCGATCTCGGCCGCGGCGGAGAGGCGGGAAACGGGTTCGGCATGGTGTCCCGGCGGCACCGAGCCGAGATAGGGGACGACATTACGCTCGACCCAGGGATGGATCTCGTCCGGCAACGGCAGGACGGCATAATATTCCTGATCGCCATGCTCGGGCACGAGGGCCAGGCTGATGAGCTCGCCGCCGAAGCCGTTATATTCGGTGTCCAGGAAGTAACGCATGCCGTTGGCGGCTATTCGCCGATGATGGCGCTGTCCAGCCGGCTTATTCGGATTGTCGCCCCAGCCAGGCGATGAGGTCGGCGCGTTCGCGCGGATCGCGCATGCCGGTGAAGGTCATGCTGGTGCCGGGCGCGACCGCTTCCGGATCGGCGATGAAACGGTCGAGCAGCGCCTCGTTCCAGCGTCCCTCCCGCTCGGCGAGCGCCCGGAGAGCGGCCGAATATTCGTAGCCGGGGCGGGCGGCTATGGGGCGGCCGACGATGGCGTGCAGGCTCGGGCCGGCCACATCGTTCCCCGGCGTCACGTCGTGGCAGGCATAGCATTTCTGGAAGGCGATCCGTCCCGGATCACCGGCTGGCTCCGGCGCGCCGGCCAGAGCCGCCGCTGAAAGAAAAAGGGCTCCAACGCCTAAAACCGGCCTCATGGCGTCCCGGTATAGACGATCATCAGCCTGTCGGTGCCCGATTCCGGCAGATAGACTTCGCCGGCGCGGCCTAGAATCTGGCGGACATTGGCTTCCGGCCCGCTGCCGGGAAAGCTCCTCCAGCTTTCCGTCTCGGGATTGAAAGCGAGCACCGCATTAGCCCCGAAATCGCTCACCCACACGATGCCGCGATCGTCGACATAGACGGCATAGGCCTTGGGCTTGTCGCCGGGAAGCTTCCAGCTCTTCCATTCGCCGCTCGCCGGCGTGTAGCGGTAGAGCTCGCCGCTATTCCACCCGGAGATCCAGAGATGGCCTTGGCTGTCGGCCCAGACGCGGCGGGTGCCCACGTCCGCCGTCGGCGGCTCGATGATCGTCGCCTCGCCGGTCTTGCCATCGACGCGGGCGAGATGGCTGCCGGCGAGCGAGACATAATAAATTTCGCCCGAAGGCGTCGCGGCGATGCCGTAAGGCCCGCGTCCTTCCGGATCCTTGAAGACGTCCATCTCGCCGGTCCTGGGATCGATCCGGCCGTAAATGCCGTTCTGCCCGGTGAACCAGTGGATACCGTCGCCGTCGAACGCGCCGGTATTGAGGTTAGTGTAGCCAGCCCCCTCCGGCAGCTTCCAGACGTCGATCTTCTCGGTCTTCGGATCGTAGCGGACGATGGCATTCTGGCCGCCGTCCGTGATCCAGGCCGCGCCGTCCGGGCCCTGGATGACGCCGTGGGGCGCCGAATCCGCGCCCAACGGCACCTGCCGCACCGCACCGGTGTCCGGATCGAGGATGCCGAGCGCGCCCTGCCTCTGGGCCGTGTACCAGACCTTCCCGTCCGGCGCGGGCGCGGCGTCATGCGGCCGCGAGCCTTCGGGTAGCTGGAAGACCTTGGTCACCGTGGCCGAGGCGGCGGCTTCGGCCATCGCCTCCTCCTCCGTTTGCTGGGCGCAGGCGGGCGAAGCGGTGAGGATCATCGAGGCAGCGAGGGCAAGGATGGCGGGCAAGCGAGCCATGACAGTCTCCCGATTCAGGCGGCTGTGGGGAGACTAGCGCCGCCGCTCGCTCAATCCAACCGCGTCGCGTCAGCCGCCGGGGCCCTGCACCCCTTCAGACCCTCGTTGCTGGGAAAAGCTCAGAAGGTCCGCAATCGGTGATGGGGTAGACAATGCCATGGGCCGCCGCGCCGCCCGCTCCTCCGCTCGCGATTCCGCCGCTCTGCTGGAACGCTATGTCGACACCCTCGAACGCCAGGGAGCGAACACTGAAAAATAAGGATAATTCATGTCAAAGCGCGGTGATTTCATCAACTTTGGATGGGACGGTACCTCGTCATTGCGAGGACCCCGGACTTGATCCGGGGGACGAAGCAATCCAGGTTCGAAGCGCGAGACTGGATTTCTTCGCTTCGCTCGCAATGACGTTGGGCGTCACCGCCTAATCCAGTCGCATCGCCTCCTCCGCGATGGCTTCAGCCTCCATCAGCAGCACGTCCTCGGCGCCGCCGCCGGAAACCTGCTCGCGGCCGATCATGATGAGGACCGGGACGGCCATGGGCGAGACCCGATCCAGCGGCATGTGGAGCATCGTGCCGGCGGCGCGGTCCAACAGGTCGGCGAGGCGGCCGACGTCGGTCATGCGGGCGCGGGCGTCCTCCCAGGCGGCGCGGAGGAGAAGGTGGTCGGGCTCGTAGCGGCGGAGCACGTCGTAGATGAGGTCGGTCGAGAAGGTGACCTGCCGACCCGATTTGCGCTTGCCGGGGTGGTGACGCTCGACGAGGCCGCCGATGACGGCGACCTCTCGAAAGGCGCGCTTCAACAGGTGCGAGCCCTGGACCCAGTCGACGAACTCCTGCTCCAATATGTCGGCGGAGAGGAGGCTGGCCGGATCGGTGATGGGTTCGAGCGCATAGCAGGCGAGGGCGTAGTCGTTGGAAACGAAACCGAGCGGCCCCATTCCCGCGCTCTCCAGCCGCCGCGTGATCAGCATGCCGAGCGACTGATGGGCATTCCAGCCCTCGAAGCTATAGATGACCAGATAATGTCGCCCCTCGTGCGGGAAGGTTTCGACGAGAAGCTGGTCGGGCGCGGGAAGGGCGGAGCGCTGCGCCTGCGCCTGCAGCCAGTCGCGTACATCGTCGGGGAAGCGGGTCCATTCGTCGGGCTCGGCGAGGAAGCGGCGGACGCGGCCGGCGAGGTGGGTGCTCATCGCCATGCGCGTGCCGCCATAGGTCGGGATGCGCGCCGACTTGTGGCTGGCGTGGACGAACAGGTCAGTGCCGTCGATCTTCTCCACCTCCAGCACCAGGCCGGAGAAATAGAAGGTGTCGCCCGGCGAGAGGGTGGCGGCGAAGCCTTCCTCGACGGTGCCGAGGCGGCGGCCGTTCCTGAAGCGCACGTCGAGCAGGGGCTGGTCGACGATGATGCCGGCGTTCATCCGGTGCTGCTGGATGAAGCGGGGATGCGAGACCCGCCAAGTCCCATCCGGCTCGCGGGTGAGGCGCTTGAAGCGATCGTAGGCGCGAAGGGCGTAGCCGCCGCTTTCGATGAAGGAGAGCACCCTGCCGAACGTCGCCTCGTCGAGCCCCGAATAGGGCGCGGCGGAGCGGACCTCGGCCAGCATCCTCTCCTCGCGGAAGGGTCCGGCGCAGGCAACGGCCATGACGTGCTGGGCGAGAACGTCGAGCGCGCCGGGGCGGAATTGCTCGTGATCGAGCACGCCTTCCTCGATGGCGTCGAGGGCCGCGCGACCTTCGAGATATTCGAAGCGGTTGCCGGGGATCAGGATCGCTTCGCTCGGCTCGTCGAGCCGGTGGTTGGCGCGGCCGATGCGCTGGAGGAGGCGCGAGCTGCCCTTGGGCGCCCCCATCTGCATGACGAGGTCGACATCGCCCCAGTCGATGCCGAGATCGAGGCTGGAGGTACAGACGAGGCCGCGAAGCCGCCCCTCCGCCATCGCCTTCTCGACCTTGCGCCGCGCCTCGATGTCGAGCGAGCCGTGATGGATGCCGATGGGCAGGTGATCGTCGTTCACCGTCCAGAGATCCTGGAAAATGAGCTCGCAGAGGCTGCGCGTGTTGCAGAAGACGAGGCTGGTCCTGTGCGCCTCGATCTCCTTCATCACCTGCCGTGCCGCCCAGCGGCCGCTATGGCCCGACCAGGGGATGCGCTCGTCCTCGGGAAGCATGATGTGGATGTCGGCCTCGGCGCCGGGATCGCCCATGACCACGTCCACCGTCTCCACGTCGGCATGGGCTGCCAGCCAGCCCTGATAGGCCTCCGGATCGGCGACGGTCGCAGAAAGGGCGACGCGACGCAGGCCCGGCGCCAGCTGCTGGAGGCGCGCCATGGACAGGCTCAGCAGGTCTCCGCGTTTTCCCGTGGCGAAGGCATGGACCTCGTCGATGACGATAGTGCTGAGCCCCTCGAACAGAAGCGCGCTGTCCTCGTGGCTGAGCAGCAGGCTCAGCGACTCCGGCGTCGTCAGCAGCATCTGCGGCGGCTTCACCCGCTGCCGCGCCTTGCGATCCGCCGGCGTGTCGCCGGTGCGGGTCTCGACCCGGATGTCGAGGCCCATCTCCGCGATCGGCGTCAGCAGGTTGCGCTGAACGTCGACGGCAAGCGCCTTCAGCGGCGAGACGTAGAGGGTGTGGAGGCCCTTGGTCGGTCGTTCGATCACTTCGACCAGGCTGGGAAGGAATCCCGCGAGAGTCTTGCCCGCCCCCGTGGGGGCGACCAGCAACGCGTTGCGGCCGGTTCGGGCGGCGGCGAGCATTTCGAGCTGGTGCCGCCGCGGGCTCCACCCGCGGGCGTCGAACCAGTCGCGGATGACGGGCGGGAGATCGCCCGCTAGCGCCGTCACCATGCCCGATCAGGGAACGTCTTCATTCTCCCCGCGATGGGCCCGATCCTCCTCGCGGTAAAGATCCCGCGTCGCCTGTTCCGTCCGCTCGTCCTCGCGCGGGGTGCGTTTGCGGTTGCGGAGGAGCACCCAGAGCAGCACGCCCGCCAGGACCAGCGGCCCCACGACCGTCATTATGAACCATCCGGCTCCAGCTAAATCCATGGCCTTGGCTCCTTCGCCGCGACATCGTTTCGGCGCCTCAACTTGGCGGACACGGGCGCCTCGCCCATATAGCTCCCGATGGCCCGTCTCGGTTCCTGGATCGAGCCTTTTCCCGAAGGCATTTATGTGAAACCCGCCGACGCCTGGGTCGATCCGAGCCGTCCCAAGGCGCGTGCGCTCATCACCCACGGCCATGCCGATCACGCGCGCGGCGGCCACGGGGCCGTCTGGGCGACGCCGGAGACGCTGGCGATCATGGAGTGCCGCTACGGACCGCAGCCGGGCCATGCGGTCGGCTATGGTGATGCCATGCGCATGGGCGAGGTGGACGTGAGCTTCGTCCCCGCCGGTCACGTCCTCGGCTCCGCCCAGATCGTGCTCGCACATGCCGGCGAGCGGGTCGTCGTCTCCGGCGATTACAAGCGCCGTCCGGACCCGACCTGCGCGCCGTTCGAACCGGTGCCCTGCGACATCTTCATCACCGAGGCGACGTTCGGGCTGCCCGTCTTCCGGCACCCCGAGACGGTGAACGAGATCGATCGTCTCCTGCTCCGGCTGCACGAAAATCCGGAGCGGTGCGTGCTGGTCGGCGCCTATGCGCTCGGCAAGGCGCAGCGGGTCATCATGGAGCTCAGGTGCCGGGGCCATGAGGACCCGATCTACATTCACGGCGCCTTGCAGCGGTTGTGCGATCTTTATGCCGAACAGGGCATAGCGCTCGGCGATCTACGCCCGGCGACCGGGGCGGCGAAGGAGGAGCTGAAGGGAAGGATCATCCTCTGCCCGCCCGGCGCTCTCAACGACCGCTGGTCGCGGCGCCTGCCCGATCCGATCACCGCCATGGCCTCGGGCTGGATGCGAATCCGCCAGCGCGCCCGTCAGCGCAATGTCGAGCTGCCGCTGATCATCTCCGACCATGCCGACTGGGACGAGCTCACCCGAACCCTCACCGAAATCGCGCCCAGGGAGGTGTGGGTCACGCACGGCCGCGAGGAGGCGCTGATCCACTGGTGCGCCATGCACCAGATCAAGGCGCGGGAGCTCAACCTCGTCGGCTATGAGGATGAGGACGATTAATCTTGCCGGCTGCCGCCGTTTCCTTTTGGCACGCCGATTTTCGCCATCATGACAAGCGCTTAGTTTCGGAGGACAATCAAGGCCGGTCGAATCGCTTCAGGACCAGATTGCGAAAGGGGAACGGTCATGATGAACAGCATGACGACGGCGCGAGGCGAAAGCTTCCCTCACAATCCCGGCTTCAGGGGATATCACGTCCTCTATCGGGAGAACGAGGTCAACCACTGCCCCGGCTGCGGCCGCACGCATTGGTATGTCGGGCGGGTCTCCGCCGAATGCGGCTTTTGCGGAACGGCGCTGCCGCTGGCCGAAGCCACGGCGCGGGGGACGGGCGGTTTCAGCCGCGCGCACGGCCCGTTGGCGATCGCCGACGCGGCATAGAAAAACCCGGCGCGCTCGGGGGAGCGGCCGGGTTATTCTTCAGGCTTTCGCCCGTATTACTGGATGGGCTGCAGGTTCACCGCCGCCGTCTTGCCGCGGCGGTCAACTTCCAGCTCGAACTCCAGCCGGTCGCCTTCGTTGAGGCTGACCATGCCGGCGCGCTCGACTGCCGAAATGTGGACAAAGGCATCGGGCTGGCCGTCGTCGCGGCTGATGAAGCCGAAGCCCTTCATCGCGTTGAAGAACTTGACGGTTCCGGAGGCCTTTTCGCCGGTCAGCTGACGCTGCGGCCCGCCGCCAAAGTCGCCGCGATCCTCGCGCGGCGCCCTTTCCGGGACGGGAAGCGGCTCGCCCTCGATCTTGAGATCGGTCGCCGAGACACGGCCGCCGCGGTCGACGAGCGTGAATTCGAGCGGCTGGCCTTCCGCCAGGCCGGTGAGGCCCGCCTGCTCGACCGCCGAGATGTGCACGAAGACATCCTCGCCGCCATCGTCGCGAACGATGAAGCCGAAGCCTTTCTGGCCGTTGAAGAATTTAACAACGCCCTTGCCTTCGCCGACAACCTGCGGGGGCATGCCGCCACCGCGTCCGCCGCCAAAACCACCACCGCCAGCAGCGCCGCCGGCACCGCCGCCGCGATAGCCACCGCCACCGCCACCGCCACCGAAGCCGCCTCGGTCACTGTAACCACCGCCGCCGCCGCCGCCAAATCGGTCGCCGCCGCCGAAGCTGCCTCGATCCTGAAATCCGCTGCTAAAGCTGTCTTCGCCGAAACCGTCGCGCTTATCGCGTCCGCGCCCGCCGCGATCCCCGCGACGCCCTCTGTCAAAACTCATGCCGTGTAATTCTTTCCCGCGCCCGAAATCCCTGTTGAGAACCACCGCGCCGGGCTAGATGCGCTAACGGCCTTGGCGCGAAAATTGGCGCACCGGCGAGTCTTATAACGCAGAATTTGGTTTCTAGCGAGTGACTTTCGACTCGATCAATGGGTCGATTTCATGCTCCTGTGGTAGGAGAAGCTTTCGGTCAGTGCTTGCGGGCAAGTCGATGGTGTCCGGCAACTATAATCGAGCCTATCGCGAGCCCGACGAGGCCTGCGCCGGCCGCGCCGACAATCCATTCGATCATTCCGCCCAGGCTCGGCAATCCATGCCCCGCCGCCTCCGCCACGACATGGATGCCATGAGCGAGGCCTGCAAATCCGAATTCCTCCAACCCATGGACGAGGATGCCGCCCCCCACCCAGATCATTGCCGCGATGCCGATAACCGACAGCGCCGTCATCAACCGGGGCATGGCATGCACCAGGGCCCGCCCCAGCGCGCGGGAGCCGGCGTCACGGCGCTCAGCGAGGTGAAGGCCGATATCGTCCATCTTCACGATCAGGCCGACGGCGCCGTAGACGCCGATCGTGATCGCGACCGCGACCAGCGCCAGAATGGCCGCACGCGTCAGAAACGGCTCGCTGGCGACCTCGGCGAGCGCGATCGCCATGATTTCGGCCGAAAGGATGAAGTCGGTCCGGACGGCGCCCGCGACCATCTTGCGTTCATGATCCTCGCTGTTGAGCTCGGCCGCCACCTCGGCGAGGCTGTGTTTGGCGCCGGAGACCGCTTCCCACACCTTTTCCGCGCCTTCGTAGCACAGATAGGCTCCGCCCAGCATGAGCAGGGGCGTGATCGCCCAGGGAAGGAGCGCGCTCAAGGCGAGGGCCACGGGCAGGATGATGAGGAGCTTGTTCTTGAGCGATCCCTTGGCGATGCGCGCGATGATCGGCAATTCGCGATCCGGCGTGAACCCCGTCACATAACGCGGGGTGACCGCCGTATCGTCGACCACCACGCCCGCGGCCTTCATGCCGGCCCGGCTGGCGGCGGCCCCGATATCGTCGATCGACGCGGCGCTGAGCTTGGCGATGGCTGCGACATCGTCAAGCAGCGCGGCGAGACCACTGGGCATGGGGTAGAGGTTCCTTTGATGGCGACAAGGCCCCTGTTAAGTGCTGGCGCGCCGCGATCAAGCCCGCCTCATCGATCGTCGCGCGGCGCATTGAGCCGCCAAAGGCTTTGGCTTATGCGGAGCGCATGGCCGTTTATTTTCACGAAGAAGATTTGCCGGAGGGCGTGCTCGCGCCGGGTCCGGTCGCCGTCGATACCGAGACGATGGGGCTGCAGCTGGGCCGGGACAGGCTGTGCTTGGTCCAGATCGCCGACGGGCGGGGTGACGAGCATCTCGTCCGCTTCGCGCCCAAGAGCAACTATACCGCCCCTAATCTCAAGGCGATTCTCGCCGATCCGGAGCGCCTCAAGCTTTATCATTTCGCCCGTTTCGACCTGGCCTCGATCCGCGCCTATCTCGGCGTGATGGCGGAGCCCGTCTATTGCACCAAGACGGCCTCGCGCCTCATCCGCACCTATACCGACCGGCATGGCCTCAAGGAGCTGGTGCGGGAGTTGCTTGGTCAGGAGATTTCGAAGCAGCAGCAGACTTCCGACTGGGGCGCGCCGGAGCTGACCGACGCGCAAAAGGACTATGCCGCCTCCGACGTCCGCTATCTTCATGGGCTGCGGGAGAAGCTCGACGAGCGGCTTGAGCGCGAAGGCCGAGCGCGTCTTGCCCAGGCCTGTTTCGACTTCCTTCCGAACCGGGCGCTGCTCGATCTCGCCGGCTGGCCGGAGGTGGATATCTTCGCCCATGTCTGAGCTCGCCGACCGCGAACGGTTGCGCAAGCAGCACTGGGCCGCGCCGGGCGGCTCTCACGATAATGTGGTGCGGCTCCTCAAGCTTGCGCTGCCGGTCCTCATCGGCGTGCTGATGGCCTACCTGGCGCTGGCGCCGCTTTCCAAGAACCAGGAAATCAGTTTCATCCTCGACAAGAACAAGGTCGCGGTGGCGAAGGAGCGGATGCGGGTCGAGGCAGCCCGCTATCGGGGGCAGGACGACAAGGGGCGCCCCTTCACCATAACGGCCGAATCCGCCGTTCAGGCGACGTCGCGCGACCCGATAGTCGACGTGCTCGGCATGATGGCTCGGCTCGGCCTCGAAAGCGGGCCGGCCACGATCAGGGCCGACCAGGGCCGCTACAATCTGGAGACCGAGACGGTGACGGTGACGGGACCGGTCCTGTTCACCGCCGCCGACGGCTATCGGATTCAGACGCGCGACGTCGCGGTCGATCTCGACACCCGGACGATGGAGAGCGACGGCGGCGTCGAAGGGCGCCTGCCTCTCGGGCGATTCTCGGCGAATCGGATGAGCGCCGATCTCGAGGGGCGGACGGTGACGCTCACCGGCAACGCCCGCTTGCATATCGTGCAGGGCGGTCTCAGATGAGCGCGATGAAAAGTTTCGCGAAAACGGCCGGCGCGGGCATGCTGGTCCTGGCCCTTATGGGAAGCCAGGCCAATGGACAGGCCCTGCGCGGCCACAACACCAACGCGCCGGTCGATGTCGCCGCCGATCGCATCGAGGTCCAGGATCGCGCGGATAGGGCGATCTTTTCGGGCGACGTCATCGCGCGCCAAGGCGATATGACGCTCAGCGCCGCTCGGTTGACGGTCGCCTATAGCGACGCCGGCGGCATCCAGATCGACCGGCTGACGGCGAGCGGCGGCGTTCTGCTCCGCAGCCCGTCGGAAACGGCGCGCGGCGAATACGCCATCTACGATCTCAACAATCGGGTCATCACCATGCTCGGGGGCGTCACCCTGACGCGCGGCGAGTCACGGGTGAACGGGGCGAGGCTGGTGCTTAGTCTTGATACCGGTCGGGCGGTGCTCGACGGCGGGTCAGGCGCCGTTCCCGGCACGACGAGCAGCGAAGACGGGCGTGTGTCCGGCACGTTCACCGTCCCGCAGCGACAAGACTAAGACCTTGATTGGAGGCGCTTTGCCGCATCCTCCAAACTGTTGCCGGTCAGTTGCGTTAACCGTTTTTTCTCTTCATGCATGAATCTTGCCAGTTGAGACATGCGGGCCGCTGTCCTAAATCGGGCGGGGTGGGGATGGAGCACGGATGAACGATACGGCACTTCTTGATCGACCCGAGGACGAGGCGGCGGTCGTGCATGTCGATCGCGGTCTGTCCGTCATATCGATCGCCAAATCCTATGACCGAAAAGCCGTGCTGACCGACGTGTCGCTCCACGTCGAGCGAGGGGAGGTCGTCGGTCTCCTGGGCCCCAACGGCGCTGGCAAGACGACCTGCTTCTATTCGATCATGGGCTTGGTGAAGCCCGACAGCGGCCGCATCCTGCTCGACGGCGAGGACATCACCGGCCTTCCCATGTATCGCCGCGCGATCCTGGGCCTCGGCTATCTGCCGCAGGAAACCTCGATCTTTCGCGGCCTGACCGTTTCACAGAACATCATGGCCGTCCTCGAAGTCGCCGAGCCCGACCGCAGGGTGCGCGAGCAGCGGCTCGAGCAGCTCCTGGGCGAATTTCATATCGAGCATCTCCGCGACGCGCCGGCCATGGCTCTCTCCGGCGGCGAGCGGCGCCGCTGCGAGATCGCCCGCGCGCTCGCCGCCGATCCATCGATCATGCTCCTCGACGAGCCCTTCGCGGGCATCGATCCCATCTCGATCGCCGACATCCGCGACCTCGTCTCCGAATTGAAGAAGCGCGATATCGGCGTCCTCATCACGGACCATAATGTCCGCGAGACGCTCGACCTCGTAGACCGCGCGGCGATCATCTACGACGGCCAGGTGTTGTTCGCCGGCAGCCCGGCGGCGCTGGTCGCCGACGAGAATGTCCGCCGCCTCTACCTCGGCGAAAGCTTCGAGCTCTAAACAATGGCGCTCGGCCCCCGCCTGGACCTGCGCCAAAGCCAGTCGCTGGTGATGACGCCGCAGCTCCAGCAGGCGATCCGGCTACTGGCGCTGTCCAACTTGGAGGTCGAAAGCTTCATCGCCGAGGAGCTGGAAAAAAATCCTCTGCTCGACAGTGCCGGCGAGGACGAGCCGAACGGCCAGGCCGGAGAGGCGGAAGTCGCGCTCGTCGAAGCCGAGGAACCCGAGACGATCGACCTCCTCGTCCAGTCGGGTGACGCCGAGCGCGATGCGCCGCTCGACGTTGATTACAACAGCGAGGATTTTCACCAGGACAGCGCCGCCGACAGCATGCGCGGCCTCGACGGCGGTCTTGGACTGGACGGGCTGGCGTCCGGCGGCTCGGCACCGGGCGAGGCGCCCGACTATGACAGCTTCGCCAGCGCCGAAATCTCGCTCCAGGAGCATCTTTTGGCCCAGGCGGGCTCCTCCCTGTCGGACCGCGACCTGGTTATCGCCGGACAGGTTATCGAGCAGATCGACGAGACCGGCTATTTCCTCGGGTCCGTGCTGGATCTGGCCCAGCGTCTCGGTGCCCCGCTCGCCGATGTCGAGCGGGTGTTGGCCGTCATACAGAGCTTCGATCCCGCGGGCGTCGGCGCCCGGTCGCTGGCCGAATGCCTCGCGCTTCAGGCAAAGGAAGCCGACCGCTACGATCCGGCGATGGCGCGGCTGATCGACAATCTCGACTACCTCGCCAAGGGCAACCTGACGGCGCTCAAGCGGATATGCGGCGTCGACGACGAGGATCTGGGGGACATGATCCGCGAGCTGCGCGCCTATGATCCCAAGCCCGGCTGCCGGTTCGGGCAGGGCGAGCGGGTCGACGCCATCGTGCCTGACGTCTTCGTCGCGAGCCGCGGTGTGGGCTGGGCGATCGAGCTCAACAGCGCGACGCTGCCGAAGCTCCTCGTCAATCGCAGCTACTATACCGAGCTATCGGGCGGGGCGCAGGACAAGCAGTCGAAAGCCTGGCTGTCGGAGTGCCTGGCTAGCGCCAACTGGCTTTTGAAGGCGCTCGACCAGAGGGCGCGGACTATCGTCAAGGTCTCGACCGAGATCGTGAAGCAGCAGGACGGCTTCTTCCGCAAGGGCGTCACCCATCTCCGTCCGCTTACGCTGCGTGCGGTGGCCGAAGCCATCGGCATGCATGAATCGACGGTGAGCCGGGTTACGTCCAACAAATATCTCGCCTGCGAGCGCGGTCTATTCGAGCTCAAATATTTCTTCACCAGCGGCATCCAGAGCGCCGACGGCGGCGACGCGGTCTCGGCCGAGGCGGTCAAGAGCCACATCAAGACGCTGATCGCGGCCGAGGGCGACCGCGCGATCCTGTCCGACGACCAACTGGTAGAATTGCTTCGGGCCAAGGGCTTCGACATTGCGCGGCGCACCGTCGCCAAGTATCGCGAGTCGATGGGGATCGGCTCGTCGGTCCAGCGCCGGCGCCAGAAGGCGATCGGCAGTCGCGCCGCCTGAGGCGCCTCGCAGCTCTCGGGGGTGAAAAGTCCATGACGGCCAAGATACTTGTCCTCGCAGGGCGCCGATCGGCAGCCCTCGACCCGCTCGCCAAAGCGGCTGGGGTCACCCACAAATGCCTGGTTCCGGTACGCGGCGAGGCCATGGTCGGGCGGGTGCTTCGCACCGCCGCTGATGCCTGGCCGGATGCGGAGCTGTTCCTGTCGGTCGACGATTTCAGCGCCGTCGCGGAAGAGCCGACCGTTGCCCACCTGCACGCCGCGGGTCGGCTAACGCCGATCGAGGCCCGCTTTCACATCGTCGACAGCGTGGTCGAGGCGAGCCGGATTACCGGTTTTCCCCTGGTCATCACGACGGCCGACAATGTGCTGATGACGGCGGACGCCCTGCATCGGCTCGCTGCCGAGGGAGACAAGAAGGAGGCCGACGCGATCGTGGTCATGGCCGAAAAACAGGACATATTGGCCGCACATCCAGACGGCCAGCGCCGCTTCTACGAGATGAAGGGCGGCGGCTATTCCAACTGCAATCTCTTCTGGCTCGGCAGCGAGGCCGCATTGAAGGCGACGGAGAGTTTCCGCGAGGGCGGACAGTTCGCCAAGCATCCGTCACGGATCGTCAAGGCCTTCGGTATCCTGAACCTCATCCGTTTCCGCTTCGGCCTGACGACGCTCGAGGGCATATTCCGCCACATCTCCCGCCGCTTCGGCGTGCGGGTGAGGCCGATGGTGGTCACCGACGGTCGCCTCGCCATCGACGTCGACAACGAACGCACCCACCGCGTCGCCGAAGAGATATTGGCGCGCCAAGGCTGAGCTTATCCGCCGCCTTGGCGCGCCAATCAGCCGTCGCGGCAGGGCCACTATTCGCTGATGGCTAGATTTGTCGCCTGCTGTCCGACCAACGTCACTTCGACGCGGCGGTTCTGTTGGCGGCCGGCCGTCGTGGAATTGCTGGCGACGGGTGTCGCCTCGCCGTGGCCTATCGCCTGGATGCGGGACGGATCGACGCCCAGCGAAGCCAGACGCGCCCGTACCGATGCCGCGCGTGCTTCGGACAAGCGCTGGTTATAGGCGGTCGATCCGCGCGAGTCCGTGTGGCCATCGATCCTGACGCGGACCTCGGGGTTGGCCTGGAGATAGCTCACCAGCGGGGCGAGCCTTTGCTCGGCGCCGGGCTTCAGTTCCGCCCGGGCGGTTTCGAACACGACGTCCTGAAGGACTAGGGTCGCGCCCAGCTGTGTCTGCTTCATCTGGTCGCGGAGCCGCTCGGTTTCCGCGCGCGCGGCTTCGGCAGTGGCTCGTGCATCGGCCGCTTCAGCCTCGGCGTCGGCGATCCGCGCCTCATCCTGGCCAGCGCTTGCCGTCTCGACCCGTTCGATCTCAGCTTTCACCTGGGCGATCTTGGCGCGCACGCGCGCTGTTTCGATGAGCGCGTTGATGCGGTTGGTGAGCGCCGCGGCCTGGACCTCGTCGTCTGCGTCGAGATTCCGGAGCAGCGGGTCGAGGCTGGCTTCGGCGGCGTCGAGCGCGGCACCGCCATATTCGGAGACGCCCGGCTCGGCGCGGACGGCGCCGATCTTCTCGCGGAGTTGGTTGACGATGAGGCGATCGCTTTCATCGGCGAACGCCGGCGTGGCCATCGACGTGGCAAGCAGGCCGGCGGCGGTCAGCTTGATCAGAGTCTTCATGATAGCTCTCCTCTATCGCGCGGTGAGCTTGTTGAGTTCTGCGGTAAGGGCCCGAAGCTCGGCAGTGGCCTGCGCGAGCCCGGCCAGTGCTTCGGCTTCGCCGGCGGCGTGGAGGGCGCGATCCTCATTATCGTCGCGGATCGCGACTTCGGCCCGTTCCAGGGCGGCGCGTGCGCGCGTCTGAACGTCGGCCGCTTCTCCGGCGACGCCGGCCTTGTCATTCGCCTCGATCATGCCGCGCGCTTCGGCGACCACGGCTCGTGCGGTTCGTTCGCTCTGGGCCAGAGCCGCACCCGACAGGGCGGCTCCCGCAAGCGCGAATGCCGCCGCAATGGCGGTCAATCGGATACGCATCGGTCTACTCCCATGTTGGTGGAACCGCCCGTAAAACATCGGACGACCACCCCTCGTTCCATGAACTACAGATTAAGGAGCACCGAAGTTATTGTGGAGACAGAGAAAAATAGATCAAAAATTCCTGCGTCCACCGCGCAGGTCGTCCTGAAAGGCCGACACGATTCTAGACGTCCAGATTGGCGACGTTCAGCGCATTCTCCTGGATGAATTCGCGACGGGGTTCGACGACGTCTCCCATCAGGCGCGTGAAGATCTCGTCGGCGACATCGGCCTGCTCGATCTCGACCTGGAGGAGGCTGCGGTTCTCGGGATCGAGCGTCGTCTCCCAAAGCTGTTCGGCGTTCATTTCGCCGAGGCCCTTGTAGCGCTGGATCGAGAGGCCCTTGCGGCCGGCCGCCAGGATGCCTTCGAGCAACTCGCTGGGGCGGCGGACGAGCACGCCCTTGGCCGCCACAGCCGGTTCCTCGCCCTCCTCGTCGGCTTCGGCGGCGGCCTCCGAGGCCTTGAGCGTGATGAGGCGGGATGACGTCGCGTAGGTCGCCGCCTGCTCTGAAGCCAGGCCGTGCAGCTTGCGCGCCTCGGCGGACGCCAGGAACTTGTAGTCGACCAGGTGATAGTCGGTGACGCCGCGCCAAAGGCGCTTCAATCCATAGCCGCCGGGTTCGGTAACCTCGCCCGTCCAGGTCGCTTCCTCGTCACTTGCCTGGAGCCAGGCGGCCGCAGCCGTCACCAGCTTCTCGCGGCGCGGAATCCCGGCTCCCGGGTCGAGGGCGCCGGTGAGCGCCAGAGCCTCGATGATGGCGGGGTCGTAGTGGCGCGGCACATAGCGCATCAAGGTGCGCATGCGGCGGGCATGATCGGCGAGGGCGCGAAGGTCGTCGCCCGAGCGGGGGCCTTCGGACGTCTCCAGCACTTGTCCGCCGATGCCGGCATCGACGAGATATTCGTCGAGCTTGGCGTCGTCCTTGAGATAGACTTCCGACCGGCCCTTGGCGACTTTGTAAAGCGGCGGCTGGGCGATGTAGAGATGCCCGCGCTCGATGATCTCGGGCATCTGCCGGTAGAAGAAGGTCAGCAGAAGCGTGCGGATGTGGGCGCCGTCGACGTCGGCGTCCGTCATGATCACGATCTTGTGGTAGCGCAATTTCTCGATGTTGAAATCGTCGCGGCCGATGCCGGTTCCCATCGCCTGGATGAGCGTGCCGACCTCCTTCGATGACAGCATCCGGTCGAAGCGTGCGCGCTCGACGTTGAGGATCTTGCCCTTCAGCGGCAGGATCGCCTGGGTGTGGCGGTTGCGGCCTTGCTTGGCCGAGCCGCCGGCCGAGTCACCCTCGACCAGGAACAGCTCGGACTTGGCCGGGTCGCGCTCCTGGCAGTCGGCGAGCTTTCCCGGAAGGGAGGCGACGCCGAGCACGCTCTTGCGGCTCGCCTCGCGCGCCTTGCGGGCGGCTTCGCGGGCGGCGGCGGCGTCGATGATCTTCTGGATGATCGTCTTGGCGTGGCCGGGATTTTCCTCCAGCCATTCGGCGAGCTTGTCGGCCATCAGGCTTTCCAGGGGCTGGCGGACCTCCGAGCTGACCAGCTTGTCCTTGGTCTGCGAGCCGAACTTGGGATCGGGCAGCTTGACCGAGACGATCGCGGTCAGGCCCTCCCGCATGTCGTCGCCGGTGAGGCTTACCTTCTCGCGCTTCATCATGCCGGACTTGTCGGCATAATTGTTCAGGGTGCGGGTCAGCGCCGCGCGGAAGGCCGCCAAATGGGTGCCGCCGTCGCGCTGCGGAATGTTGTTGGTGAAGCAGAGGGTCTGCTCATAATAGCTGTCGTTCCATTCGAGAGCGACCTCGATGCCGATATCGTCGCGCTGGCCGGTGACCGAGATCGGATCGGGGATGAGCGCGGTCTTGGCGCGGTCGAGATAGCGGACGAAGGCGGCGATCCCGCCCTCGTAGAACAGCTCGACCTGTTTCGCTTCCTCATGCCGCGCATCGCACAGCAGCAGGCGGACGCCTGAGTTGAGGAAGGCAAGCTCGCGGAAGCGGTGCTCCAGCTTCTCGAAGTCGAAATCCATGACCTTGAAGGTGGCGGAGGAGGGCAGGAAGGTGACCTTGGTGCCCTTCTTGCCCTCCGGGGCGGGGCCAAGCACCTTCAAGGGCGCTTCGGCGTCGCCGTGGCGGAAGCGCATCCAATGCTCCTCGCCGTCGCGCCAGATGGTGAGCTCCAGCCATTCGCTGAGCGCGTTGACGACCGAGACGCCGACACCGTGGAGGCCGCCGGAGACCTTGTAGGCGTTGTCGTCGGAGGTGTTCTCGAACTTACCACCGGCGTGGAGCTGGGTCATGATGACCTCGGCCGCCGAGACGCCTTCTTCCTTGTGGATCCCGGTCGGGATGCCGCGGCCGTTATCCTCGACCGAAACCGAGCCGTCGGCGTTGAGCGTGATCTGGATGAGGTCGCAATGCCCCGCCAGCGCCTCGTCGATCGCATTGTCGGCGACCTCGAACACCATGTGGTGGAGACCCGAACCGTCGTCGGTGTCGCCGATGTACATTCCGGGCCGCTTGCGGACCGCGTCGAGGCCTTTCAGCACCTTGATGGATTCGGCGCCGTAGCTGTTTTCAGAAGGATTGGATGCCATGTTGATTATATAGCCACGAGGCGGAGGAAACCCAAGGAAAAAGGGGCGGAATCACGACATCTCCGGCCAACGGTCAGGAGCCCTTGATGCGGCCGTTTTCTACGTCCAGCCACGTCGCTTTGTCGACGGTCTCGAACAGCGATCTTTCCGTGCCGGTCAGCCACACCTGTCCGCCGGCCTCGGCCAAGCGGGCGAAAAGGGCGGCGCGGCGGCTGGGGTCGAGATGGGCGGCGACCTCGTCGAGGAGGAGGATGGGGCGGCGGCCGGCGCGTTCGGCGACGAGATCGGCATGGGCGAGGACGAGGCCGAGCAGCAGCGCCTTCTGCTCGCCTGTCGAGCAGAGGGCGGCGGGCTGGTTCTTGCCGAGATGGGTGACGGCGAGATCGGTGCGGTGAGGACCAGCAAGGGTTCGCCCGGCGGCGGCGTCGCGGGCGCGGCCAGAGGCGAAGTCGCAGCCGAGATCGCCGCTGGTCCAACCTTCCAGAGCGAGGCCGGCGCGGGCGAAGGGGC
>NZ_DATCYB010000085.1:0-67089 GCF_036570505.1 Allosphingosinicella sp. | reverse complement strand
CGCCATATTTCGTGGGAATGGTCGCGCCGAGCAGGCCAAGCTCGCCCATCTCGGTCATGATCCCGCGATCGAAATCCTCTTCCAGATAGGCCTTCGTCACGCGCGGCTGCAGCTTCTCGTGGGCGTAGCCGCGCGCCGTGTCGCGCACGAGCCGCTCCTCGTCACTGAGCTGGTCGTCCAATGCGAAGGGGTCCGCCCAGTCGAAGGGGGCTGTTCTGGCCATGGTAGATCACTTCCCGCTATCGCGCCCGCGGAGGGTCCCACGCGGCGGCTGTCGCAATGCAGCTACTTTCCGGGCGCCGCGGGATCAAGCGGCTCCTGTACGTCATCCTGCCAGGGGCCTGTCCAGTCATGCCGAATCAGCGTCTTAAAGCAAAGGGAGAGTGTGGCGGATGGGGTGGGATTCGAACCCACGGTGAGCGTGAACCCACGGCGGTTTTCAAGACCGCTGCCTTAAACCACTCGGCCACCCATCCTGCAGCGCTTTCGAGCCGGACTATGTCCGGCGGCTCGGAAAGCGTGGAAACATATATGCCGGCCGCCGCCTTAAGCGCCAGGCGCCGCATCGTGCAAGCGGTGCGACGGAACCCGTGCGCGGCGCGCGCGCTTATGGCAAGAGGCCGAGCGAGAAGGGGAATGTAATGCGTTTCGTCTATCAGATGATGGCCCTGCTGCTGGCGGCCTTTCCGCCGTGGAATGTGGGGGGCGCCGCCGCCATGGCCCAGAGCGGCGGCCTCAACCAGGCCGGATTCGAGATGTACCTGCCTCAGCTGCGCGCCAAGGCGCTCGCGGACGGCGTAAGCCGGTCCACCGTCGATCGCGTTTTCCCGACCCTCCAGTTCAGCTCGAGAACCGTCGAGCTCGACCGCGGTCAACCGGGAGGCACGGCCGGAAGCCCCGCCATCCCGCCTTTCGCCCCCTATCGCGCGCGTCATGTGACGCCGTCGCTCGTCAGCCGCGGCGAGGCCCGCTATGCCGGCCATATCCGCCGGCTCAACGCCATCGGCCGCCGTTATGGCGTGGAGCCCTCGGTGCTGGTCGCCATCTGGGGTCATGAAACCAGCTATGGCGCCGTCACCGGCGATTTCGACCTTCTGAACTCGCTCGCCAGCCTCGCCTACGAGGGCCGGCGCCGGACTCTCTTCTCGGACGAGTTCGTCGCGACCCTGAAGCTTATCGACCGCGGCATCCCGCGCAGCCGCCTGAAGGGCAGTTGGGCCGGCGCCACCGGCTATCCCCAGTTCCTCCCCTCCGTCTACCTTCGCCTGGCCGTGGACGGCGACGGGGACGGGGATGCCGACATCTGGAACAGCCAGGACGACGCGCTCGCCTCGATCGCCAATTATCTGAGCAACGCGGGCTGGAAGCCGAATGTCACCTGGGGCATCCCGGTCAGCGTCCCGGCGGGGCTCAATCGTACCGCGCTCGGCAATCACCTCCTATCGCCCCGCTGCCCCCGCGTGCACGAGCGCCACAGCGAGTGGCGGACGATCGGGGAGTGGCGCCGCCTCGGCATCGTCTCCCAAAACGGTCGATGGCCCGCCGACACCGAGTTCGCGAGCCTGCTGGAGCCCGACGGTCCCGGCCGGACCGCCTATCTCCTCACCACCAACTACCGCACCATCCTCGACTATAATTGCTCGAACTTCTACGCGCTGTCGGTGGGCATCCTGGCGGATGAAATCGCCCGCTGACCCACTGGCGAAGCGCTGCCCGAAGCGTTAAGACTCGGGGCCGCGGCTCGGGACGTGGCCCCCATTAACATAGGAATGGTTCTCAATCATGAAGCCTAAGGCGTTGCTTTTCGGATTTTTTGCGACTGCGCTCACATGGCCGGCCATTGCCGCCGCGCCACCGTTCGAAACGCCCGCGCCGGTCGCCTTCATGAAAGACCTCTCCTCGGGTGCCATCCTCTATGCGAAGGATCCGGATCGCCGCATCCCACCGGCCTCCATGGCCAAGATGATGACGACGCACATCGCCTTTCACCTCGTCAAGCGGGGCGAGCTCAAGCTCGACCAGATGTGCACCGTTCAGCCGGAAACCTGGAAACAATGGCACGGCCCGCAGGCGGGATCGACCATGTTCCTGTCGCCCGGCCAGCAGGTCAGCGTACGCAATCTCCTCCACGGCATCGTCACCGTCTCCGGCAACGACGCCAGCGTCGTGCTCGCCGAATGCATCGCCGGCACCGAACCGGCCTTCGCCGCGCTGATGAATGCGGAGGCGAAGCGCCTCGGCATGACCAACTCGAATTTCGGCAATTCCAACGGATGGCCGGACGAAGGCGTGACCTATACCACGGCCCGTGACCTCACGACGCTCGCCCGCGCGACGATCGAGGAGACGCCCAAGCTGTACAAGGAATTCTACGACCAGGAATCCTTCACCTGGGGCGAGACGATGAGCGGCGAGCCGATCACCCAGCCCAACCGCAACCCGCTGCTCGGCAAGGTCGCCGGCGCCGACGGGTTGAAGACGGGCCACACCGAAGCGGCCGGTTACGGCTTCACCGGTTCGGCCGAGCAGAACGGTCGCCGCCTCATCATGGTCCTCGCCGGCCTCGACAGCTATGGCCAGCGGGTCGACGAAAGCACCAGGTTCATGAATTGGGGCTTCCGCGCCTGGCAGTCGCAACCGCTCCTCACCAAGGGCGAGAAGATCGCCGACGCGCGGGTCCAGCTCGGCAGCGAGGACAAGGTCGGCCTGGTCGCGCCGCGCGACATCGCCGTCACCATTCCGGCGGGGATCTCGCGCGGCAACATGAGCGTCAAGGTCGTCTATGACGGCCCGGTCAAGGCGCCGATCAAGGCCGGCCAGCATATCGCCAACCTGGTCGTCGCCACTGGCGACACCGAACCGCAGACAATGCCGCTCGTCGCCGCCGAAGCCGTCGATGAAGCCGGTTTCTTCGACCGCATCATGGCGGGCTTCGATCATTTCGTCGGCTGAGGTGAAGCGCGGCCGCTTCATCAGCCTGGAAGGCGGAGAGGGGGTCGGGAAATCGACCCAACTGAAGCGCCTCGCCGAGGCGCTGCGTGCGCGGGGGCTAGACGTCGTCGAGACCCGGGAGCCGGGCGGCAGCCCCGGCGCAGAGGCGATCCGCAAGCTCCTGCTCGAAGGCGAGGCCGAGCGCTGGACCGCCGAAACAGAGGCGTTGCTCTTCGCCGCCGCCCGAGCCGACCATGTCGCCCGCACGATCCGCCCGGCTCTGGAACGCGGCGCCTGGGTCCTTACCGATCGCTTCCTCGACAGCTCGCTCGCCTATCAGGGCGGCGCCGGCGGCGTAGGGACCGACGCCATTCGCCAGCTCCACGCGATCGGCAGCGCCGGTCTGCTTCCCGACCGGACAATCATCCTACACCTTCCCGCCGATGCCGCCGCCGGTCGGGCCGCGACTAGAGACGGAGGGGCGGCGGACCGGATCGGCGGGCGCGGCGCCGACTATCATGGCCTCGTCGCCCTGGCGTTCCGCTCTCTCGCCGAGAAAGAGCCCGGCCGCTTCCGCGTGATCGATGCTGCCGGCGCGCCGGAGCATGTGACCGATCGCATACTCGCGACTCTGGACGACCTGCTGTGACATCTCTCTTCGGCCATGACGACGCCGTTGCCGCCTTTCGCGAGAGGCTGGACACGGGCCGCCTGCATCATGCCTGGCTGATCACAGGACCTATGGGTGTCGGCAAGGCGCTGTTCGCCGAGAAGGCGGCGCTGCGCATGCTGGCCGAAGGCGCGGGACCTCCGGTGGACAGACCTGGGCTCGACGTGCCCGACGACCACCCCACCGCCAGGCTCGTCGAGGCAAGGAGCCATCCCGATCTCATGCGTCTGGAGCGTCTCGCGAAAAATGGTGGCGACGAACTGGCGCGCAGCATCACGATCGATCAGGTGCGGGGCCTGCAAAGGCTTTTCTCGACCACGCCGTCCATGTCGCCCCGGCGCGCGGTCATCATCGACTCGGTCGACGACCTCGAACGAGGCGGCGCCAACGCCCTGCTCAAGAATCTCGAAGAACCGCCGCCCAACAGCCTGTTCCTCCTCGTCAGCCACGCGCCCGAGCGCCTTTTGCCGACGATCCGTTCGCGTTGCCGCCAGCTTCGCCTCACTACGCTCGACGATGCCGCCATGACGTCGGCGCTGAAGGCCGCACTCCCCGATGCCGACGAGGCGGAAATCGCCTCTTTGCGCAAAGTGGGGGAGGGCTCCCCCGGCCGCGCCATCGCCTACCGCGGTCTCGATATCGGCGCCCTCGACGGGGCGATGCGCGACCTTGCCGCCAAGGGCGATCCGACCAACGCCCGTCGCAGCCAGCTCGCCCAGAGCCTGTCGCTTAAAGCGGCGCAGCCCCGCTACGAGGCCTTCCTCGCCCGCGCGCCCTCGCTCATCGCCGAACAAGCGAGGCAGCGCAGCGGCGCGGCGCTTGCCGAGGCGCTTCGCTTGTGGGAAAGGGCCTCCGCCCTGGCCGGGAGCGCCACCCGCCTCTCGCTCGATCCTCAGAGCGTCGTCTTCGAGCTTGCCGGGATGCTCGCGGCGCTCGCACCCGAACAGGCTCATGGCTGAACCCTTCTACATCACCACCGCGATCAACTATCCCAATGGACGCCCGCATATCGGCCATGCCTATGAAGCGATCGCGACCGACGTCGTCGCCCGCTTCCAGCGCCAGCGCGGCCGCGACGTCTTCTTCCTGACGGGCACCGACGAGCACGGCCTGAAGATGGCGCAGACCGCGCGCGAGAAGGGCGTCGAGCCCGCCGCGCTCGCAGAAGAAATGTCTTCCTATTTCCGTGAGATGGATGAGCGGCTTAATATCTCGTGTGATCGCTTCATCCGTACGACCGAGGCCGATCATCACCGCGCCAGCCAGGCGATCTGGCAGGCGATGGTCGACGCCGGCGACATCTATCTCGGCCGCTACGAAGGCTGGTACTCGGTCCGCGACGAAGCCTATTATGACGAGAAGGAGCTGGTCACGGCCGACAGCGGCGAGAAGCTCTCGCCGCACGGCACGCTCGCCGAGTGGACGGTGGAGGAGAGCTGGTTCTTCCGACTCTCCAAATATCAGGAGCCCTTGCTCCGGCACTACTCCGACAATCCGAACTTCATCCGTCCGGAGGCACGGCGCAACGAGGTGCTTCGTTTCGTGGAAGGCGGCCTGTCGGACTTGTCCATCTCGCGCTCCAGCTTCGACTGGGGCGTCAAGGTGCCGGGCGACGAGCGCCACGTCATGTACGTCTGGGTAGATGCCCTCACCAACTACCCGACCGGTATCGGCTATCCCGACGAAACAGAAGCGTACAAGCGCTACTGGCCGGCCGATATCCACATGATCGGCAAGGACATCGTCCGCTTCCACGCCGTCTACTGGCCCGCTTTCCTGATGTCGGCCGGCATTCCCTTGCCGAAACAGGTGTTCGGCCATGGCTTCCTCCTCCACCGCGGCGAGAAGATGTCGAAATCGGTCGGCAACGTCGTCGATCCGCTCGATCTCGTGGAAGCATTCGGCGTCGACCAGCTCCGCTACTTCCTGCTGAGGGAAATCACCTTCGGCCAGGACGGCAGCTACAGCGCCGAAGCGATCGTCAACCGCGTCAACGCCGATCTCGCCAACAGCTTCGGCAATCTGGCGCAGAGGACTTTGTCTTTCATCGCGAGGAACTGCGATGGGGTGCTACCGTCCGGCGGCAGGAGCGACCCTGCCGATCAGGCTCTCCTGACCCTGGTGAGCGAGGTCGTTCGTCGCGACATGCCGGCGCATTTCGAGGCTCTAGAGCTCAGCCAGGGCGTCGAAGGCTGGCTGAAGGCCGTCTTCGCATGCAACCAATATATCGACGCCCAGGCGCCCTGGGCGCTGCGCAAGACCGACCCCGAGCGGATGATGGCCGTGCTCGCCACGCTCTACCAGGCGATCCGCGACCTCGCGATCGCCATACTGCCGGTCATTCCAGCCTCCGCGGGACACCTGCTCGACCAGATGGACGTGCCCGAGGGCGAGCGCGACTATGCAGCGCTTGAGGATTCAGACAGTTACGAAAGACTCGTAAAGTCGGATTTCAAACTGGAGGCCCCGACGCCCATATTCCCCCGTCTCGAAACGCCCGCGACCGATTGACCCAGGCGGCTCCTTGCAGAAGGGGGAGGGGATGGCCTTATTAGGACTGCCATGTTCATCGATAGCCACTGCCATCTGAACTACAAGGGCCTGATCGAAGATCAGCAGGGCGTATTGGAGCGGGCGCGGGCTGCGGGTGTCGAGACGATGCTGAACATCTCGACTCGCGCGTCCGAATGGAACGATGTGATCGGCGTCGCCGAGCGGGAAGGGGATGTCTGGGCCTCCGTCGGGGTTCACCCGCACGAGGCCGACACCCATCCCGACGTCGAAACCGAAACCCTCGTCGAGCGCGCCCGCCATCCGCGCGTCGTCGGCATCGGCGAAAGCGGCCTCGACTTCTACTATGACCACTCCGACCGCGACCGGCAGCGCGACAGCTTCCGCTCCCACATCGCTGCCGCACGCGAAAGCCGCCTTCCCATCATCGTTCACACCCGCGACGCCGAAGACGACACGCACGCCATCCTCGCCGAGGAAATGGGGAAGGGGGCCTTCACCGGCGTCATCCATTGCTTCACCGCCAGCGCCGATTTCGCCCGCAAGGCGCTCGATCTCGGCCTTTATATCTCGATCTCAGGCATCGTGACGTTCAAGAATGCCAGGGATTTGCAGGAAACAGCCAAAACGCTGCCGCTGGAAAAGCTGCTGATCGAGACCGATTCGCCGTTCCTCGCACCCGTTCCGCACAGGGGCAAGCCCTGCGAGCCCGCTTATGTCGCCGACACCGCGCGCTTTCTGGCGGCGCTGCGCGACGAGCCGCTCGAAAAGCTTTCCACCGCCACCAGCGCCAACTTCCGTAAGCTGTTCGCCAAGGCCGCGGCGTGAAGCTTCGCGTCCTCGGCTGCGGCACATCGTCCGGCGTCCCGAGGATCGGCAACGATTGGGGCCGATGCGACCCGTCAGAGCCGAAGAACCGTCGCCGGCGCGTTTCCATCCTGGTCGAAGAGGCCGATACCCGTATCCTCGTCGATACCAGCCCGGATTTGCGCGAGCAGTTACTGGATACCGACGTGTCCGACCTGGATGCCGTGATCTGGACCCACGACCATGCCGATCACTGCCACGGCATCGACGATCTGAGGCAGCTCTTCCACGTCCGCGGAGCGCCGGTTGCCGGCTACGCCCGCGCCGACACGCTGGGCACGCTCCGAAACCGCTTTGCTTATGCATTCGAGGGCAAGGACGGCTACCCTCCGGTCGTCGAAGCAGCGCTGCTTCCCGACGCGGTCCGCGTCGGCGCGATCGACGTCCACGTCGTCGATCAACCGCACGGGTCGATCACCTCGGCCGGCCTGCGCTTCGAGGCCGGTGGCAAGTCGGTGGGTTATTCGACGGATTTCAATGGCCTGACCGCTGAAATGACCGACCTGTTCAAAGGCGTCGACGTGTGGATCGTGGATGCCCTCAGGCGCCAACCGCACCCGACCCATCCGCATCTCCAACAGGCGCTGGAATGGATCGATGCCGTTCAACCCGGTCGTGCTATCCTGACGCACATGGACAACAGCATGGACTATGCTGAACTGGTCGCCGAACTCCCCGGCGGGGTTGAGCCGGGCTATGACGGCCTTGAGGTGGAATTGTGAACAACGGCGACCAAGCCGCTAATTTTATTTATCTTCTGGGCGTGCTGGTGCTGGTAGCCAGCGCCCTGATGGTGCGTCGGATTCCGATCCGGCAGGGCTTCAAGATGCTCGCCACCTGGATCCTCATCTTCCTGGCTATCTTCATCGTCTTCGCCCTTCGAAGCGACTTCGCCGCGCTCGGCGATCGCCTCATGCAGTCGGTCCAGGGGACTGCCACGCCGGTCCAGCAGGGCGAGACATTGCGGATCCGCCAGGCACTTGACGGCCATTTCTGGGTCGATACCGAGCTCAACGGCGAGACTGTCCGTTTCCTGATCGACAGCGGCGCGACGACCACCAGCATTTCCTCCGACACCGCGCGACGCGCCGGCATCGAGCCGAGCGGCGGCTTTCCCGTCATCGTCCAGACGGCGAACGGCACTGTCGCCGTCCAGCGTGGCCGCGCGGATCGCGTCGAGGTCGGCACGATCGTTCGCGAGGATCTCGCCGTGCACATCTCCGATGGTTTCGGCGAGACCAATGTGCTCGGCATGAACTTCCTGTCATCGCTCTCCGGCTGGGGTGTCGAAGGGGATTGGCTGATTCTCCGACCGTAATCCGCGGGATGCCGAAAACAGCGCCCTGCCGAACCATCTAGATTTTACATAATGTATATTATCGGACTTACAGATGACGCAAACTGAAGGGGCCCCTCATTCTTCTCTTGCCGATCTCGTCGAGGTTATGCGCCGGCTTCGCGATCCCGAGAATGGCTGCGAATGGGACCGCGTCCAGACCTTCGAGACCATCGCGCCCTACGCGATCGAGGAAGCCTATGAAGTCGCCGATGCCATCCGCCGCGGCGATATGGCCGACCTGAAGGAAGAGCTTGGCGACCTCCAGCTTCAGGTCGTCTACCACGCCCGCATCGCCGAGGAGCGTGGCGCCTTCGGCATTGACGACGTCATGGCGTCGATCACCGCCAAGATGATCCGCCGCCATCCGCACATTTTCGGCGACGAGGCGGAAAGCCCCGGCTGGGAAGCGCTGAAGGCCGGGGAACGCGACTCCTATGCGGACAAGAGCGCGCTCGCCCACGTGGCTCACGCTCTGCCCGCGCTGAAACGCGCCGAGAAGCTCCAGAAGCGCGCCGCCCGCGTCGGCTTCGATTGGCCCGACGCCGACGGCCCGCGCGCCAAGATCATCGAGGAGCTGGCCGAGATCGATGCCGCCACCTCGGACGAGGAACGCGCCGCCGAGGTGGGCGACCTCCTGTTTTCAGTCGTCAACTATGCTCGACATTTGAGCATCGACCCCGAGACCGCGCTGCGCGAGGCGGCATCCCGGTTCGAAGCGCGTTTCCGCAAGGTTGAAGAAATCGCCGACAAGCCCTTGAACGGAATGAATATCGAGGCGCTCGAAACGCTGTGGCAGCAGGCCAAGCGCGCGCTTTAGAGCAACGCTCCGTGCTGCGCCCGGAAACGGGCCCAGGCGGCGTCGGAGATGCGGACTTCGAACGCCGTCTCAAGACCCTCGGTACGCTGGTCGATTATCTCGCCATTGGCATGGAGCCAAGCGGTCGCTTCGCCGGCCGATACGGGCAGGGTGACGGTGTGCACATGGGTGCCCTCGCGTAACCGATCAGCCGTGCAGCGGACGAAGTCGTCCACCCCTTCTCCCGTCAACGCCGACAGTGTGACGACATCCTCCTTGCGCGCCGCCTCCGCGCGGATGCGCTCGGCTTCATTGGCCGGTAGGGCGTCAATCTTGTTCCATGCCTCGATGAGAGGAGAGTCCCCCTCTCCCGCCGCGCCGATCTCCTCCAGCACTCGCTCGACGTCAATCCGCTGCGCCTCGCTGTCGGGATGGGAGATGTCACGGACGTGGATGATGAGGTCCGCCGACACGACCTCTTCCAGCGTGGCGCGGAAAGCCGCTACCAGTTGCGTCGGCAGATCGGAGATGAAACCCACCGTGTCGGAAAGGATCGCCTTCTCGATTCCCGGCATCGCCACTTCGCGCATGGTCGGGTCGAGCGTGGCGAACAGAAGGTTCTCCGCCATCACGTCGGCCCGGGTCAGCCGGTTGAACAGCGTCGACTTGCCGGCATTGGTGTAGCCCACCAGCGCGATCACCGGCCAGGGCGCCTTTTGCCGGCGGGCGCGATGGAGGGCTCGGGTGCGCGTTACCTGATCCAGATCCTTGCGGATCTTGGCCATGCGGTCACGGATCATCCGGCGGTCCGACTCGATCTGGGTTTCGCCGGGTCCGCCGAGGAAGCCGAAGCCACCGCGCTGGCGCTCAAGGTGGGTCCACGACCGGACCAGCCGGCCCGCCTGATAGTCGAGATGGGCGAGCTCGACCTGAAGCCGCCCCTCGGCCGTGGCCGCCCGCTCCCCGAAGATTTCGAGGATCAGGCCGGTGCGGTCGATCACCTTGACCTTGGTCGCGCTTTCCAGATTCTTCTGTTGTATCGGCGTCACCGCGGCATCGACGATGATCAGCTCGGCCTCGGCCTGCTCTGCCGCATCCGCGATCGCCTGCACCTGGCCCGATCCGAACAAAGTACCGGCCTTGGGAGCGCGCACCTTGAAAGAGAGCCTGTCGGCGACGACCACGCCGATCGCCTCGGCGAGGCCCGCCGCCTCGTCGAGGCGCGCGTCCGTATCGCGTCCCACGCCTCCCCCTCCCATTTCCGGAAGGGCGATAATGGCGCGGGCGCCGCGGGCTACGTCGTCATCGGCTCGGTTGAAAACGCTCAGGCGCCGGGCTCCTCCTCGTCAGCTTCCACGAAGCTCACGGGTTTCTCCGGTTGGACGGTCGAAATGGCGTGCTTGTAAACGAGCTGCGACAGGCCCTCGCGCTGGAGGAGCATGCAGAACAGGTCGAACGCCGCGATCTCGCCCTGGAGCATGACGCCGTTCACCAGGAACATGGTCACCGGTTCGCCCGAACGGCGGACGGCGCCCAGGAACACCTCCTGCAGCAAGGTAGGCTTCTTCTTCTCCGTCTGCTCGGCGAAGGCGCGCTCGATCTCGCCGAGGTCGAGCGGCTGCGAGGGCATGATGGTCGAGATGGCGTGCTTGTAGATGAGCTGCGCCTGGCCGTCGCGGCGCAGCAGCACTGAGAAATTGTCGAACCAGGTGATGATGCCCTGGAGCTTCACGCCCTTCACCAGGAACATCGTGACCGGCGTCTTCGACCGCCTGAGATTGTTCAGGAACATATCCTGGAGGTTGTTGACCTTGTCGGCCATCTCCCGCTCTCCTTATTGGCGCGCGAGCCGCACGCACGGCCGCCGCGCTCCTTAGTTAGAGGCGGGGCCCGGCCGTTCAATAGCATGAGCGGAGGAATCGCGCCATCGGGCGCTATTCCCCATCGTCGCTCCTGTCGCCAATGCCTAGCGCCTTCAATTTGCGGTGCAGCGCCGAGCGCTCCATGCCGATGAAGGTGGCGGTGCGCGAGATGTTGCCCGAGAATCGGCGGATCTGGACGCGCAGATATTCGCGCTCGAATGTCTCGCGCGCTTCCCTCAGCGGCGTTCCCATGATCGCTTTCACCGCCTCGCCGGGCGCGAGCGAGGCTTGCTCGTTGAGGATCTCGGGCGGAAGCATGTCGATCTCGATGCAGCCGATCCGCGAGCCGGGCGCGAGGATGATCGTGCGCTCGATGACGTTGCGCAGCTGGCGGACGTTGCCCGGCCAGTCATAGGCTTGAAGCGCCGCTATCGCGTCGTCGGACAGGCTCGGCGTCGGCAGCCGCTGCTCGGCGGCATAGCGCGCCGCGAAATGGGCGACGAGCTCCGGTATGTCCTCGCGCCGCTCCGACAGCGCCGGAAGATGCACCGGCACGACATTCAGCCGGTAGAAGAGGTCTTCGCGGAACCGCCCCCCGGATATTTCTTCCGAAAGCACGCGCGCGGTAGACGAAACGACCCGCATGTCGACCTTCACCATCCGCTGGCCACCGACGCGCGTGAAGCTCTGGTCGGTAAGGACGCGCAGGATCTTCCCCTGGGCCGGCATCGGCATGTCGGCGATCTCATCCAGGAACAAGGTGCCGCCATGGGCCTGCTCGAGGAGGCCCGGCCGGGCGAGTTCGCCCCCCTCCTCCACACCGAACAATTCCTCTTCCACCCGCTCCGGCGTCATCCGGGCCGCGCTGACGACGATGAACGGCGCGTTGACCCTCGGGCTCCAATTGTGGAGCAGGCGCGCCGCCACTTCCTTGCCGACGCCCGCCGGGCCGGTGATCAGGACGCGGCTCCCCGTCCCCGCTACCCGCTTCAGGGTTGCCCGAACGGAATTGATCGCCACGCTCGACCCGGTGAGCTCCGTCTCCTGGCCGATCTGGGCCTTGAGCGTCTCGTTTTCGCGGCGCAGTCGGTCCGTTTCGGTCGCACGTTCGACCAGATGGAGAAGATGGCCCGCCTCGAATGGTTTCTCGATGAAGTCGACCGCGCCCTGGCGGATCGCGGCGACGGCGGTGTCGAGATTGCCGTGACCTGAGATCATCAAGACCGGCAGGGTTGGATCACGGCGCTTGATCTCGTCAAGAAGCTGGAGGCCGTCGAGCTTCGACCCCTGGAGCCAGACGTCGAGCAGGACCAGCGACGGGCGGCGATCCATGAGCGCCGCCAGCGCTTCGCTGCTGTTGCCGGCGCTCCGCGTCGAAAAGCCTTCATCCTCGAGCACGCCGGAGACGAGTTCGCGAATGTCCTGTTCGTCGTCGACGACGAGAATATCTAGCGCCATGTGCTCAACCGTTCATTGCAGTGTCTTCAGGATGAATGCTGCCCCCTCCGCCCAGGCGGGCGAGCGTCTCGGCGTCGAAAACGAGCCGGACGAGCGAGCCCCCCTCCCGTCTGTCCTCGAACTCGATCGACCCGAATTGCTCCTCGACGATCTTCTTGACGATCGCGAGCCCCAGGCCGGTGCCCTTTGTCCTCGTCGTCATATAGGGCTCGGTCAGTCGTCCCCGGTCGGCCGGTAAGCCGACGCCTGTATCGCTGATCTCGATGCCGACCTGCCCATTTGTCTCGCTGATCCTCATGGCGATCCGGTCGCGCTCGCCAGTTCCGCCTTCCTCAAGCTTCTGCTGGATCGCCTCGACTCCGTTCTTCACGATATTGGTGAGCGCCTGCCCCAGCTGCCGCCGGTCGCAGGTCAGGATCGGCGATGGCTCCGGCGCGTCGAGGGTGAAGTTGATCTCCGGATGAGCGACTTCGTGCAGGAACAGCGCCTGCCGGGCGATTTCGACAACGGCTTCATCGCGGAACACGGGCTTGGGCATGCGCGCGAAGGAGGAAAATTCGTCGACCATGCGCCGAAGGTCACCGACCTGGCGCACGATCGTGCCGGTCAGCCGCTCGAAGGTCGACGCATCGGATGTGACCTCACCGCCATAGCGCCGTTGCAGCCGTTCGGCGGCGAGCTGGATCGGCGTCAGCGGGTTCTTGATTTCATGGGCGATACGCCGAGCGACATCGGACCAGGCGGCGCGGCGCTGGTCCAGTAGCTGCTCGGTAATGTCGTCGAAGGTCAGGACGTGGCCGCCCTCCACCTTTACCCGCTTCACAGCCAGGGTCCGCGGCTCACCGCCCGACGCGAATTGGATGATGTCCTCGCGCTCGTCGCTGTCGAGCTGCTTGTCGAGCTCCGGCGCCAGGATGGCCAGCTTCTGGCCGATTGCACTCTTGTCACCGGTCTTCAGCAACGCTTCGGCGGAGCTGTTGATGAGACGTACCTCGCGATTGCTGTCGACCGAGATGATGCCCGCCGTCACACCCGACAGCACGGCCTCGATGAAGGCGCGGCGGTTCTCGAGCTGGTTGTTGGCCGAAACCAATGCCCCCGTCTGCTCTTCGAGGCGTTCCGTCATCCGGTTGAAGGCATTGCCCAGCGTCGACACTTCATCGTTTACCTTGGAGGTCGGCACACGCGCCGAAAGGTCGCCCGCCGTCACCCGCCGCGCCGCGTTGACCAGTTGCCCGACCGGACGCACCAGCCTGTCCGCCAGGGTGAGTGCAATCCAGATGGAAAGGGCGACGATCAACAGCGAAACGAGCAGCAGCACCGCGTTGAACCGGAACTGAAGCGTGCGGCTCGTGAGCAGCGTCTTCTGATAATCGCTGGCGGCGCTCCGGGCTTCCTCGATCTGCTGGATTGCGGCCGGATTCACCTTGCGCGACGTATAGAGATAGACCTCTTCCTCGGGATCGAGGCGCAGCACCGCCTCCACTCGGTCGCCGGCATCGGTGATGACCCGGGTTTCGCCGCCCCGCAGCTGGGTGAGTACAGCCGCCGGAAACCGCTTATCCAGGGGACGATCGTCCAGGTTGACGCCGGCGATCATCTGAAGGCCGCTATTCTGGCTTACGTTGATGATCGCCGCCTCGGTGAGGTCGCGCGCCACGACCTGATAGAAGAAGCGGTCGGCGAATTCGGGGCTCTCGATGTCGAATTCGTTGACATAGCCTATAATGTCGCCGGCCATGGCGACGATATCGCGGTTGATGCGCTCCTTGTTCTCCTCGGCGTAGATCTGCGACACCGTATCGGCATTCTCGAGGATCGTCCGTGCCCGGTCGGAGAACCAGAACTGGACGCCCTGCTGGAATAGCAGCGACGCGAAAATCACGACGAGCAGCGTCGGAACGCTCGCTATGACAGAGAAGAGCGCGACGAGCCGGACATGGAGGCGCCCTCGCCCGCCGACCGGCGACCGGGCCGCCCGGCCCATCGCGACTCGCCGGGCCGCCAGCACCATCAGCGCCATGGCCGGGACGAGATTGGCGACCAGCAGCATCGCTACCGTCGGCGGCGTCAGCAGAGACTGCGGCGACCCCTGCTCGGTAATGATGAAATAGCTGATCGTGATCATGGCGACCAAGGCCACCACGCTCATGATCTCCAGCAGGGTGATAAAGCGGCTGCGGCGCAGAGCCACCGATAGACGTCGCCGCCAGCGCGGCCGGGGTTCAGAGGTAATCGACACTTCGGCGTTCACGTGGCGGCTCTACCACAAGATAGTGGCATAAAGAACACAGTTTCAGTCTCGGCTCGGCGTGCCGGACGGGGCTTTCGGCTCAGGCGGCGGCCCTCGTCATCCAGGGCGAATAGAAGTCGCGGAGCATCGCCATGGCCTGCCTTGGATCGGGCTCCTTGTTGAAGGCGTTACGGAACTCGGCCGAGCCGTGCAGGCCGCGCGTGTACCAGCCGATATGCTTCCTCGCGCAATTGGCGCCGATCTCCGGACCATAATGATCCAGCATCGCCTCATATTGCTCGATGATCACGCAATATTGTTCATCCATGCTGGGGTCCGGCAGCCGTTCGCCGGTCTTCAGCCAATGCATGACCTGGCCGAGCAGCCAGGGCTTTCCGTAAGCGCCGCGTCCGATCATCACGCCGCCGCCCCCGGACTGGTCGAGCGCGGTTTCGACATCGTCGATCGAATTGATGTCGCCATTGGCGATCACCGGCAGCGAGACGGCGTCCTTCACGTCGCGGATGAAGCGCCAGTCGGCCTCGCCCCTGTAGAGCTGGCAGCGGGTGCGGCCATGGACGGTGATCATCCTGACGCCGAGGTCCTCGGCGATCCGCGCCAGTTCCGGCGCGTTGAGGCTGCCATGATCCCAGCCCATGCGCATCTTGAGCGTGACGGGGACCGAGACCGCCTTCACCGTCGCTTCGATGATCGACGCGGCAAGCGGCAGGTCGCGCATCAGGGCGGAGCCGGCGTCGCCGTTCACCACCTTCTTCACCGGGCAGCCCATGTTGATGTCGATGATCGCGGCGCCGCGATCCTCGTTGAGCTTCGCGGCCTCCGCCATCTCGTGCGGCGTGCAGCCGGCGAGCTGCATCGACACCGGATCCTCGATCGGGTCCCAGGCCGCCTTCTGCAGCGACTGGCGGGTCTCGCGGATCATCGCCTGGCTTGCGATCATCTCGGTCACGGTCAGCCCCGCGCCGTAGCGCTTGACGATCCGCCGGAACGGCCGGTCGGTGACGCCCGTCATCGGCGCCAGAATGACCGGCGCATCGATACGGACAGGACCGATGGAGATGGGGGCGAGGCGAGGCATGGGAAGCGCCAAGCCCTTAAACTCAAAGGCGCTGGCGGGCAAGGTTTCGCTGGGCTAGGGGGCGGCCATGGGGATAAAGGGCAAGATCGTCGCATTGGTCGTGGCGGCGGGGAGCGGCAGCCGCGCCGGCGGCGGGATGCCGAAGCAGTATCGCCAAATCGGCGGAAGGCCCCTGCTCGCTCATACGATCGACCATCTGAAGCACGACCGCATAGATATCATCCAGATCGTGATCGGCGAGGGCCAGGAGGGGCTTTTCCACCACGCTGTGGGACATCGCTCCCTCCCCTCCCCGACAGTCGGCGGCGCGACGCGCCAGCAGTCGGTGCGCAACGGGCTTGAGGCGCTTGCCGCAAAGGGCGGTGTCGGTGCGGTACTCATCCACGACGCCGCTCGTCCGTTCCTCCCACCCGACGTCATCGAGCGGCTTATCGAGGCGCTGGACGCCGCCGACGGAGCGGTGCCGGTTCTGCCGGTGGTGGACAGTCTGGCCGAAGGAAACGGCGCACTGGGCGCTCAAGTGTCCCGGAATGGCCTGATACGGGTGCAGACGCCGCAGGCCTTCCGTTTCGACGCCATCCTCGAAGCGCACCGGCGGCGGGAGGCGCCGGCGGATGCTACGGACGATGCGCAAGTGGCGCGAGAGGCGGGATTTCAGGTGGCGACGGTCATCGGCAGTCAAAGCCTGGAAAAGCTGACCTATGAAGAGGATTTCATGCGAGCCGAGCAACGTCTCTCCGCCGCTCTGGTAAGCCGCACGGGGCTAGGCTTCGACGTCCACCGTTTCGCCGAGGGCGAGGAGCTCTGGCTGGGCGGACTGTTGATCCCGCACGACAAAGGCCTTTCCGGGCATAGCGACGCCGATGTGGTCCTCCATGCCCTCACCGATGCCCTGCTCGGCGCGATCGGCGAAGGCGATATCGGCGACCATTTCCCGCCCAGCGATCCGCAATGGCGCGGCGCCCCCTCCTCGCGCTTTGCGGAGCATGCACGCGCGCTGATCGAAGAGCGCGGCGGCCGCATCGACCATGTCGACATGACCATCATCTGCGAGGCGCCTAGGATCGGCCCACATCGGGACGCGATGCGGCAATCCGTCGCGGACTTGTTGCGGCTCCCCTTGTCGAGGGTTAGCATCAAGGCGACGACGACCGAGCAATTGGGCTTCACCGGACGCGGCGAAGGCATGGCGGCACAGGCCGTCGCTACTGTTCGAGTTCCGGAGGACTCATGAATCCATCACCCACCGATCAACCGGACACCGCGCGTCAATCCGTCCGCGAATTCACTCTCCCGAACGAGCTGGTCGATCCCGCCCGCAAGGTGATCGAGGCCAATCGCGCGCGGGGCAAAAAGATCGTCGTCGCGGAGAGCTGCACCGGCGGGTTGGTGACGGCGGCGCTCACCGAAATCCCGGGTTCGTCCGACGTTTTCGAGGCTGGCTTCGTCACCTATTCGGACGAAGCGAAGATGGCGATGCTGGATGTCAGCCTCGACGTGCTGGAAACGTTCGGCGCGGTGTCGATCGCGGTCGCGTGGGCGATGGCACAGGGCGCACTGGAGCATTCCGATGCCGATACGGCGGTCGCCATCACCGGCATCGCCGGTCCCCAGGGCGGCAGCGACAAGAAGCCGGTGGGAACCGTGGTGTTCGCGAGAGCGCGGCGAGGCGCGAATCCCAAGGAGATCGTCGCCGACCTCAAGGAATTCGGGGATCTCGGCCGCGGCGGTGTCCGACTTCAGGCGGCGCTTTGCGCCCTCGAGCTGCTCATGCCGGTTGAGGAAGAAGGCTCGCCGTAAAGCGCATGCGCGCGTTCCTCGAACGCCGTGATCATCCGACGAAGCGCGCGGTCGAACATCTGGCCCGCCAGTGCCTCGAAAATGCGCGATCTGAAGGCGAAATCGACGCAGAAATCGATGTCGGTGCCGCCCTTGCCGTCGGGGATGAACTCCCAGTCGTTCTTCAGATATTTGAGGGGGCCTTCGACATAATCGACCGTAATGTGTTTGGGCTGCCGCTTCTCGACCCGCGATGTGAAGGTTTCCTTCAGCGACCGGAAGCCGACGACGAGATCGGCCACCATCAGCGTCTCGCTATTGGACCTAATGCGCACCGCCGCGACCCAGGGAAGGAATTCCTGATAGCGGCCCACGTCGGCCACGAGGTCGAACATCTCCTCGGGGCTGTAGGGAAGATTCCGCTTCTCGCTGTGCCTCGGCATTCTAGGCCTTCGCCAACCGTGCCTCGCGCGCCGCGCGCATCTTCTGGAAATCGTCGCCGGCATGGTAACTGGATCGGGTGAGCGGGCTCGCCGCGACCAGCAGGAAACCCTTCGCCCTGGCAATCGCCGCATAGGCGTTGAAGGTTTGTGGCGTCACGAACTCGGCCACCTTGGCGTGCCGCGGCGTCGGCTGGAGATACTGGCCCATGGTGAGGAAATCGATGTCGGCCGAACGCATGTCGTCCATTACCTGATGGACCTCCAGACGCTCCTCGCCGAGGCCCACCATGATTCCGGACTTGGTGAAGATGCGGGGATCATGCCGCTTCACGCTCTCCAGCAGGCGCAGCGAAGCATAATAACGCGCGCCCGGCCGGATCGTGGGATAGAGCCGCGGCACCGTCTCCAGATTATGGTTGTAGACGTCGGGCGCCGCCTCGATGATCGCCTCGACCGCCGCGTCCGCCTTGTTGCGGAAATCCGGAGTCAGAATCTCGATCGTGGTGGAAGGCGTGTTGCGCCTCAGCGCCTGGATGACCTTCACGAACTGACTCGCGCCGCCATCGGCAAGATCGTCCCGGTCCACGGACGTCACGACGATATGCTCAAGCCCCAGCTCGGCCGCCGCTACCGCGACATGCTCCGGCTCCAGCGGGTCGACCGGACGCGGCATGCCCGTCTTGACGTTGCAGAAGGCGCAGGCGCGCGTGCAGGTGTCGCCGAGGATCATCACCGTGGCGTGCTTCTTGGTCCAGCACTCGCCGATATTGGGGCAGGCCGCCTCCTCGCACACCGTGGCGAGATTGAGACGCCGCATCAGCTTCTTCGTCTCCGCAAAGCCGGTGCTGGTCGGCGCCTTCACGCGGATCCAGTCGGGCTTGCGCTGCTTGGGCGCCGTGATCGGGGCGAGGGCTTCGGTCATGGGCGCCAGATAGCGATGTCGCGCGCGACTTGCCACCCCTCCCCGCTTGCGTTTAGGCGACAGGCGAATGCAGTTTCGGAGACCGAGCGTGGCCCATTTTCCCGATGCCCTCCTCACCGGCTATCGCCGCTTTCGGGAGACGGGCTGGAAACATGAACGCGAGCGCTGGACCGATCTCGCCGAGGGACAAAGTCCCAGGGTGATGGTGATCGCCTGCTCCGACAGCCGGGCCGATCCCGCCACCATCTTCGACACCGCACCCGGCGAGATATTCACGGTTCGCAACGTCGCCAACCTCGTGCCGCCGCTGGAGCTCGGCGGCGGCCGCCATGGCGTTTCGGCCGCGCTGGAATTCGCCGTCACGATCCTTGAGGTGGAGCAGATCGTCGTGATGGGCCATGGCCGCTGCGGTGGCTGTCATGCGGCGCTGACCCAGTCCTTCAAGGGGGCGCGGCCGGGCGAAGGCGGCTTCATCGCCCATTGGATCGACTTGCTCGATGAAGCCCGCGAGCGGGTCGTCGCCGAACATGGCGAAGCCAATGAGCGGCCGGCGCTGCGCGCCATGGAGCATGAAACGGTGAAGGTCAGCCTCGCCAACCTGCGCACGTTCCCCTGCATCCGGGAACGCGAGGCGGCGGGCCGCCTCACCCTCCACGGCGCTTGGTTCGCCATCGCCAGCGGCGAGCTTCACTTGCTCGACCAGGCGACCGGCGCCTTCGCGCCCGCCTGACCTTTTTCAAGGGAGACCGTTCACATGGCCAGCGAACCCGCCCCCACCGCCAACATCGCGCTCCTGATAGACGCCGACAACGCGTCGCCCGATTCGCTCGACCCGGTTTTGACCGTCCTGGCGGAGCTCGGCACAGTCAACATCCGCCGTGCCTACGGCAACTGGCAGAAACCGGCGCTCAAGGGCTGGAGCGGGATCGCACACCGCCACGCGATCGAGCCGCAGCAGCAGTTCGACATCACCAAGGGCAAGAGCGCCACCGACATGAAGATGATCATCGACGCGATGGACCTGCTCTATCGCGGCCAGGTCGACGGTTTCGGCATCATGTCGAGCGACAGCGATTTCATGCCGCTCGCCATGCGCATTCGCCAGGACGGCCTTCCGGTCTACGGCTTCGGCACCGCCAAGACGCCCGAATCCTTCCGCCAGGCCTGCACCCGCTTCATCGACGTCGGGGCCCTGGTAGAGACGGGTAAGGCCGGCCCCGACGAGGCTAAGAAGGCGGTGGACCAGGAACTGCTCGACCTCCTCGTCGATGCCTACAATGCGGTAAAGCGGGACGAACGCGGCTTCGCCAGCATCCGCGCCGTCGGCCAGCGCGCCGGCAACCGCTCGTCGTTCGACACCCGCAATTACGGCTATGCGCGCCTGTCGGAGCTGATCGAGGCGGTGCCCAATTTCGTCACGGAAAAGCGCGAAGGCGGCGCCGTCTACATCAAGCGCGTGCGATAGCGCCGGTCGTCACGGACTGACCGGCTCCTCGTCGTCGTCCGACATGATCAGGACGACATTGATCAGACCGGCGACGGCGATCGCGCCGAGCATGATGAGCAGGTCCGAACGGAAGAAGGACTGGTCGCCGATCAGGCGCGCCTGGGCGGTGGGCGTGGGCGTCGTTTCCGCCTGGGCGAGGGCCGGGACGGCCTGAACGGCCAGGGCAGCGGCGGCCAGCAGGGCCGGGACTTTGGACAACACGATGCTCACCTCATTCTCAAGCGTTTCGGGACGGGTGCACCGGGAAGGCCATGCCCGTCAAGGAACCGCCATCGCCAAATCAACCGATCGAGCCAGGGCGGGTTCCTACCGCGTCAGCTTCTTGTAGGTCATCCGGTGCGGGCGATCGGCCTCGTCGCCGAGCCGCCGCCTCTTGTCTTCCTCATAGGCCTCGAAATTGCCTTCGAACCATTCGACATGGCTGTCGCCCTCGAAGGCGAGGATATGGGTGGCGAGACGGTCGAGGAAGAAGCGGTCGTGGCTGATCACCACGGCACAGCCGGCGAAATTCTCCAGCGCCTCTTCGAGCGCACGCAGCGTCTCGACGTCGAGGTCGTTGGTCGGCTCGTCCAATAGTAGGACGTTGCCGCCCTCCTTCAGCATCTTCGCCATGTGGACGCGGTTGCGCTCGCCGCCCGAGAGCTGGCCGACCTTCTTCTGCTGGTCGGGGCCCTTGAAGTTAAAGGCGCCGACATAGGCGCGGGTCGCGACCTCGTGCTTTCCGAATCGAAAAATATCATGCCCGCCAGAGATTTCTTCCCAGACGTTATTGTTCGATGTGAGGGCGTCGCGGCTCTGGTCGACATAGCCGAGGTGCACTGTCGGGCCGATCTTGATCTCGCCGCCGTCGGGCTGCTCCTGGCCGGTGATCATGCGGAACAACGTCGTCTTGCCGGCGCCGTTGGGGCCGATCACGCCGACGATGCCGCCGGGGGGCAGGTTAAAGGACAGGTCCTCGAACAGGAGCTTGTCGCCATAGGCCTTCGAAACGCCCTTCGCCTCGATGACGTTGCCGCCGAGCCGTTCGGGCACCTGTATGAGGATCTGAGCCTTGCCGGGCGAACGGTTCTCCTGCGCCTCGACCAGCTCGTCGAACGCGCGGATTCGCGCCTTGGACTTGGTCTGGCGCGCCTTGGGCGAACGGCGAATCCATTCCAGCTCTTCCTGGATCGCCTTCTGCTTGCCGGCATCCTCGCGCTCTTCCTGCGCCAGACGCTTCGCCTTGGTTTCGAGGTAGCCCGAATAATTGCTCTCGTAGATGTAGTAGCGCCCGCGATCGAGCTCGAGCACCCAGTTCACGACATTGTCTAGGAAGTAGCGGTCGTGGGTGACGAGAATGACGTTGCCCGCATAATCGACGAGGTGCTTCTCCAGCCACTGCACGCTCTCGGCGTCGAGATGGTTGGTAGGCTCGTCGAGCAGAAGGATGTCGGGCTTCTCCAGCAGCAGCTTGCAGAGCGCCACGCGGCGCTTCTCGCCGCCCGAGAGGTTGGCGACGTTGGCCTCGCCCGGCGGGCAGCGGAGCGCGTCCATGGCGATCTCGAGCTGGTTGTCGAGCGTCCAGCCATCGACGGCGTCGATCTTCTCCTGAAGCTCGCCCATCTCGGTCATCAGCGCGTCGAAATCGGCATCCTCGGGCGGGTCGGCCATCAGATTCGAAATCTCGTTGAATCGGTCGACGAGGTCGGCGACGGGGCGCACCCCGTCCATCACGTTTTCCTTCACCGTCTTGCCCGAATCGAGATGCGGCTCCTGCGGCAGGTAGCCGACTCGAATGCCCTCGCCGGGCCAGGCCTCGCCGGAGAATTCCTTGTCCTGCCCCGCCATGATCTTCATCAGCGTTGACTTGCCCGAGCCGTTGGGGCCGATGATCGCGATCTTGGCGTCCGGATAGAATTGCAGGTTGATGTTGTTGAGGATGGGCTTGGGCACGCCCGGGAAGGACTTGGTCATGCCCTTCATGACGAAACTATACTGTGCGGCCATGGCGGCGCTTTCTCCGGATTCAGGTGACGGGAATTTGCGCCGCTAGTTAGTGCGCGGCGCCCCGCTTGGCAAACGCCGCGTGCGCGGTGATCCCGAGGGCACGATAAGCTCCGCTTATTGGACGTTGCGCCAATTCATGCTTTCGCAGCCGTGACGATCCCGTTAGGCATGGCGTCCATGAAAACGTATCTGCTTTCCGCCGCCGCCCTTCCCCTCCTCTCGCTCGCAGCGCCCCTCCCCGTTCTGGCACAGACGGCGCCGGCTGAGGTAAAGCAGCTTCGCGAAGCCGCGCTCCAGGACGATATCGCCTGGGACATCGCGGAAGGCCTTACCACCGAAGTCGGGGCCCGCCCCGCGGGCACGCCTGAAGAAGCTCGTGCCCGGGACTGGGCCGTCGCCAAGCTGAAGTCGCTCGGGTTCAAGAATGTCCACGTCGAGGATTACCGCATGCCGGTGTGGGTGCGCGGCGCCGAAACCGCCGAGGTGGTCGCACCCTTCCCGCAGAAACTGTTCGTAACCGCGTTGGGCGGCAGTGGCGCCACGCCCGCGGAAGGCATCACGGCCGAGGTCGTCCGCTTCGAGACTCTCGATGCCCTGCGGGCGGCGCCGGAAGGTAGCCTCAAGGGCAAGATCGCCTTTATTTCCCACGAGATGAAGCGGACCCAGGATGGCTCCGGCTATGGCTATTATGGCGGCGCGCGTTTCGTGGGGCCGTCCGTGGCCGCGACAAAAGGCGCCGCGGCGGTCGTCATCCGTTCGGTCGGCACCGACTATCATCGCAATCCCCATACCGGCCAGACCAACTTCGCCGAGGGCGTCTCCCCGATTCCCGCCGGCGCGCTGTCGGTCCCGGACGCGGAGAATCTCGCCCGGATGCTGGAGCGTAGCGACAATGTCACGCTGCGCCTCGTCCTCACGTCCCGCACGCTGGAGAACCAGCCTTCGGGTAATGTCGTCGCCGAGGTGCCGGGCAGCGATCCCAAGGCCGGGATCATCGTGATCGGCGGCCATCTCGACAGCTGGGACCTCGCCACCGGCGCCATCGACAATGCCGCGGGAGTCGCCATCACGGCCGCCGCGGCGAAACGCATCATGGAGGCGGGCCAGCCCCGCCGCACCATACGGGTCGTCTGGTTCGGCTCGGAGGAAACCGGAGGTTTCGGCAGCGACGCCTATTTCGAGGCGCACAAGGACGAGAATATCGTCCTCGTCGGCGAATCCGATTTCGGCGCGGGCAAAGTCTGGCGGGTCCAGACCGGCCTTGCCGAAGCCAACAAGGACTTAGGCGACCGGCTGGCCCGGGCGCTTGCTCCGCTCGGCGTCACCCGCGGTCAGGGCAAGGCCAATGCCGGCGCCGACCTCAGCGAGTTCGCCAACGCCGGCGTGGCCGCGATCGACCTCAATCAGGACGGCACTCTTTATTTCGACTATCACCACACCCCCGACGACACGCTCGACAAGATCGATCCGGAAGAACTGCGCCAGAATGTCGCCGCCTGGACGACCATGCTGTCGATCACGGCGAACGCGCCGGAGACGATCGAGCGGGTGTCGGAAAAAGCTCCGGCTCGCCAGCCATAGCTTCAGCGAAGGCTGGGCGGGGAGACAGGATTCGAACCTGCGACCCTCTGCTTCCCAAATAAGCGGCAGCAGGAGTTGGCGGATAGTTGAGCGAAGCCCTACCAGTTCGCGCCGTCAATCAGCCGGCGGGGCAGCGGCTCCCAGATGGCGGGATCGAAAAGGCGTAAATTGACGCCCATCCGCTCCAGCGCCGGATCGCGCGGCGACCAGTGGGTGGTGCAGCCGCAGCGCGCGCAGTGCCAGCAGGTCAGCGTCGCATCGCCCTGGACATAGCCCGCGAGTTGGGCGTCCGGATCGTGGACCGCGACCTGATCGGGCCGATAATAGCCCCAAAGCCCGCCGATGCGGCGGCACAGGGAGCAGTTGCAGCTGCCAAGATCCGGCGGAGGCTCCGGCAGCGTGAGGCGAACCGCGCCGCAATGGCAGCTACCTTCGATCATTGAGCCCCTCCTCTACCCAAATCGGCACCCCTCCCCCGCCTTCCCCGTCCGGCTCTCATGGATGCTCCCCAAGCTCGGCTCCAGGTTCAGCGGGCGGTCTGGGCGAAAAATGGTCGGGGAGACAGGATTCGAACCTGCGACCCTCTGCTCCCAAAGCAGATGCGCTACCAGGCTGCGCTACTCCCCGATCATCGGGTCAAAATGCTACTTCGACCCGCGGCAGGAGGAAAGAGGAAAGCCTCCTCCTTCCGCCCTCGATCAAAGTACCACTTTGATCGAAATCCTGGTGGGCCCGGAGGGATTCGAACCCCCAACCTAGCCGTTATGAGCGGCCGGCTCTACCGTTGAGCTACAGGCCCTCACCCGTTGTGCTCGGGCACGCCGATAGCGGAGCGGATCGACGCTTGGCAAGCCGCGCGAAACTCCGCACCAGGCGCCCGCCAAAGCGGTCTAGCCGGTCGAGCGTTCGCCGGCCTCGGCCGGCGGGAGGTAGAGAGAGAACCGATCCATGCCGACGTGGAGCGCGCCGCCGACCGCCTCGGCCAGGTTACGGACCAGGCGCAGCGCGAAACCGAGGCCGAGCGCGGGTGCGCCGGGCCAGTCGCCGTCGGGGCTGTAGCCGGGATCGAGCAAAGCCGCCTCGTCGGGCCCCTCGATGGCGCTCGGGCGGTCGATCGACAGGCATAGCATCCGGGATGCGCCGACGGGATCCATGCCGAGGGTGGCGGAAATGGTTTCGCCGTCCTTGGCAAGGCCGATCGTGGCGGCGAGCATGCGCGCGAACATGCGCTCGGCGGCGCCCAGCTCGACCCGGGCGGGAGGGAGGCCGCTGGCGATCTCGATGGCGATGCGGGAATGGCGCTGGCTCGCCACACGCTCATAGGCATCGTGCAGGCGGCAGAGCAGCGCGACGACGTCGGTCGTGCTCTCGTCCAGGGACAAGCGGCTCGTTTCGATGCGGGCGGCGGTGTCGAGATCGTCGACGGCGGAGAGCAGACGGCTTGCCTGATCCATGATCTCGGCCGCGCGCGAGCGGTAGTTAGCGCCCGCCGGCCCCATATACTGACCGTCGATCATCTCGGCGAAGCCGACGATCGCGTTGAGGGGCGTCCTCAGCTCGTGCACGAGCTGGCGGAGCGAATCCGCTGGGAGATTGGGGCCGAAGACGGTGTCCGGCGCGGACTGGGCCCGGGCTATCTCGTCGACGCGCGGCCGGCGGGCGCTGCCCCGATAGCCCAGGAAGCTCCCGGTCGCCGGATCGAAAAAGGGCACGCCGGAGATGCGCCAGTCGCCCGCTGCGGGGCCGGACCCGGCTACCTTGAACCGGGCGTCGCGGAACGGCGACCGTTTCTCGAAGGCGCCGGCGGCTTGGCCGTCGACACCGAAATGGCCCTGCTCGGCGATGCTCGCGATCGTCTGGCCGACCAGCGGCCCGCGCGGCGCGTCGCCGACCCAGACGACCACGCCATCGGCGCCCGCCTCCCAGCGAAACGCCTCGATCGCGTCGGCCTGGGCCCGATCCGGAAAGGGATCGGAAGGTCGGGTCGCGCGCTGCTGGCGAAAAGCCTCGATGCGGGCGACGAGGTCGCGAATCTGCGCTTCCCCGGCCTCCGCCGCCGGGTGAGCGGGCGGCCCCCCTGCCCCGATTCCCGCCGCGACGGCGCCGGAAATGACGAAATCGCTGGGGCCGAAGCTGTTGAGGGCCAAGGCGACCTTGGGATCGAGGTCGCGGCGATGGCGCAGCAGGGCGCGCGCGGTGGGCGTCAGGGACGGCAGGAGCCGGATCCAGTCCTCGCGCTCCAGGCGAGCGCCGGCCGCGAGCGGCGCCACGACCGAAGCATGATCCCGGGCGAAGAAGGCGAAGAGGTCCGGCGCGATCGCGCGGCCGGCGAGCGCCCGGGCGGCTTCACGGCGCGTCGCCGGATCGATTTCGATGCGGCGCGCCTCGAGCCAGGCATAGGCTTCGTCAAGCTGGGTGCTTTCGTCGCCGTCGCCCCGCTGGGCGAGGAGATCGACGAGCTGGCGCCATTTCGCCGCCCGGGCGGAGGGGTTGTCCGCAGGCAGCGCCATCACCGTCGCGAATCTGTCGTCGAAGCGCACGCCCAGTTCCCCAACTCGCGAAACGCCGTTCTTCCGGAGTCTCGCATTTGCCGACGCTACCCTCCTGCCGAAGGGCGCGGAAGCCGGAATTGGAGCGCGTTGCAATATGGGACGCCGCGTCGCGCAAACAGAAGGGGCGCCGGCACAAGCCGACGCCCCTTCCGTACAGTCTGACGCGTCGATCAGGCGCTCTGGTTGAGCCAGGTCAGCCAGTAGCCGGCGATGTCGGCGCGCGGGCCGGTCACCGCCTTCAGCGCCGCCTCGGCCTCCGCCTTCTGGCCGGCCAGGGCGAGGGCCATGCCGAGGCGCGTGTTGGCGACATTGGCGTCCACCGAGCCCTTCTCGAGGGCAACGCGATACAAGGCAGCCGCCTTCGCATATTCGCCATAGCCATAATAGGCATCGCCGGTGTTGAGCGCGAGCTTGCCGTCGGACGCGGCCTTCGCCTTCGCCTCGAGCCCGGACAGCGACGCCCGGTCCTGCTCGACCTTGCTCGAGGCGGAGGCGAGGAGTTCCTTGAAAGCCGGCTTGGTGGCGTTCACCGCCTTGGCGGCAATACCCGCTTCGAGCACCGCCTTGGCCTCGCCCGGCAGGCCCTTCGAGTTGGCCGCCTCGGCCAGCTCATAATAATCGCGCTCGCCGTTCAGCGATTTCGTCGCCCGCATCAGGCGCATCAGATCGAGATTCGCATCGCCGGTCGGATTGCGGAGATCGCGGAAGATCATCAGCGCGTCGCGCCAGTTCTCGGCGGTCGGATAAGCTTCGACGAGCTCGCGGCTGAGCTCCAGGCTCTGCGGGGAGCGCGCTTCATAGGCCAGCGCGAGCGCCTGCTTGTAAAGCCCCTCCGGAACGGCCTGACCGGCCGCTTCCGCCGCGGCAATACGCTGCTGCACAAGAGCCGCGGCTTCCGCCGGGTTGCCCTGCTGCGCCAGCGCGGCGGCAAGGTTGGACTTCGCATCCGCATTATCGGGCTGCAGCTCGATCAGCTTCTTGAAGGCCGCGGCGGCCTTCGCATAGTCGCCGGCGTTGAAGGTGATCGCGCCGAGGTTGGAATAGAGCGTCGGAAGCTCGGCCGCGGTGGCGCCGCCGCTCGCGATCATCGCCTCGATCGCGGCGAGCTTGCCCGCCTCGTCACTGGTCTTGATCGCCTGGTTGAGCTGGAACTGCGCGATGACGTAGCGGTCGTCGCTGGTCTGCGCGGCGGCCTGGGCCTTGGCGAGCGCGGCCTGGAATGCCGCGGCATCGGTTCCCTGCATAGCCTTCTGCAGTTCCGCGAGAGCGGGGCGAGCCGCATCGCTGAATGCATACTTGCGTTCTGCCTGGCCCTCTTCCTGAGCGGCATAAGCGGGCGCGGCGACGGACACGCCGCCGAGGGCGAGCGCGATGCCGATCGCGAAGATCGAAGTGAATTTCATGAGTATCGTCTCCTGCAGGATGGGGTCTTCTAGCGATATTAGCCGCGCTGGGCGAGCCAGAGCAGCCAGAGGGATGCGAGATCGGCGCGGGGGCCGGTGACAGTGCGGAGCGCAGTTTCCGCCTCCGCCTTTTGCCCGGCAAGCCCGAGGGCCATGCCCAGGCGCGTATTGGCGACGTTCGGATCGATCGACCCTTTCTGGAGGGCCGCACGGTACATCGCCGCCGCCTTGGCATAGTCGCCATGGCCGAAATAGGCGTCGGCGGCCGTCATCGCGGCCGCGCCGGTCGCTGCCGACGTCGCCTTGATTTCGAGGCCCGCCAGCGCGGAAGACGCGGTCGTCGCCTTCTTGGCCGAGGTGAGCAGCTCCTTGGTCTTCCCTTCGGAGGCATCGACCATCTTGGCGGCGATACCCTCGTCGAGCACGGCCTTGGCCTCCGCGCCGAAATCGGCGGCGATCAAAGCCTCGGCGAAGGCGTAATAATCGCGCTCGCCGGCCAGGGCCTTGCTCCCGCGAAGCAGCCTTAGAAGGTCGAGCGTGGCGGCCGGATCGAGCTGCCCGAGATCGCTTCGCACGAGCAGCGCGTCGCGCCAGTTCTGGACGGTCGGATAGGCCGCGACCAGCGCCCGGCTAAAGTCGAGGCTCTGCGGCACCATCTTCGCGTCGAAGGCATGCTTCAACCCCCGCAGATACCAGGATTCGGGCACTGGACGATTGCCCGCCGACTGAATCTTGATCGCATGGGAGATCATGGCGACCGCTTCCGGTACCTTCTTGCGGACCTCCTTGGCCTTGGCGAGCGCGAGGAAGGCTTCCGGATCGTTGGGGGCCACTTGGGTCCAGCGGGTAAAGGCCTCTTCTGCATCCTCATATTTGCCCGCGCTCATCGCCAGCGCGCCCTGGCTCTTGTAAAGCTGCGGAAGGGCCCCGGCGGGCGCCGAACCGCTGCCGACCATCGCGTCGATCGCCGTCTTCTGAAGGCCGTAACTTTTCGTCTCGAGACCCAGGCGAAGCTGGAGCGCGGACGCGAGATAGCGGCTGTAGCCCGAGCGGGCGACCTGCTGGGCCGTCGTGAGCGCGCTGGTCGCCGCCGCGTAATTCTTGGTTTCGAGCGCGGTCTTCAGAGCCTGGAGCGCGGTCCGCTCCTGCTCGTTCAGGGTAATGGCCCTTTGCTCCTGGGCCAGCCCCGGCGACGCGGCCGCGATCAGGCCCCCACCCAATGCAAGCGCCAGGCCGAGCGCGGCCCTGGAAACGGAAATCATCGGGTGGAAACCTCCTGTTTGCGCACTTTTCGCCTGAAGCGGGTTTCGCGGGGAAACGCGTGCTTCTATCGCCAATTACCCCTCCTTTCTAGCCGAGTTGCGGTGAACGGCGCTTGAACCGCAACCCTCGGCGATGGAACGGGAATTCGCCGAATCCTCCGTTTGACCGGCGGACCGCGCCCGACTAACGCCGCCGGCATTCGAGCCTGCCCGCCTCGCGCGTGCGCGTGTACGCGCGCGGGGTGGCGTTCCCTTGGGCCATGGTCTAGAAAGGGCCCATTCTTTCCCGCGCGTGAAGCGCTTCATTCGTCACAACATCAGGAACCCATAGTGGCCAGCGCACCGCCGACCATCGAAAACAGCGACATTTCCCCCGTCTCCATCGTCGAGGAGATGAAGACCAGTTACCTCGACTATGCGATGTCGGTGATCGTCGCGCGCGCCCTTCCCGACGTGCGCGACGGCCTCAAGCCCGTCCACCGCCGCATCCTCTACGCCGCGCAGGAGGCCGGCTTCGTCGCCGGACGGCCCTATCGCAAGTCGGCCCGCCTCGTCGGTGAGGTGATGGGTAAATACCACCCGCACGGCGATTCCTCGATCTACGACGCTCTGGCCCGCATGACCCAGGACTGGTCGATGCGCGTGCCGCTGATCGACGGCCAGGGCAATTTCGGATCGATGGATCCCGATCCGCCGGCGGCGATGCGCTACACCGAGGCGCGCCTCGCCCGCGTCGCCAACGCCCTGCTCGACGACATCGACAAGGACACCGTCGACTTCCAGCCCAATTACGACGCCTCGGAAAGCGAGCCGCAGGTCCTCCCCGCCCGCTTCCCGAACATCCTGGTCAACGGCGCCGGCGGTATCGCGGTCGGCATGGCGACCAACATTCCGCCGCACAATCTCGGCGAAGTACTGGCCGCCTGCAAAGCCTATATGGACAATCCCGGCATCACCATCGACGAGCTCATCGAGATCGTCCCGGCCCCCGATTTCCCGACCGGGCCGCTGATTCTCGGCCAGGCCGGCGCCCGCAGCGCCTACCATACCGGCCGCGGTTCGATCATGATGCGTTCGCGCCATGTGGTAGAGGAAGGCCGTGGCGACCGCCGCTCGATCGTGCTGACCGCCATCCCCTTCCAGGTCGGCAAGAACGGACTGGTCGAGAAGATCGCCGAGGCCGCTAAGGATAAGCGCATCGAGGGCGTCTCTGACATTCGCGACGAATCGAGCCGCGAGGGCGTCCGCGTCGTCATCGAGCTGAAGCGCGACGCGACGCCGGAGGTGGTGCTGAATCAACTCTGGCGCCACACGCCCGCGCAGTCGAGCTTCCCCGCCAACATGCTTGCCATCCGCGGCGGCCGTCCCGAGACATTGAACCTCCGCGACATCATCGAGGCCTTCGTCAAGTTCCGCGAGGAGGTCATCACCCGCCGTGCCAAGTTCGAGCTCGCCAAGGCCCGCGACCGCGCCCACATATTGCTCGGCCTGGTCATCGCGGTCACCAATCTCGACGAGGTGGTGCGGATCATCCGCGCCTCGGCCTCCCCCGCCGAAGCGCGCGCCTCGTTGATTGCCCGCGAATGGCCGATCGCGGAGATCGCGCCCTATATCGCGCTGGTCGAGGCGGTCGAGCCCGAGGTGGACGGCACGACCTATCAGCTGAGCGACATCCAGGTGCGCGCCATCCTGGAGCTGCGCCTCCACCGCCTGACCGCGCTCGGCCGCGACGAGATCGCCGGCGAGTTGCGTGAGCTCGCCACCTCGATCGGCGATTTGCTCGAAATCCTCGGCGACCGCGCCAAGCTCTACGCCGTGATGCGGGAGGAGTTCGACGAGATCGAGGCCGCCTATGCCACGCCCCGCGTCGCCGAGATCGTCGCCGCCGCCGACGGCATCGAGGACGAGGATCTGATCGAGCGCGAGGACATGGTCGTGACCGTGACCATGAGCGGCTACATCAAGCGCACCCCGCTCGCCACCTTTCGCGCCCAGCGCCGCGGCGGCAAGGGCCGCGCCGGCATGGGGACGAAGGAAGAGGATGCGGTCACGAACCTGTTCGTCACCTCCACCCACACACCGGTCCTGTTCTTCTCGACGGCCGGCAAGGTCTACCGCCTCAAGGTCTGGCGCCTCCCCGAAGGCGCCCCCCAGGCCCGCGGCCGCCCGATGGTCAACCTTCTGCCCCTGGCCGAGGGCGAGACCATCTCCACCGTCCTGCCGCTGCCGGAGGACGAGGCGGAGTGGAAGAACCTCCACGTCATCTTCGCGACGGCCGAGGGAAGCGTCCGCCGCAACTCCATGGACGCGTTCGCCAACGTGCCTTCGAACGGCAAGCTGGCGATGCGCTTCGACAATGAGGCGACGGATCGCCTCATCGGGGTCGCTCTCCTCACCGGGGAAGACGACGCCCTCCTCGCGACCCGCAACGGCAAGGCGATCCGCTTCGAATCGACGGCGGTACGCGAATTCCAGAGCCGCACCTCCACGGGCGTTCGCGGCATCACCCTCAAGGACAAGGACGAGGTCATCTCGCTCTCCATTCTCAAGGGCTTCGACGCCACGACAGAAGAACGCGACGCCTATCTCCGCGCCGCACCGTGGAAGGAGAATGAGAACGAGCCCACCCTCAGCCCCGAGCGGATGCTGCAATTCGCCGACGCCGAGGAATTCATTCTCACCGTCTGCGCCAACGGCTACGGCAAGCGCAGCAGCGCCTTCGAATACCGCCGCACCAACCGCGGCGGCCAGGGCATCACCAACATCGACAACATCGCCCGCAACGGCCCGGTCGTCGCCAGCTTCCCCGCCCATGACGGCGAGCAGCTCATGCTGGTCACCGACCAGGCCAAGCTCATCCGCATGGCGGTAGGCGGCACCCGCGTCATCGGCCGCAACAGCGCCGGCGTCCGCCTCTTCAACGTCGCCGAAGGCGAACACGTCGTCTCCGCCGCCCGCATCGAGGAAGGCGAGGACGAAGCCGAAGCCGTCGTCGACGCCGAAGACCAGACCCCCGGCGCCAGCGACGCGGCCGTCGAAGGCGGAGACGAGAACTAATGGAGCCCTAAGAATCCGTTCGTCCCGAGCGAAGTCGAGGGGCGCTGGCACGGAGTCATCACACACGCCCCTCGACTTCGCTCGGGACGAACGAGTATCGGGTCCGGGATCATGACTCATCAGGTTCACATCATAGGCGGCGGCCTCGCGGGCTCTGAAGCGGCTTGGCAGCTCGCCGAGGCGGGCGTGAAGGTGCGGCTGTCGGAAATGCGCGGGTCGGGGGAGATGACGCCGGCGCATCAGACGGACGGGCTTGCCGAACTGGTCTGCTCGAACAGCTTCCGCTCCGACGATGCCGAGAACAATGCGGTCGGCCTGCTTCACGCCGAGATGCGGGCGCTGGGCTCCCTCATCATGGCCGCCGCCGACGCGCACAAGGTGCCGGCGGGGTCGGCACTGGCGGTGGATCGGGACCGTTTCTCCGCCCAGGTCACCGAAACCATCCGCAACCATCCCAATATCGAGGTCGTGCGCGAGCGGGTCGACGCCCTCCCCGCCTCCGGCCTCGCCATCGTCGCCACCGGCCCGCTGACGGCGGCGAAGCTGGCCGAGTCCATCGGCGCCGAGACGGGAAGCGACTCCCTCGCCTTCTTCGATGCCATCGCCCCCATCGTCCACCGCGACAGCATCGATATGGACATCTGCTGGATGGCCTCGCGCTGGGACAAGGTCGGCCCGGAAGGCGACGGCAAGGACTACATCAACTGCCCGATGACGAAGGAGCAGTATCTCGCCTTTCATCAGGGGCTGCTCGACGGCGAGAAAACCGAATTCCGCGAGTGGGAGAAGGACACGCCCTATTTCGAGGGCTGCATGCCGATCGAGGTGATGGCGGAACGCGGCGTCGACACGCTCCGCTACGGCCCGATGAAACCGGTCGGCCTCGACGATCCGAAGACCGGCCGCTGGCCTTATGCCGTCGTCCAGCTCCGCCAGGACAATGCGCTCGGCACGCTCTGGAACATGGTCGGCTTCCAGACCAAATTGAAATATGCCGAGCAGGTCCGCCTGTTCCGGACCATTCCGGGCCTCGAGAATGCCGAGTTCGCCCGCCTCGGCGGCCTCCATCGCAACACCTTCATCAACTCGCCCCAGCTCCTCGACGGGCAGCTACGTCTGCGAAAGGCGCCGCATATCCGCTTCGCCGGCCAGATCACCGGCTGCGAAGGCTATGTCGAATCCTCGGCCATGGGTCTCCTCGCGGGCCGCTTCGCCGCCGCCGAGATCAGCGGAGACGCGATCACCCTTCCCCCGCCGGCGACCGCGCTAGGCGCGCTTCTCGGCCACATCACCGGCGGCGCCGAGGCCGACAGCTATCAGCCGATGAACGTCAATTTCGGCCTCTTCCCGCCCATAGAAGGCAAAGTGAAGAAGAAGGAACGCAAGGCCGCCTACACCGGCCGCGCTAGAGAGGCCCTGAAGGAGTGGATCGCCGATCATCCTCCCTGCGCTAAAAGCGTCGGGAGGACAGCTAGCACTCGCACTTCGGCTTGGGCTTAGACTTCCGTCGCGTCGTCAGGAACTCGGCAGCGTTGAGGGTGCAGGACCTGTCCGCATCCGCCTTGGCGAACTTCTCGGACGTCGTGATCGCCCACTCCTCGAAATCCAGGCGATTGTCGCCATTGGCGTCGAGCCGCTCCCATGAGCCCCGCCGGCTCCCCATCATCTCCGCGCGGGTGATGATGCCGTCCTCATTGTCGTCATAGCGGGCGAAGCGCTTCTCCTCGCGCGATTTCTCGGGCGCGGCGGGCGGCGTCGGCGGCTTCTGCGGTGCCATCAGCAGGGGAGCCGCCGCGGGAGCGGGCGGGATCGGATCGTCGGCATCCGAATCGCTCGCCCAGATAACGAAGCCCGCCGCCATGAAAAGCATCGCCGACACGGCCCCCCGCGAGAAAGCGCAGCATGGGTCCCCTCCCCCTGTGATCGGGTGAGGTTAGTCCAGAATCACCGTCCCGTGAACCGGTGCCTCAGCATCCGGAGCATCCGCCCCGGCGAGCCCTGGGTTCCGAGGCCGTACTCGATATCGCGGCGCGCCAGCGCATGCAGCATACCGAGCGGGCGCAAAGGGACGGGCCAGCGATTGCGCGGGCGCGCACGCTCCCGCGCGGCGTTGAAGACGGCCATTTTGTCCGGCTCGCCGCTATGACGGGCGAGATCGACCAAAGCCCACGCCTCTCCGGCATCCTCGACCTCCGCCGTCGAGACGTCACCGAGCAGGGTCGCGGAAAACCGGAACAGCAAGCGCCCGCGCGCCGCATAATCGTCAAAGTCGGACGAAGAAAGCGGCTCCTGGTTCAACAGGACGGTCCAGGCCTGCTCAAACTCGGCCAGCGCCGCGCCGGGCACGATCGGCACCACATGCTCCGCCACCGCCCGCAGAACCGGCTCGGCAGGCGCCCTCTCCCGGTCGAGCTTCTCCAAGGCGTCGCGCCACCAGACAAGCTTGATCTGGCCAATCAGCGGTTCCCGCCCGCCCGCCAGAACTGCCCCGAGCGCCGCATCGAGCCGCCATAGGGCCTCCACGGCGGGCCGGTGCTTCGCCGGAACATAGGACAGGGCCAGCGTGCGGTCCGGATCGAGCGGCGTCATGCCGTCAGCGGTAACAGACCTTCTTCGCCGCCTCGACGACATCGTCCACCTTTATGAGCGCCATCTTCTCGAGATTGGCGGCATAGGGGAGCGGCACGTCGACGTTGGTGACGCGCAGCACCGGCGCGTCGAGATCGTCGAACCCCTCCTCCATCGCGATAGCGGCGATCTCCGAGGAGATGGAGCAAGTCGGCCAGCCTTCCTCGACACAGACGAGGCGGTTGGTCTTGGCGAGGCTCTTCAGCACCGTCTCCCGGTCGAGCGGGCGCAGGGTGCGAAGATCGATCACTTCGGCCTCGACGCCCTCTTCGGCCAGCTTGCCGGCGGCGTCGAGCGCCACGCCGACGCCGATCGAATAGCTGACCAAAGTCACGTCCTTGCCCTCGCGGGCGATCCGCGCCTTGCCGATGGGAAGGACATAGTCGTCCAGCTTCGGCACGTCGAAGCTCTGGCCATAAAGCAATTCATTCTCGAGGAACACGACCGGGTCTTCAGACCGGATGGCAGCTTTCAACAAACCCTTCCCGTCCGCCGCCGAATAAGGCGCGATGACAACGAGTCCCGGCACGCTCGCATACCAGGGCCCGTAATTCTGGCTATGCTGTGCCCCCACGCGCGCCGCCGCGCCGTTGGGTCCGCGGAACACGATCGGGCAGCGCATCTGGCCGCCGGACATGTAGTTGGTCTTAGCCGCCGAATTGATGATGTGGTCGATCGCCTGCATGGCGAAATTGAAGGTCATGAACTCGACGATCGGCCGAAGCCCACCCATCGCCGCGCCGGTGCCGACGCCGGCAAAGCCATATTCGGTGATCGGCGTATCGATCACGCGCTTGTCGCCGAACTCGTCGAGCAGGCCCTGTGTGACCTTGTAGGCGCCCTGATATTCGGCCACTTCCTCGCCCATCACGAAGACGCGGTCGTCCTTGCGCATCTCCTCGGCCATCGCGTCGCGCAGCGCCTCGCGGACGGTCATCCGGACCATCTCGGTGCCTTCGGGCACGTCTGGGTCCTTCACCTCGGTCTTCTCGACCGACGCGACCAGATCACGCGCGCCCGTCTCCATCTGGTGCGGCTCGGCGGATTCGGGCGCCGGGACGTCAGCCTGTTCCTTAGGCTCCGCCGCCGGGGCCTTGGCTTCCTCCTTCGGCGCCGCGCTTGTCGCCGAGGCGTCCTCACCCTCGCCCGTCATGACTGCGATCACGGTGCCGACCTTCACCTCGTCGGTCCCTTCGGGAACGAGGATCTTGGCGATCGTCCCTTCGTCGACGGCTTCGAACTCCATCGTCGCCTTGTCCGTCTCGATCTCGGCGAGGATATCGCCGGAGGATACGCTGTCCCCTTCCTTCACCAGCCATTTGGCGAGGGTCCCCTCCTCCATCGTGGGAGAGAGGGCCGGCATCTTAAGCTCTATGGGCATCAGTAGCTCTCGACCAAAACGTCAGTATAAAGTTCGGAAGGATCGGGCTCCGGCGATTGTTCGGCGAAGTCGGCGGCCTCGACGACGATCTGGCGGATATCCTTGTCGATCTCCTTCAGCTCATCCTCGGACACGCCCGCCTTCTCCAGCTCGCGTTTGATCGCCTCGATCGGATCGGACTTGTCGCGCACCGCCTGGACTTCGTCGCGCGAGCGATATTTGGCCGGGTCGGACATGGAGTGGCCGCGATAGCGATAGGTCTTGAGCTCGAGCAGGATCGGTCCATTGCCGCCCCGCACCCATTCAAGGGCCGTCGTCGCGGCGCCGCGCACCGCGAGCACGTCCATGCCGTCGATCTGCAGCCCCGGAATGCGGAAGCTCTCGCCGCGCTTGTAGAGCTGGTCCTCGGCGCTGGAGCGGTTGACGCTGGTCCCCATCGCATATTGGTTGTTCTCGATCACGAAGATGATCGGCAGCTTCCACAAGGATGCCATGTTGAACGCTTCGTAGACCTGGCCCTGGTTGGCCGCGCCATCGCCGAAATAGGCAAGGCAGACGCCGCCGTCGCCGTCATATTTATGCTTGAAGGCGAGCCCGGTCCCCAGCGGCACCTGCGCGCCGACGATGCCGTGGCCGCCGTAGAATTTATGCTCGACGCTGAACATGTGCATCGAGCCGCCCTTGCCCTTGGAGATACCGGCCTCGCGCCCGGTCAGCTCGGCCATGATGATCTTGGGATCGATGCCGTAGGCGAGCATGTGGCCGTGGTCGCGATAGCCGGTGATGACGCTGTCCTTGTCCGGATCGAGCGCCGTCTGGAGGCCGATCGCCACCGCTTCCTGGCCGATGTAGAGATGGCAGAAGCCGCCGATGAGGCCGAGCCCGTAAAGCTGCCCGGCGCGCTCCTCGAAGCGGCGGATGAGCAGCATCTGGCGATAATATTCCAGCATCTCGGCCTTGTCGGCCTTGTGCCGCTTCGGCTCGGGCGGACGCGGGCGGTTGGGCGTGGGCGGCGGTGCGGCCGTAGCGTCCTTCTTTGTGCTGGCGCGCTTCGACGATGCTGCCTTGGCCACTCTTCGGCCCCTTCCTCAAGCTCATGGGATGCGATGGCGGCTCTATGGCCGCAAACGTTGAGGGGTGCAACATGGGGCCACCACTGCCCTCCCATCGCTTCGCGACCGGGAAGAATTACTCAGGGATTTGGATGATCACTTCGTCCGGGCGAATGACGCCCAGTTGGCGCCGCACCATCTCGTCGGCGAGGTCGGGATCGGCGCTGCTCGGGTCGAGCAGGTCCGCCCGGTGCGCCAGCCTGGCCCGCTCTTCCTGGAGCTCGGCGAGGACCAGGCTCTTCTCCTCCTTCAGGCGCCGATAGTCGCCCCAGGCGAGGACGCCGTTGGAGCCGACCACGGCATAGCCGAGGAAGTTGGCGATGATGAGCACGGCGAGCGCCGGCAGCGCCGCCCGCTTGATCAGTTCAATCGTGTGTCGAGTACCGGTGCTCACGGGGCTGACAGAATCAGTAAAATGCCCCGGAATCAAGCTGTTTTCGAGGCGAAGATGCTCCGTCCTGCATATTTTGCGGTGGACCCCAGCTCCTCCTCGATCCGGATGAGCTGATTGTACTTGGCGAGCCGGTCCGAACGGGCGAGGCTGCCGGTCTTGATCTGGCCGCAGTTGGTGGCGACGGCGAGGTCGGCGATGGTCGTGTCCTCGGTCTCGCCGGAGCGATGCGACATGACGGCGGTATAGCCCGCCCGGTGTGCCATGTTGACGGCGTCCAGCGTCTCGGTGAGCGTGCCGATCTGGTTGACCTTCACCAGCAGCGAATTGGCGAGGTCCTTCTCGATGCCCATGGCGAGCCGCTTCGGGTTGGTGACGAACAGGTCGTCGCCGACGAGCTGGACCTTGTCGCCGATAAGGTCGGTCAGCGCCTTCCACCCGTCGAAATCGTCCTCCGCCATGCCGTCCTCGATCGACAGGATCGGATAGCGGCGGGTGAGGTCGGCGAGATAGTCGGCCATCTCCCGGGGCGAGAGCGTCGTGCCCTCCCCTTCCATGCGATAGGCGCCATCCTTGAAGAACTCTGTCGAGGCGCAGTCGAGGGCCAGCACGACGTCATCGCCGGGCTTGTAGCCAGCGCGCTCGACCGACTTCATGATGAAGTCGAGCGCATCGGTCGTCGAAGCGAGCGCCGGCGCGAAGCCGCCTTCGTCGCCGACCGCGGTCGACAGTCCCGCTTCCGAAAGTCCCTTCTTCAAGGTGTGGAAGATTTCGGAGCCGCAGCGCACCGCTTCGGCGATGCTGTCCGCGCCCACCGGCATGACCATGAATTCCTGGAAGTCGATCGGGTTGTCGGCATGCTCGCCGCCATTGATGATGTTCATCATCGGCACCGGCAGCAGATCGGCCGCGACGCCGCCGACATAGCGGTAGAGCGGCAGGCCGCGCGCGTCGGCCGCCGCCTTCGCCGCCGCCAGGCTGACGCCCAGGATCGCGTTGGCGCCGAGGCGCGACTTGTTCTCGGTCCCGTCGAGCTCGATTAGCAGCGCGTCGATCTCCGACTGATCCTCGGCATCCATGCCGACGAGGGCATCGGATATCTCGCCACGCACGGCTTCGACCGCCTGGGAAACACCCTTTCCGAGCCAGCGCGCCTTGTCCCCGTCGCGTTTTTCGACCGCTTCATGGGCGCCGGTCGAGGCGCCGGACGGGACCGCCGCCCGTCCCATGCCGCCATTCTCCAGGTAGACATCCACCTCCACCGTGGGATTGCCGCGGCTGTCGAGAATCTGGCGAGCATGCACGTCGAGAATGGCGGTCATTTATATGGCCTCTTTTTCGGGCTATGGTGGCTGGCAGGCCGCGCTCTATCGGCGCGGTCCTTGAGAAGCAACTTTCCATCTTGAGGGCGGAACGGAAGGCGGTCCGCGCGAGTTTTTGACCATCGAGGAACGGGTCCAATCCCTACAGTCTGGAGGAACACCAATGCCCCCGCGCAACCGAGAACTCCCCGAAGGAACCGATCACATCATCAACGGCGCGATGGAAAGGGGCACGAGCGCGAGCACCGGTCCCGGCGGCGGCTTCGTGGGCAGCGGACAGGCCGACGACACGGGCGGGACCGCCGGCACAAGCAGAAGGGGGAAGGCCGTGACGCAAATCAAGGAAAACGCCGCATCGCTTCGGGATCAGGCCGCCGGCAAGGCCCGCGAATATGCCGTGGACGGCAAGGTCCGCGCCGCCGACGTGCTGGGTGAGTTCTCCGAGGCCGTCAGCGAATCCGCTCGGACGATCGATGAAAGGCTCGGCGCCGAATATGGCGACTATGCCCGCCGCGCCGCGGACTCCGTTTCCGGCTTCGCCGATACGCTGCGCACCAAAGACGTGGACGAGTTGCTCGACGACGCCCGGGCGATCGTTCGCAAAAGCCCGGTAATCGCTATCGGCACGGCGGCGGCTATCGGCTTCGCGCTGGTGCGGCTGGTCAAGGCCGGCCTGGCCGAGGGCCAAGGCGACCAACCCGGAACGCCACCCGAAATTGACCACTCGCCCACGAACACCAAGCCCGGCACGGGCCGCTAACTTTGCACGGGCGAATCGAGAATCCGGACGACAACTCGATCGGCGATCTGGTTCAGCAGCTCGTCGATGAGGGACGCAACGTCGCCAGCGCGGAGGCCAATCTCTACAAGCAGATTGCGCTCTATCGGATCGGCAAGGCGAGGACGGGGGCGATCGCCCTCGCCGCGGGTGGATTTCTCGCCTTCGCGGGGTTGATCGCCGCGCTGGTCGGCCTGCTAATGGGTCTCGCCAACCTGATCGGCCCCGTGGCAGCGGGGCTTGTCGTGCTCGCGATGACTGGAGCCGTCGGCTACCTGCTCGTCCGTTACGGCATCGGCAAGATGGCCGCGCTGTCCGGCGATGCCGAAGAGAAGGCCGCGCTGCTCACCGGGGAGCGCAACCCATGACGCATCCGACAGCCCGAATCGAACAGGCGAAGCGAGAGGTGGAACAGGCGCGGCGGCAACTCGCCTCCACCACCGGCGCCCTCCAGTACAGGCTGAAGCCCGGCAATCTCGTAAGCAGCGCCTGGGAGGGCGTGCGCGAAAAGAGCGGCGAGATGGCCAACGGGGCGCTGCGGACGGTTAAGGATCGCCCCGTCGCGACCTCGGGCGTCCTCGCCGCCCTGGTCATCTTTCTGGCGCGCGAGCCTTTGTGGCGGTTGGCTTCGGGATTCCTCGGCGAGAACGAGGACGATGTCGATGCCGGCACCATCGAGGCCGATCTCGACCATCACGACAAGGGTTATGATCTCACCGCCCCCACGATCGGACGGTCGAAGAAGGAAGGAGTGAAAGTATGACGACGACGGATATGGATCGCGATACCGAAACCGGCAGGAGCGGCCGCGTGTCCGCCGCTAGGGACAAGGTGCGCGAAAAGACGAGCGCCGCCCGCGAGCGGGCGAGCGACGCCTACAACAGCGCGCGGGAGCGCACCGGCGCCGCTTATGGCAGCGCACGCGAGAACGCCTCATACGCCCGCCAGCGCACTGCCGACGGCATCGACGCCAACCCCGCGGCCGCTCTGATCGGCGGCCTCGCTCTGGGCGCGCTCGTCGCGGCGATCCTGCCCAAGACACGGCGTGAGGACGAAATGTTCGGCGATTATGGCCGGCGCCTCAACGACCGGGCCCGGGAAGCGGCTCTCGCGGCGCGCGACGCCGGCACCAGCAAGCTAGATGAAATGGGTTTCAACAAGGACACGGCCAAGCAGAGGCTGGACGAGTTCGCCAGCAGCGCCGGCGAAGCCGCGCGGACATCCGCGAGCGCGGCGGCGCAAACCCTGAAGCGGACGCCGGCCCGGTAAAGGCAAGCCAGGGCATCCTCGTTGCTTCGGAATTCCAAGGCGATTTCCGTAACTTGCGAGGGTGTCCGCGCGTCATCTACGAAATCGACCAATTTCCGAGGGCTTGTCTTATGCGTCCCATTACTCGCGCCGCCGGCGTTGCCTTAGCGGTCGCGGCCATCGCCGTCGTTCCCGCCGCTGCTGAGGTCAATAATCAGGATCCGGGCAAATTCGTGCACAGCCTGGCGACGACCGGCTTCGCCGCGCTTCAGGGAGAGAAGGCCTCCGCGCGCGGCCGGTTCCGGTCGTTGCTGGCCCAGCATTTCGCGGTGGACGCGATCGGCGACCGGCTGATCCGCCGGTGGCGCCCCAAGATCAGCGACGCCCAGTACAAGGCCTACAAGGCCGCCTTCCCGAGCTTCATCGTCGGCACCTATGCCGACCGCCTCTACCAATATGCCGATGCCGACATCAAAATCGTGCGCGTGCAGGATCAGGGGAACAACGCCGCCGTTCTCACCCAGGTCACGCGGCCCGGCGCGCGTCCGGCGACGGCGATCTGGTCGCTCGCGAAAGTTGGCGGCGGTTACAAGGTCACGAATTTGACCGTCAGCGGAGTCAACATCGCCGTGGCTCAAGAGGCCGATTTCAGCAGCTATATCCAGCGCAACGGCTTCGATGCCCTCGTGAACTTCATGGAGAAGCGCGGCTGACCCTTGCCTCGAGCAACGAGCGTGTTAGGCGAGCCCAACTCCCACGTTCGAGGTATCCATGAGCAAGCTTCATCTCGTCTTCGGCGGCCGCGTCAAGGATCCGCGGGGCCTGGAATTCGTCGACCTTCCATCGGTTCACATGGTCGGCCTTTTCCCCGATTATGCGAGCGCGCTCGACGCCTGGCGCGCCAATGCCCAGCGAACGGTGGATGATGCCGAGATGAAATATGTCGTCGTCCACCTCCACCGCCTGATGGAACCGGAACTCGATCAGAAGAAGGCCTAATTTACTCCCTGTCGCGAAGCGATCGGGAGTAAATTAGGCCCCCCGATATCGAAGCAGAAGCAACGGCTTCGCCAGAAGCAGCCCGGCGAGGAAGCCGCCGATATGGGCGGCGATGGCGATGCGGGCGCCGGCTGTTTCGAACGTGAAGCCGACCACGAGTTGAAGGCCTATCCAGGCCCCGGCCAGCCAGAGGGCGTTGAGCCAGAGCGCGAGGGTCGGATTGGCGACCTTCACGCGATTGCGCCCGAACATCATCGAATAGGCGCCCAGCACCGCCGAGATCGCCCCGCTGGCCCCCACCATCGGCGTCTGGTCGATGGGGTCGACCGCATACTGAGCGGCCGCGGCGGCATAAGCGCCGACGATGTAGAGGATGGCGAGCTGTTTACCCCCGATGATCGTTTCGACGGACCGGCCGCAGAAGAGGAGGATGAGGAGGTTGAAGCCGAGATGGATGATCCCGGCATGGACCAAAGTCGCCGTCAGGGGCGTCAGGAAAGCCGGCGCGAGTCCCTCGTCACCGACGACACCCATCATCCGTACCGGAATGAAGCCGCCCCACAGCGCCGCGAAATTGCTATACCCGATCAGGCCCGCGGCCAACCAGGCGAAGGCGGTCGCGCCCGCTATCGCCAGCGTGACACGCGCGCGCCGCCAGTTTTCCGGCGGTCTCACCCTCAGATGAACTCGATCTTCTCGATCTCGTAATATTTGTCGCCCGAGGGAGTCGTGACCTCGACCTCGTCGCCGACCTGGCGGCCGATCAGGGCGCGCCCCAGCGGCGATGAATAGCTGATCCGGCCGATCTTGGCGTCGGCCTCGGTCTGGCCGACAATCTGGTATTTCACCGGCTTGTCGTTCTCGTCGACGAGATGGACGGTGGCACCGAACACGACCTTGTCGCCCGAGAGCGTCGCCGGGTCGATCACCATGGCGCGGCTGAGGCGATCCTCGATGTCGGCGATCTGCGCCTCGACGTGGCCCTGCCGCTCCTTGGCGGCATGGTATTCGGCATTCTCCGACAAGTCGCCGTGCGCGCGCGCTTCCTCGATGGCGTCGATGATCGCGAGCCGCTCGACGGATTTCAGGTGCCTGACCTCGGTGTGAAGCCTCTCATAGCCCTCGGCCAGCATCGGCATCTTGTCCACCGTCGCCATTTCAATGCCTTTCGTAAAACCTGTTTCAGCCGTCTTTCTCTTGAAAAGACCGCCTGACTTTAACGCAATTTGTCAGGATCAAGCTCTGGAAACAGAATAATAGTCTTGGAGCGAGCGGACTTCAAGGTGGTGGTCGCGCTGGGCGGCGATCGCCCGCACCACGGCGGCGCTGGACGCGGCGGTGGTGAAATAGGGCACCTTGGCCATCAGCGCCGACGCGCGGATGGACGCCGAGTCCTTGTGGCTCTGCCAGCCTTCGGTGGTGTTGAAGATGAGGTCGACCTCGCCGTCCTTGATCCTGTCGACGATGTGCGGCCGCCCCTGCGCCACCTTGTTGACCTGGGCGACGTCCAGACCCTGCCCTGCCAGATAGTCGGCCGTGCCGACGGTGGCGATCACCTTGAAGCCGAGGTCGATAATGGCGCGCACGGCCGGCACGATGGCCGATTTGTCGCTGTCCTTGACCGACACGAACAGCGTTCCCCCGCTCGGCAGGATCACGCCTCCGCCGATCTGCGACTTGAGGAACGCGGATGCGAAATCATTAGCGATCCCCATGACTTCGCCGGTGGACTTCATTTCAGGCGATAGAACGGGATCGACTCCCGGGAAGCGGGCGAACGGAAAAACCGCTTCCTTGACGGCAATGTGCGGGACATCGCGCCTTATGGGCAGGAAGTTCATCAGCGGCTCGCCCGCCATCACCCGCGCCGCGATCTTGGCGATGGGCGCCCCGATCGTCTTGGCGACGAAGGGCACGGTGCGGCTGGCGCGCGGATTGACCTCGATCAGATAGACCAGGCCGTCCTTGACCGCGAACTGGACGTTCATCAGGCCGACCACGCCCAGCGCCAGGGCCAGCGCCCTCGCCTGCCGTTCGATCTCGGCGACGATGTTCGGCTCCAGGCTGTAGGGCGGCAGCGAGCAGGCGCTGTCGCCCGAATGGACGCCGGCTTCCTCGATATGCTGCATGACGCCGGCAATGCAGACGTCCTTGCCGTCGGAGATGGCGTCGACGTCGACCTCGATCGCGTCGCGCAGATACTGGTCGATCAGGACCGGGCTGTCGCCCGAGACCTGGACCGCAGTGTGGATATAATCGTCGAGCTGGGCCGGCCCGTCGACCACCTCCATGGCGCGGCCGCCCAGCACATAGGAGGGCCGCGTCAGCACCGGGTAGCCGATGCGCTCCGCCACCGCGAGCGCTTCGTCCCGGCTGCGGGCGATGCCGTTGCGCGGCTGCCGGAGCCCCAGCTTGTCGACCAGCATGGCGAACCGCTCCCGGTCCTCGGCGAGGTCAATGGCGTCGGGCGACGTGCCGAGGATCGGAATGCCCGCCTTCTCCAGCGCGGCGGCCAGCTTCAGCGGCGTCTGCCCGCCGAACTGGACGATGACGCCGACCAGCTCGCCCCGCGACTGCTCGACATGCAATATCTCGAGCACATCCTCGACCGTCAGCGGCTCGAAATAGAGCCGGTCCGACGTGTCGTAGTCGGTCGAGACCGTCTCCGGATTGCAGTTGATCATGATCGTCTCATAGCCCGCCCCGCCCTCGTCGGACCCCAGCGCATAGGCGGCGTGGCAGCAGCAATAATCGAATTCGATCCCCTGCCCGATCCGGTTCGGCCCGCCGCCCAGGATCACGATCTTGCGCCGGTCGCTCGGCTGGCTCTCATCCTCGGGCTCGCCGAAGCTCGGCGCCTCGTAGGTCGAATACATGTAGGGCGTCTTCGCTTCGAACTCCGCGGCGCAGGTGTCGATCCGCTTGAACACGGGCCTGACCCCCAGCTTGTGGCGCAGCCGCCGCACCTCGTCCTCGGTGGTCGCGCCCGCCATCGCCTTCACCGCGTCATGAATAAGCCCATGGCCCCGCGCCAGCACCTTGCCGACGCCGTGCGGGATGTTCGCGGACTTGACCGCCAGCTCGGCCAGCCTCTTGTCGGAAAAGCCCATCGCCTTGAGGCGCCTGAGCTCGGCCGCGTCGTTGGGAATGCCGTCGCGGCAAATCCCCTCCTCCGCCTTGACGATCTCCTTGATCCGCTCCAGGAACCAGGGATCGTATTTGGCGATGGCGTGGATCTCGGCGACGGTGAAGCCCTCGCGCAGCGCCTGGGCCGCGACCAGCAGCCGGTCCGGCGTCGGCCGGGCGAGCGCGGCCTCGATCTCGACCTTGGGCGCCCCGTAGAGCGCCTTGACGCCATCCAACCCGATCAGCCCAGTCTCCAAGCCCCGCAGCGCCTTCTGCAGACTCTCGTGGAAGTTGCGCCCGATCGCCATCACCTCGCCGACCGACTTCATCGCCGTCGAGAGCAACGCCTCCGATCCCTTGAACTTCTCGAAGGCGAAGCGCGGGATCTTGGTCACGACATAATCGATCGTCGGCTCGAAGCTCGCCGGCGTCGCGCCGGTGATGTCGTTGTCGATCTCGTCGAGCGTGTAGCCCACCGCCAACTTCGCCGCGACCTTGGCGATCGGAAAGCCCGTCGCCTTCGAGGCCAGCGCCGAGGATCGCGAAACGCGCGGGTTCATCTCGATGACGACCAGCCGCCCATCCTTCGGATTCACCGCGAACTGGACGTTGGAACCCCCTGTTTCCACGCCGATTTCACGCAGCACCGCGATACTCGCGTTGCGCATGATCTGATATTCCTTGTCGGTCAGGGTCAGCGCCGGCGCGACGGTGATCGAATCGCCGGTGTGGATGCCCATCGGGTCGACATTCTCGATCGAGCAGATGATGATGCAATTGTCCGCGCGGTCGCGGACCACCTCCATCTCATATTCCTTCCACCCCAGCACCGATTCCTCGATCAGCACTTCGGTGGTCGGCGAGGCTTCGAGCCCGCCGCGCACGATCTCGACGAAATCCTCGCGGTTATAGGCGATACCGCCCCCCGTCCCGCCGAGCGTGAAGCTGGGCCGGATAATCGCCGGCAGGCCGGTATCCTCCAACGCTGCCATGGCGTCATCGAGGCTGTGCGCGATCGCCGAGCGCGGGCTTTCCAGCCCGATCCGGTCCATCGCCTCGCGGAACTTCAGCCGATCCTCGGCCATCTCGATAGCGTCGGCGTCGGCGCCGATCATCCTGACGCCATATTTCTCCAGCGTGCCGTCCTTGAACAAAGCCAGCGCCGTGTTGAGCGCCGTCTGCCCCCCCATGGTCGGCAGCACCGCGTCCGGCCGCTCCTTTTCGATGATCCTGGCGACGAACTCGGGCGTGATCGGCTCGACATAAGTCGCGTCGGCCAACTCCGGATCGGTCATGATCGTCGCCGGGTTGGAGTTGACCAGAATGATCCGATACCCCTCCGCTTTCAGCGCCTTGGCCGCCTGCGTCCCCGAATAATCGAACTCCGCCGCCTGCCCGATAACGATCGGGCCCGCGCCGATAATGAGGATGGAGGAAATGTCGTTGCGTTTGGGCATTTAGGGGAAAACCGCTTCTTCTAAAGTTGCACCGGCTGGCATTGACCTGCGGACGCAGTCCCCGACGTGCGTATCACTCTCGTCGAGATCGAAACGCAAAACGACCGCGCTATCGCTCGCATCAACAAGCTTATGGTCGGTTATCCCGCATTGCGTCAGGACTCTCGGCAGCGCTTCGCGAGCATTGGGAACAATCGGCTGAGGACTATCTGGCTGCACACCAACCGCCTCGAAAGCGGTCAATTCGTATGCCTTTATCGCTTGATCGTCATTTGAGCAGGCAGGGCAAAGCACGATAGCAGACGCCGCTAAGAAAGGAGCGCGCATCAACTGGCTTTCTCCAACTGGTCGACAAACTTCTCGAACAAATAGGTGCTATCCTGCGGCCCCGGGCTCGCCTCGGGGTGGTATTGCACCGAAAACGCCGGCCGATCCGTCAGTTCCAGCCCCGCCAGGCTCCCGTCGAACAGCGACACATGCGTCGCCCGCGCATTTTCCGGCAGGCTTTCGGTCTCCACCGCGAAGCCGTGGTTCATGCTGGTGATTTCCACCCGCCCGTCCGACAGCCGCTTCACCGGATGGTTGGCGCCGCGGTGGCCCTGGAACATCTTGGTGGTCCTCGCCCCCACCGCCAGCCCCAGCAGCTGGTGGCCGAGGCAGATGCCGAAGAGCGGCTTGCCCGTCTCCAGCAGCTTCTGGATCACCGGCACTGCATATTCGCCGGTCGCGGCCGGGTCGCCGGGGCCGTTGGAGAGGAAGAAGCCGTCCGGCTCGTGCGCCATCACCTCGTCGAAGGTCGCGGTGGCCGGCAGCACCGTCACCCGCGCCCCGGCATCGGCCAGATTGCGGAAGATGTTGCGCTTGGAGCCATAGTCGATCGCGACGACATGGGGCCCCTCCCCCAGCCCCTCCCGCAGGCGGGAGGGGGATCCCTCATACCCCTGCCCCAGTCGCCACAACCCTTGCGACCACCGAAACATCTGCCGGCACGAAACCTCCTTGGCGAGGTCCATCCCCTCCAGCCCCGGCCATTTCCGCGCCTTGCGCAGCAGCGCCTCGACATCGAACTCGCCCTTCGCGTTATGCGCGATCACCCCATTGGGCGCCCCGCCCACCCGTATCTTCCGCGTCAGCGCTCGCGTATCGACGCCCGAAAGCCCGATCCGTCCGTTCGCCTTCATCCACTGATCGAAACCCTGCACCGCCCGGAAATTGCTCGGCGCCGTCACATCCTGCCGCACCACGCAGCCCAATGCGAACGGGTTGTCCGCCTCCAGATCCTCATAATTGGCGCCGACATTGCCGATATGGGGAAAAGTGAAGGTGACGATCTGCGCCGCGTAGGAGGGATCGGTCATCACCTCCTGATAGCCGGTCATGGCGGTGTTGAAGCAGACCTCGCCCACCGCCTCGCCCTCGGCGCCGAAGCCATGTCCCCAGATCACGCTGCCGTCGGCCAGGACCAATACGCCCGTCGCTCCTAGGGGCGCGGGCGTGTGTCTGGTGTCGGCCATCTGGTCGGGCACTCCTGGGGTCGGTTTTGACGATGTCGCTAAGACTTGTCCGCTAGTGGCCGGCGCGGTGAGCGTCAATCTATTAAAACCGGAACGCGGGGGCTATCGTGCTCCCTTTCCGGTGAAATCCGACATAGAGAGACCCATGATTCGCGAGCGATTAAAAGCGGCGCAGATCGCCGCCATGAAGGCCGGCGACAAGCCGCGCACCGCCACCATCCGCCTCATCCAGTCCCAGCTCAAGAACCGCGACATCGAGCTTCGCGGCGCCGAAAAGGCGCCCGAGGATGACGCGCTGGTGACGGAGGTGCTGCAGAAAATGATCAAGCAGCGCCGCGAATCGATCACCATGTACGAGCAGGGCGGCCGCCAGGAGCTGGCCGACGCGGAGAAGGCGGAAGTCGCCGTGATCGAGGACTTCCTCCCCCAGCAGATGAGCGAGGCGGAAGCCAACGCCGCCATCGACCAGATCATCGCCGAAACCGGCGCCAGCTCGATCAAGGACATGGGCAAGGTCATGGCCGTCCTGAAAGAGCGCCACGCGGGCGAGATCGACATGGCCAAGGCGAGCGGGATGGTGAAGGCGCGATTGGGCTAATCTCCCCTCCCGCTTGCGGGAGGGGGTAGGGGGAGGGCCTGTGACCAAAAGAAAGCCCTACACCGACAAGGCCTCCAACCGCCCGACCGCCCGCTCGCGCGAACTCCGCCGAAACATGATCCCCGCCGAACGCCGGCTTTGGTCAAGGATTCGGGCGCGCCAAATTGTCGACACACGTTTCAACACCAAGTTCCCGATCGGGCCCTTCATCTGCGATTTCGTGTCGCGGGGCCCAAAGCTGATTATAGAAGTAGATGGCGGGCAGCACGCGGAGCAGGCGAAAACGGGTGCCGGGCGGACCGCTTATCTGAAGTCTGAAGGTTATCGCGTGATCAGGTTCTGGAACAACGATGTGCTCGAAAACACCGACGGCGTGGTTCAGGTGATCGAGCGTGCGTTGCTGGACAGGCCCTCCCCAACCCCTCCCGCAGGCGGGAGGGGAGATAAATGAGCCTCTCCCCCCAATTCCTCGACGAACTCCGCGCCCGCACCGCGCTCTCGTCCCTTATACAGAAACAGCTGAAGCTCACCCGCGCCGGTCGCGAATTCAAAGCCTGCTGCCCGTTCCACAGCGAGAAGACCCCCAGCTTCTACGTCAATGACGAGAAAGGCTTCTATCACTGCTTCGGCTGCCAGGCGCATGGCGACGCCATTTCGTGGCTGACCGATGCCCAGGGCCTCGGCTTCATGGACGCGGTGAAAGAGCTGGCCGACGCTGCGGGGATGGACGTGCCCGCGCCAGACCCGCGAGCCCAGGCCAAGGCGGAGCGCGCGGCCGGGCTATACGAAGTCATGGAAGCGGCGGCCCGCTGGTTCACCGAACAGCTGGGCGGCGTAGAGGGCGGCCCGGCCCGCGACTATCTCGAGCTGCGCGGCATCGACGAGGCGACGCGGCGCAAGTTCGGCTTCGGTTTCGCGCCGGACGCGCGCGGCAAGCTGAAAAGCGCCCTCAAGGCCTTCGGCAACGACAAGCTGGTCGAGGCCGGACTGCTGATCCTCCCCGAGGAGGGGAAGGAACCGTACGACCGCTTCCGGGGCCGGCTCACCTTCCCGATCCGCGACGCGCGCGGCCGCTGCATCGCGTTCAGCGCGCGCATCCTCGGCGCCGGCGAGCCCAAATATCTGAACTCGCCCGATACGCCTTTGTTCGACAAGGGCCGCACCCTGTTCAATCTCGACAAGGCGGGGCCCGCCAGCCGGGCCGCCGGGCGGGTGATCGTCGTCGAAGGCCAGATGGACGTGATCGCCCTCGACCGCGCCGGGATCGGCGAGGGGGTGGCCCCGCTCGGCACCGCCCTAACCGAAGGGCAACTCGGGCTGCTCTGGCGGCTCGCGCCCTCCCCCATCCTCTGCTTCGACGGCGACGCGGCCGGGCAGAAGGCCGGAGTCCGCGCCGCCCTCCGCGCCCTTCCCCATGTCAGCCCGGGCCGCTCGCTGGGTTTCGTCACCCTGCCGCCGGGCCAGGATCCCGACGATCTCCTCCGCGCCAAAGGCCGCGCCGCGCTCGAAGAGCTGCTCGAAAAGCCGGAATCCCTGGTCGACCGGCTCTGGCGCCACGAAAGCATATCCGAGACCCTCGCCACGCCCGAACAGCGCGCCGGCCTCAAGCGCCGCCTCCTCGACCACGTCTCCGCGATCGGCGATCCCGACGTGCGCGACCAGTATCGCCACGATCTGCTGGAGCGGTTCAACACCCTCACTCGCCCCAAACGCGAACCCTGGAGCCCGAAGCAGCCTTGGGCGAAAGGCGGCAAGTTCGTGCCTCAACGCCCGACTTCGCCGCAGGCCCGGGCGGTCGGCACGGGCGGCCTCGGCGGCCAGACCGGGCGCGCGGTACTCCACGGATTGCTGCGCTTTCCGGACGTCATCGGGGGGCACGCCGAGGCGATTGCCGCTCTTCCGCTTGCCGAAAAAGCCGCCGCCGGGCTCCGCGCCGCGCTGCTCGATGCGGCCCTCCATCACGGCGAGCTTGATCAGGAGGGCCTGAATACCATATTGGCGCAGACGGGCGCGGCGGCTCTCATGGAGGAGCTGCGCTTAAAGCAAGGTTTGGCCTTTTCCTTTATCCGACGTGACGCCGACCCGGAACGTGCTCGCCGCGATCTCGTTCTGGTCATCGAGACTTTGGCGGCACGGCCAGGACTTGACGCGGCGCTCGAGGCGGCGACCACGCGGTTGAAGGAAGAAGGCGACGAAGCCGCTTTCGCGGAGCAGCAACGGCTCCGGGCGGCGCGGGATGAAGCGGACAGCCGGCTCGCGGCCCTGATCGAGGGCGACGCGGCCGACCTGGCGAATTGATTAAGGCGTGCGAATGGCGAAGACGAATACGGCCGAGACGAACGAAAAGACCGAGAGCGGCGATGCGCCCCTCATCGACCTCAACGAGGCCTCCCTCAAGAAGCTGGTCGCCCGCGCCAAAAAGCGCGGCTACATCACCTATGACGAGCTCAACAAGGGCCTGCCCCAGGACCAGATGGCCTCCGAGCAGATCGAGGACGTGATGTCGGCTCTGTCCGAGATGGGCATCAACGTCGTCGAGAATGAGGAGGGCGACGAGGAGGAGCAGGAGGCCGATCCGGGCGTCGAGGAAGTCGATGCCGGCGACAGCCAGACCTTCGTCGTCGAGAAGAAGAAGGAGACGGTCGACCGCACCGACGATCCCGTCCGCATGTACCTGCGCGAGATGGGCGCCGTCGAATTGCTCTCTCGCGAGGGCGAGATCGCCATCGCCAAGCGCATCGAGGCCGGCCGCGACACGATGATCTGGGGCCTGTGCGAGAGCCCGATCACCTTCAACGCCATCATCGAATGGTCGCACGCCCTCAACGAGGGCAACATGCAGCTGCGCGAAATCCTCGATCTCGACGCCATGCTCTCCAAGGGCCCGACCCCAGAGCAGGTCGAAGGTGACGAATCCGGCGAGGACGGTGACATTTCCGAAAAGACCGCCGGCCCCTCCTACAAGGAGGAAGAGGAGGTCGAGGACGAGCCCGAGGCCGGCGCCGAGGACGAGGAGGACAGCCTCGTCGAGCGCCGCACCCCGCGCCAGACCGACGATGACGAGGAGGACAACACCCTCTCCCTCGCCCAGATGGAGGAGGCGCTAAAGCCCCAGGCGCTGGAAAAATTCGCCACCATCACCTCGCTGTTCAAGAAATTCTCGAAGCTCCAGACCTCCCGCATGGACGCGATGGGCGCCGGCCAGGATTTCCCCAAGGCCGACGAGAACAAATACCAGAAGCTGCGCGAGCAGCTCACCGCCGAGGTCGAGAGCGTCCAGTTCCACGGCGCCAAGATCGAATATCTCGTCGACCAGCTCTACAGCTACAACCGTCGCCTCACCGCGCTCGGCGGCCAGATGCTGCGCCTCGCCGAGCGCCACAAGGTGCCGCGGAAAGCCTTCCTCGAATCCTATATGGGCCACGAGCTCGACGAGAGCTGGTCGGAGCGCGTCTGCAAGACCGACAAGAAATGGGCCGCCTTCTGCGCCGAGGAAGCCGCCGCGATCGAGCGCATCCGCACCGAGATCGCCGAGATCGCCCTGGCCACCGGCATGAGCCTCGCCGAATTCCGCCGCATCGTGAACCAGGTCCAGAAGGCCGAGCGGGAGGCCCGCATCGCCAAGAAGGAAATGGTCGAGGCGAACCTGCGCCTCGTCATCTCCATCGCGAAAAAATATACGAACAGGGGCCTGCAATTCCTTGATCTTATTCAGGAAGGTAATATCGGCCTCATGAAGGCGGTCGATAAGTTCGAATACCGCCGCGGCTACAAGTTCTCGACCTACGCCACCTGGTGGATTCGCCAGGCGATCACCCGCTCGATCGCCGACCAGGCCCGCACCATCCGCATCCCGGTCCACATGATCGAGACGATCAACAAGCTGGTCCGCACCTCCCGCCAGATCCTCCACGAAATCGGCCGCGAGCCGACTCCGGAGGAGCTGGCCGAGCGCCTCTCCATGCCGCTCGAAAAGGTCCGCAAGGTGATGAAGATCGCCAAGGAGCCGATCAGCCTCGAAACCCCCATCGGCGACGAGGAAGACAGCCATTTGGGCGACTTCATCGAGGACAAGAACGCGGTCATCCCGGTGGACGCCGCCATCCAGGCCAACCTCAAGGAGACCGTCACCCGGGTCCTCGCCTCCCTCACCCCCCGCGAGGAACGCGTCCTGCGCATGCGCTTCGGCATCGGCATGAACACCGATCACACGCTGGAGGAAGTCGGCCAGCAATTCAGCGTCACCCGCGAACGCATCCGCCAGATCGAGGCCAAGGCGCTGAGGAAGCTGAAGCATCCGAGCCGCAGCCGGAAGATGCGGAGTTTCCTGGATCAATAGCCAAGCGGCCGAGCATAAGCTCTGATTTGCGCAGCAAATCCGAGCTTATGTCGAAGAGACCGCGCAGGCCGGCCGACGGGTCAGCAAGGCTGAACCCGATCGACGTCACGGGATTCACTCCCGTGACGGCCTCTTCTCTTCAACACCCCGCCTCATCGCTCTTACCCTCACCCCACAAACTCCGTCCCCGCCCCCACCCGTTCGAACGTGATGTTGACCGATCGCGCACCCTTTGGCCGGGTGCGGTGGAGGACGCCCCGCGGCACCGTCAGCATCTGGCCCGGCTTCAAGATGACCTCGCCGGCTTCGAACTCGATGACCAGCTCGCCTTCGAGAACGGCGAAGGTTTCATCCGAGTCCGGGTGGCGATGCCAGGGAAAGCCGGAGGTCATGACGCTCAGGCGAATCTCATGATCGTTCACCGTCGCGATGCTTCGGTTGTCGTACGCGTCGGTGACCGCGCCGCTGATCACGAGGGGTTCGACGGGCGAAGGGATGGCCGGGGGTTCCGCTGACATGGACCGAAAGGTCGCCCGTCCCGAGCGGGATTGCCAACTAAAATCCCGGGTCGGTCGATAAGGCCGAATTATATGGCCCGGACGCTCACTCCCACGAAGAAACGCTTAGCACCACGGATGCGGGTATACGGGCATTGGCGAAATTTCCCAACAATTGGTGGCGCATCTCACTACATCAGCGCCCGCGCCGAACCCTTATCCCCATCAACCCCCTGAAAGCCCCCGCCTTCCCCAATCTGGCACGGCTCCTGCTCTACACCCCGCAACCAACTCAACAGGAGCCCCAACATGCCAACCGCCCAGCCTTCCCTCATCGCCCGCGACGACACTTTCTTCGGCGTGTGCCAGGCGATCGGCGACGATTTCGGTTTCAATCCCATCTGGCTGCGGCTGGCGCTTCCTCTGCTGCTCTTCTTCAACCCGGTCGTGACCCTCGCCGGCTATGCGGCGGCCGGTGCGGTCGTTTTCGTGTCTCGCTGGGTCTATCCGGAGCCGCGCCAGGCCGCCGACGTCGAGGCCCACGCGGAGCCCGAGCCGGTCGAGGCCGAGCAGGATTGGGTGCGGTTGGCTGCGTGATCCGGCGGCGATTTATCGCCGCCGCTCCGCGTCAACTCCAATGTAGGTCGCACGGCGTCATCCGCGGTGACAGAGCAAATTGGGGTAGTCCGCGACCAGCTGTCCAGCGACGTTCTACCCGTGATCGAAGAGGTGACAAAAATTGCCGACGATATGGCCGCTCTGCTCCCTCTCTTTGTCAAAGGGAGCAGCATAACCGGCCTTTTCCTCCCCACAGAGCATTCCGCTACGTTCAAAGCACTTGCTATAGAAGCGAAATCAATTCTCGACGAGGAACTTGGTAGAGCCAACGAATAGTCGGTAAACCTGCTCCACGCCGTGAATTCCGGCGCCAGCAGCTTAGTAGGGGCCATCCTATGCGTCTGTAGAAGAGGCGTCGAAGATTGTTGTCGCTGTTGAGCGCACGATCCAGCTGCTGAAATGGAAGCGAAAGGAAGCAAACTAGGCTCGCGCGAAGCTAGACAAGATGGTGGCCAGTCTTCAGGAGAGAAAGCGTGAATTGATGGTCAAGTACGGGCGCTCTAACAGCAACCAAAGGTGACCTCCCCCCTGTTGTGAAGCTTACACTTCGGCCTCACAACACTCGGCTCCGCCCTCTCCTTCCCCAGAAGCAACTCCGTAATCCCCACACCATCGCATCCGCCCGGTCCGGCAACGCGCCGGGTCCCTCATAACCCCCGCCCGCGATCATCCCCATCATCTCCGCTTCCAGCTCGGGGAAGCGGCCGTGCAGCCATACCTACCACCACGGTCCGCCGACCTTCCGCCTGCCCCGGTTTCTCGAGCCGCCGCGCCCCGCCGCCTTCGCCATCCGCGCCTCCCGCAGTTCTTGGTATGTTCTATTTTTGGGCGGAAATGTCAAGGGAATTATCCTATATGGTTATACATTACGAGGGCGGGCGGCGGGCGCGGGGCGGCGGCAAGTCGTTGGTTCGAAGGGGCCACGGCAAGTTTTCCACAGCTTTCTGCGCCCCTAACGCCGCGTAAACCTCGTTTTTACGCCAATCGGTTTAGGTAGATGGTGGATAAGGCCGCGGACTTCGGGTTTATCGTTTCGGGAGGGCCTCACATGGCTTCAGCATCGGTCGGTCTTGCAGGCGGCATTCGCGCCGGCGAGCTGTTGCTGGGCTGCGCGGCCGCCCAGGGCAGCGCGGCGCATGCCTGGCTCACCTCCGACCCGCTGCTGAAAGGCCCGGACGCGGCCCGCAACCTGGCCGACGCGGTGCATTTCCTCGGCGCCCTTCACGGCCGCTATCCGGGCGTGGTCGACCACGCCTCCAACCGCTGCGTCGATGCCGGGGCACGGCGCTGGCTGGCGGACGCGACCTATGCCTTCGCCGCCGAGCGCGCCTATCTCGCGCGGCTCGCCGTCGCCGCCGGGCCGCTTCCCAGCACCCCGGGATCGGGCGACAGCGAAGGCGCCGTGCTCGGGCAGCGTCACGCGATGGAGATGCTGTCGCAGTCGGAGCGGAACGGCTGCGCCCTGGGCGCGGCGATGGCGGTCGTCATCGACTGGAGCGCGATCCGCGGCGTGCTCGACACGGCCGCGCGGCGTTTCGGCGTCGAAAGCCCGGTCTGGCCGTTCACCGATCCGGCCGCAATCCATCTCCTCGCCGACAGCTTCGCGACCTCGCCGTCGGTCCAGCGCGCCATGTATTTCGGCGCCGAGCAGGTCGTCATCCAGCATTTCGGGCTGTGGGATCTCCTCGAGGCGAGAGCCCAGGCGCGTGGCGCCTAGCGGGAGTTGCGCGCACCCGGCCCCTCCCCTATTCGCGGGCCATGCGTTTCGAAGGCACCAAAAGCTATGTTGCGACCGACGACCTCAAGGTCGCGGTCAACGCCGCGGTGGCGCTGCGCCGCCCGCTCCTCGTCAAGGGCGAGCCCGGCACCGGCAAGACCATCCTCGCCCACGAGATCGCCGACGCAATCGGCGCCCCCCTCATCGAATGGCACGTCAAGTCGACCACCAAAGCCCACCAAGGCCTCTACGAATATGACGCGGTGGCGCGGCTGCGGGACGGGCAACTGGGCGACGAGCGGGTCCACGACATTGCCAACTACATCAAGCGCGGCAAGCTCTGGGACGCGTTCACCTCGCCGCGCCTGCCGGTGCTGCTGATCGACGAGATCGACAAGGCCGATATCGAGTTCCCGAACGACCTCCTCCAGGAGCTCGACCGGATGGAGTTCCACGTCTATGAGACCGGCGAGACGGTGAAGGCGGCCGAGCGCCCGATCGTCGTCATCACGTCGAACAACGAGAAGGAGCTGCCGGACGCTTTCCTGCGCCGCTGCTTCTTCCACTACATCGCCTTTCCCGATCGGGCGACGATGCAGGCGATCATCGACGTGCACTTCCCCGGCATCCAGAAGATGCTGGTTTCGAAGGCGATGGACGTTTTTTACGAGGTGCGGGAGGTTCCCGGCCTCAAGAAGAAGCCGTCGACCAGCGAGCTGATCGACTGGCTGAAGCTGCTGCTGCACGAGGACATGCCGCTCGACGTCCTCCAGTCGCGCGATCCCAAGAAGGCTATCCCGCCCCTCCACGGCGCGCTGCTCAAGAACGAGCAGGACGTGATGCTGTTCGAGCGGCTGGCCTTCATGAGCCGGCGGAGCGTATAGCCGGGAGGCTTGACCCTGACATGGTGTCAGACATTATCTGGTCGTGGTGAGGAGAATTCTTGCCATGAATCAGGCCCGAGCGATCAAGCACGACCATCATCATGACTGCTGCTCCGCGAGCTCCGGACCACGGCCCATAGCGGACGCGCCGGAAGGGGCGATCTGGACCTGCCCGATGCATCCGGAAATCCAGCAGGTCGGGCCCGGCAACTGCCCGATTTGCGGCATGGCGCTGGAACCGATGGAGCCTTCGCTCGACGAGGGTCCGAACCCGGAGTTGGTCGATTTCACGCGGCGGCTGAAGGTCGCGGCCGTCCTCGCCGTGCCGCTGCTCTTCCTGGCGATGGGCGCGGAGATGCTGGGCTTGGGACTGTTCAGCCCGCAGGTTTCGGCCTGGGTTCAGCTCGCGCTTACCGCGCCGATCGTGCTATGGGCCGGCGCGCCGTTCTTCGAGCGGGGCTGGGCGTCGCTCAAGAGCCGCCATTTCAACATGTTCACCTTGATCGCCATCGGCGTCGGCGCGGCGTTCCTCTACAGCCTCGTCGCCACGCTCGCGCCCGATATCTTCCCCGCCGGCTTCCGCACCCATGGCGGCGGCGTGCCCGTCTATTATGAAGCGGCCGGCGTGGTGGTCACGCTGGTGCTGCTCGGCCAGGTGCTGGAGCTTCGCGCCCGCGCCGCGACCGGACGCGCCATCCGCGCCCTGCTCAACCTCGCGCCGAAAACAGCGCGGCGGATTCGCGACGATGGCTCCGAAGAGGAGGTCGAGCTGGACGCCGTCCATGGCGGCGATCGACTCCGTGTCCGTCCCGGCGAGGCCGTGCCGGTCGACGGCGTCGTGCTCGACGGACGTTCTTCGGTGGACGAATCGATGCTGACCGGCGAACCGGTGCCGGTCGCCAAGGAAAAGGACTCCACCGTCGCCGCCGGCACGGTCAACGGCCGCGGCAGCCTGGTCATCGAGGCGCGGGCCGTCGGTTCGGAAACGATGCTCGCCGGCATCGTCCGCATGGTCGCCGAGGCGCAGCGCAGCCGCGCGCCCATCCAGGCCGTCGCCGACCGCATCGCGGGCTGGTTCGTGCCCCTCGTGCTCGTGCTCGCCGCCGGGACGTTCGTGGTCTGGAGCCTCGTCGGCCCCGAGCCGGCGATGGGGCACGGTCTCCTCAACGCCATCGCCGTCCTCATAATCGCCTGTCCCTGTGCGCTGGGCCTCGCCACACCCATGTCGATCATGGTCGCGACCGGGCGCGGCGCCCATGTCGGCGTGCTCGTCAAACATGCCGAGGCGTTGCAGGGACTGGAAAAGGTGGACACGCTCGTCGTCGACAAGACGGGCACCTTGACCGAAGGCAAGCCCGCTCTCGCCGCGATCGAAACGGTGAACGGCTTCGCCGACCGGGAGCTGCTGTCGCTCGCCGCCTCTGTTGAGCAGCCATCGGAGCACCCCCTCGCCCACGCGATCGTGGTCGCAGCGGCCGAGAAGGGCGAGATCGCCCCGGCCGAGGACTTCGATTCACAGACCGGTTTGGGCGTCAGCGCCAACGTCGGCGGGCGCTCGGTCGTCGTCGGCAACAAGGCCCAGATGAAGCGGGTTGGCGTCGATCCGTCACCGCTATCGGTGACAGCCGACGAACGCCGCCGCAATGGCGCGGGCGTGATGTTTGTGGCCGTGGATGGCAAGCTCGCGGGACTCCTCGCCGTCGCGGACCCCGTTCGCGCCAACGCCCATCAGGCGATGGCCGACCTCCACCGCGAGGGCATCCGCGTCATCATGCTGACCGGCGACAACCCGATCACCGCCGACGCCGTGGCGCGGCAGGTCGGAGTCGATGAGGTCCATGCTGAGATGAGGCCCGGGGACAAGGCCGATTTCGTTGCCCGCCTCAAGGCCTCCGGCGCCCGCGTCGCCATGGCCGGCGATGGCATCAACGACGCCCCCGCCCTCGCTGCCGCCGATGTCGGCCTCGCCATGGGCACCGGCACCGACGTCGCCATCGAAAGCGCCGGCATCACGCTCACCCGCGGCGACCTTTCCGCCGTCGTCCGCGCCCGGCGTCTCGCCGATGCGACGATGCGGAACGTGCGGCAGAACCTGTTCTTCTCGTTCCTGTTCAACGGCATCGGCCTGCCGATCGCCGCTGGTATACTTTACCCGCCGTTCGGCACCCTGATGTCGCCGATGTTCGCGGGAGCGGCGATGGCGCTTTCGTCGGTGACCGTGGTAGCCAACGCGCTGAGGCTCAACAGGGTGAGGCTATGAATATCGGCGCGGCCTCGAAGGCGAGCGGCGTCTCGCAGCGGATGATCCGCCACTATGAGAAGATCGGCCTCATCCCCGCGCCGCCGCGCCGCGACTCGGGCTATCGCGACTATGCGCCGGCCGACGTCGCCCGCCTCCGCTTTATCGCCAACGCCCGCGACCTCGGCTTTCCGATCGAGGAGATCGGGCGGCTTCTCTCGCTCTGGTCGGACAAGGAGCGCGCCAGCGCCGAGGTGAAGGCGCTCGCCCTCGCCCGCGCCGAGGAACTGCATCGGAAGGCGGAGGCGCTGGAGGCTATGCGGGCATCCCTGCTCGACCTTGCCGAAAAATGCCACGGCAACGATCGCCCGGATTGCCCCATCATAGAAAGGCTTGCTACGCCCTCTCCCCAGTAGAGGGAGCATCCCAAATGAGTTGGGCGCGGGTTTCGGCGAAGGTTCACAAATGGCTGGCGCTGCTGATGGCGATCCAGATCCTGTTCTGGTTCGTCAGCGGGCTGTTCTTCGCCATCGCGCCGATCGAGACGGTACGGAGCGAGCATCGCATCGCCGAGTTGCCGATCCAGCCGGTCTCCCTCAGCACCGCCGCCATCGGCCTCCAGCGGATCGCGGGATCGCAGGCGGCCGCGGCGGACAAGATCGAGCTCCGCAGCCTGCTGGACAAGCCGGTGGCCCTGGTCAGCAACGGCGAAGCGCGTCCCCGCCTCTACAATCTTTCCACCGGGCAGCAGATTTCCCCCATCCCCGCTTCCATGGCCGTGGCCATCGCCGAGCGCGACCATGACGGGGACGAGCGGGCGGCGCGCGTCAGCCAGGTGACCGAGAACACCACCGAATATCGCGGCCCCCTCCCCGCCTGGCGGATCGATTTCGAGGACGGCGCCAACCGCGCCCTCTATGTCGCCGCCGACACCGGCGCGGTCACGGCGCGGCGATCGACTCTGTGGCGCACCTTCGACTTCCTCTGGTCGCTCCACATCATGGACTTCAAGAATCACGAGGACTTCAACACGCCGCTGCTCATCATCTCGACGGCGCTGGCGCTGATCGTGATCGTCACCGGAATCATCATGTTCCCGAGCCGCTTCGGCTATCACGGCTGGCGGAAACGCCGGAAGGCCCGGCGGGAGGCCAGGGCCGCTGAAGCGCGGGCCTAAAGGTTCGCGCCCGCGCGAAGGGGTCGGACTCTCGTTCTGTGGCTCGCGCGTTCAGTAGCGCTCGAGAAGCCGTCGCATCTGAGCGACCTCGCGCCTCTGCGATTCTACAATCTCCCGGCAGAGGTCGATGATTTCCGGGTCGGTGATCGACGCCTGCTCGCACATCAGGATGGCGCCCGAATGGTGCGGGATCATCGACTTCAAAAACTCCTCGTTGCCGATGCCGCCCTGCACGCGCATGGCCCAGAAGCTGCCGGCGAACACCAGCATCGCGACTGTGGCGACGGCGACGTTAAGCGATCTTGAGGGAAACATCGGGCGCATGGTGAGCATCATGATGAGCGCCATCGGCGTCACCATCATCAGCGTCATCCAGAGAGTGTTGTTGTTGAAATAGAAATGATCGAGCGTCGCGATCATCGTGTACATGACGAGGTACATGATGACGAAATGGGCCGCCATCTCGATGCCAAGCGCGCCATAGTGTCCCTTCACTCCGTGGCCCGACTCCCGATGTCCTGCATGTTCCGGCATGAAAGGCCCCTCAATGATGATGGTGTTCATGAACGACGGCATGGTCCTTGCCACGCGCGATCAGCCATCGGTTGACGGGAAAGGCGGCCGCGCCGGCGATCAGGAGCGCGAGCGCGGGCTGCCCCAGAAGAGAAAGCTGTCAAGCCCCGCGTCCATCGCGCCGGGGATGATCAGCATGATCGCGTTGTCGACAATCTCCATGATCGGGACCGAGACGGTGTCGGCCGCGAGAGCCAGCTTCAGTACCGCGCCGAAGGCGAGGCCCGCGCGCACGAGCGGCACCATCGTGAAGGCGTAGCCGAAGAGGAAGGCGAGGATGACGGCGAGCACGATGGTTTGCACATTCGACCAAGCGAGCGCCGTGCCGATCACCATGCCCAGCATTTCGCCGGTCGCGCAGCCGGACAGGCAGTGAACGGTCGCGGTAAAGGCCAGGCGATTGAGCGACATCCCGGCCGAGTGCGCCTGCGCCCGCGCCTCGTCGTGGGTGCTCGTGATCCATGAACCCCTCCGATCGAAATCCGGACCGTCAATCCCGCAGGCCGAAGATGCGCCAACGGAGCGCGCGACTCCGGATGCCACGGGCTCACCACGCCAAGTGATCGACGCCGTGGATCAGCGCGCCGCCATGCCAGCCCTGCACAAGGATGGCGGCCGTCATGGCAACGAGGACGGCCAGCATGACGTTCCCGTGGACGTGCCTCGGCCGAACCAGAACCCATGCCGCCAAGGCGAGGCCGCCAATGCCGATGGCTGTGCCGAGCCAGCGATGCACCGTCATTATCCGATCCTTGTCCCAGAGAGACCAGCCGCCATCGAGCCAGCCGAGGAGCATCGCCACCGGCGCGGTGAGACCACCGGCGAGAATGAGGAAGCGCGTCGCCTCTTGAAATCCGGGTCTCCGGCGTCCGACGACCGCCGTGAACAGGGCCGCCGGCACGAAGGCGAGCGGGAAATGGACGATCGACGGATGTAGCCGCCCAAGCCAGTCGAGCAGCCGCTCGAACGTGGGAGACCGCGCCTCCTCCGTCACCTTCGTTTGCGTTTCGGGTGACGGCGCGGCCGAAGAGCTGGACAACGACTTGGGCGCCTCAGACAGGGCTTCGGCGACTTCGTTACGCTCATGGGCCTTATGCGCCGAGGCGGGCGACACCCCACCGAGCATGAGGCCGACGAACAGTATGGCGACGGCCGCCCAATGCATCAGAGCCAGCTTCTGAGCCCGATCAGGAGGGCCCAGCCGCCGACATCCTCGCCCGCCGTGCGAGCGAAGTCGGCCGTGTCACCGAATTTCCGTTCATATTCGACGCCGATATAGGGCGCGAACTCGGGGGCGAATTCGTAGCGGAGGCGGAGGCCGGCCTCGACCGAGGACAGACCAGCGCCGATGCCCAGCTCGGGCACGTCCTGGGCGGCGAGATCGAATTCGACGAGTGGCTGGAGGATCAGCTTTTGCGTGATCCTCTGGTCATATTCCGCCTCGAAGCGGGCGGTTACATCGCCCTTGTCCGAGAGGAACAGCTGGCCATCCACCTCGAACCAATAGGGGGCGAGGCCCTGGATGCCGAGGACGAGATGGGTGCGCTCCGGGTAGGGGCGGAAATCATGGCGGATGCCGGCCTGGAGGTTGAACCATGGGTCGAGGGCGCGGCTGTAGAGGAGTTGCACCTCGGCCTGTTCCGGGGCTTCGCCGAAGCCGCCCTCGCCTTCGCTTTTGAACCAGATTTTGTGATAGTCGCCGCCGTACCAGCCTTGGCCGTCCCACTTGTAGCCGTCGCGCCCCTCCAGCGCCCGGTATTCGAGCCGGTCGACGAGCACTATGCCCGTGGTGAAGCCGCCATGCTCCTTGATCAGGGCCGTCTCGCGTTTGCGGAGGAAGAGTTCGCGGTCCCAGACGGTCGTCCCGGCATGCTCCGCCCCCTGAAAGGCCTCCGGTGGAGGCGGGGCGACCGGCGGGGCATTCTCGGCGGCCATTCCCGGCATGGCGCGGCCCGCATGCGGGTCGGCGGGCGCTTCCCGGGGCATGACGTGCCCGGCGTGCGGATCCGTGGGCTGCGGCTCCGGCTCGGAGCCCATGTCGTGACCGGCATGCGGATCGGCCGGTTCCGGCGCGGGCGGAGGCGGCATCTCGTGGCCGGCATGCGCGTCCTGCGCGGGCGCGGGAGGGGAAGAATGGCCGGCATGCTGGGCGAGCGCGGCCGAGGGGAAGGCGAACACGGAGGCGCCGAGCGCGATCAGGAAGGGCTTCATGCGACCTCTCCTTCATCGTCCATCGGCCGGATCTTCACCACGTTCATCATGCCGGCGTGCATGTGGTAGAGGAGGTGGCAGTGGAAGGCCCAGTCGCCGGGGGCGTCGGCAGTGAGGTCGAAGCTCGCCTTGCCGCCGGGCATCACGTTCACCGTGTGCTTCACGGGATTGCCGTGCGGCATGCCGGTCACGACCTCGAAAAGATGGCCGTGGATGTGGATGGGGTGACTCATCATGCTGTCATTGATGAGGTTGACGCGGACGCGCTCGCCCAGGGCGAAGCGGATCGGCTCGGCCCCTTCGTTCATCTTCCTGCCGTCAAACGACCACATGAAGCGTTCCATGTTGCCGGTGAGGTGGATGTCGACGCTGCGGGTCGGCTCGCGTGTGTCGTGGAACGGCGTCAGCGGCGCGAGGTCGTGGTAGGTGAGGACGCGGTGCGGCACGTCCTCCAGGCCCAGCGGCCGGTCGCCGGTGCGGTCGACCGGCATCGGCGCGATCATGTCGACGCCGACGCCGACCTTCACGTCGGGCGGAACGAGCGACTTGTCGCGCATGTCGTGGCTCATTCCGTCCATGCCGCCAGTGCCGGAGCCGTGATCCATTTCCTGCATGGAGCCATGACTCATCGCGCCGTGGTCCATCCCACCCATGCCCATGTCCTTCATCGACAGGGTCGGACGTGGCCTTAGCGCCGGAACCGGCGCTTGCATGCCCATGCGCGGCGCCAGCGTCGCCCGACCCAGACCCGAGCGGTCTATCGATTCCGCGACGAGGGTGAAGGCCTTGTCCTCGGTCGGCGTGACGATGGCGTCGTAGGTCTCCGCCACCGAAATCTGGAATTCGTCGACCTCGACGGGCCGCACATTTTGCCCGTCCGCGTTGACCATGGTCATCGGCAGGCCGGGAATGCGGATGTTGAAGATGGTCATGGCCGAGGCGTTGATGAAGCGCAGGCGTACCCGCTCGCCGGGGCGGAAGAGGCCGGTCCAGTTCTCGGCGGGGCCGTGGCCGTTGATGAGGTAGGTATAGGTGAAACCCGTCACGTCGGCGATGTCGGTCGGGTCCATGCGCATGCCGCCCCACATCAGGCGATCGGAGAGGGACATGGCCTCTTCCGGATCGCCCTCGCCTAGCAGGCCGGCGAGCGTCTGCTTCTGACGGTTGAAATAGCCGCCCTGCTTCTTGAGCTTGCCCATCACCTGGTGCGGATGAAGGAAGGTCCAGTCGGACAGGACGATCACATGCTCGCGGTCGGAGGCGACCGGATCGGTATTAACCGGATCGATGACGATCGGGCCGTAATGGCCGATCTGCTCCTGGAGCCCCGAATGGCTGTGATACCAGTAGGTGCCGTTCTGGATGACTGGGAACTCGTAGGTGAAGGTGGTCCTTGGCTGGATGCCCGGGAAGCTGATGCCGGGCACGCCGTCCATGTGGAACGGCAGGATGAAGCCGTGCCAGTGGATGGACGTGTCCTCATCGAGCGCGTTCTCGACGTGGATGCGGGCATTTTGCCCTTCACGCAGACGGATGAGTGGGGCCGGGAGAACGCCGTTCATCGTGATCGCATGGCCGGTGCGGCCGCCGACCGTGAACGGGCTGTGCGCGACCTTGAGGTGTATGTCCTCGCCCGAGAGGATGGGCATTTGTGGGGCGAGGCCAGGGCTTCCCGACTGTGCCCAGGCGGGGAACAATCCGTGAAGCCCGACGCCGAGGCCACCGAGCGCGGCGCCGCGCAGCAGCGCGCGGCGGTCCCATGTGGATATATGGTTCATTTCAAAATCCCGAGGCGGCCGAACGCCGTCCGGCGCGCCTTGTCAGGCCTGACACGATGCCAAGGTCAAGCGCCGGTCGCGAAAGCGTGGGCGGAGGCGCCGAGCCCCCGCCCGGCGCCCGTCAATGCTTCATCTGATGGCCTTCGTGGCCGGCCTTGGACTCGTCGGCCTCGCCGCTTTCCATCGCCTCGCAGCAGTCCATCTTGCCGTTGCCGTCGGCATCCTTGCAGCAGTCCATCATGTGGCCCTCATGCTGGCCCTTTTCATGGCCTTCATGCTCGGTCGTCTTGTGGGCGGCGTGGGGATCGGCGGTGGTCTGCGCGGCGGCGGGAACGGCGATCGTCAGCGCGATCGCGGCAATGAGCGTCTTCATGTCTAAATCTCCTGAAAAGCGTCTGTATCGGGGATTCGCTTCAGGAGGATCGGGGAGGCGGCGTTTCGGCTTCGGGATCGAGGCCGCGGGCTTCGGTCGCCACGAAAGCGCGCGGCAAAGGCGCCGACGCCATCAGCCGCGCCTCGAATCGTGAAGCCAGTGGCGGGATCGCCGCGCAGGCCATCATGCATTCGATGTCGCCGCGTGGCTGGTCCTTCGAAGGCTCGTCCATGCCGGCGCAATGATCCATTCCGGCTTCGGTAGCCATATCATGCGGCATCGCCATCGCCGCGCCGCCGCCGACCATCGTCAGCGGCGCCAGCAGCATGGCCAGTGCGGTCAGGAGCTGAAGGAAGCGCTTCACCGGCGGACAAATAGGCCGCTTGCGACGGGCTGGCAACAGGCGGATCATGCCCCTTGCGGAGCGGCCCGCCCATCGGCCAAGAGCGGCTGGTGACTGTAAAAATCGACATGGGGCTGGACGGTTCGGGCGCGGCCGTCGCGATGGACCTGGAGGAGCTCCTCGCCACCCGCCTCCTGGTCCAGGGCAATTCGGGTTCGGGCAAGTCGCACCTGCTGCGCCGCCTCCTCGAAGGCAGCGCCGGGCTCGTGCAGCAGGTGGTGATCGATCCGGAGGGCGATTTCGTCTCCCTCTCCGACGCCTTCGGCCATGTCGCGATCGAGGCGGCGGATTATAGTTTCGCCGAGATCGCCCGGCTTGCCACTCGGGTGCGGGAGCATCGGGCCTCCGTCGTACTCAATCTGGAGGGGCTCGAGATGGAGGCGCAGATGCGCTGCGCCGCGACCTTCCTCTCCGCTTTGTTCGACGCGCCGCGCGACCATTGGTACCCGGCGCTGGTCGTCGTCGACGAGGCCCAGGTCTTCGCGCCCGCCGCGGCGGGGGAGGTCCCCGACGAGGCCCGTCGCGCGTCATTGGGCGCGATGACCAACCTGATGTGCCGGGGTAGGAAGCGCGGGCTGGCCGGAGTGATCGCCACGCAGCGGCTCGCCAAGCTCGCCAAGAACGTGGCGGCCGAGGCGTCCAACTTCCTGATGGGCCGCACTTTCCTCGATATCGACATGGCGCGCGCGGCCGATCTGCTCGGCATGGAGCGGCGGCAGGCCGAGGTCATCCGAGACCTTGAACGCGGCCATTTCCTGGCGCTCGGTCCCGCCGTCTCCCGCCGCCCCATCAGCGTGCGCATCGGCGAGGTGAAGACCGCCGCCCGCAGCGGCAGCCCCAAGCTGGTGCCACTCCCGTCCGCCGCCGAGGATATGGAGAGTCTTCTCCTCGCCCCCGCGCCCGAGGAAGCGCTTCCCCCACCGCCGCCACCCGCGCTCGTCCCGGCCGACGACCTGATCCCGGCGCCCGAGTCAGCCCGCGCGGCGCCCTCCCTTCCGACCTTCGACGAGGGGGAGCAGGAGGCCATCGTCTCCCGGATCCTGCGCGAGCTGACCGAGGAGCCGGGCTCGACCTTCCAGCCCGTTCCGGCTCTCTATCAGGATTTCGTGCTCCGCTGCCGGATGCGGCGCCTGGGTCTGCCGCCACTCGACCTCGCCGGCTTCCGCCGCCGCCTCGCGATGGCGCGAGCCGGCATTCTCGATCTGTGTGAGGAATGGGAGCCTACTCTCGCTATCGGCGCGGAGCTGCCGGAGGACATACTGGCGCCCTTCCTCCTTGTCGCCCGGGCTGCGCGGGAGGGCTCGCCCTGCCCATCGGACGAAGCCTTGGCCGAGGCCTATGGCACCAGTTCCCCCGCGCGCGTCCGTAGACTCCTCGCCTGGATGGAGGAGCGGCAGATCATCGCCTCGCGCACCGACCTTTCCGGGAGGCGTTCCATCGCCATTCCCCGCCTTGGCTGGACCACCGC
>NZ_DATCYB010000084.1:0-16638 GCF_036570505.1 Allosphingosinicella sp. | reverse complement strand
CTCGACCGCCTCGACCGCCGGAGCCGCTTCGGCCGGCTGGCCGGCGTCCGTGGCCGGAGCGGTTGCTTCGGGGCCCTGGTTCTTTTCGTCAGCCATTTAAAACTCCAATCCGCCTTCGCGCGCGGCATCGGCGAGAGCCTTCACGCGGCCGTGGAACAGGAAACCGCCACGGTCGAAAATTACCTTGGTGACGCCGGCGGCCTTCGCGCGCTCGGCGATCCGGCGGCCCACATCCTGCGCGGACTCGGCGGTCGCGCCGGAAGTCTTGGTGCCCTTTTGGCCCTTGCCGTCCTTGTCCAGGGTCGACGCGGCGGCGACGGTGCGCCCCTCGACGTCGTTGATGACCTGGGCATAAATGTGCCGGCCCGAGCGATGGACCGACAAACGGGGCTTGTCGCCGCCACGCTTGCGGAGCGACGTGCGGACGCGCTGACGGCGCCGATCGAAGAGAGAGAGTTTCGCCATGGCTTACTTCTTCTTGCCTTCCTTGCGGAAAATGTACTCGCCGCGATATTTGATGCCCTTGCCCTTGTAGGGCTCCGGCTTGCGCCAACGCCGGATCTCGGCGGCCAGCTGGCCGACCTTCTGGCGATCGATGCCCGAAATCTCGACCGTGGTCTGATCCGGGGTCTTCACCTCCAGGCCTTCCGGCACGGCGATGTTCACGTCGTGGCTGTAGCCGAGCTGCAGACGCAGGTTCTTGCCCTGGGCCGCGGCGCGATAGCCGACGCCGGTGATCTCGAGGGTCTTCGAGAAGCCCTCGGTCACGCCCGTCACCAGGTTCTGCACCAAAGTGCGATGCATGCCCCAGAAGGAACGCGCCCGCTTGGTCTCGTTTGCCGGTTTCACGACGATCCGGCCGTCCTCGATGCCGTAGCTGATGTCCTCGAGCATCGCCATGGTCAGCGTGCCCTTCGGCCCCTTGACCGTCAGCACGTCACCCTCGGCCGTGGCCGAAACGCCGCTCGGCAGCGCGACAGGTACTTTTCCAATGCGGCTCATGATCAGAATACCTCCGCCAGCACCTCGCCACCGACATTCTGGTCGCGCGCTTCCGCGTCGGACAGAACACCCTTGGGCGTCGAGACGATGGTGATGCCGAGGCCGTTGCGCACGCGGGGCAGCTCCTGGCTTCCCGAATAGACGCGGCGGCCGGGCTTCGAAATCCGGGACAGATGCTGGATCGCGGGCTGGCCCTCGAAATATTTGAGCTCGATGCGAAGGCCCTTGGCGGGGCCCATCGCTTCTTCGCTGTAACCGCGGATATAGCCTTCGCGCTGGAGCACTTCCAGCACGCGGACGCGCAGCTTGGACGCGGGGCTTACCACGCTGTCCTTGCGCGCCTGCTGGCCGTTGCGGATGCGGGTGAGCATATCACCCAGGGGATCGGTCAATGGCATAGTCTATACCTTACCAGCTGGACTTCGTGAGGCCGGGGATCAGGCCCTTGTTGCCCAGTTCCCGCAGCATGATCCGCGACAGTCCGAATTTGCGATAAACAGCGCGCGGGCGGCCAGTCACCTGGCAGCGGTTGCGGACCCGGGTCGGGTTCGCATTGCGCGGGATCTCAGCCATCTTCAGACGCGCGATCAGACGCTCCGTGTCGTCCTTGGACTCATCGTCCGCGATCGCCTTCAGCTTCGCATATTGGCCGGCATATTTCTTGACCAGCTTCTTGCGACGCTCATTCTTGTTGATCGAACTCAGTTTCGCCATGACTTAAGTTCTCGCCTTCCTTGTCTAATTTCCCGGCGAAAGCCGGGACCCAGCTGCGCTGGGGCTGGACCCGGCCTTCGCCGGGACACGTTATGGTTATGCAGCCTGCTTTTCTTCTTCCACCTTCGGGAAGGGGAAGTTGAAGAGGCGCAGCAGCTCGCGCGCTTCCTCGTCCGTCTTCGCGGTGGTGGTGACGATGACGTCCATGCCGCGCACCTTGTCGATGCGGTCATAGTTGATCTCGGGGAACACGATCTGCTCCTTGAGACCCATCGCGTAATTGCCCCGGCCGTCGAACGACTTGGGGTTGAGGCCGCGGAAGTCGCGGACGCGCGGCAGCGCGACCGTCACCAGGCGGTCCAGAAACTCGTACATCCGTTCGCGGCGGAGCGTGACCTTGACGCCGATTGGCATGCCCTCGCGCAGCTTGAACTGGGCGATAGACTTCTTGGCCTTGGTGATGACCGGCTTCTGGCCCGCGATCAGCTCCATTTCCTGAGCCGCCGTATCGACCTTCTTCTTGTCCTGGGTCGCCTCGCCGACGCCCATGTTGATGACAATCTTTTCGAGCCGAGGAACCTCCATGCGGTTCTTGTAGCCGAACTTCTCCGTCATCGCCTTGGCGATGCGCTCGTCATAATCCTTGCGCAGACGCGGCATGTAGGCCGCCTGCTTCTGGGCTTCAGCCATTGATCGTCTCCCCGGACCGCACGGCAACGCGGACCTTCTTGTCGCCCTTGACCTCGAACCGGACGCGCGTGGCCTTGCCGGTCTTGGGGTCCTGAAGCGCGACTTTCGATATGTGCAGCGGCGCCTCGGCGCGCTCGAGCCCGCCCTGCGGGTTGACCTGCGTCGGCTTCCTGTGGCGGGTGATAATGTTCACGCCCGACACGATCACCTTGCCATCCTTCGGGAACGCCTTGGTGACCTCGCCATGCTTGCCCTTGTCCTTGCCGGACAGGACGACGACCTTGTCGCCTTTCTTGATCTTCGCGGCAGCCATGATCTTACAAAACCTCCGGCGCGAGCGAGATGATCTTCATATGCTTCTTCGCGCGCAGTTCGCGGACGACCGGGCCGAAGATACGGGTTCCGATCGGCTCGGCATTGGCGTTGACGAGGACGGCCGCGTTGGAATCGAAGCGGATAGTCGACCCGTCGGCGCGGTGGATGTCCTTCGCGGTACGGACGATGACGGCCTTGTGGACGTCGCCCTTCTTCACGCGGCCGCGCGGCGCCGCTTCCTTGACGGAGACGACGATGATATCGCCGACGCCGGCGAAACGCCGCTTCGAACCGCCAAGCACCTTGATGCACTGAACGCGCTTGGCGCCGGAATTGTCGGCGACCTCAAGGTTAGACTGCATCTGGATCATCGATCCATTCCTTTTCTCACTTCAACCGGGATCCGCCCGGCGATCAGCTTCAACTAATTACGCGACGTCGGCCTTTTCAGGCGTTGCGTGGGTATCCACGCGATCGATCACCTTCCAGGTCTTCAGCTTCGAGATCGGCCGCGTCTCTTCGATGCGGACGGTCTCGCCGGCCTTGAACTCATTGCCCTCGTCATGGGCATGATACTTCTTCGACCGCCTGATGATCTTGCCGTAGAGCGGGTGCTTCACCCGCCGCTCGACCTTCACCACCACGGTCTTGTCGGTCTTGTCGGACACGATGGTCCCGGTCAGAATGCGCTTCGGCATGGTAACTCCTTAACCCTTCTGAGCGGCGCGGTTGCGCTCGCCCTGCAAGGTCTTGATCTGCGCGATGCTGCGGCGCACTTCGCGGACCCGCGACGGCTTTTCGAGCTGGTTCGTGGCGCTCTGGAAGCGCAGGTTGAACTGCTCGCGCTTCAGCTCGCCCAGCTGGTCGGAAAGCTGGTCGTCGGTCTTGGTCTTGAGATCGTCGATCTTGGCCATCTCTTATGCTTCCTCAAGCACCGATTCACCGAGGCGGGCGACCACCTTGGTCTTGATCGGCAGTTTCTCGGCCGCGCGCTCGAAGGCGACCTTGGCGAGCGGGCCGGGAACGCCGTCCAGCTCGAACAGGATGCGGCCGGGCTTCACGCGGGCGGCCCAATATTCGGGGCTGCCCTTGCCCTTGCCCTGGCGGACTTCGGCCGGCTTCTTGGAAACCGGCACGTCCGGGAAAATGCGGATCCACAACCGGCCCTGGCGGCGTATGTGGCGCGTGATCGCGCGGCGCGCCGCTTCGATCTGCCGTGCGGTGATCCGCTCCGGCTCCATGGCCTTCAGGCCATAGGCGCCGAAGTTCAGATCGGTGCCGCCCTTGGCGTTGCCCGAAATCCGACCCTTGAAGGCCTTGCGGAACTTGGTGCGTTTTGGTTGCAACATTGTTCTTGTTCCTTAGCGGCGCCGGTTAACGACGATCGTCGCGCGCGGGACGCACGCCGGAGGTCTGGGCTTCCATCATCAGCCGATCCTGAGCCATCGGGTCGTGGCCCAGAATCTCGCCCTTGAAGATCCAGACCTTGACGCCGCACACGCCATAGGCGGTGTGGGCGGTCGCCTCGGCATAATCGACATTGCCGCGCAGCGTGTGGAGCGGAACGCGGCCTTCGCGATACCATTCCGTGCGCGCGATCTCGGCGCCGCCGAGGCGGCCGCCGCAGGTGATCCGGATACCCTCGGCGCCCAGACGAAGCGCCGACTGCACCGCGCGCTTCATGGCGCGGCGAAAGGCGATGCGGCGCTCGAGCTGGTCGGCGACGCCCTGGGCGACGAGCTTGGCGTCGATCTCGGGCTTGCGGATCTCGACGATGTTCAGCGACACGTCGCTGGACGTCATTTCGCCGAGCTTCTTGCGAAGCTTCTCGATGTCCGCGCCCTTCTTGCCGATGATCACGCCGGGGCGCGCGGCATAGATGGAGACGCGGCAAAGCTTGGCCGGGCGGTCGATGACCACCTTGGAGATCGCGGCCTGCGGGATCGTCTTCATGATGAACTTGCGGATCTTGATGTCTTCAAGCAGCAGCCGGCTGTAATCGGCGCCTTCGGCGTACCAGCGGCTGTCCCAGGTCCGGTTGATCTGCAGCCTGAGGCCGATCGGATTGGATTTCTGACCCATGTTTACGCTTCCTGCTGCTCGCGAACGACGATGCGCACGCGGCTGAACGGCTTGACGATGCGGCTCGAACGGCCGCGCGCACGCGCCGTCCAGCGCTTCATCGAGATGCTCTTGCCGACGCTCGCCTCGGCGACGACCAGAGCGTCGACGTCGAGATTGTGATTATTCTCCGCATTGGCGATCGCCGAGGCGAGAACCTTGCGGACGTCCACGGCCATCGCCTTCTTGGAGAAGGTTAGGATGTTCAATGCGTCTTCCGCCTTCCGGCCGCGGATCAGGGCCGCGACGAGATTGAGCTTCTGCGCCGAGCCACGGATGGTCGTGCCGACCGCGAGCGCCTCGTTGTCGCCGACCTTGCGGGGGGCTGCCTCTTTACCCATGGCTTACCTCTTGCCCTTCTTGTCGGACGCGTGGCCCGGGAAGAAGCGGGTCGGAGCGAACTCGCCCAGCTTCATGCCGACCATGTCCTCGTTCACCGAGACGGGAACGAATTTCCGGCCATTGTAGACGTTGAACGTCAGCCCGACGAACTGCGGGAGAATGGTGGAGCGGCGCGACCAGGTCTTGATCGGGGCGCGGCCACCGGCCTCCTGCGCGGTCTCTGCCTTCTTCAGCAGCGACAGCTCGACGAACGGTCCTTTCCAGACGGAGCGGGCCATTGCTTACCTCTTCTTCTTCGCGTGACGCGAACGGATGATCATCTTGTCCGTCGCCTTGTTCTTGCGGGTGCGAGCACCCTTGGTCGGCTTGCCCCACGGGGTCACCGGATGGCGACCGCCCGAAGTCCGGCCTTCACCGCCGCCGTGCGGGTGATCGACCGGGTTCTTGGCGACGCCCCGGGTCAGCGGACGACGGCCCTTCCAGCGCGTGCGGCCCGCCTTGGCGAAATTCTGGTTCTGGTTGTCGGGGTTCGAAACCGCGCCCACCGTGCCCATGCAATCCGCGCGCAGATAACGCTGCTCGCCTGAATTCAACCTGACGATGACCATGCCGCGGTCACGGCCGACGACCTGCACATAGGTGCCGGCCGAGCGGGCGATCTGGCCGCCCTTGCCCGGCTTCATCTCCACATTGTGGACGATGGTGCCGACCGGCATCTGGCCCAGTTCCATTGCGTTGCCCGGCTTCACGTCGACCTTCTTGCCGGCGACGATGCTATCGCCCGGCGCCAGACGCTGCGGCGCGAGAATGTAGGAGACCTCGCCGTCCTCATACTTCACCAGGGCGATGAAGGCGGTGCGGTTGGGGTCGTATTCCAGCCGCTCGACGGTGGCCGGCATGTCCCACTTGCGACGCTTGAAGTCGATAAAGCGATAACGCTGCTTGTGACCGCCGGCGATGCCGCGCGACGTCACATGGCCCTTGTTGTTGCGGCCACCGGTCTTGCGCTTGCCTTCGGTCAGCGCCTTGACGGGCTTCCCTTTCCACAGCGCCGACTTGTCGACGAGGATCAGGCCGCGCCGCGACGGGCTGGTCGGATTATGTGTCTTGAGTGCCATGTTTCCCTAGCCTCAGATACCGGTGGTGACGTCGATGGACTGGCCCTCGGCCAGCGTCACGATCGCCTTCTTCATGTCGGACCGCGTGTAGGGACGACCCTTCCAACGCTTGGCCTTGCCCTTCTGGGTAAGCGTGTTGACGCCCGTCACCTTGACGCTGAACAAGGCTTCCACAGCCGCCTTGATCTGCGGCTTGGTGGCGTCGCCAGCGACCTTGAAGACAACCGCATTATGCTCGGAGAGCAAGGTCGACTTCTCGGTGATGTGCGGGGCGAGAACGACATCATAATGGTTGATGTCGACCGCCGTCTTGGCAGGCTTCTTAGCCATTGAAACGTGCCTCCAGCTTCTCGACCGCGGCGCGCGTCAGCACCAAAGTCTCATGCTTCAAAATGTCGTAGACGTTCGCGCCGACCGCCGGGAGGAGGTTGATCTCCCTGAGGTTGGACGAAGCGTGGGCGAAGCCGACGTTCAGCGCGTCCCCGTCGATGACGAGGGCATTCTTGCCGAAGCCCAGCTTGCCGAGCTGTTCGGCGAGCGCCTTGGTCTTCGCTTCCTTGACGTCGAGATTGTCCATCACGATCAGCTTGCCGTCGCGGGCCTTGCTGCTGAGCGCCATCTTGAGACCGAGCGCGCGGACCTTCTTGTTCAGCGACGGGTTGAAGTCGCGAACGCGGGGGCCATGGGCCTTGCCGCCACCGACGAAGATCGGGGCCCGGCGATCGCCGTGACGCGCCGTGCCGCCGCCCTTCTGGCGGCCGAACTTCTTGCCGGTGCGGGCGACATCCGAACGCTCACGGGCGGCGCGGGCGGTGCCGCGGCGCTTCTCGAGCTGCCAGGTGACGACGCGGTGCAGGATGTCGGCGCGCGGCTCAACGGCGAAAATCTCGTCCTTGAGCTCGATGTCGCTGCCGGCCTTGCCGCCGTCGAGGTTCTGAACCTTGACCTTCATGACTTAGCTTTCCTTGCTTTCGTCGGCCGCCGGCTGTTCGCCCTCGTCCTTCTTGTCTTCAGCAGCGGTCGCCTCGGCGGCGGCTGCCTCGGCCGCATGGGCGTCAGCCTCAGCCGCGCCGGCCGCTACTTCCTCGGCACCCGGGAGGGCCGGGATTTCGTGGGTGGCGGCTTCCTCGACCATGCCGGCCGGGGCTTCCTCATGCTCCATTTCCTTGGCGAGCGCCTTGAGGCCCGCTGGATAGGGCACGCCGTCCGGACGAGCGATCTTGACCGCGTCCTTGACCAACAGCCAGCCACCCTTGTGACCGGGCACGGAGCCCTTCACGAAGATAAGGCCGCGATCGGCGTCGGTGCGGACGACTTCGAGATTCTGCTGGGTGCGGTTGCGCGCACCCATATGGCCGGCCATCTTTTTGTTCTTGAAGACGCGGCCGGGATCCTGGCGCTGACCGGTCGAACCGAGCGCGCGGTGCGAGACCGAAACGCCGTGGGTGGCGCGCATGCCGCCGAAGCCCCAGCGCTTCATGCCGCCGGCGAAACCCTTGCCCTGCGTTATGCCCTGGATGTCGACCATCTGGCCGGCGACATAATGGTCGGCGGTGATTTCGGCTCCGACGTCGAGGAGCGCGTCCTCGGCGACCCGGAATTCGGCTACGCGCGCCTTCGGCTCCACCTCGGCCTTGCCGAAATGACCGCGCTGCGGCTTGCTGAGGTTCTTGGCCTTGGCCGTGCCGGCGCCGATCTGGACGGCGACATAGCCGTCGCGACCGGCCTCACGGCGCGCGACGACCTGAACATTGTCGAGTGCCAGGACGGTGACCGGCACGTGGCGGCCGTCCTCCTGGAACAGGCGGGTCATCCCCATTTTCTTCGCGATCACGCCAGTGCGCATGACCAAACTCCTTAAACAGAGGCCCGCGAGAGCCGATGCTGCCGCGGGCGTGCCAGCCCATGAAAAGATACGTGCCCCGCTTGGGCTATTTCCGGCCAAGGCCGGAATGCGGGGGACGCAGACCACGGACATGTGTCCGTGCGGTATCCCTAATCTCGTGCTCCCCTAGCGGGAGAGCTTTCGTCATGCCAGCGAAAGCTGGTATCTTAGGGAAGAAAAGGCTCAACCCTTCTCCCCGACCCCGGCTTTCCCCGGGCTAAAGGCAAACTGGCTCAAGCCAATTTGATTTCGACATCAACACCCGCGGCGAGATCGAGCTTCATCAAAGCATCGACCGTCTGCGGGGTGGGCTGCACGATGTCCAGCAGCCGCTTGTATGTCCTCACCTCGAACTGCTCGCGCGACTTCTTGTCGATGTGCGGCGAACGGTTGACGGTGAACTTCTCGATGCGCGTCGGCAGCGGAATGGGGCCGCGAATAAGAGCACCCGTACGCCGAGCGGTGTCGGCGATGTCGCCCGTGGCCTGATCGAGCACACGATGATCGAACGCCTTCAGGCGAATGCGGATATTCTGCGTTTCCATGTCCACTACCGATGCGAAAGAGCCAACCCCTTGATGGGGCAATAAAAACAAAGCCTCACCGGAGCCTTCAGGGCCCCGGTTCGGCCGATACTCAAACTAAAAAGCGAGCCGCGCGAATCTTAGAAGACCCGCGCGGCTGACGCCCTATATTACTTCGAGATGCTGGCGACAACCCCCGCGCCGACGGTCCGGCCGCCTTCGCGAATGGCGAAGCGCAGGCCCTGGTCCATGGCGATCGGAGCAATCAGCTTCACACCCAGGTTCACATTGTCGCCGGGCATGACCATCTCGGTGCCTTCCGGCAGGACCACTTCGCCCGTCACGTCGGTCGTGCGGAAGTAGAACTGCGGACGGTAGTTGGCGAAGAACGGCGTGTGACGACCGCCCTCGTCCTTCGAAAGGACATAGACCTCGGCCTGGAAGTCGGTGTGCGGCGTGATCGAGCCGGGCTTGGCCAGGACCTGGCCGCGCTCGACCTCGTCACGGCCGACGCCGCGGATGAGGGCACCGATATTGTCGCCGGCCTGGCCCTGGTCGAGCAGCTTGCGGAACATCTCGACGCCGGTGACGGTCGTCTTCTTGGTGTCCTGGATGCCGACGATCTCGACTTCCTCGCCCACCTTGACGATGCCGGTTTCGACGCGGCCCGTGACGACGGTGCCGCGACCGGAGATCGAGAACACGTCCTCGATCGGCATCAAGAACGGCTTGTCGAGCGGGCGCTCGGGCTGCGGGATATAGTCGTCCACCGCCTTCATCAGCTCGAGAACGGCGTCGTGGCCGATCTTCTTGTCGCTGTCTTCAAGCGCGGCGAGGGCCGAGCCCTTGATCACGGGGATGTCGTCGCCCGGGAAATCGTACGAGGTCAGCAGCTCGCGAATCTCGAGCTCGACGAGCTCGAGGAGCTCCTCGTCGTCGACCTGGTCGACCTTGTTCATGAACACGACCATGGCGGGAACGCCGACCTGCTTGGCGAGCAGGATGTGCTCGCGGGTCTGCGGCATCGGGCCGTCGGCGGCCGACACGACCAGGATCGCGCCGTCCATCTGGGCGGCGCCGGTGATCATGTTCTTCACATAGTCGGCGTGACCCGGACAATCGACGTGGGCATAATGGCGCTTCTCGGTCTCGTATTCGACGTGGGCGGTCGAGATGGTGATGCCGCGCTCGCGCTCCTCCGGCGCCTTGTCGATATTGGCATAATCGACATAGGTCGCGCCGCCGGTCTCGGCGAGGACCTTGGTGATCGCCGCCGTCAGTGACGTCTTGCCATGGTCGACGTGACCGATGGTGCCGATGTTGCAATGCGGTTTCGTCCGCTCAAACTTAGCTTTCGCCATTTTGCCTTACCCTCGTCTTTCTTGACCTATTGAACCGCCGCCTGTCAGGCGAGCTTGGCTTTCACTTCCTCGGCGACGTTGGCCGGGACCTCTTCATAATGCGAGAACTGCATCGAATATTGAGCGCGGCCCTGCGTGAAGGATCGCAGCTCATTAACGTAACCGAACATATTCGCAAGCGGCACCATCGCCTCGACGATCTGTGCGTTTCCGCGGCTGTCGGTGCCCTGAATCTGACCGCGACGGCTGTTCAGATCGCCGATAACGTCGCCCAGATAGTCCTCGGGCGTGGTGATCTCAACCTTCATGATCGGCTCGAGCAGCTTGATGCCGGCCTTCTGGGCCGCCTCGCGCATGCCGCCGCGACCGGTGATCTCGAACGCCAGCGCCGACGAATCGACGTCATGATAGGCGCCGTCATAGAGCGTCGCGGTGAAATCGATGATCGGGAAGCCGATCAGCGATCCGGTCTGGGCGATCTCGCGAATGCCCTTCTCGACCGAAGGAATATATTCCTTCGGGACGTTGCCGCCCTTGACTTCGTCCTTGAAGATCACGCCCTGGCCGCGTTCGCCCGGCTCGACCGTGAACTTGATCCTGCCGAACTGGCCCGAGCCGCCCGACTGCTTCTTGTGGGTGTAGTCGATGTCCACCTTCTTCGCGAGCGACTCGCGATAGGCGACCTGCGGCGCGCCGACATTGGCCTCGACCTTGAATTCGCGCTTCATGCGATCGACCAGGATCTCGAGATGGAGCTCGCCCATCCCCTTGATGATCGTCTGGCCGCTCTCGGCATCGGACGTTACCCGGAACGACGGGTCCTCGCGGGCGAGGCGATTGAGCGCGACGCCCATCTTCTCCTGGTCGGCCTTGGTCTTGGGCTCGACGGCGACCTCGATGACGGGATCGGGGAATTCCATCCGCTCGAGGATGATCGGAGCGTTGGCCGCGCACAGCGTGTCGCCGGTCGTGGTGTCCTTGAGGCCCGCCAGGGCGACGATGTCGCCGGCATAGGCCACCTGGATGTCCTCGCGGTCGTTGGCATGCATCAGCAGCATGCGGCCGACCTTCTCCTTCTTGTCCTTGACCGAGTTGGTCACGGACGAAGCGGTTTCGAGCTTGCCCGAATAGATGCGGGCGAAGGTCAGCGTGCCGACGAACGGGTCGTTCATGATCTTGAACGCCAGCGCCGAGAAGGGCGCATTGTCGTCGGCCGGACGCGTATCCTCGGTCTCGCCGTCGAGCTTGACGCCCTTGATCGGGGGCACGTCGAGCGGGCTCGGCAGATAGTCGACGACGGCGTCGAGCAGCGGCTGAACGCCTTTGTTCTTGAACGCCGAACCGCACAGCACCGGCACGAATGAGAAGTTCAGCGTCCCCTTGCGGATGAGCTTCTTCAGGGTGGCGGCGTCGGGCTCGGTGCCCTCCAGATACGCCTCCATGACGTCGTCGTCCTGCTCGACGGCCATCTCGATCAGCTCCGAACGGGCCGCCGCGGCTTCGTCGGCGAGGTCTGCCGGAATGTCCTGATATTCGAACTTCGCGCCCAGCGACTCCTCGAGCCAGATGATCGCGCGATTGTTGACCAGGTCGACCAGGCCCTTGAAGCCGCTCTCGATGCCGATCGGCAGATAGAGCACGGCCGGACGAGCGCCGAGGCGGTCCTTGATCATGCCGACGCACATCTCGAAATTCGCGCCGGTGCGGTCGAGCTTGTTGACGAAGCACATGCGGGGAACCTTGTACTTCTCGGCCTGGCGCCACACGGTCTCGGACTGCGGCTCGACGCCGGCGACGCCGTCGAAGCAGGCGACCGCGCCGTCGAGCACGCGCAGCGACCGCTCGACCTCGATGGTGAAGTCGACGTGGCCGGGCGTGTCGATGATGTTGATCCGGTGCTCGGGGCCTTCGCCCTCCTCGGCCTTCCAGAAGCAGGTCGTCGCGGCCGACGTGATCGTGATCCCGCGCTCCTGCTCCTGCTCCATCCAGTCCATGGTGGCGGTGCCCTCATGGACCTCGCCGATCTTGTAGGACTTGCCGGTATAATAAAGGATGCGCTCGGTCGTCGTCGTCTTGCCGGCATCGATGTGGGCCATGATGCCGATGTTGCGGTAGCGTTCGAGCGGATGGCTGCGGGCCATGTCTTGTCTCCAGGGCCGGGTCGGCCCGGCGTTGATTTCAGTTACCAGCGGTAGTGCGAGAAGGCGCGGTTGGCCTCGGCCATGCGATGCGTGTCTTCGCGCTTCTTGACCGCGTTGCCGCGATTGTTGGCGGCGTCCATCAGCTCGCCCGACAGGCGCGCCGACATCGTGTTCTCGCTGCGCGAACGCGCGGCCGTGATCAGCCAGCGGATGGCGAGCGCCTGCGCCCGCTCCGGCCGAACCTCGACGGGAACCTGATAGGTCGCACCGCCGACGCGCCGGCTGCGGACCTCGATGCCCGGCTTGATGTTGTTCAAGGCGTCGTGAAAGATCTGCATGGGGTCCTTCTTGGCCTTCGCCTCGGCCGCGTCGAGCGCGCCATAGACGATGCCTTCCGCGACGGACTTCTTGCCGTCGAGCATGACGCTGTTCATGAACTTGGAAAGAACCAGATCGCCGAATTTGGGATCGGGCAGGATTTCGCGCTTCTCTGGGCGACGGCGACGTGACATTCGAACTTTCCTTCTCTCTTCAGCCGGTTCCGGAACCTGTCCGGGGCTTACTTCCTTGTTTCGTCATCCCGGATTTGATCCGGGATCCATCCGGACCCCGGACTTTGCCGGGGTGACTCTACGTGGGCTTACGCCCACTCGGTCACTTCGGACGCTTGGCGCCGTATTTCGAGCGAGACTGACGGCGATCCTTGACGCCTTGAGTGTCGAGCACGCCGCGCAGCACATGGTAACGCACACCGGGAAGGTCGCGCACACGGCCGCCGCGGATGAGGACGACGCTATGTTCCTGGAGGTTGTGGCCCTCGCCGGGAATGTAGCTGATCACCTCGCGCTGGTTGGTCAGGCGGACCTTGGCCACCTTGCGCAGCGCCGAGTTCGGCTTTTTCGGGGTCGTCGTATAGACACGCGTGCAAACGCCCCGCTTTTGCGGATTCGCTTCCATCGCGGGAACTTTCGAGCGCTCTTTCTGCGGCTCGCGACCCTTGCGGATCAGCTGATTGATCGTCGGCATTGAAGCCCTTCACCTTATCTAAGTTACTTTACTGTCACGCAAAATGCACAAAAAACCCGGCGGCCATAACGGCCCCCCAGGCCCTTCGCGAACGCGCAGCAATGTTCAAGCTCTTGCCCGTTAAAGGCAGCGTCTGGTCTGTTTAGGAACCACCACCAGCCCCGAGGCAGGGGCGGCCTATAGCGGGGGACTCGCCCTCGGTCAACGGCCTCCTGGCGGTCGCGTCCTATTCCGTCGTCCGCCCGTCGAAATGGTCGCTGTCGTGATCGCGCTCAGCCTGCGCCTTGTCCTTGTGGACGACGCCGTCCTTATGCTCCGGCGGCCCGTAGAGAGTATAGAGCCTAAGGGGGTTCTTGCCGGTATTGACGACATTATGGCGGGCGCCGGCGGGCACGATGACCGCGAAGTCGCCCTCGACCACATTGGCGGTGCCGTCAATCCGGATCTCGCCATGGCCCTCCTCGATACGGAAGAACTGGTCGCGGTCCTCATGCACCTCTTCGCCGATCTCTTCGCCGGGTTTCAGCGTCATCAGCACCAGCTGCAGGTGCTTCCCAGTATAGAGGACACGGCGGAAATCCTCATTCTCGACAGTCCGCGTCTCGATATTGTCGACATAGCCTTTCACAATTCCGCTCCCTGCCTCGCGGCTCCATGGAAAATGACCAACCGCGCTTGGCAGAATCTGTTCCTGCGGGCGACTCGCCCGGCCGCCATTGCCCCTCCCGCCCCTCTACCCTACATGGCGAAGCCGGTACCCGCGGGGAGAGACTATGCTGCTTGCCTTCTTCGACATCCTTCAGCTGCTGCTGACGGTGCTCACCTGGATCATCATCATCCAGGCAATCCTGTCCTGGCTGGTCGCCTTCAATGTCATCAACACCTACAACGACTTCGTCCGCTCGCTGCTGAACGCGCTCGACCGGATCACCGAGCCGCTCTACCGACCCATTCGCCGCATCCTCCCCGATTTCGGCGGAATCGACTTCTCCCCGCTGGTCGTTCTACTGCTGATCTATGTCATTCGCATCCTGCTCAGCGGTGTCGCGGCCGACGTCGCCTATTGAGACGCCGATGACCGCCGCCATCATCGACGGCAAAGCCTATGCCGAAGCCCTGCGCGCCCGCGTCGCCGCGGCCGTGCCGGCTTTCGTCGAGGCGACCGGACGGAAACCCGGCCTCGCCGTCGTGCTGGTCGGCGAGGATCCGGCGAGCCAGGTCTATGTCCGTTCCAAGGGCAAGGCGATGGTGGCCGCGGGTCTCGAAAGCTTCGAGCACAAGCTGCCCGACACGACGACCCAGGAAGAGCTGAGCGCTCTCGTGGAACGGCTCAATGCCGATGAGGCCGTGGACGGCATCCTCGTCCAGCTCCCGCTCCCCAAGGGCGTCGACGAGAAGGCCGTGATCTCGACCATCGATCCGGCCAAGGATGTTGACGGCTTTCACGTCATAAACGCGGGTCGCCTGGCCGTCGGCGAGGAAGCGCTCGTCCCCTGCACCCCGCTCGGCTGCCTGATGCTGCTAAGGGACCGGCTCGGCGACTTGTCCGGCCTCGACGCCGTGGTGGTCGGCCGCTCCAACATCGTCGGCAAGCCGATGGCACAGCTTCTCCTCCAGGAGAATTGCACCGTCACCGTCGCCCACAGCCGCACCCGCGATCTGCCCGGCGTCGTCCGCCGCGCCGACATCGTCGTCGCTGCGGTCGGACGGCCGCAGATGATCAGGGGCGATTGGCTGAAGCCCGGCGCTACCGTGATCGATGTCGGTATCAACCGAATCCAGATCGGCGAGGGCAAGACGCGGCTGGTCGGTGACGTCGAATTCGAGAGCGCCTCCGAGGTCGCCGGCGCCATCACGCCCGTTCCCGGCGGCGTGGGACCGATGACCATCGCCGTCCTTCTTCGCAACACGCTGGTCGCCGCCCATGCGCGGGCGGGGCTCCCGGCACCCGAGGGGTTATGAGCTCTCGTTGCGCCTGCGGGAGCGAGCGCCTTTGATCGAGCTTCTCACATCGGCGCTGGTGACCTTCTTCGTCATCATCGATCCGCCCGGATGCGCGCCGATCTTCGCCAGCCTGACCCAGGGCGCGACGGCGCCGCAGCGGCGGGCGATGGCGATCCGGTCGGTCCTGATCGCCGCCGCCATCCTCCTCTTCTTCGGCCTGTTCGGCGAGGACCTGCTCTCGGCCCTCGGCGTCAGCCTCGCCGCCTTCCGCATCGCCGGCGGCATCATGCTGTTCCTGATCGCGCTGGAGATGGTGTTCGAGAAGCGTACCGAACGGCGTGAGAACCGGGCGCAGGAGATCAATGCGACGCCGGAGATCGAGGACATCTCGGTCTTCCCGATGGCTATTCCCATGATCGCCGGCCCGGGCTCGATCGCGTCGATCATGCTGCTGATGGCACAGAGCAACGGCATCGAGGAATCGTTCATCGTGCTCGGCGCGCTCGCCGCTATCCTGCTGCTGACCATGATCGCGTTGCTGATGGCGGGGCCGCTGATGCGCCTCCTCGGCCACAAGATGGAAGCGATGATCACCCGCCTGCTCGGAGTCATCCTCGCCGCGCTCGCCGCCCAGTTCGTGATCGACGGCATATCGGTCAGCTTCAGCGTCTGACCACCCGCCACATCCTGTAGGGCGAATCCTCGGGCAGCTCGACGCGCTCCAGCCAGTCCGGCACCTGATCGCGCGAAAGCTGGACATAGAAGCCCTTGGGCGCCCGCGAGCGATAGATTGTCGATTCCGACAGGCCGGGACAGATCAGCACATAATCGATGCCGCGCCGCATGACCGTCGCCCGCGCATTCTCGGCCGACCCGCGAAAGGCGCGCATCACGTCGAGAATGTCGGCCTCGTTACGATGATAGGGACCGGCGACGGCGTCATGATGGGTAACCGCGATGAGCCTCGGCCCCAGGTCGACATGGGTCAGTACATAGCCTTTCGGCTCAAGCGCCACGGGCTTCAGCGCGGCTAGGGTGGGGCATTTCCAGTTGGCGACGCGAACCGATTTCATCCGGTTGTTCACCGGTTCGGGAAAGGCCCGCACCGCCGACTGGATGGCGGTGCCGGAGATGAGCAGGAACGCGCCGAGCATGACGGCGAAGCGCAGCGCCGGGTTACGGATCGACCAGCTCCAGACGACGACGAGCCACGCCAGCGCGGTCGCGCCGGGGATGGCAAGGAGTTGTGCGGCGGGAGTCGCGCGCGTCTGCCAGAAGAGGAGCGCGGTCGCGATCAGGGACAGCAGCGCCGGCGCCGCCCAGGGAACGAGCGCCGCCCTGTCCTTGCGGAGGCGCCAGAGCATGATCGCATAGCCCAGGAAAGCCGCGAAGGGTAGCGCGAGGCCGTTGGCCACGGTCTGCGCGCTGTGGGTGTAGATGGGCCGCGCCTCACGG
>NZ_DATCYB010000083.1:0-61445 GCF_036570505.1 Allosphingosinicella sp. | reverse complement strand
CGAAGCTTTCGATGCGGACCGTCCTGCCCTTCCGCGCCGCTGCCTTGCCGATCTTCACCAGCTCCGCGCGCGCGGAGTCGGTAAGGCGCGCCTCGCCGCTCGCGAACAACGATGTCCCCGCCCAGTCGAAGACCTCGTCCGCGACGGCCGCCTCGCTGTCCAGAGCCGCTCGGGCGCGCTCGGCTACGTCCCGCACGTCCGCCCGCCCGGCATAAAGCAGGACGAAGAAGCCGAGCAGCAGCAGCGCCAGGTCGGCGAAGCTCACCGCCCATCGCGAAACCGGTGTTGGCGTCATCCGGCCGCTCGCGCGCGGCGTAGCAGCCACCCACTAGTGGTGGCGGGCGCCTCCTCCCGGGCGAGCGCTTCGAGGCGGGCGAGCGCGGCCACCTGCCAGCGCCGCTCGGCGATCGACAGCCGCTCCAGCCGCCCCGCGATCGGCGTCGCGATGACGGCGGAGACGAACAGCCCATAGAGGGTCGTGAGAAGCGCCAGTGCCATGGCCGGGCCGATCGTCGCCGGATCGTCCATCGCGATGAACATGCCGACGAGGCCGACGACCGTGCCGATCATGCCCATGGCGGGGGCGCTGTCGGACGCGGCACGCCAGAAGGAGACGGCGCTTTCGTGCCGTGCGGCCCGCTCCTCCAGTTCCTTCTTCGCCCAGGCGGCGAACCAGTCCGCCGTGGGCGCGTCGGCGAGATGGATGGCGGCGCGGCGCATGAAGGTGCTGTTGGTCTTCACATGGTCGGCGCAGGCGATGCCCTTGAATTCGACGATCCTCTCGATCGCGCGGACGGCGCGCTGCGCGGTCAGGGCCTCGGCGGCCGGCCGCGCCCGGAAGAGAGGCTTGAGAGCCGCCACGGCGCGGGCCACTTCCTGCTTGGTGCCGCGCATCGCCGCCGTCGCCACCGTCCCTCCCAGGACCAGCGCCAGCGCCGTCGGATCCAGCAGGCGCGCGGCCAGCTCGAGCATAAACCTACTCTCCCCACCTCGCCGTCTCGAACGGCAAGATTTTGCCGCCCGCCGGCAAGGATTTGCCGCCGCTCGGCCCAGGCCCATGAAAAGCACGGCCTTTTGCATAGCCGCGCCGAATTGGCACGGCCATTGCAGCAAGTCGGCCCGACAGGCCTGTCCGTCAGGATAACGACAGGTCGAGGAAGGACTTTAGGGGGTAGCAAGAAATGGCCGACGGCAACGGCATCTTCGGCATCCATGGAGCCGCGCTGGCGCTGCGCTCGCAGCGCCTGGAGATGCTGGCGTCCAACATCGCCAATGCCGCGACGCCCAATTACAAGGCGCGCGACATAGATTTCGGCAAGGCGCTCGAACTGGCGACCAACGGCCGCACGGCCAAGGACGCGGTCGACGCCGCCATCGCCTATCGCGTGCCCGTCACGCCCTCGCTCGACGGCAACACGGTGGAGCTTTCCACCGAACAGACCCTCTTCGCGGAAAATGCGGTCCAGTACCGCACGACTCTCTCCTTCCTGGAAGGTCGCATCAACACCCTCAAGCGCGCGCTGAAGGGAGAATAAGAGATGGAAAAGCCCTTCTCGGTCTTCGACATCGCCGGCCGGGCCATGTCCGCCCAGCTGGTGCGCCTCAACACTACGGCCTCGAACCTCGCCAATGCCGGCTCCGTCTCGGGCAGCAAGGAAGATGCCTTCCGTGCCTTGAAGCCGGTGTTCCGCACCGTCACCAATAGCGAGGGCGTCGCCACCGTCGCCGTCGACCGCGTTGTCGAGGCCGGCAAGGACCCCGAGATGCGCCACGCGCCCGATCATCCGCTGGCCGACGAGAACGGCAATGTCTGGGCCGCCGGCGTCGATACCGCCGCCGAGCTGGTCGAGATGGTCGAGACCGCCCGCCAGTATCAGAACAATGTGCAGGTCCTCCAGACCGCCAAGACCCTTACCCTCGACACCTTGAGGCTCGGCCAATGACAACGATCACCGACAATACGGTCACGCTGATGGGCGTGCCCACGACGTCCAAGCCGGTCGGCTCGATGGACCAGAACGACTTCCTGCGGCTGATGACCAAGCAGCTCACCACCCAGGACCCGTTCAACCCGATGGACAACACCCAAATGGTCGCCCAGATGGCGCAGTTCAGCCAGGTCGCCGGCATCGCCGAGATGAACGCGAGCCTGAAGGCGCTGGTCGAAAACATGGCCTCGCCCGGCCGTCTGAATGACGCCGCCAGCTGGATAGGCCGGTCCGTCCTCGTCGCCTCCGACGTCGCCGTTCCCGGCAAGGACGGCGGCTATGCGGGCGAGATCGCGCTGCCCGAAGGCGCCGACGACGTCATCATCTCCTATGTCGACGCGACCGGCGCGGTCGTCCATTCCGAACAGCTTGGCGCGCAGAGCGCCGGCACGGTGCCCTTCGCCTGGAACGGCAAGGACGCCGCCGGCGAGGCCGCCGCCACCGGCCCGCTCAAAATCGTCGTCAACGCCACGGTCAAGGGCGAGGCGGCGACGCCTGTCCTCGCCACCTGGGCCACCGTCACCGGCATCCAGTCGCCGGCCAATGGCGGCGCCACCCAGCTTCTCACCGCCCTTGGGGCGCTCGCGCCCGAAGAAGCCATCCGTCTCGCCTAACGCATTCACTTTCTGAGGGAGCTACCCCAATGTCCTTCTACACCTCGCTTTCCGGCCTCAAGGGCGCCCAGACGGAGCTTGGCACCGTCGCCAACAATATCGCCAATGTCGGCTCCTACGGCTTCAAGAAGAGCCGGACAGAATTCGGCGACATCATCTCGTCGTCGCGCACAACGCCGGGCAACGGCACGCGCCTCAAGAATATCGAGCAGCAGTTCAACCAGGGCGGCTTCGAGGCGACCTCGCGCGAGCTCGACCTCGCCATCGCCGGCTCGGGCTTCTTCATCACCCGCGACGAGCTGACCGGCGGCAACACCGCCTTCACGCGCAACGGCAAGTTCAAGACCGACGCCGACGGCTTCCTGGTCGATTCCAACGGCGGCTACGTCCAGGGCCTACCGGTCGATGCGGATGGCAACGTCACCGCGACGGGCCTATCCGCCGCGACCAACATCCAGATTCCGCAGACGTCGGGTGTGCCGAACGCGACGACCCTTATCGACCTCACCGTCTCGCTGCCGGCGAACGCGGACCTTCCCGCCGATCGTCCCGTCTACACGGCCGCCAACCCCTACACCTTCGATCGTCTGGATCCGAACAGTTACAATCATTCGACCCAAACGACCGTCTATGACAGCGCCGGCAACCCGATCTCGGCGACCGTCTATTACACGCGCACCGGCGACGCGACGCCCAGTACCTGGGAAGCCCGCCTGTTCGTCGGCGCCGAGGAAGCGACGCCCGGCCCGGTCGCGATGCAGTTCGACGCCGCCGGCAACCGCACCGCGCCCGCCGGCCCGGTCACCTTCGACCCGGTCTATCCGGCCGGCGCCTCGGCGCCGTTGAACCTGACGCTCGACCTCGGCGCCACCGACCAGGCGGCAGGACCCTTCACCCAGCGCACGCTCAACCAGGACGGCTTCGCGGCCGGCACCCTGAGCGACGTCACGATCAACGACGAAGGCCTCGTCACGGCGACCTTCTCGAACGGCGAGACCAGTGCCGTCGGCAAGCTCGCCATGGCCAACTTTACCAATCCCGAGGGCCTCAAGCAGCTTGGCGATGCCCGCTGGTCGGTCACCGGCCAGAGCGGCGATCCCACGGTCGGCGGTGCCGGCGAGGACGGCATCGGCCGCATCCAGGCCGGCGCTCTGGAACGCGCCAATGTCGATATCACCGAGGAGCTGGTCGCGCTCATTTCCGCGCAGCGCAACTTCCAGGCCAACGCCAAGGCCATCGAGACGGGCAATCAGATGACCCAGGCGATCATGAACCTCCGGAGCTGATGGGTAGCTAGATCATGGACAGGCTCGTCTACACTTCGCTGTCGGCCCTGCGCGGCGCCATGGCCCGCCAGGCGTCGACGGCGAACAACCTCGCCAACGCGAACACGGTCGGCTTTCGCGCCGAGATCGCGAACCAGCGCCCGCTGTGGATCGAGGGTCAGGGTTTCGACGCCCGCGCCCTCGCCTCGGAAGAGGTGCTGGCCGCGGACATGAGCGAAGGCACTGTGAGCGAGACCGGCCGCGCCCTCGACATCGCGATGGAGGGCGACGCCCTGCTCGCTGTCCAGGCGGACAATGGCGAGGAAGCCTATACACGGCGCGGCGACCTGCAGCTGTCCGACACCGGCCTTCTCACCACCGGCGCGGGCAACCCCGTGCTGGGCGAGCAGGGTCCGGTCACCTTGCCGCCCGCCGATTCCGTCAAGATCGACAAGGACGGCTCGATCTGGATCGTGCCGACCGGCGGCGATCCCAACCTGCCGCAGCAGGTCGGGCGGCTGAAGCTCGCTTCGCCCGTCGGCTCCAATGTCGCCAAGGGCCTCGACGGCCTGTTCCGCGTTGTCGGCGGCGGCGCATTGCCATCCGATCCGCTGGCCCGCGTCAATTCCGGCAGCCTCGAAGGTTCCAATGTCAATCCGACCAAGGCGCTCGTCGATATGATCGAAGCGAGCCGCGCCTGGGACCAGCAATTGAAGCTCATCACCACCACGCGCGAGCTCGACAGCGCCACCGCCGACCTCATGCGCCTGCCCAGCTGATCATTGCTTAGGAGTCCAAGATGACAAATGCCGCCCTCCATGTCGCCCGCACCGGCCTCGACGCCCAGTCGGCCCGGATGCGCGTCATCGCCAACAATCTGGCGAACGTGAACACGACGGGGTTCAAGCGCGACCGCGCGAACTTCGAGACGCTCGCCTATCAGATCATGACCGCGCCCGGCGCTCCAGCCTCGGCCGAGAACCGCTATGCGACCGGCCTGTCGCTGGGCTCCGGCGTCGAGATGACCGGCACCGCCCGCGTCAACAGCCAGGGCGCGCTCGCCACCACCGACAATCCGCTCGACCTCGCCATCGAGGGTGACGGCTTCTTCCAGGTGACCTTGCCCGACGGCACGATCGGCTACACCCGCGCCGGCAGCTTCAACCTGTCGGCCGAGGGCCAGATCGTGACCTCTGACGGCATGCCGTTGCAGCCCGCGATCCAGGTGCCGGAAGGCGCCCAGTCGATCACCATTGGCGCCGACGGCACCGTCTCCGCCCAGCTCGCCGGCCAGACCGAGCCGACAGAACTGGGCCAGATCGAGCTCGCCCGCTTCATCAACCCCGCCGGCCTCTCCGCCAAGGGCGGTAACATCCTGATCGAGACCGCCGCCAGCGGCGCGCCGCAGGTCGGCCCCGCCGCGCTCGATGGCCGCGGCTCGATCCGCCAGGGGATGCTGGAGGGTTCGAACGTCAATGTGGTGCAGGAGCTGGTAGATATGATCGAAACCCAGCGCGCCTACGAGGTTAACTCCAAGATGATCGCCGCCACCGACGAGATGCTCCGCAATGCCAACCAGCAGCTTTAAGATCGCCGGCCTCGCGCCGCTCCTCGCGCTTTCCGCCTGCATCGGCGGAGGGCATGGCGGCCTGTCGCCCGAATTCGCGGCGAGCTACGCTCCGCCGCCTCAGCCGGTGCCCTATTCGAACGGCGCGATCTTCCAGGCGTCGCACGGCTATGCGCCGCTCACCAGCGGCGCCCGTGCCGCCTCGGTCGGCGACATCCTCACCATCGCGCTGGTCGAGCGGACCGTGGCCAGCAAGTCGAACAGCGCCAGCACCGACCGTTCGGGCGAGTTCGGCATCACGCCGCCCTCGACCGGCCCCCTCTCCTTGTTCGATCCGACAGAGATCGCCACGAGCGGCGACCTGGCGTTCAACGGCGAAGGCGAAGCCGCGCAGTCCAACCGCCTGAACGGCGAAATCAGCGTGACGGTTGCCGAGGTCTACCCCAACGGCACGATGCTGGTGAAGGGCCAGAAGCTTGTCAACATCAACCGCGGCGACGAATTTATCCAGATCTCCGGTCTGGTCCGCTCCGCAGACATCGGTCCCGACAATCGCGTGCCCTCGACCCGCGTCGCCGACGCCCGCATCAGCTACTCCGGCAAGGGCGAGATCGCCGTCGCCAGCCGCCAAGGCTGGCTTCAGCGTTTCTTTACCGCTCTCAGCCCCTTCTAGGACGATGAGCATGCTCAAGCACCTGGCCACCGCCCTCGCCGCCCTCATGCTCTTCGCCGTGCCCGCCCAGGCGGCGCGTGTGAAGGATCTAGGCACCTTCCAGGGACTGCGCGCGAACCAGCTCACTGGCTACGGCATCGTCGTCGGCCTGGCGGGCACGGGCGACGACAGCCTCGATTATGCGACGCTCGCCATGAAGGGTGTCGCCTCGCGCTTCGGCCTCACGCTTCCGCCCGGGGTCAACCCGGCGCTGAAGAACGCCGCGGCGGTCATGATCACCGCCGAACTTCCCGCCTTCGCCAAGCCGGGCCAGACGATCGACATCACCGTCTCGGCGCTGGGCAAGGCCAAGTCGCTACGCGGCGGCACGCTCGTCATGGCGCCGCTCCGGGGCGCCGACGGCGAAATCTACGCCATGGCCCAGGGCAGCCTCGTCGTGGGCGGCCTCGGGGTCGACGCCGCGGACGGTTCCAAGGTTTCCGTCAATATCCCGTCGGCCGGCCGCATCCCGAACGGCGCGACGGTCGAACGCGCGGTCGACGCGGGCTTCGCCAACTCGCCCGAGCTTCGCTTCAATCTCGCCGAGGCCGATCTCACCACCGCCCAGCGCGTCGCCGACGCGATCAACGGCGACCTCGGCCAGATCGCCAGCGCGACCGATGCCGTCACCATCAGCATCGCCGCCCCCGTGGGCGCCGAGACGCGCTCCGCTCTGATGAGCCGGATCGAGAATCTCCTTGTCGATCCCGCCGAGGCGGCCGCGCGCGTGGTCGTCAACGCGCGCACCGGCACCGTCGTCATCAACGGCGCCGTCCGCATCAGCCCGGCCGCCGTCAGCCACGGCAAGCTCACCGTTTCGGTCGAGGAAAATCCGCTGGTCGTCCAGCCCGAACCCTTCTCGCGCGGCCGCACCGCCGTCGAGGAGGACAGCAATATCGAAGTGATCGAGCAGGTGGCGCCGATGTACGAATTCGCCGGCGCTTCGCTGTCGGAGATCGTCAAGGCCGTAAACGCCCTGGGCGCCGCCCCGTCCGACCTCGTCGCTATCCTCGAGGCACTGAAGCAGGCCGGCGCGCTCAAGGCCGAACTGGTGATATTGTGATGATAAACAACTCTTCACCCACGTCCGTTCGTCCCGAGCACAGTCGAGGGGCGCTGGCACAGACTGATAACATGCGCCCCTCGACTTCGCTCGGGACGAACGAGACTGGAACGACCGCCAAGCGCGAGGAGCTGAAGAAGGCCGCCGAGGCCTTCGAGGCCATCTTCATGCGCCAGATGATCGGGTCGATGCGGCAGGCGGGCCTCGCCGAGGATGTCTTCGGCAGCCGGGCGACCGAGCAGTTCCGCGACATGCAGGACGCAAAGCTCGCCGAGTCCATGGCCAAGACCGGTTCGTTCGGCATCGCCGAGATGCTGCTCGCCCAGTTCGGCGGCACGGAGGGTAAAAAATGAGCGATCTCCTCACCATCGGATCGTCGGGCGTTTCGGCTTACCGGAGCGCCCTTGCCGCTATCGGCGAGAATGTCGCCAACGCCGAGACGCCGGGCTATGCCCGCCGCCAGGTCAGACTCACCCAATCAACCAACGCCGGCTCGGAAAGCCCGATCTACCGCGAGGCATTGCTCTTTTCCGGTGTCGAGGCGAACAGCGTCGAGCGTGCCTGGGACGCGTTCCGCGCCGCCGACGCCCGCTATTCCGCCGCCGCCGCCAGCCGCGCCGAAACGCGCGAGCGGTGGCTGACCGCAGTCGAAACCTCGCTGGCCGACGGTCCGAGCGGGGTCGGATCGCTTCTCGGCGGCTTCTTCAACGAAGCCGTATCGCTGGCAGCGACGCCGGACGAACGGCTCGGCCGCTCGGCCATGCTGATGGCGCTGGAGCAGGCGGCGGGCGCCATCCGCACCACCGCGGAATCGCTCGCCCGCGTCTCCGAAGGCATCACCAAGTCGGCCTATCTCGACGTCGAGGCGCTCAACGACGACCTGGAGGCGCTGACCAAGGTCAACACCGCGCTCCGCCAGGCCTCGACCGGCGGCACCGCCAAGGCCGCGATCGAGGACGAGCGCGACCGGCTGATCGACGCGATCGCCGAACGGATCGACGTCACCGCGGCCATCGCCGACGACGGCACGGCGGCCCTCACCCTCGCCCGCGCGACCGGCGTCGCCCTCATCGATCCGGTCAGCCGCGCGCTGGTCACGCTGACCCCCGCTGCCGACGGACGCCTTTCGCTGGAGCTTCGGGCCAACGGCACGACCGTGCCCCTGCCCGCGACGGGAGGCAGCCTCTCCGCCCTCGTCGACGTCGCCTCGTCCACCGCGGACAAGCGCCGCGAGCTCGACGGCATCGCGGCCGATTTCGCGGCGGACCTCAACGCCTGGTCCGCCCAGGGCATCGACGAGAACGGCAATCCCGGCACCGACCTGCTGGTGATCACGACGGGCGCGCTGTCGCTCCGCGTCCTCACCTCCGACCCGGCGGACATCGCCGCCGCGTCGGCCGACGGTACGCCCAACGGCAACCTGCTCGCCCTCAACGCCCTGCGCGCCGAGGGCGGTGCCGAATCCCGCTGGGCGGCACTGGTCGCGGCCCAGTCACAGGCGCTCGCCGCCGCCCGTTCGGAAACCGCCGCCGCGTCGACCCGCCGCGACAACAGCTTCGCTTCCCGCGACGAGATCACCGGCATCGACCTCGACCATGAAGCGGCCGAGCTGCTTCGCTTCCAGCAGGCCTATAACGGTGCGGCCAAGATCATCCAGATCGCCCGCGAGACGATGCAGGCCATCTTCGACATCCTGTAAGGAACCCAATCCCATGATCAGCGGCACCCGCTACCGCCTTACCGCCGAAATCAACCGCCAGTCCGACCTTGCCCGCGAGATCGCCCGCGCGCAGATGGAGATTTCGACGCAGAAGCGGATACTCAACCCGTCCGATGACCCGATCGGCGCGGCCCGCGTCGCGGAGATCGACCGCACCCAGGCGAACGAGGAGGCCTGGCGGCGCAATGTCGAGACCGCCGCGGCGCTGGCGTCGCGCGCCGACACGACCCTGGCGTCGGTCGAGGCCGTGATGGTCCGCGCCAAGGAGCTGATGGTCGCCGCCTCGTCGGACACGATGTCGGACCAGAACCGCGCCACGATCGCGGCCGAGCTGGCCGGCATCGCGGAGGACATAGCGACCCTGATCGACACCCGCGATTCGCGCGGAGCCCTGCTGTTCAGTCCAGGCGACGCCCTTGAAATTCCCGTCAATGCTGGTCTGCGGGTCGCGCCCGTGGCGAGCCGGGCGGATATTTTCGAAGGTATCGACACGCCCGGCGGGCCGATGGACCTCGTGGCTATCGTCGCCAACGCCGCCGCCGCGGTGACCGAGCCCGATCCTGGCCTTCGGGAAGCGGCGATGAGGGCCTCGCTCGAGGCGGTCAATGCCGGCACCGCGCACATCACCGCCGAGCGCGGCGAACAGGGCGTCCGCGGCGCCCGCGTCGACAACATCAAGGAGCGGCTCACCGAATCCGAGCTTCAGCTCAACGAGGTCCGCACCGACATAGAGGGGGCCGATCTCGTCAAGGTCATCGCCAGTCTCGAGGCCAAGAAGCTGTCGCTGGAGGCCGCCCAGGCCGTCTTCGCCCGCGTCAACCAGAATACGTTGTTCGACCTGCTGCGCTAGGGCGCGATCCACGCAGGCCATTCCGTTCCCCGGCGAAAGCCGGGGAACAGGGGATCGCTTCCAGCTTCCCTAATTTTCCGTTCACCATAAAGACTCCTCGCCGCCGCCGTTAATCACATCGGAACGCGAGTCTCTTATCGTTCCAGCGTGCAAGGCGGGGATTGAGTTATGTTTCCAGCGATCGGCGTGATCGTCGTTCTCGTCATGGTGTTCGGGGGCTTCCTCATCACCGGGGGAGACCTCGGCGCCGTCATGCACGCCTTGCCGCACGAGATGCTGATCATCGGCGGCGCCGCCACCGGCGCCATCATCGCCGGCAATTCCATGAAGGAGCTGAAGCAGCTCGGCGGCGGCATCGCCAAGATCTTCAAGGGCCCCCGCTACAACAAGCAGGATTTCCTCGACACCATCTTCCTCGTCTCCAAGCTGATGAAGATGCTGCGCACCGACGGCCCCGTCGCCGTCGAGCCGCATATCGAGGACCCGAAGACGAGCTCCATCTTTGCCGAATATCCCAAGCTCCTGAAGGACGACACGCTGATCCACCTCATCGCGGACACCTTGCGGCTGGTGGTCGTCTCTTCAGGGACCCTCGATCCGCACGCGGTCGAGGAGGTGATGGACAACAGCCTCAAGACCCATCACCACGATTCCATCCGTCCCGCCGACACCCTGCAGACCCTCGCCGACGCCCTCCCCGCGCTCGGCATCGTCGCGGCCGTGCTGGGCGTGGTGAAGACCATGGGCTCGATCGACCAGCCGCCCGCCATCCTCGGCGCCATGATCGGCTCGGCGCTGGTCGGCACGTTCCTCGGCGTGCTACTGTCCTATGGCATCGTCGGCCCATTCGCGAGCCGCGCCCGCCAGGTGATCGAGAGCGACGCCGCCATCTATCATGTGGTGAAGCAGATCATCGTCGCCTCGCTCCACGGCCACCCGCTGCCGCTGGTGATCGAGGCCGCGCGTTCCAGCATCACTCACACCAACCAGCCGGCCTTCGCCGACGTGTTCGACGGCATGCGGGGCCGCTGAGCGATGGCGACGGCTGCGAACAAACGCGGCAAGAACGAGCCCGAGCCGCGCCCGATCATCGTCAAGAAGATCGTCGAGGAAGGCCATGGCGGTCATCACGGCGGCGCCTGGAAGGTCGCCTATGCCGATTTCGTGACGGCGATGATGGCCTTTTTCCTGCTGCTCTGGATCCTGGGCGCGACCGACGAGGCCAAGCGCAAGGGCCTCGCCGACTATTTCACGCCGACCCTGGTCGAGCTCAGGGACAACAGCGCCGGGTCGAACGGCCTCCTCGGAGGCGCGTCCATCATCGCGGCGGAGAATTATCCCCACAAGCCGACCCAGACCGGCACCAAGGCCATCGTCATCCCGGAATCGACCGTCGGCGGCACTCAGCAGAGCGCCGCCAGCCGCTCCGAGGACCGGCGCCGCTTCGAGCAGCTCAAGAAGACGCTCGAGGATCGGATGGAACGCACGCCCGAGCTTCGCAACCTGAAGCCCCATGTCCGCTTCACCGAGACCAAGGAGGGGCTGCGCATCGACCTCGTCGAGGAAGCCGATTTCTCGATGTTCGCCTTGGGCACCGACCGGCTACTCCCGGCCGCCGCGCGCCTGATCGGCACGGTCGCCGAGGTTATCGAGGGCGTCCCCAACGAGATCATGGTCCGCGGCCATACTGATTCCCTGCCCTATGCCGCCGGCCGCGTGATGAACAACTGGATGCTGTCGACGGCCCGGGCCGAAGCCACCCGCGCCCAGCTCGGCGCCGCCGGCGTCGCCCCGGAACGCTTCGCCCGCATCGAAGGCGTGGCGGATAGGGAACCCTATGTGCCGGCGGACCGCTACGATCCGAGGAACAGGCGGATATCGATCACGCTGGCGTGGCGGGATGGAGCGGGGCCGAGCTCACCTGGAACTCAGCAAGGCGTTACTTCCTCTAAGAGGCCTTAAGTTTCAAAATGGGTGGCAAGTGGACCTTCGGTCCGGCCTCTTTACACGAACAACCGCCGCGCATTTCTCAACCGTTCGATACCAGCCTCCAGCGTCTCCGCGCGCTTGGCGAAGCAGAGGCGGATGACGTTGCGGGCCGGCTCTTCGGCATAGAGGGCGGAGACGGGGATGGCGGCGACGCCGGCTTCGCGGACGGCGCGTTCGCAGAAGGTGACGTCATCTAGGGGGATGCCTGAGGCGGCGAGGTCGATGGAGAGGAAGTAGGTGCCCTCGGCCGGGAGCACGGCGAAGCCCGCGTCCGCGAGGCCCCCCGCCAGATGGTCGCGCGAACGGGCGAAGTCGGTGCGCATGGCTTCAAAATAGGCGTCTTCCTTGCCGAGGCCGTAGGCGACCGCGGCCTGGAGGTTGGGCGCGGTGGTGAAGGTGAGGAACTGATGGGCGTCGGCGATCGCCTCCGACAGCGGCGGCGGCGCGATCGTCCAGCCGACCTTCCAGCCCGTGAGCGAGAATATCTTGCCCGCCGAGCCGATCTTCACCGTGCGCTCCGCCATGCCCGGCAGCGACGACAGCGGGATGTGCCGGCGGCCGTCGAACAGCACATGCTCCCAGACTTCGTCGCTGATCGCGACGACGTCGCGGCGAACGCAGGCCTCGGCGAGCAGGCCCAGCTCCTCCGCATCGAACGCCCGCGCCGTCGGATTGTGCGGATTGTTGAAGACCACCGCCCGCGTCCGCTCGGTGAAGCCTTCGTCGATCACCTCCGCCGTCAGCCGCCAGTCCGGTGGCGACAGCCGCGCCAGCCTCGCCACGCCGCCCGCGCGCTGCACCAGCGGCAGATAGGCGTCGTAGAGCGGCTGGAAGAGCAGCACCTCGTCGCCGAGCTTCACCAGCGCCAGGATCGAAGCCGCCAGCGCCTCGGTCGCGCCCGAGGTCACGGTCACCGCGTCCGGCGCCACAGCCAGCCCCTGATGCCGCCCATAATGCTCCGCCACCGCTTCCCGCAGCACCGGCAGCCCGCGCATCGGCGGATATTGATTTGACCCGGTCCGCAAGGCCTCCGCCGCCTTCTCGACGACATCCTCGGGCCAGCCGAAATCGGGAAAGCCCTGCCCCAGGTTCACCGCGCCATGTTCCCGCGCGAGGCCGGAAATACGTTCGAAAATGCTGGTGCGCCGCTCGGCGAGTTTCGATGTCATGGCTCCCCCTTAGCATCGCGGCGCTTCCGTGGGGAACCGTCTGGCGAATGTTCCCTTGTCGGCCTATGGTCCGGGATAGAGTCGGGGGCGGCATGGCGACCGATCGAACGATATCCCGGGCGAGCTTGATCCGATGGCTCTTCCCCTTCGTGCTGGCGGCACTGGCGCTGCTAGCCCTCGAACGGACATTCGGCCCCGGCGCCCCGAACGTGCCCCGCGCCCCGGCGCCTCCGCCGATCTTCGTCGGGGGGCCGAAAAGCTACGAAGAAGCCCTGTCGCGAATCGATGCTTCCCTCGCCGGTGCCCGTCAGCGCGCCGAGGAGCGGAGCGGCGAATGGCTCATGCACGCGGTTCTCGCACGGCGCTATCTCGCGCGGGCCCGTCTCACCGGATCGTTCGACGATTACGCCGCCGCCGACGCCGCCCTCGCCCGAGCATTCGCGGTCGCGCGGCCCGGCACCGGTCCGCATGCAACGCAGGCGATGCTCGATTTCACGCTCCACCGGCTCGCCGGCGCCGAACGTGCGCTCGACAGCATGGATGCTTACGCCGTCCCGCCTGGACGGATCGAGCGGGCGGAGATGATCGCCATGCGCGGCGACATCGCTTTCTATCGCGGCCGCTATGCCGAGGCACTGGCGGCCTATGCCGAAGCGGACGTGATCGCGCCCGGCTCCGCCGATTTTCGCCGCGCCGTCTATCATTCGATGACCGGCCGTCCCGACCTCGCCGACCGCTATTTCGAGCGGGCCGCGGCCGGTACGCCGTTCCGCACGCCACAGGCGGCGGCGTATATCGAACTTCAACGCGGCATATTGGATCTCGACCGGGGCCATTGGGACGCGGCGCTAATCCGTTTTCGCGCCGCCGATCGCCTCTTCCCCGGCCATTGGCTGATCGAGGAACATATCGCCGAAGTCCTGGCGCTGAAGGGTGACATCGAGACCGCCGAACGGCTCTACCGCGACATAGTCGGCAGCACCGGCCATCCCGAGTTCATGGACGCCCTGGCGGGCCTCGCCCGCGGGCAAGGCGACACCGCCGGCGCCCGGCGATGGAGCCACCGCGCCGCCGGAGAATGGACGCGGCGGCTCCGCCTGCTTCCGGAGGCGGCTTACGGCCATGCCATCGACCATTGCCTCGCCACCGAAAAATGGGACTGCGCTCTCGATCTTGCCCGCCGGAATCACGCCAACCGCTCCTATGGCGAGGCCAAAGTCCTGCTCGCCGAAGCGTTGTTCCGCTCGGGCCGCCTGGCCGAAGCGCGCGAAGCCATCGACCAGGTCCTGGCTTCGCCGTGGCGCACCGCCCGGACTCGCGCCGTGGCGATCCGGATCGAGGAGGCGCCCCTTCCTTAATATGGACATCGATGCTAGGATGGCATCGGTCATGGGGGGAACGCAGGTGGCGTTCGACGTCCGTACAGCCGCGATCGCCATAACGTCGCTCGCCGCCTTCGGTGCGCTGTTCCTTGTCGCTCAGCGAGCGATCGACGCGGCCGACCATTTCGATCCTCCGACGCTGACGGATCCCAAAGTCGATCCGTTGCCCGATGCGGCCGCCGATATCGCCGACGTCTACCTCTTTTATACCGATACCGATCTCGTCCTGGCGCTGACCTTCTCGGGACCGCAGGGGACCGGCCTTCCCGCCACCTACGACCGCGACGTTCTTTATCGGCTCAACGTGTCGAACGACGGCGACCCCAGAACCACTGAATTTCCGATCGAATTCCGCTTCGGCCATGATGGGACAAGCGCCGGCTTTTCGGTCACCGGCCTGCCTAATGGCGTAACCATGGTGGGACCGGTCGAAACCAATCTCGAAAAGGATGGCATTCTCGCCCGCGCCGGCCTGTTCGACGACCCGTTCTTCTTCGATCTCCAGGGCCTGAGTGAAACCCGTCAGACGGGGACCCTATCGTTCGATAACCAGCGCAACTTCTTCGCCAACCAGAATATCACCGGCGTCGTCGTCCAGATTCCAAGGCCGATGATTCAGGACGGAAACCGGCAGATCGACGTCTGGTCGGAAACGGCCCGTTTCGGTGGGCAGCTCGAATGATGTCGCGCCCTTCCACGCTGGCCCTGGTGTTCGCCGGCGCCATCGCCCTCGCCTCCTGCCAGGAGGGGAGCAGCTTCACCTCCGCGCCGACACCGACCCCCACGCCTACACCCACACCACCTCCCACCGGCGCGACCTTCAACGTCGAGCCCTGCCTCACGCAGATGGTGCGTCCCGGCGTCACCGTCGCGATCCTGTTCATTCCCGACACGCTCAAGCTCGACTTTTCCCAGCCGTCTCTCTTCCCGAACGGCCGCGCCCTGCCCGATCCGGTGATCGACTACACGCTGGCGGCGCTGTTCCTCGACTTGACCGTGCATCCGATTACTACCCTGCACAGCATTCCTCTCGGTCCGCCCGCCAACGATCGCCCGTTCCGATCCCAATTTCCGTGGCTGGCTCCTCCGCAGGGCAATCCGCCCCTCGACCAGGGACTGGGCCGGAATTTCGATATCCGAACCGATCCGGCGTCGGCCTATGTAAGGGTGGACCGCATGGGCATGCCCGCCCTGGCAACGGCGCTCATTTCCGGGGCAAACCGCATTCCCTACAACGATGACGATCCGGCCGTGGACTTCACCTTCAAATGGGTGCCGGAGATCCAGGGAAATCTGACCGTGCTGACCAATGCGCTGGCAGACGACTTCGACCGGGCCGGTCTTGCCATCTGCGCGGAACCGGAAGCCTAGGTAGCGGATTCGGCCGGCGCGGCTTCGAGCCGCCACATGATGCTTTGCGCCAGAGGCGTCCAGACGCCGGCGCGAATGCCCGCGGTCCGCAGCGCCTCGCCGGTCCACTCGTTGCAGGTGCGCACGAAATTATAGGCGCGGCGGGATTCGTAGAAGACGTCGGACCAGCCATAGCCGCGCCCGATCAGCGGCATCGACCGGCCCGCCTCGTCGAGCTGGAAGCTCTCCCGGATATAGCGCGCCAGCCGCCGATACTGCTCCGGCGTCACGACCATCCGCCTTGTATATTCGTCTTCCACAGGATCGGTCTCATGGTCGACATGAATCAGGCTCGGCCCGCCGCCTATCGCCGCGGCGAAGGCGGTCTTGAAGGTGAGGTCCGCCCAGGTTGGGGTGGTCAGGTAAAAGTCGCGGTTGCCGAAGCCGAAGGCGAGGTAGGTGCCGGCGAGGCGCGGCTCCTTGATGTGACTGGCCGGGGCGAGCGGCCGCCAGTCCATCTCAGCCGTCACCGTCGGCACCATGATCCAGGTGTGGACGCCGTTGGTGCGGATGAAGAGGGTGACGCCTTCGTCAGGCTCCCGCCAGTCGGCATTGGCGGTCAGCGTCCCTCCGATCGCTACCGCCAGGAAGTAGAGCAGCGGTACGAGCACCAGCGCGCCCAGCCCCTTGAGGAGCGGTCGTCCCACCCGTCGCCATTTCGCCCGCATCGCCATCGGCGCGAGAGTAGAGCCAGTTGTTCCCCGGCGAAAGCCGGGGAACAGGGTTGAGCAAGCGCCCGCTTGCCCTCATCATCGGCGTGTGACGGCGCGCCAGGACCTTGAGAGCATCTTCCTCGCGGCCCTCGCGGCCTGCCATCCCTCGCGCGTCGTCCCGGCGCAACTGCCCGAGCCGCCGAGAGGCCGCACTTTCGTCCTCGCGTTGGGCAAGGCCGCCTGCGGCATGGCCCGCGCTGTGGTGGAGAACTGGGAGGCGCCGCTCTCCGGCCTGGCCGTCGTTCCGCACGGCGCCGCCGAGCCGCTGGAGCGGATCGAATGCATCACAGCAGGCCACCCGGTGCCGGACGAGGCCAGCGTCGCCGCCGCCGGACACCTTCTCGCCCTCGCAGAAGAGGCGGGTGTCGAAGACCTCGTCCTTGTCCTGCTGAGCGGCGGCGCCTCGGCCCTCGCCTGTCTCCCCGGTGAAGGCTTGGCGCTCGCCGACAAGCAGGCCCTCACGAGCGCCCTCCTCCACTCCGGCGCGCCGATCGAGGAGATCAACACCGTCCGCCGCCACCTCTCCCGCATCAAGGGCGGCCGCCTCGCCCGCGCCGCCCAGCCAGCGCGGATCGTTACGCTCGCCATCTCCGACGTGGTCGGCGACCGGCCCGAAGACATTGGCTCCGGACCGACGGTCGCGGACCCGACCACCCTCGCCGACGCCCGCGCGATCCTCGACCGATACGGGATAGCCGCGCCTCGCTCGGGCTGGAGCGAAACGGTAAAGCCGGACGAGGCGGCGGAATGGAACGCCGACTACCGCCTCATCGCCGGCGGCCGGAGCGCGATCGAAGCCGCCGCGGCCGAGGCGGCAGGGCTCGGCTGGGAACCTCAGGTGATCGACGTCCATGCGACAGGCGAAGCCCGGCTGGTCGCGGCCCAACATGCGGAGCTGGCCAAGCGGATCGATCGCCGCACCGCCCTCATTTCGGGCGGCGAGTTGACGGTGACGGTGAGCAGCCACGGGCGGGGCGGCCCCAATCGCGAATATGCGCTCGCCGTGGCCCTGGCGCTGGGCGGCGCTCCCGGCATCACCGGCCTCGCCGCCGATACCGACGGCATCGACGGTATGGGCGACGCCGCCGGAGCGTTCATCGATCCCACCACCCTCGCCCGTGCCAGGGCGCTGAAGCTGGACCCCGCCTCCGTGCTCACCACCAACGACAGCGGCCCCTTTTTCGCCGTCCTGGGCGACGCCTTCGTCACAGGCCCCACCGGCACCAACGTCAACGACTTGCGCGTCATCCTCGTCGATCCCTAAGGACCCCATATGAGCGAATGGACGATCGGCATCATCGGCGGCTCCGGCCTCTACGCAACGGATTCGCTCGAGGGCGCGCAGTGGATCGCCGTCGACACGCCCTGGGGCAAGCCTTCCGACGAACTCCTCGTCGGTCGCATCCACGGCGTCAAATTCGCCTTCCTCCCCCGCCACGGGCGCGGCCACCGCCTGCCGCCGAGCCACGTCAACGCCCGCGCCAATATCGACGCCTTGAAGCGCGCCGGCTGCACCGACATCCTCGCCCTCTCCGCCATCGGCTCGCTGAAGGAGGAGCTGACGCCCGGCGCTTTCGTCGTCGTCGACCAGTTCATCGACCGCACCTTCGCGCGGGATCGGAGCTTCTTCGGGCCCGGCGTCGTCGCTCACGTCCCGATGGCCGACCCGGTCTGCCCCCGTCTCTCCGACCTGGCGGCGAACGCAGCCGAGGTGGCCGGCGCCGACGTCGCCCGCGGCGCCACATATCTCGCCATGGAGGGCCCGCAGCTTTCCACCCGCGCCGAGAGCCGCCTCTACCGCCAATGGGGCTCCGACGTGATCGGCATGACCGCCATGCCCGAAGCCCGCCTCGCCCGCGAAGCCGAGCTTCCCTACGCCCTGATCGGCATGGTCACCGACTATGATTGCTGGCGAAGCGACGGCGACGATGTCGACATCACCCAAATCCTCGCCCAGCTCCAGGCCAATGCGGCCACGGCGCAACGACTGATTGTCGAACTCGCCAAGGCTCTTCCAGGAGAGCGTCCGCCCTCCCCGATCGACACGGTGCTCGACACGGCCCTCATCACCCCGCCCGACGCGCGCGGTGCGACATTGATGGCGAAGCTGGACGCGGTCTGCCGGAGAGTGCTGGCCCGTCAGGAGGGCGAATAGACCCGCGCGATCCGATGGACGGGCACCCCGGCACGATACAGCCCCAGACACACTGCATTGCGCGCCGACCGCCTGAACCAGCCGTCCCGCCGCCATCGCGCCGCGCTGGTGATGGCGTCCGCATCCAGCACCCGCACGCGCCTAAGCCGGCGCACCAGATCGACATCTTCCATCAGGGGCAGGTCCCGGTAGCCCCCCGCCGCCTCATAACGTTCTCGTGAAACCAGCAGGCCCTGATCGCCGTAGGGCAGGCCCAATAGCCGCGCCCGCGCCGCTACGCCTCGTTCGATGATCCGCGCCTGCCAGGCATCGTCGTCGAGCCGGAAGCGGAAGCAGGCTGGCGCGCCCGGTCGCGAAGCCATGTACATTGCCGCTGTCTCGCGCCAACCCGCACCCAAACGTGTGTCCGCATGAAGAAACAGCAGCCAGTCTCCCCGCGCGGTCTCCGCGCCGGCCCTGAGCTGCGTGCCGCGCCCCCTCGCCGTCCGCACGACGCGGGCTCCGGCCGCTTCGGCGACCACAGCGCTGGCGTCCGCCGATCCGCCATCGACCACGACGATCTCGTTATCGCCCCGCACCGCGTCCAGGCAGGCGGGAAGATGATCGTCCGCGTTCAGGGTTGGAATGACGATGGACAGCATCAGCCGGAGCAGCTCGCTCCGCCGAGCACACAAAAACGGGCGCAATGGGGATGATTGAGCCTGACCTCGCGCCGCGCCTCCGCCAGCGTCTCGCCCATCGCGAACTGCTCGTCATAGGGAAGGAGCGTGCACGCGACGACGTGCGGCCGGGCCGCGCCCTTTGCCTTCACCACCATCCGGCTGGTCGCGCACATCATGGTGGAAGGCGACACGCCCAATATCCCCCAGCAGGCCTCGCTGATCTCTGGAACGTCGGCGGCGGCGTCCATTTCCGGGAAAAGCACCAACCCCCCTTCGACCATTACGCCCAGCTCGTCGAACAGCCGGGCATAGCCGGCGCGTTCCTCGGCCTCGCTCTGGCCGGGAAGCAGACGCCCGGCGACGGCCAGCCTGAAGCCGTTGCGGGACAGCCATTTCAATCCGTCGACTGCCTTGTCCCAAGTTCCGGTGCCACGCTCCGCCTCGTGGGTGCCCCTGGTGTAATGATCGAGGCTGACCCGCATCGTCAGCCGATCCCTGGATGCCCGTGCCATCTCGACCAGCTCGGCCTCGAACCGCCGCATCGGCCGCATCGCGTTGGTCAACACCAGCACGTCGAAACCGCGTCGCAGCGCCGATTGCATCATCGCGATCATGTCGCGGTTCATGAAGGGCTCGCCGCCGGTAAAGCCGATCTCGCGCGTGCCCATCCGCTCCGCCTCGTCGAGATAGCCTTCGGCCTCGGCCAAGGTCAGATAGACCAGCGCGTCATTGGTCGGGGAGCTTTCGATATAGCAGGTCTTGCAGGTGAGATTGCAGAGCGTGCCGGTGTTGATCCACAACGTCTCCAGCCGCTCCAGTCCCACATGCGCCCTCGGCTCGTCCTTGGCCGTCACCAGCGGATCGCGAAACTTGCCCGGGTCGACCGGACGCGCTTCTGGATCGAGGAAGGGAGAGGGCGGTTCCTCTATGACGGTGGCGATGGCGCTTCTCCCTCGGCGCGGCGACAAGGTCATGCTACGCCTCTCGCCACACCTCCGCCAGAGGAGAGGCAACAGCATGGCTCATAGCGTCACCCCATTCCTGATGTTCGAAGGCAAAGCAGAGGAAGCGATGGGCGTCTATGCCTCCTTGTTCGAAGGCGCCGCCATCACCGCCATAGACCGATATGGGCCCGACGAGGCGGGCACCGAAGGATCGGTAAGGCGCGCGACGCTCCGCCTCTCCAGCCAGGAGCTTATCTGCATCGACAGTCCGGTGCACCATGCCTTCACCTTCACGCCCTCCGTCTCGCTGTTCGTCGAATGCGAGGATGAAGCGGAGCTGGAGCGGCTCTACGCGGGCCTCATGGAAGACGGGCAGGCGCTGATGCCACTCGACAATTACGGCTTCTCTCGCCGCTTCGGATGGTTGAACGACCGCTTCGGCGTGTCGTGGCAGTTGAACCTGGCGTGAGGACGATCCCGCGGAGACGAAAGCGATGAAGCTCGGCAAGCTCGGCCTGCTGCTGCTGATCGTCGCCGCCGTCGCCTTGTTCCTCTGGTCGGGCGGCGCGGATCGCCTGAGCCTAAGCGGGCTCAAGGAAGATCGGGATGCCCTGTTGCGCGTCGTCGCTGCCTGGCCGATCGCCTCGGCTCTGGCCTTCGCCCTCGCCTACATCGCCGTCACCGGCCTGTCGCTGCCGGGCGCGGCCGCGATGACGCTGGCCGGCGGGGCACTGTTCGGGCTGGTCGAAAGCACCCTTATCGTCAGCCTGGCCTCGACCATCGGCGCGACCCTGGCGATGCTGGCGTCGCGATTCGTCGCGCGGGACTGGGTTCGGGCGCGCTTTCCGAAGGCCGTGGGCGCCGTAGACCGCGGCGTCGAGCGCGACGGCAATTTCTACCTGCTGACCCTGCGGCTGGTGCCGCTCTTCCCCTTCTTCCTGGTCAACCTGGCGATGGGCCTCACCGCGATGCGCGTCCTGCCCTTTGCCCTCGTCAGCCTGGTCGGAATGCTGCCCGGCACCATCGTCTATGTGAACGCCGGCACCCAGCTCGCGACGATCGACAGTACCGCCGACATTCTTTCGCCCGAGCTGATCGGCTCGTTCGTCCTGCTCGGCCTGTTCCCGCTGATCGCCAAATGGGCGGTGGGATGGTGGAAGCGGCGACGCGTCTATCGCCGCTGGAAACGCCCCCGCCGCTTCGATCGCAATCTTATCGTCATCGGCGCCGGCGCCGGCGGGCTCGTCACCGCCTATATAGCCGCCACCGTCCGCGCCAAGGTGACGCTGATCGAGGCGAACAAGATGGGCGGCGACTGTCTCAACACCGGCTGCGTCCCCTCCAAGGCGCTGATCCGCACCGCCCGCCTCGCCCACGAAATCCGCACCGCCGACTGGTACGGTCTCGATCCGCGCGAGCCCGCCTTCGACTTCAAGGCGCTGATGAAGCGTATCCAAACCATCATCAAGGTCATCGAGCCTGCCGACAGCGTCGAGCGCTATATAAGCCTCGGCGTCGACGTCCGCCTCGGCTACGCTAAAATCGTCGATCCCTGGACGGTAGAAATAGACGGCGCGGAACGCCTCACCGGCCGCGCCATCGTCATCGCCGCCGGCGGGGAACCCGACATCCCCGACATCCCCGGCCTTTCGGAGTCGGGCTATCTCACCAGCGACACGATGTGGGACGAACTCGCCCACCGAGAGGAGATGCCCGCACGGCTCGTCATTCTCGGCGGCGGCCCGATCGGCACCGAAATGGCGCAGGCGTTCGCTCGCCTTGGTTCAAAGGTCACACAGGTCGAGTACGGCCCGCGCATCCTGCTCAAGGAGGATGAGGAGGTCTCCGACTTCGTCGCCGGACAGCTGCGCCAGGAAGGTGTCGACATCCTCACCGGTCACGAAGCCATCGGCATCGAGGGCAAGACATTGATCGCCCGCGCGGCCGGCGGAGAGGTTTCAATCCCATTCGACGACCTGATCCTGGCCGTTGGCCGCAAGGCCCGGCTCACCGGCTACGGGCTGGAAGACCTGGGCATCGAAACCGACAAGGCCGTCGTCGCCAACGACTATCTCGAAACGCTCTATCCCAACATCTTCGCCGTCGGCGACGTGGCCGGGCCTTACCAGTTCACCCACTTCGCCGCGCATCAGGCCTGGTATGCCGCCGTCAACGCGCTGTTCGGCTCGCTCCGCCGCTACCGCGCCGACTACTCGATCATTCCTCGCGTCACGTTCACCGATCCCGAGGTCGCCCATGTAGGCCACAATGAGCAGTCGGCGAGAGAGGCGGGCGTCGCCTTTGAAATCGCCCGCCACGATCTTGGCCACCTCGACCGCGCCGTCGCCGAGGGCGCGAACCGCGGCTTCGTGAAGCTGCTGGTCGCACCCGGCAAGGACCGCATTCTCGGTGCCACCATCGTCGCGCACAATGCCGGCGAGACGATCGCGGAGATCGTGCTGGCGATGAAGCACGGCATCGGCCTCAACAAGCTGCTCGGCACGATCCACGCCTACCCGACCATGGCGGAGGCGAACAAATATGCCGCCGGCGAGTGGAAAAAGGCCCGCAAGCCCGAGCGGCTGCTGCGCTGGGTCGAGCGCTATCATGGCTGGAGACGCGGATGACCGGGGCCCGCATCATCATCTTCGCCAAGGCGCCCGTACCGGGCCACGCCAAGACCCGCCTCATCCCCGCCCTCGGCCCCGAAGGCGCCGCCGAACTGGCCCGGCGCATGCTGTTCGATACCTGCCGCGAAGCCCTGGCGGCCGGGGTTGGTCCGGTGGAGCTCTGCCTCGCCCATCATCTCGACTGGGACGAGGAAATCCCGCGTGGCGTGGAATTGACCGACCAGGGCGCAGGCGACCTCGGAGACCGCCTCTGGCGCGCCGCTCGTCGGGCCGAGACCCCGCTTCTCTTTATCGGCACAGATTGTCCTGATCTCGACCGTAAGCGCTTAAAAGCCGCCGCCGAGCAGTTGCGCGACCACGACGCCATCCTCCACCCGGCCGAAGATGGCGGCTATGCGCTGCTCGGGCTGAACAGGCTCGATCGATCGCTCTTCACCGATATCGCCTGGAGCACCGACGCGGTCGCCCGGCAGACCATCGAGCGTATCAAGGCGCTGGACTGGTCGCTGCACATCGGCGAGACCTTGCGCGACATAGACGAGCCCGCCGACCTCTCCATCCTGGGAGACACGCCGCCATGATCACCGCCCTCGTTGCCGCAGCCCTCGCCGCCGGCGGGCCAATCTGGGTTGGCAGGTTCAACGGGCCGGGCGCGCCGCCCTCGCCCTGGCGGGTCGTGCGGCTCGACGATGATGTGGCGCCCACGCGCTACCAAGTGACGACCACGGCCGGCGTCACGTCGGTCGAGGCGCGGTCGAAGGACAGCATGGCCATCCTTGCCCGCCCCATCTCGATCGATCTAGCCGCCACGCCCATCCTCTGCTGGCGCTGGTATGTCGACGCGCCGGTCGCGAACGCCGACATGCGCAAGAAGAGCGGCGACGATTACGCCGCCCGGGTCTATGTCGCCTTCGACATGCCCAGCAGCGCTCTCAGCGCCGGCACCCGCTTCAAGCTGGGCATCGCCCGCCGCCTGTTCGGCCGGGATGTGCCCGACGCGGCGGTCACCTATGTCTGGGACAATCGCAACCCCGTCGGCACCCGCCGCAAGAGCGCCTACACCGACCGCGCCCAGATGATCGTCGCCGAAACCGGCGCGGCCGGCGCCGGAAAATGGGTCGAAGAGCGCGCCGACGTCGCCGCCGATTTCGCCCGCGGTTTCGAAGGGAAACCCGGCAAGCCGACCCGGATCGCCATCGCCACCGATACCGACAACACCAACGGCAGCGCCCGCGCCGCCTTCGCCGACCTTCACTTCGTTCCCCGCGGCACACCCTGCCAAAGCTAGCGCGGCCGGCGCGGCCGGCTATAAGCGCGTCCGTGACCGACGAACTCCCGCCCTACGCCCGGCTGCTCGGCCTCAGCATGAACCGCGGCGACGGCGGCGAACTCGTCTGGGTCATGCCTTTCCGAGAGCAGGTCGTCGGCCGCCCCGGCTATCTCCACGGCGGCGCCATCGCAGGCCTTCTTGAATTCGCCGCGCTGGGAACGCTCTATGACGCACTCGGATCTCGCGAGGGCGTCATCGTGAAGCCGATCAACGTCACCGTCGATTTCATGCGCGGCGGCATCGACCACGAAACCTATGCTTCCGCGGTCGTTACCCGCCTCGGCAACCGCGTCGCCAATGTCGAGGCCCATGCCTGGCAGCAGGACCGTGAAAAGCCGATCGCGGCCGCCCACATGAACCTGCTGCTGCGGCGGGAGGGACCCGGCGGGCCGCGTTGACGAGTTCCGGCACTTCGATCAAAGATCGATTCATGACATTGCGCAAGCACCGACAGCGCTTTCCCGACGGGCTGGAACACGCCCACCTCTCGGAAAGAGGGGTGCTCGGCCGTCACGCCAGTCCCGTCTCGGTCATCCTGCTGGGCGCGTTCCTGGCGGTCGCGCTCGCCGGATTCTTCGGTGGCGGACCGCGCCCGGAATTCACCGCCACGTCGGACGAAGCCAGCCTGTCGGTCAAAAGTCCCGACGTCATCCGCACCGGCATGTATTTCGAAGCCGAGATCGCGATCATGCCGAAGCGGCCCGTCTCGGATCTCACGCTCGCCGTGACGCCTTCGCTATGGCGGGACTTTACCCAGAACACGATGATCCCGGCGGCGGCCGAGGAGAGCTTCGAGAACGGCTTCTTCCGCTATTCCTACGGACCCGCCGAGCCCGGCAAGCCGCTCGTTGTCAAGATCGACTTCCAGATCAATCCGTCAATGATCGGCACCAACCGGGGCGTGGTGGCCGTGTTCGATGGCGACAGGGAGCTGGTCCGGCTGCCGCTGAGCACCAAGGTTCGTCCCTGATGGACATAGTCCTTCGCGCCACCGCGATGTTCTTCGTGGTCTACGGGCTGCTCCGCCTGCTCGGTAAGCGCGAGCTCAGCCAGCTGACGCCGTTCGAGCTCGTCGTGCTGATCGTGATGGGCGACCTCATCCAGCAGGGCGTGACGCACAATGATTTCAGCGTCACCGGCGCGATCCTGGCGGTCGTGACCTTCGCGTTCTGGAGCCTGCTTCTGGCCTGGTCGGGCTATCTGTTTCCCCGGCTCCAGGATTATATCGAAGGAGCGCCCCGCATCATCATCCGCGACGGCGAGCTTCTGGAGGGCAATCTGCGCCGCGACCGCATGACCCGCGCGGAAGTGGAATCCGAGATGCGCCTGGCGGGTATCTCCCACATGGACAAGGTCGCCTGGGCGATCCTGGAACCCGAAGGCAAGATCAGTTTCATCAAGCACGGCAATGGCGAGAGTCCGCCGCTGAACAGCGATCCGGGGGCCGGGATCACCTGACGCCCGCGCCTTTGACGCGCCTCAATAATCGTTGAGCCGAGCCACCCTGTCGGCATGATAAGCGGCGTCGCCGAACAGTTCGCTCAGCACCCGATCGCGCTTCATGTAGAGGCCGATGTCATATTCGTCGGTCATGCCGATACCGCCATGCATCTGGACGCCTTCCCGCACGGCGAGGGCAGAGGCCGACCCGGCCTTGGCCTTGGCGACCGACACCATCATGTCGGCCTCGTCGGCATCTTCGTCCAGCAACTGCTGCGCCTTGAGGGTTGCCGCGCGCGCGATCTCCAGCTCGGAATAGAGGTGCGCAGCCCGGTGTTGCAGCACCTGGAATTCGCCGATGAGCCGCCCGAACTGCTTGCGTTGCTTCAAATAGTCGACGGTCATCCCCGTCGCCGCCGATCCGACGCCGACCAGCTCCGACGCCGCGCCCACGCGCCCCGCGTTCAGCACCCGGTGGAGCAAGGGCCCGCCCTGCCCGACCTCGCCGATCACCGCATCGGCGTCCAACTCCACCCGATCGAATTCCAGCCGCGCGCCGATGCTGGCGTCGGCCAGCCGCACGCCTTCGACCTCCAGCCCCTTCACCCCCTTCTCGACCGCGAACAGGGTCAGCCCGTCGGGAGTCGCGGCGGCGACGACGAAGAAATCGGCCGACGCGCCCTGCACGACGAACTGCTTGCGGCCGCTGAGGCGGAACCCGTTGCCGGACCGCTCGGCGATCATGGCGATCGATTCCGGCCGATGCTTCGAGCCTTCGTCGATGGCAAGGGCCGCCACCGTGTCGCCGGCCAATATGCCGGGATACCAGCGCTCCCTATGCCTCGTATCCCGAAGCGCCTCGACCACCGCCACCGCCGTGATCAGGAAGGGCGAAGGCGTCAGGTTCCGCCCGACCTCCTCCAGCACGATCCCGGCCTCGACATGGCCGAGGCCCACTCCGCCATCCGCCTCGTCGACCAGAATGCCGGTAAAGCCTATCTCGGCGAACTGCTTCCACAAGCCATGCCCGAAGCCGTCCTTGCAATTCATGTCGCGATATTTGCGATACTGTTTCGCGATCGACCCTTCAGCCGCCATGAACTCCCGCGCGCTGTCGCGGAGCATGACCTGATCGTCGGTAAGGTAGAGCGGCATCCGTATATCCTAACTGAAGAATCCGTTCGTCCCGAGCGTAGTCGAGGGGCGCTGGCACCGAGTCATCACTTGCGCCCCACGACTACGCTCGGGACGAACGAGATCGGGGCTCCCACTCACGTCCCCGGCAGCTCCAGGATATGCTTGGCGATGATGCCGAGCTGAATCTCGCTGGTCCCGCCCTCGATCGAATTGGCCTTGGTGCGCAGCCACTCCCGCGCCGCCTTGCCGGCTTTGGAACGCTCGCTCTCCCATTCGAGCGCGCCGGAGCCGCCCGCGGCCATGATCAACTCGTGCCGCGCCTTGTTGAGCTCGGTCCCGGCATATTTCATCATCGACGGCTGGGCCGGATGCGCCTGCCCCGCCTTCAGCTCGTCGATGAACCGCTCCGACATTGCCCGGAACGCCATCGCATCGACATCGAACCGGGCGACATCGGCGCGGAGGACCGGATCGTCCTTCAGCTTTGCCGCCAGCGCCGCCCCCAGGCTCTCGCCGGTGCCGCCCAGCCCCATGCCGCTGATCATCTCGCGCTCGTGACCCAGGAGATATTTGGCGACGTCCCAGCCCCTATTCACCTCGCCGACCACCTGCTCCTTCGGCACCTTCACGTCATCGAAGAAGGTCTCGCAGAAAGGCGAGGAGCCGGAAATGAGCAGGATCGGCTTCGTCGAGACGCCGGGCGAGGCCATGTCGAAGAGGAGAAAGCTTATGCCCTTGTGCTTGGGCGCGGCCGGATCGGTTCGTACGAGGCAGAAGATCCAGTCCGCCTTGTCGGCGTAGCTGGTCCAGACCTTCTGGCCGTTGACGAGCCAATGGTCGCTCTTGTCCTCACATTTCGTCTGGAGCGAAGCGAGGTCGGAGCCGGCATTGGGCTCCGAATAGCCCTGGCACCAGCGTATCTCCCCCCGCGCGATCTCTGGGAGAAACCGCTTCTTCTGCTCCTCGGTGCCGTATTTGAGGAGCGCCGGCCCCAGCATGGAAATCCCAAAACTCATGAGCGGATTGCGTGCGTCGATCGCGGCCATCTCCTGACGCAGGATCTTGGTTTCGGCCGGAGAGAGTCCGCCCCCGCCATATTCTTTCGGCCATTCGGGCACGGTCCATCCGCGTGCCCCCATCAACTCCATCCAGCTTTTCTGCGCGTCGGTCTTGAAGGCGGGGTTGCGCCCGCCCCAGCAATAGTCGCTCTCGTCCCGCACCGGCTCGCGCATTTCGGCGGGGCAGTTGGCCGCCAGCCAGGCGCGGGTTTCGCGACGGAAAGTCTCCAGGTCGGCCATGCGGCTCCTCTCCTTTACGTAAACGTCAATGGCAGGAGTCGGCCAGTGGGGTCAACCGCCTCCCGCGCCTCAGGTGCAGAGCGCGAGATAGGCGATCTGCATCACTGTCCCGTCCTCCGCGGGAAGCGGGTTGTCGGGATATTCGACTTTCTCGACTACTTCGCCGTCCGCGCCAAGCTTGCGCCGCTCCGTCGCGTTGATCGTCTTGCCCGCGCAATTGACCTTGAGCAGGAAGATGTCCTCACTGGGGCCCTCCCCTCCCGGATCGGTCATCCGGAACCAGGCCTGGCGAAGACCTTCATCCTCCTCGAGCGTCGAGGCATCGATCGCGATCGATTGCCCCGAAAGCGCCGAGCCCAAATTGAGCCACACAGCCGGACGCGGCTCGGGCTCGGGCACGGGCGCCGGGACCGCCACGACCACCTTCGGGATCGCATCACAGGCGACGGTCGCCCGCACCAGCTCGCGCTCCACCACCGCGTCCTGCATCGTGCTGGCGACATAGGTGAGGTCGCGCACGGTCAGCCGGCTGGGGTCGTAATAACCCTGCGTCACCGACCGCGCCCGCCGCTCCAGCCGCCGCATCTGCAGCGGCGTCAGCCGGTCCGCCAGCGCCTCGCTGACGCAGCGGGTCTGGCCAAGATCGAGGCCGTAGCGGGTTAGCTGCTCAGTGACGATGCCGGCGGTCGGGCCGATCCGGTCGGCGATATTGCCCCCGGCGCATCCGGCGAGGAGGCCCGCGGCCAGCAGGGCGAAAGGCAAAGAACGCATCGATACTGTCTCCCGGCGGGGTTGGTAACAACGGCTCCGACGAAAGGGAAGAACACTGGCGAGAAACCGCCGTTTCTGACAGGGAAGGGACGCAGCCGCACAAGGGGAAACCGCCGGCATGGACTTTGACCTTACGGAACGCGAGGCCTTCCACCGCGACCGCGTGCGCGCCTTCATCGATTCCGAGATTCGCCCTCGGCTCCAGGACTATAAGGACCAGCTCGCGGCCGGCGATCGCTGGCAGCCGCTTCCCATCATCGAGGAGTTGAAGCCGAAGGCGAAGGCGGCCGGCCTCTGGAACCTCTTCATGCCGCCCGGCCAGGCGCTGGCCCATGTCGACGACACGTTCGAGTTCGAAGGCACCCAGCTTACCAATCTCGAATATGCCCTCTGTGCCGAGGAGATGGGTCGCATCCTCTGGTCGGCGGAAGTCTTCAACTGCTCCGCCCCCGACACAGGCAACATGGAGGTTCTCCACCGCTACGGCACGCGCGAGCAGAAGGAACAATGGCTCCGCCCGCTGATGAACGGTGAAATCCGCTCCGCCTTCCTGATGACCGAGCCGGCGGTCGCCTCGTCCGACGCCACCAACATCCAGTGCGAAATCCGCCGCGACCCCGGATCGGGGTCCGGGGCAGGCGGCGACGAATATGTCATCAATGGCCGCAAATGGTGGTCCTCCGGCGCCGGCGATCCGCGCTGCAAGGTCGCCATCGTCATGGGCAAGACCGATCCGGACGCGGGCAAGCACCAGCAGCAGTCCATGGTCCTGATGCCCCTCGACGCGCCGGGCGTCACCATCGAGCGGGCGCTTACCGTCTACGGCTATGACGACGCCCCCCACGGCCACATGGAGATCGCGCTTGACAATGTCCGCATCCCCGCCTCCAACATGCTGCTCGGTGAAGGGCGCGGCTTCGAGATCGCGCAGGGTCGCCTCGGCCCCGGCCGCATCCATCATTGCATGCGCACCATCGGCGCGGCCGAGGAGGCGCTGGAAGCCATGGTCAGGCGCCTCCAGTCCCGCACCGCCTTCGGCAAGCACCTCTCCGACCACAGCGTCTGGGAGCAGCGCGTCGCCCAGGCGCGCATCGACATCGAGATGTCGCGCCTCCTCTGCCTGAAGGCCGCCGACAGGATGGACAAGGCCGGCAATAAGGCCGCGAAGCTGGAGATCGCCATGATCAAGGTCCAGGCGCCCAACATGGCGCTACGCATCATCGACGACGCGGTCCAGGCTCATGGGGGTGCAGGCGTCTCCCAGGACTTCAACCTCGCCGCCAGCTGGGCCGGCATCCGCACCCTCCGCCTCGCCGATGGTCCAGATGAGGTCCACAACCGCAGCATCGCCCTCATGGAGTTCGCCAAATATGCGCCTGCGACCTGACAACCTGATCCGTTCGTCCCGAGCGAAGTCGAGGGGCGCTGGCACCACCTCATCACACACGCCCCTCGACTACGCTCGGGACGAATGAGGCTAGGCATGAGCAACCTCTTCAACCTCACCGGCAAAGTCGCCGTCATCACCGGCTCCTCCCGAGGCATTGGCCGCGCCATCGCCGAGGCGATGGCCGATCAGGGCGCCAGGGTCGTCATCTCCAGCCGCAAGGCCGACGCCTGCGCCGAAGCCGCCCAGGCCATCAACGCCAAGCACGGCGAAGGCACCGCCATCGCCATCCCCGCCAACATCTCGTCGAAGGACGATCTCCAGCACCTCGTCGACGAAACCCACCGCCAGCTCGGCCGCATCGACATCCTCGTCTGCAACGCCGCCTCAAACCCCTATTACGGCCCGATGGCCGGCATCGGCGACGACCAGTTCCGCAAGATCCTCGAAAACAACGTCATCGCCAACCACTGGCTGATCTCGATGGTCGCCCCGGGGATGCTGGAGCGGAAGGACGGCTCGATCATCCTCATCTCGTCGATCGGCGGCATGACCGGGTCAACGATGATCGGCGCCTACAACATCTCCAAGGCCGCCGACTTCCAGCTTGCCCGCAATCTCGCCGCCGAGTTCGGCGCCGCGGGCGTTCGCGTGAACTGCATCGCCCCCGGCCTCATCCGCACCGATTTCGCCCGCGCCATCTGGGAAAATCCCGACACCCTCAAGGCCGTCACCCGCCACACCCCCATGCAACGCATCGGCGAAGTCCACGAAATCGCCGGCGCCGCCGTGTTCCTGGCCTCCCCTGCCTCCACCTTTATGACCGGGCAGACGGTGGTGGTGGATGGCGGCAGCACGATCGGAGTGGGACTGTGACCTGCTGCTCACCGGCGAAAGCCGGGGCCCAGATTCGGAGTCCGTACTGGACCCGGGCTTCCGCCGGGGAACACGCATGACCCAGCGCCTCGCCAACAAAATCGCCATCATCACCGGCGCGGGCTCCGGCATCGGCCGCGCCGCCGCCGAGCTGTTCGCCAGGGAAGGCGCCTACCTCATCCTCGCCGACACCGCCGAAGCCGTGGAGGAAACCGCCGCCTGTATCGGCCCCGCCGCCATCCCCATGCGCTGCGACGCCGGCCAGGAGAAGGACGTCGCCCACCTCGTCCGCGGCGCCGCCGCCCGCTTCGGCGGCCTCGACATTGTGTTCGCCAATGCCGGCATCTCCGGCGGCCTCGCCTCGATCTTCGAGCAGACGCCGGAGGACTGGCAGGAAATCCTCCGCGTCAACCTCATCGGCCCCTTCCTCGCCATCAAGCACGCCGCGCCGCTGATGAGGGAACGAGGGCGCGGCTCCATCATCTGCACCGCCTCGGTCGCGGGCCTCCGCGCCGGCGCCGGCGGCCCGGCTTATTCCGCCTCCAAGGCCGGTCTCATCAACCTCGTCCAGGTCACCGCCACCCAGCTCGCCGGCTCCAACGTCCGGGTCAACGCCCTCTGCCCCGGCCTCATCGAAACCGGTATGACCCAGCCCTTCTACGACCACGCCCGCGCCAACGGCCAGCAAGACCGCCTCGGCCACCTCAACCCCCTGAGGCGCGGCGGCGAGCCCCACGAAATCGCCCAAGCCGCCCTCTTCTTGGCGTCAGAGGAGAGCAGCTACGTCAACGGTCAAGCGCTGGTGGTGGACGGCGGCCTTTCAGTGTCGCACCCCTACAACCGCCAAGGCTGGGGCATCACCTCAGCATAGCTGTGAAAACGGTCACGAGGGACCGTCCCTCACTCCGATCGCAGGTCCGCTAAATGCGGATGGCCGGAGGGCAGCGGCCAGGTGGACGGCCTTCCAGTGGAGGTATAGCGTCTTGTCTCAGTGGTTGTGCGTACCTTGCCAAGCAACGGTGGGCACATGAGAACCGGAAGAATATTCCAGGCTGTCGCGACACCGCTTGTCTTGGCCTCGCTCCTGACACCAAGCATTGCCATGAGCCAGACGACGGAGCCGCAGCCGCGCGTGATCGCGGCCGAGGAGGCGTTGGCAGCGTCGGGGAGAACGGGTTTATCACCCTCATCAAGGTAGGCTCCATCTCGACCGGCGCCTCGCAGTTATATGTGGGCAGCGGGATCGTACCTCCGGGGACCGAGACCCCGGCGCACCTCCACGAGGTCGACGAAGAGGTGCTCTATGTTCTCGAGGGCGAGATCACCCTTACTCTCGACGACGAAGTCCACACTGTCGGGGCTGGAGGAACGGCTTTCATCCCGCCGGGCACGTGGATGAAGGTCGAGAACAGGTCGGATGCCCTTGCCCGCGTGCTTGGCATATTGCCGCGAGGAGACGTCGAGAGATGTTTCCGGGCCATTTACCCGGCGGAGGGCTACTACAAGACGGAGGCGGACCGGAATAAGGACTTTGGGTTCCGCAAAACTCGGATGGCAGAACAGTCGCATGGAGATGATTGAACGGCACGTCCGTCCGTCTTTGCGTCTTCGCGTGAGACCAGAAAGCTCACGAGCCCAACGGAGAAGACGGAAGCGCCCCAGTTGACGTTCACGTAAACTAACGCCTATCCGGAGGCCGAACCGCCAAACCCGGAGACCCTGATGAGCCCGATCACCACCCAGCGTCACGGCGACATCCTGATCGTCACGTCCAACAACCCGCCGGTGAACGCCCTCGGCCATGCGGTGCGCGAGGGGCTGGTGAAGGCGATGGACGAGGCGGACGCGGACGAAACGGTAAAGGCGGTGGTGGTCATCTGCGAGGGCAACACCTTCTTCGCCGGCGCCGACATCAGCGAGTTCGGCAAGCCCATGCAGATGCCGATGCTGCCGATGGTGGTCGACCGGATCGAGGCCTGCACCAAGCCGGTCGTCGCCGCCATTCACGGCACCGCGCTCGGCGGCGGGCTGGAGGTGGCGCTGGCCTGCCACTATCGCGTCGCCGTTCCGGACGCGAAGCTCGGCACGCCGGAGGTGAAGCTCGGCATCCTCCCCGGCGCCGGCGGCACCCAGCGACTGCCGCGCGTAGTGGGCGTGCCCAAGGCGCTTGAGATGGTCGCCACCGGCAATCCGATCGGCGCCAAGGAGGCCCACGATCTCGGTCTGGTCGACCGACTGATCGAAGGCGATCTCACGCAGCATGCCGTAGCCTTCGCCGAAGAAGTGCGCGACGTCCGCCCCATCCCCAGGAGCAGCGAGCGCGACGACAAGCTCGCCGAGGCGCGCGCCAACCCGGCCCTGTTCGACGAGTTCCGCAAGGCCAACGCGAAGAAATTCCGCGGCTTCGACGCGCCAGAGGCCACGATCAAGGCCGTCGAGGCCGCCGTCGCCAAGCCCTATGCCGAGGGCGTGCTCGACGAGCGCCGCCTGTTCATGGAGCTGATGACCGGCACCCAGGCCCGCGCCCAGCAATATTTCTTCTTCGCCGAACGCAAGGCCTCCAAGATCGAGGGGCTGCCCGAAGATACGAAGCCGCGTGACATCAAGCGCGTCGGCGTCATCGGCGCCGGCACGATGGGCGGCGGCATCTCGATGAATTTCCTCTCCGCCGGCATCCCGGTCACCATCGTCGAGATGGAGCAGGCCGCGCTCGATCGCGGCACCGGCATCATGCGCAAGAATTACGAGGCGACCGCTTCCAAGGGGAAGGTGACGGCCGAGCAGGTCGAGGGCGCGATGGGCCTCCTGAACCCGACGCTCGACTTCGGGACGCTGGCCGAGTGCGATCTCATCATCGAGGCCGTGTTCGAGAATATGGACGTCAAGAAGGACGTCTTCACCCGCCTCGACAAGATCGCCAAGCCCGGCGCCATCCTCGCCTCCAACACCTCCTATCTCAACATCGACGAGATCGCCGCCGCCACCTCGCGCCCGCAGGATGTGCTCGGCCTCCACTTCTTCTCGCCGGCCAACATCATGAAGCTGTTGGAAATCGTGCGAGGCGCCAAAACCGCGCCGGACGTCCTCGTCACCGCCATGCAGCTCGCCAAGAAGATCCGCAAGGTCGCCGTCGTCGCGGGCGTCTGCTACGGCTTCATCGGCAACCGCATGCTGATCCCGCGCCAGATGCAGGCGATGCAGCTCCTCCTCGAAGGCGCCACCCCGGAACAGGTGGACAAGGTCCATGTCGAGTTCGGCATGCCAATGGGGCCGTTCCAGATGGCGGACCTCGCCGGCATCGACATCGGCTGGCACCGCGATCCCAATCGCATCGAGAATATCCGCGACAAGCTCTGCGCGATGGAACGCTGGGGCCAGAAGAAGGGCGCCGGCTTCTACGATTATGACGACAAGCGCCGCCCCTCCCCCTCGCCCGTCGTCGCCGAGGTGATCGAGGAATTCCGGCAGAAGGCCGGCATTGAGAAGCGCGAGATAACCGACCAGGAGATCATGGAGCGCACGATCTACACGATGGTCAACGAGGGCGCGAAAATCCTGGAGGAAGGCATGGCCCAGCGCGCCTCCGACATCGATGTCGTCTGGGTCTACGGCTATGGCTGGCCCGTCTATCGCGGCGGCCCGATGTTCTGGGCCGACACGGTGGGCCTCAAGGAAATCGTCGCCGGCCTGGAGCGCCAGAGGGAGCGGCTCGGCAGCGACTTCTCGCTGTCCAAGCTGCTCACGAACAAGGCCGAAGCGGGTGAAAAGCTCACCCGCTGAGCCTCAGCGGCAATAGCGCACCCTCACCCGGCGGCCCCAATAGGGATCCCACACCCGGCGGGTATAGCAGCGCGGTCGATAATAGCCGCCATATCCCCGGTAATAGGGCCGGCCCCGATAATAGGGCCCGCCATAATAGGGGTCGCCATAATATCCGCCGCCATAATAAGGATCATAGTAGCGGTCGTAATAGCGGCCACGCGATGAAGAGGCGATCGCGGCGCCGATGCCGAGACCGAGGATTCCCGCGCCGATCGCCCAACCGATGTCGTCATCGTCGCGGTGACGCCAGCGCCGCGCCTCGGCCGGTGCCGCCGTGGCCGCTATGGTCACCACCGCGGCCGCGCCAAGAATGCCTTTGCTGATCCAGTTTCTCATGGGCCGTGCTCCTTTCCTGTCGACCCGCTCCTTCGAATTTCCGACTCCTGAAAGACGAATCTCTCCTCCACGAATGAACCGCCTGAAAACGCCCTATTAACCTGCCGTTCAGGCGCTCAATCCCGTTCCTCCCGGGTCAGCGGCACGAAGCGGACGGGCGTGATAGTCCGCGAGGTCACGCGCCCCTTTCCGTCCTTCATGATGAGCTTCAGCTCCTGCGTGCCGAGCGACGAGCCCACCGGAATCACCATCCGCCCGCCGGGCTTCAATTGCTCGACCAGCGGCGGCGGCACATGCTTCGCTCCCGCCGTGACGATGATGCCGTCGAACGGCGCATGGGCCGGCCACCCGGCATAGCCGTCGCCATGCTGAACCGTGACATTGTCATAGCCAAGCGCATCGAGCCGCTTCGCCGACCGCCGCGCCAACGGCTCCACGATCTCGATCGAATAGACATGGTCCACCAGCCGCGACAGCACCGCCGCCTGGTAACCGGAGCCGGTCCCGACCTCGAGCATCACGTCGCCGGGCTCCGGCTTCAGCAGATGCGTCATCATCGCGACGATGGTCGGCTGCGAAATCGTCTGCCCTTCGCCGATCGGCAGCGGATAATCGCGATAGGCTTCGTCGCGCTGCCCCGCCGGCACGAACTGGTGCCGGGGCACTGTCCGCATGGCGGCGAGCACACGCGGATCGGCGCGCGCGCCCATCGATCGGGCATAGCCGCGGATCGAGTCCACCAGCCGGGCACGGGCGGAGGCGTAATCGAGTTCGCGTTCAGTGTGGGCGGGAATGCCGGTGGCGAGCGTCAGGATGGCCAGCGCGCCGAAGCTTTTCAATCGGCGCCAAAGCAAGGAACGATCTGGCGTTGCGGACACGGTGCAACAACGCGCCGGCGGGCCGAACGGCTCCCACGAAATGTCGGGAAATGGGGTTGGGTAGAAGGACTTGGCGGGTGCTTACCTTGCACCCGCGGGCTGATAACCCGTCGCCGTCAGGCGGTCGCGGTCATCTGTTCCGATTCGTACGCTCGCTTGCTGAACTCCTCGGCGAGCTGCCGGTGCCACGCCTGGGCGGTGGGCGTCATCGCGCGCGCTGCCGCCTTGGCTTCCTGGACGGCTCTGCGCGCGTAATAGCTTTGATTGGACTCCATTGACTCTACCCCCAACGGACCACTGCAGAAAACCACGGTGCCGTGGCAAAGTTATCGTTAGGTTAACGACCGGGTGCCGTGAGTACGGCAGTCGCGCCTATTTCGGATCGCCCCAGCGGATCAGGCCGCCTTCGCGTCAATCGCTCGACACCAAGAATCGCCCGTCCCAGAAGCCTTCGTAAAAGCTGATCCACTGATCGGCAACCCGTAACGGAGCCGGTTCGAGTCGGCAGATATAGGATCGTCCCATCTTGCGACGGTTGACCAGCCCCGCCCGCTCCAGCACCCGCACATGCTTTGAGGCGGCGGCGAAGGACATGCTGAAGGGCGCCGCAAGCTCGCCGATCGTGCGCTCGCCCAGCGCCAGGCTGCGCAGCATCACCCGGCGGGTCGGATCCGACAGCGCGTGAAAGATGGCGTCGAGGGAGGCGGAGCTTTGAACGACCATGGTGACAGGCTAACCGCCGGGAGGGTCACTGTAAACCGACCGGTTGAATGTAGCCGGTCTTCTAGCTGTAGAAGATATGCGCCCCAATCTTGTCGACGCGGTCGAGCCGACGGCCCCAAGAGGGCGCGACATAATCGGCGTGATACCACAGGACATCCTCGTCCAGGTTGCCCGCCAGCTTGTCGGTCGCGATGCGGGCGATCGCCACGGCGTCGCGCCAGGCTTCGCTGCCCCGGTTGACCTCGGGGATTCGGCCGGTGGCGTTGACGAACGAGAATTGCCAGGGCTGGATGACGACCTCGCACAGGGTGGTTGGATACCGGCCGGAAGCGGCGCGGTTCAGCACCACTTCGGCGACGGCCAACTGGCCCGTGAGCGGCTCGCCCTGGGCTTCGAAATAGACGGCGCCGGCGAGACATTCCTGCTCCGCGTCCGACGTCTCGGCGCTGGCATAGGCCCTCACCAGTTCCTCCAGGCCGCGCGGACGCGGCACCGCGGTGCCGGCGACTTGCACCATCTGCTGCGCCGCCGCGACGGCGTCGGCGCGATAAGCGCCGGCCTCGATCGTGGCCTCGGTGTGGGCGGCGACCGGATGGACCGTCGGCGCCGCATCGACACGCGAAGCCAACGAGGGGCCGGCGAAGGTGGCGGTCGCGACAAGGACGAACGCGGCCGCGGCGGTGCCGCCGGCACGAAGCATATTGATCATCAATTCTCTAATATGTGCGGTCGGCCGACCCGCTGGATGCAGGACGCATCCGGATCCACCCCCCGACTTGCATGGCCGCGTGCCCCAAAAGGTCTTACCGGCGGCCCCCGCTCTTTCAGTCAAGTGCTGTGAGCATCATTTGGCCGGGCGGGCATAATATATCAATCGGCCTAGACCCACTAATCGGCGAGTCGAGCCGAATCCTGCGGTGACTCGACGGAACTATTTGATTTGTCGATGCTTTGCGGCGCCTCGCCGACTAGCCGGCCACCAGCTTCACGAAGGCGCTGGCGATCCATCCGGAGCGGCAGGGGCCGTCATAGGCTCGGGCCGTCGTCACCGGACCGGAGACGCCGCAGGAAGGATCGAGCGTGCCGCCCTCATGAAACACGACCCCCATCCACCCTTGGTCGTGCGAGCGCGTGCAGACGAAGAAGCGGGCGCTGGCCGGGATCGCCCCCGTTTCCTCCGCCGCGTCGAACGGCGCCGCCCGCACCGGGAGGCTGCCGCCCTCGGCCAGGTTGCGCGTCGTGCCGGCGGCGTTGCAGGCGTTGAAGCTGGCGCCCAGCTCGCCGATCCGCACCGGCACCGTGTCCACCGTCACCGGCGACGGCTCCGGCCGCTCCAGCTCGATGCTGTTGGCGAAGTGATTGTCCTCGACCGGCTCGCCGCAGCCGGAAAGGCCGACCAGGGACAGGAGGAGAAAGCGGCGCATGCCCGCACTCTGGCGGGTACGGCGGCGGAAATCCAGTGCGGGGCTTGCGGCCAGATCTACCCTTGCGGAACGACCGCGCCCGATGAATGTTCTGTCCACGCAACGAGGCGAAAGGATTCGTCCATGACCACGACCGTGCCCGAAGCCGTCCCGCAGCCGGACACCATTCTGCGCTACAACAATGTCGCCGTCGCCATCCACTGGACCACCGTCGTCCTGCTGCTGACCCAGGTCTATGTCGGCTTCACCTTCCACGGCATGGAGCCCGGCCCCGAGCGCGGCGAGTGGTTCACTTGGCACAAGACGATCGGCGCGACGATCCTCATTCTCTCCCTCATCCGCCTCGCCTGGCGGCTGGCCCACAAGCCGCCGCCCTTCCCGATCGAGCTGCCGCGCTGGGAGCGCATCGCGGCGGTCTGGAACCACCGTATCTTCTACTTCCTGCTCATCGTCCTGCCGCTGACCGGCCTCCTCGCCGTCTCGGGCGGCGCGGATGAGGCGACGACAAGCCTCGTCGGCGGAATCCCGCTCCCGCTCATCCCCGGCATCTCCGAAGCGCTCGGCGAGACCATCGGCGGCATCCACGAGGCGCTGGTCAGGATCACCATCGCCCTCATCGTCCTCCACGTGGCGGCCGCGCTCAAGCACCAGTTCTTCGACCGCACCCGCGCCGAAGGCCGCATGCCGCCCTTGCGCGAACGCGACGGCACGCCCACCGTCCCCGTCAACTAAAGGACACGCATGGCCTACTGGCTGATGAAATCGGAGCCTGACGTCTACAGCTGGGACGACCTCGTCCGCGACGGCGCGACCGACTGGGACGGCGTCCGCAACAACGCCGCCCGCCTGCACCTGCGCGCCATGAAGCCGGGCGACGAAGCCTTCTTCTACCATAGCGGCAACGAGCGCGCCGTCGTCGGCATCATGCGCATCGCCGGCGAGGGCAAGCCCGACGGCGAGGACGGCGCCTGGGTCAAGGTCCCCGTCGAGCCGGTAAAGCCGCTCGTTCCGGTGACGCTGAAGCAGGTCAAGGCCGAGCCCAGCCTGGCCAAGATGGAGCTCGTCCGCCAGTCCCGTCTGTCGGTGAGCCCGGTACGCGATGAGGAATGGCAGGCGATCCTCAAGATGGCGGGCTAGCACCGCCCGCCTTTCAGCGAAGCTGCAACCCCGTCCTTCTTGGCGTCTTCGCGTCTTTGCGTGAGACAAACTCCCTTTTTCGGCACGCGAAGACGCAAAGCCGCGAAGGGAGATTTCCGGAGGCTCGCCGGAACTGGCCAGCGACCTGCGGTCGTCTGCGGTCCGGCGCTGCTCAGGACAGGCATGGCGAGTCTCCTGGCTTGGTGGCGAATCGGCCAGGATATGACTCAGGAGAGCGGCTGTAGGGATCGGCGCTTTGCGGTTGGTCTTGGACGGGATGCACGGCTCGATCCCACGATCAGCCAGGGCTTGCCGCAGCCAGTCGGCATCGTAACCCCGGTCGCCGAGCAGTGCCCTGGCCTTGGGCAGCGCGTCGAGCATCAGCGCGGCGCCCGTGTAGTCGCTCATCTGGCCTTCGCTGAGCAACATCACCAGCGGTCGGCCGTGGCCGTCGCAGATCGCGTGCAGCTTCGAGTTCAGCCCCCCTTGGTGCGCCCGATACGTCGGGCAACAACCCCTTTTTTAACAGGCTGGCGGCGGTGCGGTGCGCCTTGAGGTGGGTGGCGTCGATCATCAGCCGATCCGGCTTGCCGCCCTTGGCCGCGAGCGCAGCAAAGATCTTGTTGAACACGCCCAGCCGGCTCCAGCGGACGAAGCGATTGTAGATCGTCTTGTGCGGGCCGTAATCCTTGGGCGCATCCCGCCAGCGCAGCCCGTTACGGATCACGAAGATGATCCCACTGATCACCCGCCGATCGTCGACCCGCGGCACTCCATGCGACAACGGAAAATGCGGCTCGATCCGGCGCATCTGCGCCTCCGACAACCAAAACAGATCACTCATGGCAACGCCTCCTGACGCCGCCATTGAATCAGATCATCGCGCCCAGCAGAATCCCCTAATAGATCCTGAGCCTAAGCCGCCTCCGACTTCCGCGACGCGCGCTTGCGTTCATGCGGATCCAGATATCGCTTCCGTATCCTAATAACCTTCGGCGTCACTTCGACCAGCTCGTCGTCCTGGATGTAGGCGATGGCCTGTTCCAGGGTCATGCGCTTGGGCGGAGTCAGGCGGATGCTGTCGTCCTTGCCGCCCGAGGCGCGGAAGTTGGTGAGTTGCTTGGACTTGAGCGGGTTGACCTCCAGGTCCTGCGGCTTGGCGTTCTCGCCGATCACCATGCCCTCGTACAATTTGTCGCCGGGGGAGATGAACAATATGCCGCGATCCTCCAGCGCGTTGAGGGCATAGGCGACCGCCTCGCCCTGCTCCATCGAGATGAGGACGCCGTTCTGGCGGCCCTGGATCGGGCCCTTGTAGGGGCCGTATTTCTCGAACAGGCGGTTCATGATGCCAGTGCCGCGCGTGTCGCTGAGGAACTCGCCGTGATAGCCGATGAGGCCGCGGCTGGGCGCGGAGAAGGTGAGGCGCGTCTTGCCGCCGCCCGAGGGACGCATGTCGGTCATCTCGCCCTTGCGCTGGGCCATCTTCTCGACGACCGTGCCCGAATGCTCGTCGTCGACGTCGACGACGACCGTCTCGTAGGGCTCCTCGCGGCCATTGGGGCCGTCGCGGAAGAGGACGCGGGGGCGGCTGATCGACAGCTCGAAGCCCTCTCGGCGCATCGTCTCGATAAGGACGCCCAGCTGAAGCTCGCCGCGGCCGGCGACCTCGAAGCTGTCATTATCGTGCGCGGTGGTGATGCGGATGGCGACATTGCCCTCGGCCTCGCGCTCCAGCCGGTCGCGGATGACGCGGCTCTGCACCTTGTCGCCGTCGCGGCCGGCATAGGGGCTGTCGTTGACCGAAAAGCTCATCGCCAGGGTCGGCGGATCGATCGGGCGGGCCGGGAGCGGGACCGTGACGGTCGGCGACGCGATAGTGTTTGAGACCGTAGCCTTGGTGAGGCCGGCAATGGCGACGATGTCGCCCGCCTGGGCGCTTTCCACCGCCACGCGGTCGAGGCCGCGGAAGGCGAAGACCTTGGTGGCGCGGCCGTCCTCTACGGGGTTGCCGTCGACGTCGATCGCCTTGATCGGCATGTTGACGTCGAGCTTGCCGCTCTCAATCCGGCCGGTGAGGATGCGGCCGAGGAACGGGTCGCGGTCGAGGAGGGTCGCGAGCATCTTGAACTCGCCCTTCGGATCGAGGCCGGGCGCGGGGACGTGGCTGACGATGGTCTCGAACATCGGCGTCAGGTCGCCCGAGCGGACGTCGTCGGTGAGGCCGGCATAGCCGTTGCGGCCGCTCGCGTAGAGGGTCGGGAAATCGAGCTGCTCGTCATTGGCGTCGAGGCTGAGGAACAGCTCGAAACATTCGTCGAGCACTTCCGCCGGCCGCGCGTCGGGGCGGTCGATCTTGTTGACGACGACGATCGGCTTCAGGCCCAGCGCCAGCGCCTTGCCGGTGACGAACTTGGTTTGCGGCATCGGCCCCTCGGCCGCGTCGACGAGTAGGATGACGCCGTCGACCATCGACAGGATCCGCTCCACCTCGGCGCCGAAATCGGCGTGGCCGGGCGTGTCGACGATGTTGATGTGGGTCGTCTGGCCGTCATGCTCCCACTCGACGGAGGTGCATTTGGCCAAGATGGTGATCCCGCGCTCCTTTTCCAGGTCGCTCGAATCCATGGCGCGCTCTTCCACGCGCTGGTTGTCGCGGAAGGTGCCGGACTGGCGGAAAAGCTGGTCGACAAGCGTCGTCTTGCCATGATCGACGTGGGCGATGATCGCCACGTTGCGGAGGCTCATTCAAAAATTCCCGATGGAGCGAAATATCGCGCGCCTATACGCGCGATATTGCGCCGCAACAAGGGCACGTTTCGGGCGCGAATAGACATTATGGACTCGGGACGCGAACGGGCGCAAGTCTGGCGCTCCTTCGGAAAGGGAGCGAAAACGATGCCGCAGTTCGTGATTGAACGAGAGATGCCGGGCGCCGGACAATTGAGCCAGGACGACCTCAAGGGCGCGTCGCAGGGCTCGTGCAGCGTGCTGCGGGACCTGGGCCCGGAAATCCAGTGGGTCCATAGCTACGTTACCGACGACAAGATCTACTGCATCTACCGCGCGCCGAGCGAGGATCTCATCCGGCGGCATGCCGAGACCGCGGGCTTCCCCGCCAACAGCATCGCCCAGGTGCGCGCGACGATCGATCCCACTACCGCCGAGTGAAGAAGCCACGCCAGGCGAGCAGCAGCCAGCCCGCGATCATCAGGATGCCGCCGAGGGGCGTGATCATGCCGAGCCAGCGGAATCCGGTCAGCGCCATCACGTAGAGCGTCCCCGAAAAGATGCCGGCGCCCAGCGCAAGGCAGGCGGCGGCAAGCCCCGTGCGCCGCATGGGCAAGGCCGCGATCGCGACAAGCGCCACCGCGTGCCACATCTGATATTGGACGGCCGTCTCCCACCAGCCCATTTGCCGCTCTCCCAGCGTATCGCCAAGGGTGTGGGCGCCGAATGCGCCGAGCGTCACACCGGTCGCGGCGAGGAGCGCGCCGGCGAGAAGGATAGATTTTCCGGACATGGCCTCTGCTCCTCTCGGTTAACGCCGCGTTAGCTATTCTGTCTCACTGATGCACGGTAATGATGCGGGGGAAGTGAACATGCGGCTGATCGTGCATATGGGTCTTCACAAGACGGGCTCGACCTACCTGCAGCACATCTTCAACGACAATCACGAGGCGCTGCTCGGCCGCGGCGTCTATTATCAGAAGCAGCCCGGCTATCCCGCGCACCACTTCGGCGCCTGGGACATATTGCGCGGCGACACGTCCGCGATCGAAACCATGGTGGGCGAGGCCCGCATCGCCGGCTGCCACACCATCATCCTGTCGTCCGAGGATCTTGAGGGTGCGATATTCGACCGTGGGACCGCCGCATCGATCGAGGCGGCGGCGCTCGCGTCAGGCGTGGAGGGGATCGAATGGCATATCTGCGTCCGCGATCCCGGCGAATATTTCGCCAGCCTCTACGCGCAGCTCCAGCATCATGTGTTCGCCGATCCGCTGGCCATGCTGTGCGAGGTGTTGCGCGACGGCATGATGATGATCCTCGATCCGTCGCCGGGCGAAAGGGCGACGCCTTACTGGTGCTATTGCTTCGATCATGGCCGCTATATTTCCGCCTTCGCGGCCGGGACGGAGCATCCGGTGATCCTGCACGATTTCAAGGATCGGGAACCGTTCCCCGGATGGCGCATCCTGGATCGCGTCGGCGCGCTCGACGCGATATCGCGGCTGCCCGGCCGGGAAGGCCGGAATGGCCGCCTGGAGGCCGACGCCGTCCGCGCCGGCTACCGCGATCGCATCCTGAATCTCGTCACGGACGAAGCCCGGCGCCGGAAGCTGTTGCCGCTGATCGACGCGCAGTTGCGCAGCAGCGGCGAGTCCGTCGCCTGTTACGCCGAGATAGTCGGCGACCAGTTCGCGGACAGCATGGCGGCCGCGCTTGCGGAATTCGGCGAGCGCCAGGGCGAGGGCAGTCCCGACCGCAGGGCCTGCGCGTAAGTCCGATCAGGCGATCCACAATCTGAGAAACCACGCCACCGTGCCGATCACGGCGACGCTCGCCGTCCACAGGCCGATGAACCAGGCGAGGCGCTTCCACAGCGGACCGGGCGCGGCACCGCTCAATGATAACCATCCTCGCCGACCTTGCCGCGGAAGACCCAGTAGGACCAGGCGGTGTAGCCGAGGATCAGCGGGATCAGCACGACCGAGCCTACGAGCATGAATATCTGGCTGCTTTCCGGCGCGGCCGCCTCCCAGATCGAGACGCGGCCCGGAATGACGTCCGGCCACATCGAGATGGCGAGCCCGACCATCGTCAGGGCGAAAATGACGAGCGTGAACAGGAACGGCATCCAGTCCCTCCCCCGCCCGATGCTCCACCACAAGGTTAGCGCCGCCGCGCCGAAAAAGAGCGGCATCGGCACCGCCACCAAAAGTCCCGGGAAATCGAACCAGCGCAGATAATATTTCGGCTCGACGAACGGCGTCGCCAGACTGACGAGGCCGATGGCGACCAGCAGGGCCGGCATCAGCCACCGGGCAAAGCGGCGCGCGTCTTCGTGCAGGCGGTCTTCGGTCTTCCAGATGAGCCAGGTGGCGCCGAGCAGGGCGTAGCCGATGACGAGGCTGACGCCGGTCAGCAGGCTGAAGGGCGACAGCCATTCCCACCAGCCGCCGGCATAGGCGCGGCCCTCGACGGTGATACCCTGGAGCAGGGCGCCCAATGTAATACCCTGCGCGAACGTCGCGACGAGGGAGCCGAGGAAGAAACCTGCATCCCACCATTTGCGGTGACCGGGATCACGCCAGCGATATTCGAAGGCGACGCCGCGAAAGACCAGGCCCAGCAGCATCGCGATGAGCGGCGCGTAGAGGGCGGGGAGGATGATGGCGTAAGCAAGCGGAAAAGCCGCCATCAGCCCGCCCCCGCCGAGCACCAGCCAGGTCTCATTGCCGTCCCAGACCGGCGCGACGGCGTTCATCGCCTGGTCGCGCTCCTTGCCGACGGTGAAGCGCGGGAAGAGAATGCCGATGCCGAGATCGAATCCGTCCATCACCACATAGGCCGCCACGGCGAAGGCGATGATGAAAGCCCAGATGACGGTGAGGTCGGGATTCATGAGCACAGCCTCCACAATCCTCCCCGGGACGGGGACGGGAACCGCGGCGCGAAGCGGCGTGGTGGAGGGGGCTCCGCGCGTGGCAATCGGGGCCCCCCACCATGCTTCGCATGGTCCCCTTCCCCGTGCCGGGGAGGATTTAGAGTCCGTCTCATCCTTCCGCTCCCTCGCTTCTGTCCGGACGCTGATCCGCGCCGCCATGGCCGACCGAGGCGGCGGGGGTGATGCCGGCGGTGCGGATCGGGGCCTCGGCGGGCTCGGGCTCGCCCGGGTGCGGCGGATGGGCCATCAGCTTCAATATGTAGAGCGTCCCGGCCGCGAAGACGGTGAAATAGACGATGACGAAGGCGACGAGCGAGGCACCGACGGCGGGCGAGGCGAGCGGCGACACGGCGTCCTCGGTGCGGAGCAGATTGTAGACCACGTAGGGTTGGCGGCCGACCTCGGTGGTGATCCAGCCGGCGATGACCGCGACGAATCCCGCCGGGCCCATCACCAACGCAAAGCGGTGCAACCAGCGCCAGTCGTAGAGGCGCCGGCGGGCGCGGGCGAGAAGGCTCCAGAGGCCGAGCGCGAGCATGAGAAAGCCGAGTCCGACCATGACGCGGAACGACCAGAAGACGATCTCCACCGGGGGCCGCTCATCGCGCGGGATCGTCTTCAGCCCCTCGACCGGCTCGTGTAGTCCGTGGTGGAGGATGAGGGATGAGAGGTTCGGTATCTCGATCGCGGCATGCACCGTCTCCTCCTCAGAATCCGGGATTCCGATGAGGATCAGCGGCGCGCCGTTCGGATAGCTTTCGAAATGGCCCTCCATCGCCATCACCTTCTGCGGCTGGTGCTCGAGCGTGTTGAGGCCGTGAAGGTCGCCGACGACTATCTGGATGGGCGCCACCAAAGCCGCCATCCACATCGCCATCGAAAACATCTTCCTGACATCCGGCAGGTCGCGGCCCTTGAGGAGATGCCAGGCGCCTACTCCGCCCACGACCAACGCCGTCGTCAGGAAGGCCGCGATGACGGTGTGGACGAGCCGGTAGGGAAAGCTCGGATTGAAGATGATGTCGATCCAGCTTCCGGCCGGCACGAACTGCCCCTGCTCGTTCATCGCCCACCCGGCCGGCGTCTGCATCCAGCTGTTCGCCGACAGGATCCAGAAGGCGGAGAGCAATGTGCCGGCCGCGACCATCAGGGTCGCAAAGTAGTGGAGACCCTTCCCAACACGGTTCATGCCGAACAGCATGACACCGAGAAATCCCGCCTCCAGGAAGAAGGCGGTCAGCACCTCATAGGCCATGAGCGGCCCGATCACCGGTCCGGCCTTGTCGGAGAAGACCGACCAGTTGGTGCCGAACTGGTACGACATGACGATGCCGGAGACGACGCCCATCGCGAAGGCGATGGCGAATATCTTCATCCAGTAGCGGAAGAGGTTGAGGTAAACCTCCTTTCCCGTCTTCAGCCACAGCCCTTCGAGCACCGCCAGATAGGAAGCGAGGCCGATCGAGAAAGCGGGGAAGATGAAGTGGAACGAGATGGTGAACGCGAACTGGATTCGCGCCAGCAGAAGGGCCGTCTCAGCGTCCGTCACCGTGCATGATCTCCAACGGTTCGGCGCTTCCTAAACCATCGGGCGCGGATATCCACCCCGATCGGCTGTTATTCGCGGCGCCGCGCTTGCGGCGGCTGCAACCATGACCAACCTCCTTCGTTTCGCCGTCAAAAGGAGTGTGTCATGGATTTCATCAAGAGCATGCAGCAGCGGGACTGGATCATCGCCGCCGTCGCGTTCCTGGCGGGAGCGATCATTTTCTAGCGGGGGTGCTAGCTACATCTCCGTTCGTCCCGAGCGTGTCGAGGGGCGCTGGCACGAACTCATCACACACGCCCCTCGACTTCGCTCGGGGCGAACGAGAGTAATTCCAAGGCTTGTAGGTCGGGTTAGCCAAACACCGACCAGCCGGTGCGCTCGACCAGCTTTTCGAGCGCGAGCGCGCCGACCTGGCTCGTGCCCGCACTGTTGAGGCCCGGCGACCACACGGCGATCGAGCCCTTGCCCGGCGCGATGGCGAGGATGCCGCCGCCGACGCCGCTCTTGCCCGGAAGGCCGATGCGGAACGCGAACTCGCCCGAATTGTCGTAATGGCCGCACAGCATCATCATGGCGTTGATGCGGCGGCAGCGGCGCGAGGCGACGACGCGCCGACCCGTCACCGGGTCGCGGCCGTCGAAGGCGAGGAACAGCGCCGCGCGGGCGAGTTGGCGGCACGACATGGCCAGGGCGCAGTGCCGGAAATAGGCGGAGAGCACGGTCTCCACGTCGTTGTCGAGCCGGCCGAATGCCTTCATGAACCAGGCGAGGCTACGGTTGCGGGAGCCGGTCTCCGATTCCGACAGGGCCACGCGGCTGTCGATGAAGATACCGTCGTCCTGGGCTTCCTCTCTCAGCAGCGCCAGCAAGTCGTCGATGAACGCATCGGCGGCGCCATCGCCGATGAGCTGGTCGGTAACGACCATCGCGCCGGGATTGATCAGCGGGTTGCGCGGAACGCCGCTCTCGCGCTCGAGCTGGACGATGGAGTTGAACGGGCTTCCTGAAGGCTCGCGCCCGACCCGCTTCCACAGCGCGGGGCCGACGCGCTCCAGCGCCAGGCCGAAGGTGAAGACCTTGGAGATGCTCTGGATCGAGAAGGGCTCGTCGCAGTCGCCGGCGCCGTGGCATTTCCCCTGCCCGTCGACGATCGCGATGCCGAACTTGCGCGGATCGACCTCGGCGAGCGCCGGGATGTAGCTGGCGACCTTGCCCGCGCCACGATGGGGTTCGACGGCGGCGGCGACGTCGGCGAGGATGGTCTCGATATCCATATCGACCTTGTCCCAGAGCCGCGTCGATTTTGCAAAGCGGGAGCCAATTGGGGCCCTGCGGTTGTAATGACCGTCTACATCCTTACCCTTAAAGGCATGCTCCATAGTATCGACGAGTCCCGCTGCCCATGTGCGGCATAGCGGGTGAGATTCATTTCAACGGCGGCAACGCCGACGCCGGCGCTGTCGCCCGGATGATGGCGAGCCAGGAGCGTCGCGGGCCCGACGCCTGCGGCCAGCTGATGCGGGGCCGGGTGGGCCTGGGCCACCAGCGGCTCAAGATCATCGATCTTTCCGACCGGTCGGCGCAGCCCCTGAGCGATCCGGACCTCCTGCTCGACATCGTCTTCAACGGCTGCATCTACAATTACCAGGCGCTGCGCGACGAGCTGGAGGGACAAGGCTACCGCTTCTTCTCCGGCGGCGACACGGAGGTGATCCTCAAGGCCTTTCACGCTTGGGGCACGGAGTGCGTGAAGCGCTTCCACGGCATGTTCGCCTTCGCCATCCACGAGCGCGAGAGCGGGCGCGTCGTGCTCGCCCGCGACCGGTTCGGGATCAAGCCACTTTATTATTCGGAGACGCCGGAACGGCTGCGCTTCGCCTCGACCCTCCCGGGCATCGTCGCGGCGGGCGGCGTCGACACCTCGATCGACCCCGAGGCTTTGCAATTCTACATGAGCTGGCACGCGGTCGTGCCGCCGCCCTGGACGATCCTGAAGGGCGTTCGAAAGATGGCGCCCGCCACGGTGCGCGTGATCGAAGCGGACGGCTGCAGCCAGGAGCATGTCTATTGGGATCCGCCCTTCGGCGCGACGGCGGACGATGCCGTTCGCACGACCGCGGATTGGGAGGAACTGCTCCACGCCGGCCTCCGCACCGCCGTCGAACGGCGGATGGTGGCCGACGTGCCGGTGGGGGTGCTGCTCTCCGGCGGGGTCGATTCCAGCCTGATCGTCGGCCTCCTCGCCGAGATGGGCCAGCACGGCCTTTCCACCTTCTCGATCGGCTTCGAGGAAGCCCATGGCGAGAAGGGCGACGAGTTCAGATATTCGGACCTGATCGCCAACCATTACGGCACCGACCACCACCAGCTCTTCATCCCCTCGTCCGACTTGTTGAAGGAACTGCCCGGCGCGATCGCGGCGATGGCCGAACCGATGGTAAGCTACGACAATGTCGGCTTCTATCTCCTCTCCCGCGAGGTCGCGAAGCACATCAAGGTGGTGCAGTCCGGCCAGGGCGCCGACGAGGTCTTTGGCGGCTATCACTGGTATCCGCCGATGGCCGGCGCCAACGATCCGGTCGAGACCTATGCGAAAGCCTTCTTCGATCGCGACGCCGCCGCGCTGCACCGGCAACTCGGGCCGGAATGGCGGAACGGAACCCTGCCGCTCGAATATGTGCGCACCCATTTTGCGGGCCCCGGCGCCGACGATCCGGTCGACAAGGCGCTTCGCATCGACAGCAACGTGATGCTGGTCGACGATCCGGTGAAGCGGGTCGACAACATGACCATGGCGTGGGGACTGGAGGCGCGCGTGCCCTTCCTCGACCATGAGCTGGCCGAACTCGCCGCGCGCATTCCATCCGACCTGAAGCTCGCCGGCGGCGGCAAGGGTATTTTGAAGGACGTCGCGCGCAAGGTCATCCCCGCCGAGGTCATCGACCGGCCCAAGGGCTATTTTCCGGTTCCCGCGCTCAAATATATCGAGGGGCCCTATCTCGACCTGGTCCGCGACGCCCTCACCAGCCAGGCGGCGAAGGAGCGCGGCCTGTTCGACCGCGATTATCTCCAGACCCTGTTCGACGATCCGAGCGGCCACATCACGCCGCTGCGGGGCTCGGAGCTCTGGCAGGTCGGCCTGCTCGAACTCTGGCTCCAGCAACAGGGCGTCGGCTGATGCGCCGGCGGCAGCGAAAGAGCGAAGCCCGGCTGGAGCGGGTGCACCGCCAGCATCATTATGTCGAGGGCGAGCGGCCCGAGCCCAATGCCATCGTCGACTGCGGCTGGGGACGCCTGCTCTTCGCCAACACCTTCGACGATGTCGATCATCTCGTCTCCGAAATCCGCGCCGAGGGCCCCGAGCAGCGCGACATCGCCATCTATGTCAGCGACCCGCATGTCCTCATCGGCACCGCGCCGGCCGAGCTCTTCCTCGATCCCTCGCACACTTACCGGCTCAACCTCGCCACCTACCGGCGCTGGGCGCGCAAGCCGTCGGGCTTTTTCATCCGCCGGATGATCGCGGACGCCGACGCCGAAGCGGTGAACCGCCTCTATGCGCTCGGCAACATGGTCCAGGTCCGCCCCGACTTCTTCGAAAGCCGCGGCGAGCGGCGCGAGCTCGTCTATTTCGTCGCCGAGGACGAAGAGACCGGCGCCGTGATCGGCACCGTCACGGGCGTCGATCATATCCGTGCCTTCGACGATCCGCAGAAGGGCTCATCGCTCTGGTGCCTGGCGGTCGACCCGCAGACCGGCCACGCCGCTGTCGGCGAGGCGCTGACGCGCTGGCTGGCCGAGCATTTCATCGCCCGCGGCGCCGGCTGCATGGACCTCTCGGTGCTGCACGACAATGAAGGCGCCATCGCGCTTTACGAAAAGCTCGGCTTCACCCGCCTCCCGCTCTTCTCGGTCAAGCGCCGCAACGTCATCAACGAACGGCTGTTCGTCGGCCACGACCCGGCCAAGGACATGAACCCCTATGCCCGGATCATCATCAACGAGGCGCGGCGCCGGGGCATCGGCGTCGACGTGCTCGACGTGGCCGGCGGCCTCTTCCAGCTCTCCTCGGGCGGCCGCGTCATCAAATGCCGCGAGAGCTTGAGCGAACTCACCAGCGCCGTCGCCCTTTCCATCTGCGACGACAAGCCCATGACCCGGCGTATCGTCGAGGCCGCCGGCGTGAGCGTTCCGGAACAGGTCGAGGCGGACGACAGGGAAGCGGTGCAGGCGCTCCTCGAACGCGGGGGCTCGCTGGTCGTGAAGCCCGCGCGCGGCGAGCAGGGGCGCGGCGTCGCCGTCGATCTCGATACGATGGAGAGCGTCGAGACCGCGATCACCAACGCTTCCGCCCATTCGGATCGCGTCATCGTCGAGAGCTTCCACAACGGCGATGACCTGAGGCTGATAGTCATCGCTTACAAGCTTGTTGCCGCCGCGATCCGAAGACCGGCCGAGGTCGTCGGCAATGGCCGCGATAGCGTGAAGGCGCTGATCGAGCGTCAAAGCCGCAGGCGCTCCGCCGCGACCGGCGGCGAATCCACTATCCCGCTCGACCCGGAAACCGAGCGTTGCGTCGCCAAGGCGGGCTATCGGCTGAACGATGTGCCCGACGAAGGCGTAAGCTTTCCCGTGCGCAAGGCGGCCAACCTCCATACCGGCGGCACGATCCACGACGTGACCGAGCTTGTCCACCCGCGCCTCGTCGAGGCGGCGGTGACGGTGGCGCGCGCGATCGACATTCCCGTCGTCGGCGTCGATTTCATCGTGAAAGACCCCGCCGAGCCGGCCTATGTCTTCATCGAAGCCAATGAGCGCCCCGGCCTCGCCAATCACGAACCTCAACCGACGGCGGAGCGCTTCATCGACCTGCTCTTCCCGATGAGCATGCCGGCGGCCGCACGCGACCATGCAAGGAGGCACGATGCCGTCACCGGACATTGATAGCGATTATCTGAAGGAGCAGCTGAAGCAACTCCTCTCCATTCCCAGCCCGACCGGCTACACGGACACGATCGTCCGCCATGTCAGCGAGGAGCTGGACCGGCTCGGCATCGGCCATAGCGTCACCCGCCGGGGCGCGATCCTCGCCTGCTATCGGGGCAAGCAGGTTGAAGGCGCGCGCGCCGTCGTCGCCCATCTCGACACGCTCGGCGCGACGGTGAAGCGGATCAAGGAGAATGGCCGGCTGGAGCTGGTGCCGATCGGCCATTGGTCGTCCCGCTTCGCCGAAGGGGCACGGGTCACGCTCTTCACCGACGAGGGCTCCCTGCGCGGCTCCATCCTGCCGCTGAAAGCCTCCGGCCACACCTTCAATGTCGAGGTGGACACGCAACCGGTCGCCTGGAGCCAGGTCGAGGTCCGCGTCGACGCCGACAGCTACGATCGCGGCAGCACCGAGGCTCTCGGCATCAATGTCGGCGATTTCGTCGCCATCGATCCGCAGCCGGAGTTTCTCGACAACGGCTACATCGTCTCGCGCCATCTCGACGACAAGGCGGGCTGCGCGGTCTCTCTGGCGGCGCTGAAGGCGATGGTCGACGGCGAGATCGAAACGCCGGTCGACATCCACTTCATCTTCACCATCACCGAGGAGGTCGGTTCGGGCGCCTCATCGGTGCTGCTCGACCACGTCGTCTCGATGGTCTCGATCGACAACGGCACCACCGCGCCGGGGCAGAACAGCTCCGAATTCGGCGCCACCATCGCCATGGCCGACCAGGTCGGGCCCTTCGATTATCACCTGACGCGCAAGCTCATTCGCCTCTGCGAGCAGAACAACATCCACCACCAGCGCGACGTCTTCCGCTACTATCGCTCCGACAGCGCCTCGGCGCTCGAGGGCGGCGCGGACGTTCGCACCGCGCTCATCACCTTCGGCATCGACGCCAGCCACGGCTATGAGCGCATCCACATGCACGCCCTCAATTCGCTGGCCGAGCTGACGGTGCTTTACGCGGCCAGCGACGTGGAAATCAGCCGCGACGTCGAGGAGCTCGCCGGCATCGAAGGCTTCACCGACCAGCCTAGCGAACCGGCGCCTCAACATGAAGATGTGCCTCCGCCGCCGGAATGACGGCTACAGCCAGCGCCCCGCCCAGGCCGAAATGACGTCGGCCGCATAATCGGCGTCGCGCGACCCGGTCAGAAGATGGTCGGCACCATCGAGCGAGACGAAGCTTTTGGGGTGCCGCGCTGCCTGGAATATCTCGCCGGCATTGTCGATGCCGACCACCTCGTCGGTCGGCGCGTGGAGGATGAGGAGGGCGCGGCCCAGCTCCGCCAACCGCGCCGCCTGGTCGTGCCCGCGCGTCTCGGCGAGGAACTCCTGGCTGACCCGAAACTCTCGGCCAGCCAGTTTGACTTCCGCCTCTCCCTCCGCCTCGATCCGCTCGAGCGCGGGGCCGAAATGCTCGAGCACATGCTCGACGTCGAACGGGGCGCCAATCGTAACGACGGCCTTCGCGGAGGCGATGCGCGGTGCCGCCGCGATGACGGCCGCGCCGCCGAGGCTATGGCCGACCAGCAGCGCCGACGCGTCACCGCGCGAGTCCAGGAATGACGCGGCGGCGATCAAATCCTCGACATGGTCTGAGAAACCTGCCTTGCCGAAATCGCCCTCGCTGTCGCCGAGTCCGGTGAAGTCGAGCCGCAGCGTGGCGATGCCGAGCGCCGCCAGCCGCCGCGCGATCCGCACCGCGGCGATATAGTCTTTTCCGCAGGTGAAGCAGGGCGCGAACAACGCCACGCCCCGCACCTCGCCGCCCGCCCTCTCCAACCGCGCGGCGAGGCGGGCGCCCCGGCCGTTGTCGAAGGTCAACGCTTCCGTGGAACCGGCCACCCGCTACACCGACTCCGGATAGATGGGCTGGATGTCGACCGGGATGTCGCTGGTATTGGCCAGCACTGTCTCGACATTCTCGTCGAGCCGGGCGTAGCGTTCGAAGAAGGCCTTGGTGCCTTCGTAGTCGCCATTGCCCTGCAGGCGGACGAGTTCGGCAACGAGGTCGCCGATGCCCGCCTCCATCTTGTCATAGTCGACGCGGTAGCGCTGCTGGGCCTCGTCCCAGGTAAAGGCGCCCTTCTCCTTCAGGTAGCTGTACTGAACGGCGGCGCCACGCCCGTGCGCCTCGTCGATGCCGAAGCGGACGGCGCGGAAGATGCCGGCGAAATAGGTAGCCAGCGCCTGCTCGCGCTCGGCGGCGGGGAGCTCGCCCCGCTCCATCATGTAGAGGATGTTGTAGACGCCCATGACGTCCGCCTTGCCCTCCTCGCTGGCGGAATAGACCTCCTTCAGCTCGGCGTTGACCGTCGTCTCGCGCCCGTCGACCGTGATCGTGCCCGGCCCGAGGCTGTGCGACAGCTCATGGAACAAGGTTTCGTTGGTCATATATTTCTTGCTGACCAGCTTGGCCTGTTCCGGCACCAGGATGAACGGCGCCATCGGCGCGAGGATGCGGTCGTATTTGGCGCCGAGCACGTTCGCCAGGATCACCTTCTTCGCGCCCTTCGCCTCGCGTACGCGCTCGTCGTTCGGCAGGTTGAAGGCGATGGTCTGGACGCCGGGCACATTGTCTCCGCCGCCCTGGACCTGGTCGGCGACGATGATCGGCGATTCAAAGCCGCGCTCGAAATTCTTGTAGCGGTCTTCGATCGGGAGATTCGCCTCCATGTCGCGAAGCATGGCCTTGTATTTGTCCAGGTCGCCGCTCGCTTCGGGGTCCTTGACCGTGACGAAGGCCTCGAAGGCGGTCTTGGTGCCGTAGAGACGGTCGGTATAGACCTCGTACGGCCCGACCACGACCTCGATCGGCGTGTCCTTGAGGTCCATCCAGGCGAGCTCGGACTCATAATATTCGTTCGTCCGGAACGCCTCGGCGCGGAGCGTCAGGAATTTCTTGAGGCTGGCGTTGCCGGTGATCGCCGCCGCCTGTTCGAGGAGCTTCGCCGCCGGCTCCAGCCACTGCTTATATTCCTCGCTGTACGGCACGGCGACGAGTTGGTCGCCCTGGCGGCGCACCACGGTGTAGCCGCTGGTCAGCGCCTCCTTCTGGTCCGGGTGCGCGGCGAGATAGGCGTCGAACTCGGCCTTGGTGAGGTCGGTCGGATAGAAGCCCGCGCCCTCCGGCCACTCGGTCGTCCCCCAGAAAGGATGGTTCTCGGCGAGCGTGTCCCACGGCCCGAAATGGAGGTCGTACATGTCGAGCAGAAGCGCCTGGTCGGCGCGCCGCGTTCGTTCGATCGCGGTCCGGATTTGCGGATTCTCGACATAGCGTTGGCGAAGATAGATGGGATTCATCAGGTCGGCCGCTTGGATGAGCAGGTTCACCACCTGCCGCTCCTCCGCACTGAGGAAGCTGGTGTCCGGGTTCATCTCGATCTTAGCGATCTTGGCGCGCTGCGCGGCAAGATCGTATCCCGCCTCCTCGCCCGGCGGCGGCGCCTCGGGAGCCGGCTGCGCTTCGAACGCGGGCGGCAAGGGCGGGTTCTCGACCGGCGGGGTCGTCGTGCAGGCCGCTGTCGTTACCATCAGCAGAGCCAGGATCGCTTTACGCATGGACTCTCTCCTCGAAGTTCGTTGTCAGCGGCTTAGCGGCCCAGCGCGCGAATTGGAACGGCGGCGGCACGGCTTTTCCGCTTCCACCAACGCGGCAACGGCTGTTCGGGTGCAGTGGAGGGGGTCAGCGCGGCGGTTCGATGACAACGACGGTGACATTGTCGATCCCGCCCGCCGCCAGCGCCGCCTCGACGAACGCATCCGCCGGGTTTTCCGGCCTGGCGAGGAGGAGCCCGGCGATGCCGGCATCGTCCACCATGTTGGTGAGCCCGTCGGAGCAAAGGAGGATGAGGTCGACATCCTCCCATCTGACTCTCGCGACCAGCGGATCGAGAGGTATCGGATGGCGCGAACCGCCTAAGCATTGCGTCAAAACTCCGCCGCCGAGGGCATGATCCTCGCTGATCCTGACGAGCCCGGTACCGGTCAACGCATATATCCGGCTGTCGCCGACATTGAACGCCAGCACTTCATTGTCGTGGAGCACGACACCGGCGACCGTCGTGCCCATGCCCGCGAGCGCGGGCGCCGTCGCGACCGCGCCATAGAGGCGCGCATTAGCCGTATCGAGCGCGGCGGCGACCTGGTCTCGATCGGCGAGCCCAAGCATCCACGGCGCCAACGCCTCGACGGCCAACGCGCTCGCCACATCGCCCGCCGCGTGCCCGCCCATGCCATCGGCGACCAGGGCCCAGCCGCCATTCGCGGAGAGGGAGCCGCACCAGCGCTCCCGCTCCGGACCCGATCGCCATCCCGGAACGGCGCAGACATCCTCGTTGCCCGCCCTGACAAGGCCGATGTCGGTCGCCGCCCAGGCGGCGCAGGACCGCTGAATTGGCACGCGCCCACATCTCCTGCCGAAGGACAGGACGATAGTCGATGCTCAAGAAATCGGCCAGCACCGGCAACGCGAAGATGGCTGGATGCCCCGCGTGGATTCGAACCACGATTGACGGAGTCAGAGTCCGTAGTCTTACCATTAGACGACGGGGCAGAGAGGGGCGCGAAATAGGCGGCGCGGCGGGGGCTGTCAACGCTGCTTGCCGGTGCCCATAGGCCACGCGCTTGCCCCGACGCGGCAACCCATGTAATTTAACGGCAAGTCAAGGGCGGCAATGCGTCGCCTGAACGAGAACATAAGATTGGTTTCGAGCATGGCGCAAATGGCCGCCACGGCTCCGCAAACGCCGGGACCCGTGCCGGCTCAAGCGGCCCCAGCCCGCCCTTTCCAGCGGCGGTATTCCCCTCGGCACACCTATGGCGCGCTTGATCTGGGGACCAACAATTGCCGGCTTCTGGTCGCGCGACCGGTGGAGAACGGCTTCACCGTCATCGACGCCTTTTCGCGGGTCGTGAGGCTCGGCGAAGGCCTCGCCGCCAGCGGCCGGATCAGCGAAGCGGCGATCGACCGCGCACTCTCCGCCCTGTCCGTCTGCTCCGAGAAGCTTCGCCGCCGACGCGTGTCGCTCGCCCGGTCGGTGGCGACCGAGGCGTGCCGCCGCGCCGTCAACGGACGCCATTTCGTCGAACTGGTCTATAACGAGACAGGGATCGCGCTCGACATCATCGCGCCCGAGGAGGAAGCGCGGCTGGCGATGCTCGGTTGCCACCGGCTCCTCGAACCGGGGGACGGTCCGGCCCTGATCTTCGACATAGGCGGCGGCTCGACCGAACTGGTGCTGATCGACACGGACGGCGGCCACACGCCCCGCATAAAATGCTGGTGGAGCGCACCTTGGGGCGTCGTTTCCCTGACCGAGAGCGAGGGCCGCGATTTTACCGACGCCGAGGAACGGCTCGCCGCCTATGGGCGGATGCGCGAGCGCGTGCGCCACGCCTTCCGCCGCTTCGTCGAGCTGTTGCCGGCCGACAAGGAGAATATCCGCCTGATGGGGACGAGCGGCACGGTGACCACGCTGGCGAGCGTGCACCTGGCCCTGCCAAGCTACGACCGAAAGGCGATCGACGGGCTGATGGTGCCGGCCGATTCGATGCGCGAGGTCAGCACGATGCTGTCGCGCATGTCGCTGGCGGAGCGTTCCGGCCTGCCGTGCATCGGCCATGAGCGCGCCGACCTGGTCGTCGCCGGTTGCGCGATCTTGGAAGCGATCATGGACATCTGGCCGGCCAAGACGCTGGGCGTCGCCGACCGCGGCATCCGCGAGGGCATATTGCGCTCGCTGATGGCGCGCGACGGCCACAAGATATGAGCGCCTCCGGAAGGAGCGGCGGCCTCAAGACCCGCGTGAAGACGGCCAAGGGACGAAAGGTCGGCTCCACCCGCTGGCTGGAGCGGCAGCTCAACGATCCCTATGTGAAGCGCGCCCGGGCGGAAGGCTATCGCTCGCGGGCGGCCTACAAGCTGATCGAGCTAGATGAGCGGTTCGGCTTTCTGAAGGGCGCGAAGCGCGTCGTCGACCTCGGCATCGCGCCGGGGGGCTGGAGCCAGGTCGTGCGGCAAAGGCTTCCGCAATCGAGCGTGGTCGGCATCGACCTTCTCCCCACCGATCCACTCGACGGTGTCACGATCCTCGAGATGGACTTCATGGACGAAAAGGCGCCCGATCGGCTCAAGGAAGCGCTCGGCGGCCCGGCCGACCTCGTCCTCTCCGACATGGCCGCCAACACCGTCGGCCATCCGCAGACCGATCATTTGCGCACCATGGGCCTCGTCGAGGCCGGCCTGCTGTTCGCGACCGAGGTGCTGCGGCCCGGCGGCTCTTTCGTCGCCAAGGTTCTGGCGGGCGGTGCGGATTCCGCGCTGGTGGCCGAGCTCAAGCGCAACTTCGCGACGGTGAAGCATGCCAAGCCGCCAGCCAGCCGAAAGGGCTCGTCGGAATGGTATGTGGTCGCTCAGGGATTCAAGGGCGGATAACGGCTACCTTCCTATCACCTTGTCGAACGCCGCCGTCGCCCGTTCGAACTTGTCGCGGCAGCCAGGGTTGCAGAAGCCGACCACATGGCCGCGATAGCGGGTGAGCGAATCCTCGGCGACCGGATTACCGGACCAGGGGCAGGTCGCCGCGTCCTTCAATAGCAATCGTGTCATGCCACCTCCTCGACCTCGATCACCGGCTCGTGCGTCACCGGAAAGTTCACCGAGCGGGCGATGAAGCAGACCGCATGCGCCTCGTGATGAAGGGCGTTCGCCTTTTCGGCATCGGCGCCCGCCGCGACCGTGACCTTCGGGCGGAGCACGACGCTCGAAAACTGGCCGGCCCCACCCGGCTCCTCCATCATCACGCCCTCGGCCGCGTCTTCATAGGCGGTCACGACGATGCCGGCCGTGGCGCAGAGGTGGAGATAGGCGAGCTGATGGCAGGCGGACAGCGCCGCGACCAGCAGCTCCTCCGGATTCCAGCGCGAGGGATCGCCTCGAAAATGCGGGTCGGACGAACCGGGAATATCGGGCTTGCCTCCGCCGCTCAACAGGTGAGCGCGGCCATAAGCGCGATAGGAGGATGTTCCGCTGCCCTCATTGCCGGTCCAGGTCAGCCCGACGCCGTAGCGATGCTCCCTCGCCATGATCCCTCCATCGACAGAGCCGTCCGGCAGGACGGCGTTTATTTCGCGCGCGCCTCGCCGATGGCCGTCTTCAGCGCCTCGTAACCGACGGCACCCTGCAACACCTGGTCGCCGACGACGAAGGTCGGCGTTCCGGTCGCGCCGACGGCGCGGGCCAGCTGGTAGTTTTTTTCGAGCTCGGCGCGGACGTTGGCGGGTGAAACGGTCGCCGTCACGCCCACCGCCTTTTTCGCCTTCGCGATATTGGCCTCGGTGGGACGACCAAGCTCGAAGAGCGTGTCATGGAATTCGCCGAAATCGCCTCCCCTCGCCGCGGCGAGGCTGACCGCGGCAGCCGCCTCGCTGCCCGGCCCCAGAACCGGAAGCTCGCGCCACACGACTTTCAGATTATCGTCCTCTTTGAGCAGGCGTTCGATATCGGGATTGCTCTGGCGGCAGAAGCCGCAGGCATAGTCGAAGAATTCGACCAGCACGACGTCGCCGTCTTTCGCGCCTGCCCAGGCGCCGGCGAAGGGAGTCTCGTAGGCCGCACGGTTGGCGCCGATCGCCTGCGCGAACTGCCGCTGCTGAAGCTTTTCGATGGCTTCGGGGATGACCTCGGGATGGGCCAGGAGATAGTCGCGGACGATCCGCTCGACCCGCTCCCGGTCCGGGTCCGAGGACAGCCTGCCGCTCTGGGTCGCGAGCGCCACCACCGCGCCGCCGATCAGCAAGCCGACGAGACCTGCTCCCAGGCTCTTTCGCCATGCCGATGAACTGCCTTCGGCCGCGCCGCGCGGCTCGCCCGAAATCTCGGCCACTATCTCTTCTTTTCCTTCTCGACGGCCGTGCGGGAGACCATGGCGATGTCCTGTGCGCGTATCCAGTCGGGCGTGCCCTGGGGAATGCCCTGCATCGCCTGCTCCGCGCTGACAAGCGCCAGTCTCGACCGACCTTCGAGATTATGCCGCTCGGCGGTGGCGAGCGAGGCACGGGCATGGTCGCCCTCGCGGTCGTAGACGATGCCGAGCTGATACCAGGCGAAGGGATTGCTGTTGTCGCGCACCACCGCGGTCTTCAGAACCTTCTTGGCCTCCTCGAAATTGTCGCCGTCCTCGGTCGCGATCAGAGCGTGGCCGAGGAGGGCCGAGATGAGCGGTTCCCTGGGCGCGATCTCGACCGCCTTGCGCAGCGAGGCCAGCGCCTGCTCAGGCTTGCCGGATTCGAGCAGGATCTGACCCTTCAGCTCCAGGAAATAGGGATCGTCGGGCTTCTCGGCGAGCAGGCTGTCGATCTCGTGCTCCGCTTTGTCGGGGTAGGCACTCTTGTGCCAGGCATAGGCGCGGGCATAGCGGGCGGGAATGCTCTGGTCGGATTCCGGATAGCGGATCAACGTCTGCTTCGGATCGAGGACATAGCCGGCGAGCTTCGCCTTGATCCGCTGGAAACGCGCCTCGAGCGCGGGATCGGTCGGCGTGTCCCAGGCCGGATCCTTCTGGTACATGCTTTCCAGCACGCTGATGCGCTGGCCGGTAAGCGGGTGGGTCCGGGCGTAGGCGTTGTCCTGCGGGATGGCGAGGCGGAACTCCATATTCTGGAGCCGGCGGAAGAAGGAGAGCGAGCCCTTGCCGCTGATGCCCGCCTTCGACAGATATTTGGCCCCCGCCTGATCGGTCGAGGATTCCTGCGTGCGGCTGTAGGCGAGGAACTGGGTCATCGCCGCCTGCTGGCCCGCCGCCATGATCCCGGCCCCCGCCTCGCCGGCGCCCGCCGCCATCGCCGCCGCGCCGAGGAGCAGCGAAAGCAGCGTGATGCTGGTGGCGACCTTCATATTGTCGCCGAAATGGACGACATGGCCGCCGGTGATATGGCCGAGCTCGTGCGCTATGACGCCCTGCACCTCGTTGGCGGACTCGGCGGCGGTGACCAGGCCGGAAAAAACATAGACAACCTGGCCGCCGGCGACGAAGGCGTTGATGTCGTCGCTGTGGAGCAGGACGATCTGGACGTTGTCGGGCTGAAGTCCGGCGGCCTCCTTGAGGGGCCGGGACATGTCGCGGAAGAACGCCTCCGTCTCGGCGTCGCGCAGCACGGACTGCGCCATCGCGGGCTGGACGACCATGGCGAAGCTCAGGGCCAGCAGCATGAGCAGCCGGCCAAGGAAATTGCCCCGCTTGCGCGACGTCTGGGAAGCGTCAGCCATGGCTCGCCCTATCCTCATCCACGCCTGAACCCGACATGAAACGGGCCGGCCCCCGGCTTAGCAGAGGCGCGGACCCGATCATACCGTCAGGCGATCAACCGCCGAAGGTGCGCTGCCACCAGCCGCGTCGCGGCGATCCTTCCTCGCCGTCGATTTCCTCACCAGCGCCCGCGCTCATGTCGGCCGACTGGCGCTCGAGCATCGGCGCTTCCGGGGACGGCTCCGGCGCCTTTTTGGCGCGGCTCCGCCGCTTCGGCTTCTCGGCCGATTCTTCGCTGTCGTTGGCCGCCTGGGGCGCTGCTTCCGGGGCGGGAGCCACTTCGGTGGGCGCCTCGGATTTCGGCTCGGCCTTCTTGCGGCGGCTGCGCTTCGGCGTCGGCGCGGGTTCCTCGGCCATTTCCGGCACAGGCTCGATCACGAGTTCGCCGGACGGCGCCTCGGGGGTCGGCGCGGCCGCACCCTCGCCCTCTTCCTCTTCCTTCTTGCGGGCGCGCGGACGGCGGCGAGCCCTTTTCGGCTTGTCCTCGCCGGCCTCGACGGCGGGCGCCTCGGTCACGGGCTCGGCATCG
>NZ_DATCYB010000082.1:0-42774 GCF_036570505.1 Allosphingosinicella sp. | reverse complement strand
CCCAGTCAAGCGCACGACGGCGCGAGACGCCGCGCGGAACCGTCAGCACCACCGCGCCGGTGCGCGGATCGACGCGGAGCCGCAGGACGCGCGCACGCGCCGATGGCTTGACGATCAGGTTGGCGCTGATCGCGCCCGCCTCGAAGCTCAGCTCAGAGGTCACGGTCGACGAGATGGTGCTCGAGATCACCCGCCTCGGCCTCGGCCACCGTCCAGCCCCTGACCGACATGCCCGCGGCGTGCACCGATTCGCGGTCGCCGCTGACGAGGTAGTGCCATTCCGGCAGGGGTTCGCCCGCCGCCCGCAGCCGGTAGGCGCAGGTCGATGGCAGCCAGGAAAGCGCGCCGACCTTGTCCGCGGTCAGCCGCACGCAATCGGGCACGAACGCCTTGCGCCCGCGATAATGCGTGCAGCGGCAACTGTCCCGGTCGAGCAGCTTGCAAGCGACGTTGGTCGGGTAGATTTCGCCGGTGGCGTCGTCCTCAACCTTGTGGAGACAACATTTGCCGCATCCGTCGCACAGCGCCTCCCATTCGGCGCGGGTCAGCGCCGCCAGCGGCTTCTCCCAGAACCTGTCGCTTACTTCACCCAGCGCTTTATCTCCTCGGCGATGGCGTCGGCGCCCTTGTCATGGGGCACGATGGCGATCGGCTCGCCCTCCGGGCCGAACAGCAATGCGATTCGCGAGTGGTTGACGAGATAATCGCTCGCGCCCTCGACCTCTTCCTTCATGTAATAGACGCCGTAGCGTTTCGCCACATCGGCGATCTCCTCCGGTGTGCCGGTGAGGCCGACAAGGCGCGGATGGAAGGCGGCGACATATTCCTTGAGGACCGGCGGCGTATCGCGCTCCGGATCGACGCTGATGAAGATCGGCTGGACCCTGGCGGCGACCTCGGGGTGGTTTTGCTCCAGCTGCCGCAGCGCCTGTCCGATGATCTGGAGGTCGACCGGACAGACATCCGGACAATAGGTGAAGCCGAAATACACCAGCCGGTACCGACCGGCGAAGTCGGTATCGGCGACGCGCTCGCCATCCTGATTCGTCAGGGTGAAGCCGCCGCCGATCGACGCCCCCGCGAGCGGCGGCGTTTCCTCTTCGCCGGGCGCGCAGCCGGCGAGCAGCAGCGAAAGAAGGAGGGCGAGAAGGCCGAAGAGATTGCGTTCGTTCATGGCACCGGCAGCCATGCTTTGCTATGACGTCGTGATCAAGCCGGCATAGAGCAGGGAATAATTATCGTGATCCGCAAAGTCATCGCCGCCTTCGGGGCCGCCGTCGCCCTTGGCCTCATAGCCTCGCCCGTAGCGGCGCAGATAAACTCCGACAGCTATAAATTCCTGGAGGCGGTCAAGAAGCGGGACGGCACGACCGTAACGGACCTGGTGTCGGTGCCGGGGTCGGTGGTGATCAACACCACTGGCGGCGAATATGACGACGGTGCGCTGCACACCGTCGTGCGGCGACGCGACTATGCCTGGCTCAGCTTTCTTCTCGGCAAGGGCGCCGACGCCAATATCCGCAACGGCGAAGGCAATACTCCCCTCGCGCTCGCTGCCCAGCTCGGCTGGGTCGAGGGTGCGCGGCTGCTGCTCGGGGTCGGTGCCCAGGTCAATGCGGCCAACAGCCGCGGCGAGACGCCGCTGATTTTCGCCGTCCACCGCCGCAACCTGCCCATGGTGCGACTCCTGATGCAGGGAGGAGCCAATCCCAATCATACCGACAGCATCGCCGGCTATTCCGCGCTTGATTATGCCAAGCGGGACCGCCGCGCGGCCAATATTGCCAAGGCGCTCGAAGAGGGTCCGTCAAAACCGACGAAGGAAGTGTCCGGCCCCGTCCTTTAATCCAGCCCGGCAAGCCCGGGATCGAGATCGCCTGCAAGGCGTCGCGCCGCGCGCCGCGCGAATCGCAGCGTCTCCGCCTTGCGCCGCGCAGCCGCCAGCTTGCGCATAGGGGCATCCCTCAGCACGGCCGCGTCATAGCGGTCGGCAACGATCAGGCCCGCCACGTCGGGGCCCAGCGCCGCCGCCTCGAAAAGATCGAGATTGAACCCGGTCGGCACCGCCCAGAAGAAGCGGTCGCAATAATCGAGATAGTCCGGCCATTTCTGATCGCCGAGCAGGTCGGCTCGCGACACCTTGATCTCGACGATGGTGAGCAGCCCCCTGGGGCAGAGCGCGACCATGTCCGCGCGCCGCCCGTTGGGCAGCGGCACTTCGCAGATTCCGAACAGATCCTGCCGGCAGAACAGCCGCGCCAGGCCGCGGGCGACGTCCTGCGCGACCAGCGGCTCGTCGGCAAAGCAGCGCTCGGGACTCGGAAGGGACGCCATCGCGCGACCCTAGAATGAAAAGGGAACAGATGAAAGATGGGAGTGGGGTTCGCTCGCTTTCTTCAGCGAGCAAACTTCCCACCCCGCTTAACGATAGAAGACGTGGTTGCCGACGGAGGCGACTCGGGTGAGGCCGCGCCAGCTCGGCCGCACATAGGTGGCGTGGAAGAACATCGCCGTTGAAACGGCGCTGTCGGCCAGATCCTGCTTGGCGATTTGCGCGATCGCCACGGCCCGGTGCCAGGCCGCGCTCGAGCGCGGCACGGAGGGGATGTGGCCACCACGAACGAAGGAGAATTGGTTTCGCTGCTTCACGACGCCGCAGATCGTGTCGGGGAATTTGGGGGATTTGACGCGGTTGAGGATGACCTCCGCGACAGCGAGCTGACCCTCCAGCGGCTCGCCCTTCGATTCGAAATAGACGGCGCTGGCGAGGCATTCGAGCTCTCCGCCGGCGATATCGGCGCTGGCATAGTCGGCGACGAGCTCGTCGAGCGGCCGTTCTTCGCCCATCTCGACAATATCCATGCCGGTTTCAGCCACGGCGGCGACGGCGTGCGTGGCCACGGGAGTCGAGAAATCCACGTCATGGGCCAGCCGGGCGGGCCCTTGCGAATTGGTTGCCAGCGCGCTGCCGTCCAGGTCGGCCGAGGCGTGGTCGATATAGCGCGACGTGATCGGCGCCGCTTCCACGTCCCAGGCCATTGAAGGATCGGCAAAGGCCGCCGACGCTGCCATTGTGACGAAAGCCGCCGCGTAGGTCGCGGCGCGAGTGAGAGAAAACATTCAGCCACTGACTATGGCGGTTGGTCGATCGCGGCGATGCCTGACTATCGGCATTGCTGATCTTCCCTCCGACTTGCGTGCCGCACGCCGACCTAGGCGTGTCTCGCGGCCCCCGCTCCCGAGCAAAAGTGCTCCGCCGGCCTGATTGTGCGGCGCAACAGGGTCAATCGAAATCGTTCATTTCGTCGGCGAACCGTTCCGCAGACGCGATATCCAGTTCCAGAACCCAGATATCCGGGTCGAATTTTTGCCTTCGCGCAAGGAACTTTTCAAATTCATCATCGTTTTCAGCGGCTTCGCCAACGGCTTCCTGCCAGGCATAATCACCCGTGGGCTGCAGGATCCGCTCCATGATCCGCAGTTTTCTGCCCCTTTCGGCCAATATCACGAGCACGGCTCCGGCCGTCGGGTCGCCCTTCGCCAGCACAGCGGCATAGCCTCCCTCCGACTCGGCGCGCCGCATCAGAGCGGTGACGAAGACCGAGCTGGAGAGTCGCGGCTCCATCACTCTCGATAGCCATCCAGGCTGGTGAGGGAGATATGCGAGCGCATGAACGTCCCCGTTCCGCGCGCCGCCTCCTCGCCGGCGGCATCGATCAGCCGCGCGTCGCCGACGAACACGCGTCGCCGCCCGCTCACCCAGCGACCCTCGGCGATCACCTCGCCGCCCTTCAGCGGCCGGGTGAAATTGAGGTTGAAGGCGGTGGTGAGGAGAAAGCGATCGGTCACCAGGCTGTTGCAGGCGTAGAAGGCGGCATCGTCCATCATCTTGAAGTAGAGTGTGCCGTGGGCGGCGGCGGCGGCATGGTGGACGCGGTCATCCACGACGAATCGTATCCGTGCAAAGCCTTCCTCGACAATCTCGATCGTCGATTCAAACAGCGCGTTGATGGGGGCATGACGATAGAGGGATTCGAGCGCACGGTGATGGGCGTGCGCGCCGACGGCCATGTCGCCGGTCTCAGGCGGCGTCACGGGTTTCCGACGCGGCCAGCAGCGCGAACAGCGCGTCCCTGGACCTCGCGCCTCTTAGCTTGGCCGCGGTCGCCCGGTCCCTCAGCGCCCGGCTGACGCCGGCCAGCGCCTTCAGGTGGTCGGCGCCGGCGTCGGGGGGCGAAAGGAGCAGGAAGACGAGGTCGACCGGCAGATTGTCCACCGCCTGGAATTCGATCGGTGCGCTCAACCGGGCGAAATAGCCGAACATCCGATCCAATCCCTCGATCTTGCCATGGGGAATGGCGGTGCCCCCGCCGAACCCGGTCGAGCCCAGCCGCTCGCGCTCGTTCAGCGTCACGACGATATCCTTGGCGCGCAGGCTCGTCTTTCGGGCCGCCGCCGTCGCCAGTTGCTGGAACAGGGCTTTCTTGTTGCTGACGGTCATCGCCGCATCGACGCTGTCGGCGGCCAGAAAATTGGAAAGATCGCTCATTATACACCGCAAGGAGGCACCGACGCCCCCGTCCTGATCCAGTAAAGACGCGGGTCCCACCCGCATGAGATGGCCTAGCCGCGTTGCGGCTCGACCCAGCCGATGGTCCCGTCGCCCCGTCGATAGACCATGTTGAAGCTGCCCGTGCCGCTGTTGCGGAAGAGGAGCGCATTGGTATTGCGAAGGTCGAGCAGCATCACTGCGTCTGACACGCTCGCATCGGGAATGTCGACCCGCGTTTCGGCGACAATGGGCGGATGGGCGACCGGCGCCGCTTCTTCCTCAGACACCGCAAAGACCGTGTAGCCGGCATCGGTAGAGATTTCCGCGAGCGCTTCGACGGGCGTGGCGCCGTGCCGGTCCTTCAGCCGTCCCATGTAACGTCGGAGCTGCTTCTCGACCCGTTCAGCGGCCTGATCGAAAGCGGGATGCGCGTCGGCGGCCTGGCCGGATCCTTTCAGGATCACGCCCTGCATGACATGGGCGACGATGTCGCAGGTAAAGGCGTGGTCGTGAGGTCCCTTGCCGAATGTCACGGTGGCCGAGATCGTGCGCTCGAAATATTTATCGGCGATGGCGCTTAGCCGTTCCTGGACATGCTCCTTGAGAGCCTCGCCGGTATCGACTTGATGACCAGAGACCCGGATTTCCATCATATTCTCCAGTTACAATTTGGCCGCCGGATAGGCCGCCCATCGGCTTTCCGTCAACCGCACCCCTCCAGTCGATGCCATATGGGGTCGACGAGCCCGGCTACAAATGCGGCATGCCGCGCGAGCTCCGCCTCCGAGGGCTGGTGCGGCCGGGGCGGTCGGATCGGAAGGACGATCGGCGAGGCCTCAGCGACACGCTCCCGGCCTGCTTCGCCGGTCGCCGCGGCGACGGCCAGCGAGAGACCGATCTGGCGGCCGCCGGTCAGCTCGACATAGACCTGCGCCAGCAGCTGCGCGTCGATCAACGCGCCGTGCTTGACGCGCAGGCTGCGGTCGATTCCGTAGCGTGTGCAGAGCGCATCGAGACTGTGCTTGGCGCCGGGATGCCGTTGCCGCGCCAGCACCAGGGTATCGACCATCCGGGTCATGCAGACGAGTGAGCGCCCGCACGCCCCAAGCTCATGGTTGAGGAAGCCAAAATCGAAGCTGGCATTGTGGGCGACCAGCGGGCTGTCGTCGATGAACTCCATCAGGTCTTCGCACAATTCATGGAAGCCCGGCTTGTCGGCAAGAAAGGCGTCGCTGAGGCCGTGGACGGCCTGCGCTTCGCTCGGCATCGGCCGGCCGGGATTGAAATAGGCATGGAAGGTGCGGCCGGTCTCGACCCGGTTCACCAGCTCGACGCACCCTATCTCGACCATGCGGTCTCCGGCGAGCGGGCTGAGGCCCGTCGTCTCGGTATCGAAAACAATTTCGCGCATGCCTTCCTTATCGGACGGAGCGGCCCGCCAGACAAGCAATGATCGCACGCACGGCCGCCCGCGTTTCGTCGAAGGAGCCGCCCGTCTCTATGACGAAATCGGCCCGCGCCCGCTTTTCCGAGTCGGGAATCTGAAGCGCCCGAATGGCCTCGAATTTTTCCTCCGTCATGTCGGGCCGTGAAAGCACGCGTGACTTCTGAATGTCGGTCGGAGCGGAAACCACGGCGATCTTGTCGACCGCTTTCCAGCCGCCCTTTTCGAACAGCAGTGGAATATCGAGCACGACCAAGGGCGCGCCGCGATGCTCGGCGAGGAATGCCTGCTTCTCCCGGGCAACGGCCGGGTGGATCAACGCTTCAAGCCGGCGGAGCGCGCTCCGCTCGCCCAGCACCGCTTCGGCAAGCGCCGTCCGATTGACTCCCGCCGCGCCGGTCGTGCCGGGGAAAAGGGTCTCGATCTCCGCCACCAGAGCGCCCTTCCGGCCCTGCAGCCGATGCACGACCGCATCCGCATCGAACACCGGCACGCCTTCTTCGGCGAACATTGCGCCGACCGTCGACTTGCCCATGCCGATCGATCCGGTGAGGCCGAGAACGATCATCGGATGAGAAGCTTACGAAGCTCGGCGTCGTGCTCGCGCGGCGCGGGGGCACCGAAGAAGAGCTCGAAGGCGGGCGCCGCCTGCCCGATGAGCATGGAGAGGCCACCGACGGTGTGGAGCCCGATCTTTCTCGAATGGCGCAGCAGCCCGGTTTCCAGAGGCGCATAGACCGTGTCGAAGACCGTCGCATTGGCGTCGACATTGGCAAGCCCGTCGATTACGTCCGGAATCATCGGTGGTTTCCCGGTCATTCCGAGCGGCGTCGCGTTTACCATGATCGACGCGTTACTCATCGCGGCCGGAACGTCATTCATCCCCAGGACCTCGACCGGTGCACTGAATCCCTGCACCAGCCTCTCCGCCTTGCGCACATCACGCGCCAGAATCCGCAAGGCCGCTATGGGCTCATTATAAAGGCGGCACAGCACCGATCGGGCCGCGCCTCCGCTCCCGATCAGGCATATGATCGCCCCGTCGAGCTTGGCATCGCGAAGCGCCCAGGCGACGCCGGCGATGTCGGTGTTGGTGCCCCAAAGACAGGACAGGGGCGTGCGCGCGATGCAGTTTACGGCCCCCACGAACCGGCAAAGGCCGGCGGGCGATTCAACGAGGCCGGCCGCGATTTCCTTCAAAGGCGCCGTGACGTTGCAGCCGCGCCACCACAGGTCATTGCGCCTTGCATCAAGATAACCCGGAAGCTCGCCCCGGCTGATGCGGATAGGGCGATAGTCACCGCGAAGCCCCAGCTTCTCGAGCCAAAATTTATGAATCAGCGGCGATTTGCTGTGGTCGACCGGATCGCCGATAACTTCGGCATAGGGAACGCCCATCAGCCGCTCCCACGCGCCGCAGTCATGACCCGAGCACGCCCCTTTCCCTCAGATAGGCGAGCAGCGGCAGCAAGGGCAGGCCGAGGATGGTGAAATAACTGCCCTCCATCCATTCGAACAGCTGCACGCCGCGGCCTTCGATCAGATAGCCACCGACGCTATGACGGATGTCTTCATACTCAAGGTCGAGATATCTCTCGATGAACTCGTCGCTCAAGGGCCGCATCGTCAGCCGCGCCGTGTCCACCTGCCGCCACACGATCTTGCCGTTCTCCGCCGCCACGACCGCCGAGTGCAGAAAGTGGCTCTTGCCTCTGAGCAGCTTAAGCTGAGAGCGCGCATCGGCTCGCGAGGCGGGCTTGTCGAGCATGCCGAAGTCGCCAAATTCCAGAGTCTGATCCGAACCGATGACCAGCACCTTGGGCGCATCGATGCTGAGCGCCTTCATTTCCGCCAGCCCCTTGGCCACGGCGTGCGCGGCGAGGCCGTCGCCCCTGAGCTCCGCCTTGCTCTTCTCCTCATTGACGAGCGATGAGCGCGCCTCGAACTTGATGCCGGCCGCTTGCAGCATGTTGCGGCGGGTTTCGCTAAGCGAAGCGAGGATCAATTTCATACTTCACTATACTCCCGCTGCTCGCACAGCTTCACAATCGCAAAAGCGGTTTCCTCGATCGACCGGCGGGTGACGTCGATCACCGGCCAGCCATTGTCCGCGAATATCCGGCGCGCGAAGGCGAGCTCCGCATTGACCGCGTCGAGATCGACATAATCCGTCTCCGCCGTCTGATTCAACGACAGCAATCGATTGCGACGGATCTGGATCAGCCGGTCGGTGCCTGTCGTCAACCCCACGACAAGCGGATGCTGCAGGGCGAAGAGCGATGGCGGCGGCGGCGATTCCGGAACGAGAGGAAGATTCGCCACTTTGTAGCCGCGATTGGCGAGGTAGATGGACGTCGGCGTCTTCGACGTCCGCGATACGCCGGCGAGCAGGATGTCCGCCTCCTCCCAATTCTCCGCGCCGACGCCATCATCATGCGCGATGCTGAACTGGATGGCATCGACGCGGGCGAAATATGCGGCGTCCAGCGCGTGCTGCCGGCCGGGCCGGGCCTTGGCCTGCTGACCCAGCACCGCCGATAGGGCATCGACGACCGGATCGAGCGCGGAGACGGCATGAATGCCGCGCCGGCGACACTTCCGCTCGAGCTCGCGGCGTATGTTGCTGTTGACCAACGTATAGAGGACCAGCCCGGGCCGCCGCTCGATATCGTCGAGCACCCGGTCGAGATGCCCTTCTGAGCGCACCATCGGCCAGAAGTGCCTCAGCACATCCACGCCGTCGAATTGCGCAAGGCAGGCCTTCGCCACGACCTCGAGCGTCTCGCCGGTCGAGTCCGACAGAAGGTGGAGGTGAAGCTGACTCATGCCGGAATGCCTTCAGCCAGGATGCCCGGCCAATAGTTTCGAAACCATCCCAAAGCCCCCTGTGGAAAACCTTGGGGAAAGCGCTAGCGGAAGCCTCGGGACGCTTTCAAGAAATGCTTTGCTCCCCATTGTCCGGATTCGATCCACAGTTTCACGAAGAGTGAAAAAGTTCCGCGATTTCCCTGTGGATAGCGGGGATAGGGCCCGCGAATCCGCAAAGCTTGGCGCGGCCCTTGGAGTCAAGCTGTTTGCAAAAATGGTGGGAGGCAATAAACCCCGGTTTCCCTCGCCCAACAACCTTCATCAGACTCTCTTATATATAGACTCTATAGATTAAGAGCGGAGCCGATCGCCCTTCCATGTCCGGTTCGACCAAGCCTCTCCTCAAGGCCATGAATGGCGGAAATCCGGGAAAAACGCCGGTCTGGCTGATGCGCCAGGCGGGCCGCTATCTCCCTGAATACCGGGCGCTTCGAGCCGAGAAGGGCGGGTTCCTCGACCTCGTCTACGACAGCGATGCGGCGGCCGAGGTGACTCTTCAGCCGATCCGCCGTTTCGGTTTCGACGGCGCCATTTTGTTCTCCGACATCCTGATCGTGCCTCATGCCCTGGGGCAGGGCCTGCGCTTCGAGGCCGGCGAGGGACCGCGTCTGTCGCCGCCGCTGGTCGATGCCTCGCTCGCCTCGCTGGAGGTCGTTCCAGGGCGTCTGGAGCCGATTTACAGGACTGTGGAGAAAGTGAAAGCGGCGCTTCCCGCGGAAACCACCTTCCTGGGCTTCGCCGGCAGCCCCTGGACGGTGGCGACCTACATGGTTGCGGGTCAGGGCAGCCGGGAACAGGCCGAGGCCAGGCGCTACGCCTATCGCGATCCGGAGGCGTTCGCGGCAATCATCGATGCCGTTGCCGACATGACAGTCGACTATCTGTCGGGACAGGTGCGTGCGGGCGTGGAAGCCGTGCAGCTGTTCGACAGCTGGGCCGGCAGCCTCTCGCCCGACCAGTTCGAGCAATGGGTGATCGCGCCCAGTGCCCGGATCGTTTCCAGCTTCAGGGCCCGTCATCCCGACGTGCCCGTGATCGGCTTTCCCAAGGGCGCCGGCGGAAAGCTCATCGCCTATGCCCGCGAGACCGGCGTGGATGTGATCGGGATCGACGAGACGGTCGGTCCCGAATGGGCGGCCCGAAACCTTCCGTCCGACCTTCCCGTCCAGGGCAATCTCGATCCCCTGGCGCTGATCGCCGGCGGCAAGGCGCTTGAAAAGGCGGTGCAGCGTATCATATCAGCGTTCGAAGATCGTCCGCATATCTTCAACCTGGGGCATGGCATCCTGCCGGACACACCGATCGCGCACGTGGAACAGCTGCTCGAACTGGTGCGCCAGTGAACGGCCCCTTCGATCTTGGGACAGCTCTCGATTTGACCTATCTCTGGATCAAGGCCGCCCACATCATCTTCGTGATCTTCTGGATCGCCGGGCTGTTCATGCTGCCGCGTTTTTACGTCTATCACCAGGAATCGACCCCCGGTTCGGTCGAGGAGCAGCGCTGGATCGAGCGCGAGAGGAAGCTCAGGAATATCATCATCACGCCGGCGATGATCCTGGTGTGGGTGCTCGGACTGACGCTGGCCTATATCACCGGCGCCTGGACGCAGGGTTGGTTCCACGCCAAGTTCGCGCTCGTTTTCCTTCTGTCCGGCTATCACGGCTACATGGTCGGCTATGGCAAGAAGCTGGCGAAGGGCGAGCGCAAGGCGAGCGGCAAGGCGCTGCGCATCATGAACGAGGTGCCCGGTATCGCCACCGCGATCATCGTCATCCTGGTCATCGTCCGGCCGTTTTGATTGCCGAAAGCCGCTTTTCCCTCCGCTTGACTTGAATTAGGGTGGAGCCTAACGCCGCCCCAAGTCGTTAGCCTGCCGTTCGCGCAGACATCTTCCCACCGAAAGCCGTTTCCCCCGCGCTTTGGACGACCGTATCCAGATTTTTTCGAGAAACCTATGCATCTCAAAGACTTGAAGCAGAAAACCCCGGCCGAGCTCGTGGCCATGGCCGAAGAGCTTGGCGTCGAAGGCGCCTCGACGCTCCGCAAGCAGGAGCTGATGTTCTCCATCCTGAAAGTACAGGCCGAGAATGGCCAGGAAATCATGGGCATGGGCACAATCGAGGTTCTGCCAGACGGCTTCGGCTTTCTGCGCAGCCCCGACGCCAACTATCTCGCCGGCCCCGACGATATCTACGTCTCGCCCAACCAGGTCCGCAAGTTCGGCCTCAGGACCGGCGACACCGTCGAGGGAGAGATCCGCGGGCCCAAGGACGGCGAGCGCTATTTCGCGCTCGTCCGCCTCAGCCAGGTCAATTATGACGACCCCGAGGCCGTCCGCCACCGTGTCAACTTTGACAATTTGACGCCGCTCTATCCCGACGAGAAGCTGACGCTCGACAGCGCCGATCCCACGATCAAGGACAAGTCCGCGCGCGTCATCGACATCGTCTCTCCCCAGGGCAAGGGCCAGCGTGCCCTGATCGTCGCGCCGCCGCGCGTCGGCAAGACGGTGCTCCTCCAGAACATCGCCAAGGCGATTACCGACAACCACCCCGAGGTCTATCTGCTCGTCCTCCTGATCGACGAGCGGCCGGAGGAAGTCACCGACATGCAGCGCTCGGTCCAGGGCGAGGTCATCTCCTCGACCTTCGACGAGCCCGCGCAGCGCCACGTCCAGGTCGCAGAGATGGTGATCGAGAAGGCCAAGCGGTTGGTCGAGCATAAGAAGGATGTGGTCATTCTGCTCGACTCCATCACCCGCCTCGGCCGCGCCTACAACACGGTCGTGCCGAGCTCGGGCAAGGTGCTGACCGGCGGCGTCGATGCCAACGCGCTGCAGCGGCCCAAGCGCTTCTTCGGTGCCGCGCGTAATATCGAGGAAGGCGGCTCGCTCTCGATCATCGCCACGGCCCTCATCGACACCGGCTCCAAGATGGACGAGGTGATCTTCGAGGAGTTCAAGGGCACCGGCAATTCCGAGATCGTCCTCGACCGCAAGGTCGCCGACAAGCGCATCTTCCCGGCGCTGGACGTCGGCAAGTCCGGCACCCGCAAGGAAGAGCTGCTGGTCGATCCGGCCACCCTTTCCAAGATGTGGGTGCTGCGCCGCATCCTCATGCAGATGGGTACGGTTGACGCGATGCAGTTCCTTCTCGACAAGATGAAGGATGCCAAATCGAACGAGGACTTCTTCGCTTCGATGAACCAGTAACCGGCACAAGGCGCTCGCGGACCCGATGCTCGATTTCATCTTGAACTTCTCGGTTTCCCTCGGCGGCCCGGGGGCGATCTGGGACGCGATCGTCCACGATTTCTCGAACCTCGGCAGCCCGGCCGCCCTTGCCGCCTTCGGCCAGGTGCTGATGATCGACATCATGCTCGCCGGCGACAATGCGATCGTCGTCGGCGCGCTTGCCGCCGGCCTCCCCGCCGATCAGCGCCGCAAGGTGATCCTGATCGGCATCGTGGCCGCGCTCGTGCTGCGCATCATCTTCGCCCTCATGGTCACCTGGCTGCTCGGTATCGTCGGCCTGGTTCTGGCCGGTGGTCTCCTTCTCCTGTGGGTCGCCTTCAAGATGTGGCGCGACCTGCGCCATGCCGGCGAATCACCCGGCTCGGCCGAAATCCATGGCGATGAGCATTCGGGCCTGAGGCCCGCCAAGAGCTTCGCCGCGGCCGCCTGGGCCGTCGCGGTCGCCGATGTATCGATGAGCCTCGACAACGTGCTCGCGGTCGCCGGCGCCGCCCGCGACCATCCGGGCATTCTCGTTATCGGTCTCGTCCTGTCGGTTGCGCTGATGGGCGTCGCCGCCAACATCCTCGCCAAATATATCGAGCGCTACCGCTGGATCGCGTGGCTGGGCCTTGTCGTCATCGTCTATGTGGCGCTGAAGATGATCTGGGATGGCTGGACGGACGTCCAGCCCTATACCGCGGCCTTCTTCGGCTGACGGCGGTCAGCTGCGGTTCTGGTGGCTGAAGAGCGCAGGAGCGTCGGATTCCTTGCGCTGGGCGGCGGTTTCCTTCGCCGAATCCTGAACGGTGAGCTGAAATCCTGTGACGATCACGTCGCCGCGCTCGACATGAAAGACGGTCTTCATCTGGATCTGGCGATCGAAGCCGTCTTCGGGTGCGCCCAGCGCCTCCTCGGCATTGCCCGCGAGCAGGGCGCGGACGTCCTCCAGATCATATTCGACCGTCGTAACCTTGCTGGTCCTTACCAAGCGCGTCATCGTCTGATCCTTAGCCTGCCGAGACGAACCCGCACGAATAACCCTTAATCGCGGCAAAAGGGAGTCGAATGCGGCCCTACCTTCGCGAGTCAGGGAAGAAGGATGGCCGAGCCGGTCGTCGCCCGCGCCTCGAGGTCGCGATGGGCGTGGGCGGCGTCGGTTAAGGAATAGCGCGCGCCGATATGCACGGGCGCATACCCCTCGCCGACCATCTCGAACAGGCGCTGGGCCGACGCCCTCAGTTCCTCCGGTGTCGAAATATAGTCGGCGAGGGTCGGCCGGGTGACGAAGATCGAGCCCGCCTTGGTGAGGTCGAGCGCGCGAAAGGGCGGCACGGGCCCCGATGCGTTGCCGTAGGTGACGAGCAGGCCACGCTTCGCCACCGATGCCAGCGACTCGGTCCAGCTTGCGGCCCCGACGCCGTCGAATACGACCGCCACGCCCTCTCCGTCCGTCAGCGTCCGGACCTGCGCCGCCAACCCATCTATTGAGCCACTCAAGGCGTGATCGGCGCCGAATTCGCCGGCCCTCTCCGCTTTCTTCGCGCTTCCGGCATGGGCGATGACCGTCGCGCCGATCGCCTTCAGCCAGGGAACCAGGATCGACCCCACTCCGCCGGCTGCGGCGTGAACGAGCACGGTGTCGCCCCGCTTCACGCGGGCGCAGCGCTCGATGAGATACTCCGCCGTGCAGCCTTTCAGCATGATGGCGGCGGCGGTCTCGCTGCTGATGGGGCCGGGTATCGCGACCGCGCGTTCGGCGGCGACGATGCGGTGGGTCGCATAGGCGCCGACCGGGCCGGAGAAGCAGCCCACCCGGTCGCCGACCCTGAAATCGCCGACGCCTTCGCCCACGGCCTCGACGACGCCGGCCCCTTCGCTGCCGAGGCCGGACGGAAGCGGGAGCGCGTAGAGGCCGGAGCGCTGATAGGTGTCGATAAAGTTGAGGCCAACCGCCTCTTGCCGGATCAGGATCTCGCCGCGGCCCGGCGTCAGCTCGCGGATGGGCTCGCGCATGATGACCTCCGGTCCACCCGTTTCGCGGATGATCAGCCGATAGCGTTCGCTCATGCGAGATGCCGCGCGAAAAATTCCTCGGTGCGCCGGTCCGCCAGCCGCGCCGCGCCCTCGCTCCGGCGCTGGCCCATCTCGGTCGCGAAGCCGTGATCCTCGCCCGGATAGTCGTGCAGCGTGACTTTGGGGTGATCGTCCAGCCCCGCGTGCATTTTCGCCTGGGTCTCCTGGTCGACGAAATGGTCGGCGCCGGCGATGTGGAGCATGAGCGGGCGGGAGATGGCGTTCTTCTCGCGAAGGAGGTTGTCGACCCCGACCGCGTAATAGCCGACGCTGGCGTCGATATCGGTGCGGGCTGACGTCATGAAGGCAAGCCGGCCGCCGAGACAATAGCCGATGCAGCCGACTTTGCCATTTCTGTTCAGGTGTTTACGTGCCTCGCGGATGGTCGCTTCGATGTCCCTGATGCCCTGGTCCTGGTTGAACTTGCCCATCAGGTCCAGCGCCTGCTTGAACTCGCTCTCGACGTCGGGATCAAGCTCCACGCCGGGCTTCAAACGCCAGAAGAGGTCGGGCGCGAGCGTGAGATAGCCGAGGTTTGCCATATGGTCGCATTTGCGGCGGATGCCTTCATTGACGCCGAATATCTCCTGGATGACGATGATCGCCGCCTTGGGCGTCCCGTCGGGTTTCGCCTCATAGGCCGGGAAGCTGCCGTCCCCCTCCAGCGTGTCGATCGCGATCATGGCCATGGCGTCTCTCCTCCTTGCGTCGCGGCGGCGACTATACACATAAGGCCAGGCCCGCGGACAATGACCCAGGGAGACGAAAGCCATGAAAGTCACGGTCGATGTCGATTGCACGCCCGAGGAGGCCCGCCGGTTCCTAGGGTTGCCGGACCTGACGCCGGTCCATGTCGCCTATGTCGAGAAGATGCAGAAGATGATGGCCGACGCAATCACGCCGGATGTCATGGCGGAGACGATGAAGGCGTGGGGGCCGATGAGCGAGGCGGGGCTGGGCCTGTGGAAGCAGATGGTCGACCAGATGAGCGGGAAGACGTGACCGCGCCCGCCGGTTCCACCATTTACGCGCTTTCGTCCGGGAATCCGCCTGCCGCCATCGCCATTGTCCGCGTCAGCGGATCGCGGGCGGACGACGCGGTGGCAGCACTCGCGGGGCGACTGCCCGAGGCGCGGCGGCCGACCCTCAGCCTGCTCAGCGATCCTGGAAGCGGCGATCCGCTCGATCGTGCCCTCATCCTGCGGTTCCCCGGCCCGGCGAGTTCGACAGGCGAGGACCTTGCCGAATTTCATCTTCACGGCGGCCGTTCCGTCGTGGCCGCGGTGTTGGCCGCCCTCGCCTCGGTCGAAGGGCTGAGGCCGGCGGAGCCCGGCGAGTTCACGCGCCGCGCGTTCGAGAATGGGCGTATCGACCTGTCGGAGGCCGAGGGCCTGGCCGATCTTCTCATGGCCGAGACCCAGTCCCAGCGGCGCGCGGCGCTCGCGCTCGCGGGCGGGGCGCTAAGCCGCCGCGTCGACGACTGGCAAGCCCGGATTCTTTCGCTGAGCGCGCAGCTGGAGGCATCGCTCGATTTCGCCGACGAGGGCGATGTCGACGACCTTCCGGCGGGCTGGATCGAGGCGCTCGAGGCTCTGGTGAGCGATCTGGAGACCGCGCTCGCGCGCCCGCCGATCGAGCGGCTGCGTGACGGGGTCCGCGTCGTCATCGCCGGGCCACCGAACATCGGAAAGTCAAGCCTTCTCAATGTATTGGCTGGCCGCGAGGCGGCTATTACCTCCGCCGTGGCGGGCACCACCCGCGATCTCGTGGAGGCGCCTACGGCCATCGGTGGCGCGCCCTTCCTCCTCGTCGATACGGCCGGCCTGCGGGAGAGCGGCGATGTGATCGAGACCATCGGGGTAGAGCGCGCCCGCGCCAGCCTCGCGGCCGCCGACATTATCCTGTGGCTCGGCGAGGCGCCCGCCTGCCCCGATCCCGCCCGATCCATCGTCGTCCACTCGAAGGTGGACATGGTGCCGGGAGGGCCGGGCGCCGCTTGCGCGGTGTCGGCGGTCACCGGGGAAGGGATCGACCGCCTGATCGCACTCTTGTCGGAACGCTCGCGCGCGTTGCTTCCGCGGGAGGGAGAACTGGCGATCAACGCGAGGCACCGAGCCCTTCTCGCGGAAGCGTTGACTCATCTCCGATCGGCGGAAGCGGAGAGCGATCCGGTCCTTGTCGCCGAATCGCTTCGCCAGGCCCGCGCCGTGCTCGACCGCATCACCGGGCGCGCCGGCGTCGAGGATATGCTCGACGCGCTGTTCGGCACATTCTGCATTGGTAAATGAAGTGTTTCACGTGGAACGCTCGCCGCGCCGTCATGACAAAGCGGCGCCCGTTCGTTAAAGGCCCAGCCATGTCTGCTGAGTTCGACATCATTGTCGTCGGCGGCGGCCACGCCGGCACGGAGGCCGCGGCAGCCGCCGCGCGCATGGGCGCGGCCGTCGCTCTGGTCAGCTTCACGCGCGAATCGATCGGCGCCATGTCCTGCAATCCGGCGATCGGCGGACTCGGCAAAGGACATCTGGTGAGGGAGGTGGATGCCTTCGACGGCTTGATCGCGCGCGCGGCGGATCATGCCGCCATCCATTATCGCCTGCTCAATGCCAGCAAGGGCGCGGCCGTCCGGGGCCCACGAGTCCAGGCCGACCGGCGGCGCTACAAGGCTGCGATTCACGAGCTGCTCGCGACGCAGGAGGCGCTTACGATCGTCGAGGGCGAGGCCGCGTCGCTTTGCCTGGAGGCGAACGGCACCCCGCGCGTGGTCGGCCTCGGGCTGGCCGATGGGCGCGAGCTGCGGGCCGACGCGGTCATTCTGGCAACGGGCACGTTCCTGGGCGGCAAGCTTCATTTCGGAATGAGTCATTGTGCCGGCGGCCGGGTCGGGGAACGCGCCGCGACGGCGCTGGCCGATCAACTGAAGGCGCTCGACCTGCCCCTCGCTCGTCTCAAGACGGGAACTCCGCCGCGTCTGGATGGACGGACCATCGACTGGGCCGTTCTCGAACGGCAGCCGTCGGACGACGACGATTGGACGATGTCGTCAATGGGCGAAGGCCGGGTGGCGTCGCAGCTCTTCTGCGCGATCACTCGAACCAATCACCGCACCCACGACATCATTCGGGCGAACCTGGATCGCTCGCCGCTCTTCGCCGGCGAGATAACCGGCGTCGGGCCCCGCTATTGTCCGTCGATCGAGGACAAGGTCCATCGCTTCGCGGATCGCGACGGGCACCAGATTTTCCTGGAACCCGAGGGGTTGGACGATCCTCTCATCTATCCCAACGGAATTTCCACCTCCCTGCCGGCCGGCGTCCAGATCGAGATGGTTCGTTCGATGGCGGGACTGGAGAGGGTAGAGATCGTTCAGCCCGGCTACGCCGTCGAATATGATTATGTCGATCCGCGTATTCTCGAGCCGACGCTTGCGGTTCGGCCGGATCGGATCGTGGGCCTCTATCTGGCCGGGCAGATCAACGGCACGACCGGTTACGAGGAGGCCGCCGCCCAAGGCCTCGTCGCTGGCGTCAATGCCGCGGCGGCCGTAGCGGGCAGGCCGCCGGTCCTGTTCGACCGGAGTGACAGCTATATCGGGGTTATGGTCGACGACCTCGTGCTGCAGGGCGTCACCGAACCGTATCGCATGCTCACCGCCCGGGCCGAATATCGCCTCCGGCTTCGTGCCGACAATGCCGACGCGCGACTCACCCCCCTCGCGATGGAGGCCGGCTGTGTCTCGTCGGAGCGACGCGCGGCGTTCGCCGCGTCGCGTCGGGAGCGCGACCGCATCGAGGCCCAGCTGGCGCCGCTCTTCAGTGGGCGTCAGCTCAACGATGCCGGTGTTTCGGTGCGTGACGATGGTGCGAAACGAAGCCTCGGCGAATGGCTGCGTTTCCCGGAGCTCGACAAGGGGGGATTGTTGCGAGCCGCCCCCGCCCTCGCCGGCGCCGATCGGACAGCTTTGGACGAAGCGATCCAGGACCACCGCTATGCGCCTTATGTCGCCAGGCAGCAGGCCGAGATCGTCAAGCTCAGGGCCGACGACGCGGTCCGGATCCCCGACGATTTCGATTATGCGCGCGTCCCCGGATTATCCAATGAAATGGTGGAGCGGCTGTCGGCGTCGCGTCCGCCCAGCCTGGGCGCGGCCAGCCGGATACGCGGGGTCACGCCCGCGGCCCTCGCCGCCATTCTGGTGCATGCCCGACGCCGGGCGGCCTGAATGAAGGAGGTCGAGGCGCAGCGATGGTTAATGGATCATTGCAGTGTTTCACGTGAAACACTGGGGCGCCTGCAAGACTTTATTAACCTTTTGAGGTCGGAGAACGAGCGGCAGAATCTCGTGGCGCGCGCGACGCTGGAACAGGTCTGGGCACGCCACATCGTCGATTCGGCTCAACTTCTCGTTCATGCCCCCGCCGAGGCGTCGTCCTGGCTGGATCTTGGGACGGGCGCCGGATTTCCCGGCCTCGTCGTCGCGATGCTGCATCGCAGCAGAGTGACCCTGGTCGAGGAGCGCAAGAAGCGCGTCGAATTCCTGCGCGCCGCGGTGGCGGTGCTCGGCATAGAAGAGCGATGCGACATCGTGCCGCTGAAGGTGGAGCGGATGGAGCCGGGTTCGTTCGACGTGATAAGCGCCCGGGCGTTCGCGCCGCTCGACAGATTGCTGGCTCTGGGCCAGCGGTTCGCCACGCCCAAGACACGCTGGGTCCTTCCCAAGGGACGAAATGCGCAGTCGGAACTGGCAGCGGCCGAATCTTCATGGCAGGGTGTGTTTCGGATCGAACCCAGTATCACCGACGCTGAAGCCGGGATCATCGTCGCGGAGCAGGTTCGTCCTCGGGTCAAGGGGAAGCGCGGGTAATGATCAGGATAGCGGTGGCCAATCAGAAAGGCGGCGTCGGCAAGACCACGACCGCCATCAACCTTGCCACGGCGCTCGCCGCGACCGGCTGGAAGGTGCTGCTCGTCGATCTCGACCCCCAGGGCAACGCCTCGACCGGGCTCGGCATCGACCACGCCCACCGCGAGCGATCGAGCTACGAACTGCTGCGCGGCGACTGTTCGCTCGGCGAGGCGGTGGTGCAAACCCGTGTTCCCCGCCTCGACCTCGTCCCCGCCACCGTCGACCTCTCCGGCGCCGAGATCGAGCTCATCGATTTCGAACAGCGTACCCATCGCCTCGAAGAGGCGCTCGATGCCGGGTCGCCCGGTCGATGGGACATCTGCCTGATCGACTGCCCGCCCTCGCTCGGCCTGCTGACGGTCAACGCGCTGGTCGCCTCCCAGTCGATCCTGGTCCCGCTCCAGGCCGAATTCTTCGCGCTCGAGGGGCTCAGTCAGCTCCTGAAGACGGTCGAGCGCGTCCGCTCCGGCTTCAATCGCAGCCTCTCCATCCTCGGCGTGGCGCTTACCATGTACGACCGGCGCAACAACCTTTCCGGGCAGGTCGCCGACGATGTCCGCGCCGTGCTCGGCAAGGTGGTGTTCGAGACCGTCATTCCACGTAACGTCCGCCTCTCCGAAGCGCCGAGCCACGGCCTGCCCGCCCTCATCTACGATCACCGCTGCCCGGGATCCGAGGCTTACATGTCGCTGGCCCGCGAGCTGATCGGGCGCCTGCCCAAGCCGGCCGCCGCCGCATGAGCGAAGAAACTCCCCACCGCAAGCGTCCGTCCGGCCTGGGCCGCGGCCTTTCCTCCCTGCTCGGAGAGGTGGAGCAGGAAGCGCCCGTCTCGGGAGCTGCGCCGCGTGGCGGCATTCAGATGCTGTCCGTTTCCAGCATCGAGCCGCATCCGCATCAGCCGCGCCGCTATTTCGATGAAGAGGCGCTGGCCGAGCTTGGCGAATCGATACGCTCGCGCGGGCTCATCCAGCCCATCGTCGTCCGCCCCTTCGGTCAGGGCTATCAGATCGTCGCCGGCGAGCGGCGCTGGCGGGCGGCGCAGAAGGCGCGGCTCCACGAGATTCCCGCCCTCGTCCGCGATTTCGACGATGTCGAAACGCTGGAAGTCTCGATCGTCGAGAACATTCAGCGCCAGGACCTCAACGCAATCGAGGAGGCGGAAGCCTACAAGCGTCTCATCGATGAGTTCGGCCATACCCAGGAAGCGCTTGGGCGGCTCGTCCACAAGTCGCGCAGCCATGTCGCCAACCTGTTGAGATTGCTTGACTTACCGGAGAAGGTGCGTGGCTATGTCGCGTCCGGCGAGCTGGACATGGGCCACGCCCGCGCGCTCATAAAATCGGACGATCCGGAGGCGCTCGCGCTCGAGGTCATCAACCGCGATCTTTCCGTCCGCGAGACCGAGAAGCTCGTGCGTGCCGGCAAGCCCAAAAAACCGCGCCCCGGGCCCGTGGCCCATAAGGACGCCCATGCGGATATCGAGGCGCTGGAGCGCCAGCTCGGCGACATGCTCGGCCTTCGGGTCAAGATCACGCACCGTCCCGACGGCGGCACGGTCGCGCTGGGCTATTCCTCGCTCGACCAGCTCGACATGATCTGCCAGCGTCTCAGCGGGGAGAAGATATAGCGGCCTAGCGGAGCCGGGCTGCCTGGCGACAGATGGCGAACAGCTCCTCGTCGGCGGCGAGCGGACCCAGGCCGCCCGACGCCTTTACCTGCCGCTCGGCCTCCAGCAGCCGCGCCACGCCCTTGGCGATGAGGTCCGACCGCCACCGTGAAAGCTGCGCGGCGACGGCCTCTTTTTCCTTCCAGAATATGGACTTGCCCTGTGCCGCCATGACGGCACCGACGCTGCTCCCGCGCTCGACTTCGGCGCGAAGCCTGGCCAGCAGCATCATCCGCCTCAGCACCGCCCGGATCAGCGATATGCCCTCGATACCCTCGCTCTTGAGACGCAGCAGCTCCGCCCGCAGCATTGCGGCGTCCCCGCCGCCGACGCTGTCGACGAGGCGGCTGAGGTCGCCGCCTTCGCTCGCCGCTCCTACCGCATCGACGACATCATGGTCGATCTCCCGCGGCCGATCGGGCGCCGCATCAACGAAAAGCGCGAACTTGCCCAGTTCCTGCGCGATCAACGCGCGGTTGCCTCCGCTTGAATCGGCGATACGTCGGGCGACGTCCGGACGAATGTCGAGGCCCTCCTCCCGCCCCATCTCCGCCACCAGCCTCTCCGCGTCGCGCCCTTCCGGCGCATAGCTGGCGAAGGCGAGCGCGGATTTCTCGGCGATTGCCAGTTTTAGGAGCTTCGTCGACGGCCTCAGCGCGCCCGCGACGATCGCGACCGGATTGCCCGCGGTCGGCGCCTCGATCAGCGCCTCGACCGCCGCCAGCACTTCGTCGCCCGACGCCTCGACCACGATGTAGCGGGCGCCTCCGAAGAGCGAGATCGAGGCGGCCTCGTCGGCGAGCCTGGCCGGGTCCGCCTTCAGCTCCGCGCCGCCGAGTTCGATCCTTTCCGCTTCGGCGCCCATGGCCGCCCCCAGCACCTTCGCCAGCGCCCGCGAGCCCGCCTCGTCCGGCCCGTGCAAGAGGACAAAGCGAGTCGCGTTGTCCGGCGCCTTCAGCGCGCTCTCTATCTGCGCCTTGCTGGCCTTCACTGCCCTTCGCCGGTCCGCGCCACATAGAGGGCGACGCGCGAGACGATCTGATCGGCGACTTCCTCCGTCAGCCGTTCCAGCGCCGACTGTTCAGCGGCGACCGTGGCATATTCCGAGCGAACCACGTCGATTCCGGCATCCGATCCGGCCGTGGCGTCGAGCACCACCGTCCCCAGCGAGGCATCGACCAGTTGGTAGCGGGCGCGCAGCGACCGCCGCTCGCGCGTTACCGCGTTATCGGGACGGATGCCGAAGCCGGTAATGTCGTCATCCAGCTCGATCTCGAGCCGATAGCGCGCCGCCTCTCCTTTCGCGCCGAGCCGGTCCTCCAGCGCCGTCCGCACCAGCCAGCCGGCACGCCCCTCGATCGGCGCGACATCGACCGAACGAAGTGTCGTGGCCACCGCCCCGTCGCCACCACCTCCGTAGAGCGGCCGCAATGTGCATCCGCTCAGCAGCAGCATCATGGCAAGGGCGGCGGCCCGAATCATGCGACGAGGTTCACCAATCGGTCCGGCACGACGATCACCTTCCTCGGCGCCTTCCCGTCTAGGATACGCACGACCTTTTCCGACGCCAGCGCCATCTCTTCCACCGTCTCTCGCGCCGCGCCCTTGGGAGCGATGATCGTGTCGCGCAGCTTTCCGTTCACCTGCACCGCGATCGTCACCTCGTCCTCGACCAGCAGCGCCGGATCGACATCGGGCCAGGATTGGTCGGCGATCAGCCCCTCGCGCCCGAGCGCCGCCCAAGCCTCCTCGGCGAGATGCGGCACCATCGGCGCGACCAGAAGCAGCATCGCCTCGACGGCCTTGGCGCGGGACGCTGAAGCCGGAGCTTTCTCGACCGTGTTGGCAAGCTCGTAGATGTTGGCGACCGCCTTGTTGAAGGCGAGCGATTCGATGTTGGCCGCGACGCTGGCAATCGTTCGGTGGAGTTTACGGTCGAGCGCCTCGTCCGCGCCATCGCCCAGCCAGGTCGAGCGTCCGCCGGCGCCGGCGCTCATCCGCCACAGCCGCTGGACGAATCGCCAGGCGCCCTCGATGCCGGCCTCGCTCCAGGCGAGGTCGCGTTCGGGCGGGCTGTCCGACAGCATGAACCAGCGGACGGCGTCGGCGCCATATTGATCGACGATCGGCTCCGGATCGATGGTGTTCTTCTTGGATTTGGACATCTTCTCGACGCGGCCGGCCTCGACCGGCTTGCCGCTCGCGGTCTCGACCAGCGTGCCGTCCCGCTCGTCGATCTCGTCGGGGCTCAGCCAGCGGCCATCCGTGGCCCGATAGGTCTCATGAGTCACCATGCCCTGGGTGAAAAGGCCCTTGAACGGTTCCTCTATGTCGAGCCGACCGATGCGCTTCAGCGCCCGCGTCCAGAAGCGTGCGTAAAGGAGGTGGAGGATCGCATGCTCGACCCCGCCTATATACTGGCCGACCGGGAGCCAGCTTTCCGCCACGGCGCGGTCGAACGGCCCGTCGTCGGGCTGACTGGCGAATCGAATGAAATACCAGCTCGAATCGACAAACGTATCGAGCGTGTCGGTCTCGCGCCGGGCGACGCCGCCGCAGGTCGGACACGGAACCTGGCTCCAGCCCGGGTGCCGATCGAGCGGATTGCCCGGAGTGTCGAAGGTCACGTCCTCCGGCAGCACGACCGGCAGCTGGTCGCGCGGCACCGGGACGGGCCCGCAGGCCTCGCAATGGATGATCGGAATCGGCGTGCCCCAATAACGCTGGCGCGACACGCCCCAGTCGCGCAGCCGCCACACGGTCGTGCCCTGGCCCCAGCCATCCTGTTCCGCGCGGTGAATGACCTCCCGAACGCCCTCTTCGGCGGGAAGGCCGTCGAGGAAGCGCGAATTCACTAGCAGGCCGGGACCGGTATAGGCTTCCTCGCCGATCGGCGCGTCGGCTTCGTCGACGCTGGGGGCGACGACGCGGGTCACCGGAAGGCCGTATTTGCGGGCGAACTCCAGGTCGCGCTGATCGTGCGCGGGACAGCCGAAGACGGCGCCCGAGCCGTAATCCATCAGCACGAAATTGGCGACGTAGAGCGGCAGCTTCCAGCCGGCATCGAACGGATGGATCACGCTAGCGCCGGTGTCGAAACCCTTCTTTTCCGCCGTCTCCAGCGCCGCGGCGGTCGTGCCGCCCGCTTTGCAATCCTTGATGAAGGCGTCGAGCGCCTCATTCTTCCCGGCCAACACCGTCGCGATCGGGTGATCGGGCGAAATGGCCGCGAAGCTCGCGCCGAAGATCGTGTCGGGGCGGGTCGTGAAGACCTCGAAATCCGTTGCGCCGCCTACCGGCTCGCTCAGCTGGAAGCGGAACTTGAGGCCCTGGCTCTTGCCGATCCAGTTCTCCTGCATCAGACGGACCTTGTCGGGCCACTGGTCGAGCTCGTCGAGGCCGTCGAGCAACTCCTCGGCGAAGTCGGTGATCTTCAGGAACCACTGGTTGAGCTTTCGCCGCTCGACCGGCGCGCCGGAGCGCCAGCCCCTGCCGTCGATCACCTGCTCGTTGGCGAGCACGGTCATGTCGACCGGATCCCAGTTCACCTCGCTCTGCTTGCGATAGACGAGACCCGCCTCGAAGAGGTCGAGGAACAGCGCCTGTTCGTGGCCGTAATAATCGGGCTCGCAGGTGGCGAGTTCCCGGCTCCAGTCGAGCGCGAAGCCGAGGCGCTTCAGCTGTGCCCGCATGGTGTCGATATTGGCGCGGGTCCAGGCGCCGGGATGGACCTTCTTCTCCATCGCCGCATTCTCGGCCGGCATGCCGAAAGCGTCCCAGCCCATCGGGTGGAGGACCTCGAAGCCCTTCATCCGGCGGTAGCGGGCAAGGACGTCTCCCATCGTATAGTTGCGGACATGGCCCATATGGATGCGCCCCGAGGGATAGGGGAACATCTCGAGGACGTAGGATTTCGGCTTTACGCTGTCGTCGGAGGCGTGGAAGGAGCCTCGCTCCTCCCAGATTTTCTGCCAGTGCGCATCGGCCTTGAGCGGATTGAAGCGCGATGCCATCGCTTTGATTTACCTTATGATCTGGGCATTCAGCCGTTCACGGCGTTTCGGCGGAGCTCGCGCGCCTTGGTGAGGATGATCTCCTCGAGCTTCTGCACGGTCGCCGCGGCGACCGGCGCCTCGGTCCACTGGCCGTTCTGATTGACCTGGCGCGAGGCGGCGACCCTGAGGGCATCGGCGCGGAGGTCGCTGTCGAGGATGGTGGCGGTCACCTTCACCCGCTCACCCGGCGAGTTCGGGTCGGCATACCAATCGGTGACGATCACGCCGCCGGCCGAATCGACCTGGGCCATCGGCGCGAAGGAAAGCGTGTCGAGCGCGGCCCGCCACAGATAGGAGTTGACGCCGATAGTCGTCGTCTGGGCGGCGGCAAGGTCGGCCGCGGGGATTTCCCGGTTGCCCGCGCAGGCCGACAGCGTTGCGGCGCAGACGAACGTCAAGCCGATAGAAACAGCGCGGGAGGCCATGTGCATTTCCTTGAAAAACGAGTATCGGTTGCCGCCGTTATAGATATCGCCGCGCGGGCGGCAAGCGGTCTCTGGCCAGCGGCAGCGCGGCGGTTTCATCTCACAGCAATCCGGTTTGTGGAAAAGATGCAACAACCGTGGCTGATTCGTCCACAAGGGACGGCGCCTTGCTGGTTTCGCGAGGCGAGTCGGACTACATAGACTCGATACGGGAGTCGAACGACGTGAAGAAGCTGGGTGGGATTGCTGCTGCCGGAGGGGTGTCGCTTGCCGCGATATCGCTTCTGCTCGCGCCTGCCCTCGCCGCGACGACCCAGAAGCAGGATGACCAGAAGGCGCGCTCCGCTCCCTCGCTCAGTATCGGAGGCTTCACGCCGGCTGTGGCGGATCCCCGTCTGGCGGCCGAACTGGCAAGGCGCGGCCTCCCCTCCGGAAGCTTCCGCTTCACCCCGACCACCGGCTCGCGCGACAAGAGCAAGGCGGTGAAGGTCGCCGTGCGCGCCCGGGCCTCGACCACGGCCGAGGCGGCGCGCACCGTCGCCGGATCGTCGGCGAGCGCCATCACGGCGATCACGCCCACCGCCTATAATCTCGGCGTTTCCGTGGGCTGGAAGCGCTTCGCCATCTCCGGCGATATCGCCAAGGTCGATGGCGGCGTGCTCCCGGGCGGCAGCGAGGCGGCGGAAGTCGGCGTCAGCTACACCGGCAAGAATTTCGCCGGCCGGGTCATGGTCGGCGCCCAGCGCAACGACGCGGCGAGCATCCTGCCGACCGAGGAAAGCTATTCGCTCGACGTCGGCGGCTCCTATTCGATCACCCGCAACCTCGATGTGACCGGCGGCGTCCGCTACAAGATCCAGCGCGACCGCCTCGAACCGCTCGCCGACGAACGCCGCGACAGCCAGGCCGTCTATATCGGCACGGCCTTCCGCTTCTAAAGCCTAGTAGCTCCAGGCGTCGATCGCCGCCCATCCATGCATTCCAAGGCCCGCCAGCGAGCGAGCCCGCTTGGCGTCCATTCCGCCCAAGGCGATGACCGGAAGGCGCGTTTGCCTCGCCAGCAGACCGAAGCGGACCGGCCCGAGCGACCTTGCGCCGGGATGGGACCGGGTGGGAAAGACCGGTGACAGGATGATGAGGTCCGCGCCGCTCCTTTCGGCCTTTCGTATCTCGGGCAGATCGTGGGCCGGGGCGCTGCGGAGGCCGACGCCCGATTTGCCGGGTCCGCTCAGGCCGTGACTTCCATCGGCGCCCCACAGCCGCGCCCGACCCGGCGGCCCGGCCAGGAGGAGCAGCAATCCCCGGCTGCGCGTGATCGATCTCACCCGCTGGAAAAGCGCGCGCCGGTCCCTCGGGGGCAGGCTGTGATGGCGAAAGACGACGCCCGCGCCGCGTGGCAGCCGATACAGTGCGCGCCATAAGGTCTCACCCTGCCGCTCGTCCGTCATCATCCAGAGATGCGGCAAAGGCTGGCGGCGGTGCATGGCCCTTCCTATAGCAGCGGCCATGACCGAAGCATCACCTGCGGAGCGGCTGGAGGCCGTGAAGAGTGCCATCGCCGGCGCCGCCAGGCTCGCCCGCCGCTCTCCGGACGATGTTACGCTGATCGCGGTGTCGAAGACTCATGGCGCGGAAGCGATCGAACCCATACTGCACGCCGGCCACCGCCTTTTCGGCGAGAATAGGGTTCAGGAAGCGCAAGCGAAATGGCCGGAGCTTCGGCAGCGCTTCGAAGAGGTCGAATTGCATCTCGTCGGCCGGCTTCAGTCCAACAAGGCCGAGGAAGCGGTGGCGCTGTTCGACGCCATCCATTCGGTCGACCGGCCGTCGCTGGTCGAGGCGCTCGGCAAGGCCATGGCGAAGGCGGGCAAGCGTCCCGATTGCTTCGTCCAGGTCAATATCGGCGACGAGTCCCAAAAGGGTGGCTGTCCGGTCGCCGAGCTGACGGCTCTGCTGGACTTGTGCGCCGACGCGGATCTCCCCGTCGTGGGTCTCATGTGCATCCCGCCCGCCGATGTCGAACCGGCACCCTATTTCGCGCTCCTCGTCAAGCTGGCCCGCCGCCACGGTCTCGCCGGGCTCAGCATGGGCATGTCGGACGATTACGAAACCGCAGTGGCGATCGGGGCCACCCACGTCCGCGTCGGTACCGCCCTGTTCGGAGAACGGAGCTGAAATTTCAGGCCATCATCTTCGATTTCGACGGAGTCATCGTCGATAGCGAAGGGCTCGCCAATGCCGCCATGGCCGAGGTGCTGACAGGGCTTGGCTGCCGGATCAGCGGTGAAGAGGCGGTGGCGCGCTATGCCGGCCTGCGCTGGCGCGATTGCCATCGCCGCATAGAGCTGGATTTCGGCCGCTCTTTCGATAGTGAGGAGCTCGGCACGCTTGTCGATGCTGCCATCGAAGCGCACGCGGGAGAGATGCCGGCGATCGACGGCCTGGAAGCGTTCCTCGATGGGCAGGCTCACCGGCGGCTCGCCGTCGCTTCGTCGAGCGAGAGGGCATGGCTCGACACCATGCTCGGCCGCCTCGGCCTCGCCGGCTTTTTCGGCGAGCATGTCTACAGCGCCGCTCGCATTCCGAGGGGCAAGCCGCATCCCGACGTCTATCTTCATGTTGACGAGCAGCTGCGCCTGCCGTCGTCGGCCTGCCTCGTCATCGAGGACCATCCGGTAGGCGCCGCGGCCGGCGCGGCGGCGGGAATGACGGTGATCGGCCTGATGGCCGCCAGCCATATCCGCGGCGGCCACGAGGAGAGGCTGCAGGCCGCCGGAGCGCACCGATGCGCCCGAAGCTATGCCGAAGTGACGGAAATCCTGGCTCGGCTGGAAGCGTCATGACGTCATGACGGCACCCTAGAGCTGGTGACCGCTCCGCAGCCGCTTTGCGTCGAGATAGGCCTGGTTGTGGGGATTGGCTCCCGATTTGAGGGGCACTTGCTCGACCACCTCGATGCCGGCGCCTTCGAGACCCGCCACCTTGCGCGGGTTATTGGTCAGTAGACGCACTCTTTCCTGCGAGAGGTGCCGGAGCATCAACGCCGCCACGCTGAAATCGCGCTCGTCGTCGCTGAAGCCGAGGCGGAGGTTGGCGTCGACCGTGTCGAAGCCCTGGTCCTGCAGCGCATAGGCGCGCAGCTTGTTGACGAGACCGATGCCGCGCCCTTCCTGGCGCAGGTAGAGCAATATGCCCCAGCCGGAGGCGGCGATGGCGGCGAGGGCATCGTTGAGCTGGGGCCCGCAATCGCATTTCAATGAGCCTAGCGCGTCGCCGGTCAGGCATTCGCTGTGGAGGCGCACCAGCGGCGGCGCGTTGCTAGGTTCGCCGATCGCCAGCGCGACGTGCTCCGCGGCGTCCTCCTCGGACCGAAAGGCGACGATTTCCGTCTTTTCGGCGTATCGGGTCGGCAGCCTGGCGCGGGATGCGATCACCAGCGACGGCGCGCGGTCGAATTCGGTTACGGCGTCGGCCGTCAGCGAAATATCGTCCGGGGTCGGCCTCCCGCCGACGAAGAAAGCCGGCAGCAGCCCCGCGCGGCGCGCCAGGCGCAGCGCAGCCGTCGCCGCTTCGGGACGGTCGTCCGCCCTCGTCTGGAAAGGCCCCTTGAGGGGCGTTTGGAGATCCAGCGCGGGATCGGCGAGGGCGGTCGCGGCGCCGAGGTCGATCCACGGCGCCCGCGCGATCCTTACCGGACCGGTTGGTACGGCCTCGCGCTGGTTGGCGAGCTTCAGCGTAGCGGCGCGATTGCCGGAGATGAGAAGGTCGGCCGGCGATCCCTCATCGAAGGCGGCGAGGCCATCGTCGTCCGCGGTCTCTACCGCCAGGAAGCCGATTCCATCGATGGCGATCGGCCAGCCGCGCCGCAGCGCATCGATGGCGCGGGCGATGGTGCGGGCGTCTGGGCGCCCGCCGTTCAAATGGCGAACTCGGTCACGAGCGGCACATGGTCGGACGGTCGCGCCCAGCTCCGGCAATGCTCGTGAACCACGTGACCGCGGGCCAGCTTCGCGACATCGGGAGAGGCCCACATATGATCGAGGCGGCGCCCCCGGTCGTTCCGGGTCCAGTCGGGCGAGCGATAGCTCCACCAGGTGTGTAGGCGACCCGGCGCCGGGTGGAAATGGCGGCCGAGGTCGACCCACTCGCCGCTCTGCTGAAGACGGGCCAGGGCGTCTACTTCAACGGGGGTATGGCTGACGACATTGATCAGTTGCTTGTGGCTCCAGACGTCGCATTCCAGCGGCGCGACGTTGAAATCGCCAACCAGCAAAGTGGGGCAGCCACACTTTTCCGACCAGCGCGTCATCCGCTCGATATAGTCGAGCTTCTGACCGAATTTCGGATTCTGGTCCCGGTCGGGAATGTCGCCGCCAGCGGGCACATAGACGTTTTCGAGCCGGATGCCGCAGTCGAGCTGGACACCGACATGGCGCGCCTCGCCATTGTCCTGCCAGTCGTGGCGGTGATCCTCCCGGATCGGCAGGCGGCTGAGGATCGCGACACCATGGTGCATGCGCTGGCCGCACAGTACCAGATGGTTGTAGCCCAGGCGCCGGAACACGCCTTCGGGAAAGTCGCCGTCGACGACCTTGGTCTCCTGAAGACAGAGAATGTCGGGCATCTCGTCTGTGAGGAACTTCTCGACGATGTCGAGGCGGGCACGAACGGAATTGATATTCCAGGAAGCGATCTTGAGCGGGGAAGACATGGCGTGGGCTCTAGCGGGAGGCGGCGCGGCTGTCGACATTTGCGGGCTCGTCTCCCGACAAAGAAAGGCCCCCGCTCCGGGGGCGTGGAGCGAGGGCCAACCAAGCGTTTGCTACGCGAGGTCAATTACGAGGGTCCGTTTCGGGCAACAGGGGGAAAACCCGAAGGGATTCGCAATTGCAGTCTTTCTTTTAAACCTATCTTCCTGTCGCGCCGATGAATGGCGTTAACTATTTCGCCGTGCCTAGCCGCGCGGTCCACGCCGGCGAGGATCGGTCCAGCGGAAGGCACTGTCCGCCACGCGGACGTTGAACCGCTGGTTCGACAGCTTGATCGTCGTCCGGTCGTTTTGCGCGTCGATCGTCGTCCACCCCTCCAGCATCAAGCCCGCCGGCGCGCTCGGCACCTTGGCGAAGGCGATGGTGATGGTGCCGAATTCCGGCTTCTTGGGGTCGCGGGCCTGGACGAGCAGCACTTGGCCGTCGTTCCGCGTCACCTTGGCGACGCCCGTCAGGTCCTTGTTCGGGTTCAACAGCACCGACAGCGGCGAATCGCCTATCGGCCAGCGCGAGACCTGATCCACTTCGTAGTCGATCATCGTGAGCGCCTTGCCGTCACCCACGATCAGCATCGGCACGCCCTTCTGATATTGGAAACGCACCTTGCCCGGCCGCTTCATCGTGAGCGTGCCGTTCAGGGTCTGGCCGCTGCGGCCGGTCTGGCTGAAATTAGCGGTCATCGTGTCGACCGCCTTCAGATGCGCCTGCACCTGCGACAGCGGCGAGGAGGATTGCGCCGCGACCAGAGCCGGCGCGGCGAGCGCGAGCGGCAGAGCAGCAAGAGCGAGCGTTCCGAAACGCGTCATGAAAATCTCCGTCCTTGTTGTGAGAAGGATATGGATGTCGGCGATTGAATGCCCACTGAACCCCCCGGTTCCCTGGCGTTCAGCCTTCAGATGGCGTGACCTTCTGGGTCGATCAGTACTTCGCGGCGGCCGACATGGTCGGGGGCGCTGACTTTCCCTTCACGTTCCATCCGTTCAATGAGGCGCGCGGCGTTGTTGTAGCCGATGCGAAGCTGGCGCTGGATGTAGCTGGTCGACGCCTTCTGGCTCTCGGCGACGGTCTGCACGGCCTTCTTGTAGAGCTGTGTCTCGGCGTCGTCGTCGCCCATCGGCTGGCCTTCGAAGATATAGCCGCCGTCCTCCGGCTCCTCGGTGACCGCCATATTATATTCGGGCGTGCCCTGGCCGCGCCAATGGTCGGCAACGGCGCGCACCTCCTCGTCGGAGACGAAGGGGCCGTGGACGCGGGCGATCTGCTTGCCGCCGGGCATATAGAGCATGTCGCCCTTGCCGAGGAGCTGCTCCGCGCCCTGCTCGCCGAGGATCGTGCGGCTGTCGATCTTGGACGTGACCGAGAAGCTGATCCGGGTCGGGAGGTTCGCCTTGATGACGCCCGTGATGACGTCGACCGAAGGGCGCTGCGTGGCCATGATGAGATGGATGCCTGCGGCGCGCGCCTTCTGGGCCAGGCGCTGGATCAGGAACTCGACCTCCTTGCCCGCCGTCATCATCAGGTCGGCGAGCTCGTCGACGACCACCACGATTTGCGGCAGCACGTCGAAATCCAGCTCCTCCATCTCATATTGCGGCTGGCCGGTCTCGGGATCGTAGCCGGTCTGCACGCGCCGCCCGAGCGACTGACCCTTGGCCTTGGCGTCCCGCACCTTGGCGTTGAAGCTGGAGAGCTGGCGAACGCCCACCGACGCCATCATCCGATAGCGCTCCTCCATCTGCTCGACGGTCCATTTGAGGGCGCGGATCGCCTTGGCGGGCTCAGTGACGACGGGCGAAAGGAGGTGCGGGATATCATCGTAGATGCTGAGCTCCAGCATCTTGGGATCGATCATGATCATCCGGCACTGCTCGGGCGTCAGACGGTAGAGCAGCGACAGGATCATGCAATTGAGGCCGACCGACTTGCCGGACCCGGTCGTGCCAGCGACGAGCAGGTGCGGCATCGGCGCCAGATCGGCGATGACCGGGTCGCCGGCGATATTCTTGCCGAGGATAAGCGGCAGCTGCGCCACCTGGTCCTCGAATGCCTCGCTCGCGATCAGCTCGGAGAGGGTCACCATCTCACGCTTGGCGTTGGGAAGCTCGATGCCGATGACGCTGCGACCGGGAATGGTGGCGACGCGCGCCGATAGCGCCGACATGTTGCGGGCGATGTCGTCGGCGAGCTGGATGACCCGGCTCGCCTTGATGCCGCTCGCCGGCTCCAGCTCGTACATGGTGACGACCGGGCCGGGGCGGACCTCGACGATCTCGCCCTTGACGGAGAAGTCTTCCAGCACGGATTCGAGCAGTCGCGCATTGCGCTCAAGGCTGACTTTGTCGAGCGCGGCATTGGTGGGCGGCGGGGGCGGATTGAGCAGATCCAGCGTCGGGAGGGCGTAGCTGTCGCCCAGCGCCAGCGACGGCTGCCGTTCGCGCTTCGGCCGGCGGCCGCTATCGGGTGCCTTGGCCCGGTCGGCGATCACGGTTCGCGACGCTTCCGGCGGAGTAATGACCGGCGCCCTAGCCCGGCGGACGATGGGCTGGTCAGGCTCGGCTCCGTCTAGGTCATCGAGTGCCCTCGGCGTCCCTTGCCGCCGGGTGAACAGCCACCGCCGCTCCTCGCTACGCAGGCCGAGGCCGAGATACCAGAGGAACAGTCCCGCCAGGCCAAGCAGCGAGACGGCGACTATTCGAAAGGGCTCGGCGATGGCGGGTTCGCCGATGAGCGCGATGCCGATCTCCACGAGCGAGGCAAACGACAAGCCGAACGCGCCGCCCCAGCCGGCCGGAAGGCCGTTCACCGCACCGCCGAAGAGAAGCGCGAGGCCCGTTCCGATGAGAATGATACCCAACGTGGCAAGCAGCACGGCGCGCAGCCACCGTCCGGCCTCGGCGCCGCGCATCAGCCGAACGCCGATCACCAGCATTAAGGGCAGCAATAGTCCCGCCGGCGGGCCCCACAGGCTCAACATGAGGTCCGACCCATAAGCACCGGCCGGACCGGCCCAATTGCCCACTGGTCCGGCGGCGGCGGTATTGAGGGCGGGATCGCTCGGCCGGTAGCTGACCAGGGCGAGGCCGAGCAGAAGGGTCGCCGCGATCAGCGTCAGCCCGCCGATCAAGGTCGTCGATCTCCTGGCCCCTCGCTTGAGGCCGTCCTGCCATTGCGCCAGCCGTCCCGGACGGCCACGCGTCGCTGATGTCGCCACGATCGTGCCCCGTATGTTCCGCTTATCCTTAATGCGCCTTGGCGGACTCCCCGGTCAAGCGCTTGGCGTTGCCCCCGCGCATCGCTAAGGCGAGAAAATGACCCAAGCGGACGTCATCATCCTCGGCGGAGGTCTCGTCGGCCTCACCCTCGCCATCGCCGTCGATCGCCATGGGCTGACCAGCATCGTCGTCGATCCCGCCGATCCCGAAAAGACGCTGACGCCCCAATATGACGGCCGCGCGACGGCGGTCGCTAGCGCCTCGTGGCGCATGCTGGAGGCGATCGGAGTCGGCGAGCGGCTCGAAGGACAGGGCTGTCCCATTCAGTCGATCCGGGTCAGCGACGGGCTGGAGCCGGGCGGCCTCGTCTTCGATCCGCCGGGAGGCGACGATCCGCTCGGCCGCATGTTCGAGAATCGGCTGCTGCGCGCGGCGCTTCGCGAAACGGCGCTGGCGGCGAAAGGCATCGACCTCGCCATGCCCGCTCGTCCCGCCGAAGTCGTCCGCGACGGCGCCGGCGTTCGCGTCACGCTGGAGGATGGCCGCCAGCTTGCAGCAGCGCTGCTGATCGGCGCGGAAGGCCGCGGCTCCCCCACTCGCGAGGCAGCCCATATCCCGGTTGCGCGCTGGAGCTATGATCACACCGCCATCATCGCGACGGTCACCCACGCACGCGGCCACGACAACGTGGCCTATGAGATTTTCTACCCCGCCGGGCCCTTCGCCATCCTGCCCATGCTGCCGGGCAACCGCTCGGCAATCGTCTGGTCGGTGAAGGCGGAGGATGCGCCGGCCATTCTCGACCTGCCCGACCGCGCCCTCGCGGCGGAGATCGAGAAGCGGATGGGCGGGTTCCTGGGGGCGATCGCGCTGGCTGGCCCGCGCGCCAGCTACCGTCTCGGCTTCCACCATGCCGCTACCATCACCGCCGAACGGCTGGCACTGGTGGGAGACGCCGCGCACGGAATCCATCCGATTGCGGGCCAGGGGCTCAACCTCGGCTTCCGCGACGCCGCCGCGCTGACCCAGGTGCTCGTCCAAGGCGCTCGCCTCGGGCTCGATCTAGGCGACGCCCAACTGCTCGACCGCTACGAGCGCTGGCGCAGCCTCGACACCTTCATGGTCGCCGCGTCGACCGATAGCCTCACTCGTCTCTATGGCATTCCGGGCAAGACCGCCTCCGCTATCCGGCGCTTCGGCATGGGTGCGGTGCAGCGGATCAGGCCTCTCAAGGATCGTCTCATGGCCGAAGCGCGGGGGGAAAGCGGCGAAATGCCACTCCTGCTCAGAGGGCTGCCGATCTAACGGAGGATTTCAAGCGGCTCTTCAGTTTCCGCGAGCCGTCGGCCTGTCCCAGTGGCGCGGATCATCAAGAAGGTGCCGGACCATATGCCCGCGATCTGCCACTGGCCCTCGATCTCGTTCCCATCGGCGTGAAGCGCGCCATCATAATGCACGACGTCATATCCTCCCTCCGCCTCGTCATACATTTTCAGGAAGCGGATCGAGCCTCCTTTCCGGCGGCCGTCAATTACCGCATGCAGCGTTTGTCCATGGCCGGCGACCAGGTCCGAAGTCTCCGTTGTTGTCCCAGTCACACAACCAGAACTTTCGCGCAGCTGAGCTTCGAACGGCACCGGAGGCCCGTCCGGATAGTTGTAGAGGCCGGTCCAATGGCCAGTTAGATCGACATCCTTTCGGCTCATGACCCCAGCGCGCGCGCCTCCTCGATGAGCATAACCGGTACGCCGTCACGGATTGGATAGGCGAGACCGGCCGCTTCCGATATCAGCTCGTTCGCATTCTCATCGTAGCGAAGCGTCGTCCGCGTTACCGGACAGACCAGCTTCTCCAGCAGCGCCGGATCGAGCCTCATTGCAGGGTTTCCGGTCCGTCGGCGCCGCCGGGCGCCATGCGCTGGAACTGCATGAACTGGACGACCAGGTCAGCTCGCGCGGCCAGATCGTCCGCCTCCAGCAGCGCCTGCTTGGAGCCGACGTCGAGCGGGGCGATCTGGGCGATGCCGTTGACCAGCATCTCGTCGTCCAGCCGACTTACCGCCTCCCAGTCGACGACATAACCCAGAGCGTCGGCATAGCGTTTCGCTTCGCGTTCCAGCTCCGCCCGCTGGATGCTGGCCAGCGGATCGGGCTCGACGTCATCCGCGAATCCGCCGAGATCGGCATCGACCTGGCGATAGGGCGTCTCGACCTCGGCTTCCCGCGCGATGCGGAAGCGGCCGATGCCTTCGAGGACGATGTTGAAGCGGCCATCCTCCAGCTCCTCGGAGCCGACGATCCGGCCGAGGCAGCCGATTTCGAACAGGCTCGGCGGATCCTGCTCGTCCTTCGGCTGAACCATGGCGATCACAGGATCGCTCGCCAGCGCGTCGCGCACCATCGCCCGATAGCGCGGCTCGAAGATGTGGAGCGGCAATTGCGTGCGCGGGAAGAGCAGCGCCCCCGCCAGCGGAAAGATCGGAACCCGAAGAAGGGCCGGCCCTTCCATCAGGTGAAGAGAATCGCCGAGAGGCGGCGCCGCTGCTGCGAGACCCAGGGATCCTCGAGCCCGACCACTTCGAGGAATTGGAGCAGCCGCTTGCGCGCGGCGCCCTCGTTCCAGTCGCGGTCGCGGCCGATGACCTCGAACAGCTGGTCGGCGGCGGCGTCGCGGTCGCCCTGATTCATCAGGGCGCCGGCAAGCTCGTAGCGCGCCTCCAGGTCATCGGGATCGGCGGCGATTCGCTTTTCAAGGCCACGGGCGTCGACATCCGGCTGAGCCGCGCCGGCGAGCTCCAGAGCCGAACGGGCGCGGGCGATGGCCGGATCGCCGGAAAGCGCGTCCGGCGCGGCGTCGAGAAGCGCGCGTGCCTCGGCTACCTGTCCCGCGGCGATAAAGGCACGGGCAAGGCCGGAAATCACTTCCACATTATCAGGCGCCATGTCCGCGAGTTGCTGGAAGATGGAGACGGCACGGGGCGCATCGCCCTCGCCCAACACCTGCTCGCCCATCGCGATGAGCGGCGCCAGCTCGGCCTCGGCCTGTTGCGCCTCGCCCTGGACGGGGAGCTGCGCCAGGAGCTGGTCGAGCGCGCCGGTCAGCTGTCCCTCGGTCCGCGCCGGCGTCAGGTCCGCGACGAGCTGGCCCTGGAAGATCGCGTAGACGGTGGGGATCGATTGCACCCGGAACTGGGCGGCGACAATCTTGTCCTCATCGACGTTGATCTTGACCAGCTTCACGCCCTTCGCCGCATAATCGGCGGCGACCTTTTCGAGGATCGGCGTCAGCTGCTTGCACGGGCCGCACCATTCGGCCCAGAAGTCGACGATCACTAGCTCGGTCATCGACGGCTCGACGACGTCGCGCCTGAAAGTTTCCAGCGCTTCCTTCTCGGCCGCGCTCATGCCCAGTGTCGCCACGTGCTTTCTCTCCCGGGTTGGCTCACGCCCCTATGTGGGATGCGGGCGGGGTCTGCCAAGCCTCGTCTTTCTCCAGTAATTCGGGACTTGCGGGCCCGCGGACCCCATGCTAACCGCCGCCGCCTTGATTGCCCGCGTCTCTCGCGGGGCGATCCGCCGAGCGGGCGTAGCTCAGGGGTAGAGCACAACCTTGCCAAGGTTGGGGTCGAGGGTTCGAATCCCTTCGCCCGCTCCAGATTTTCCACGATCTTTGTCGAACCCGCGAGGCTTGTTAGCTCTCCGCCCTGCCGGTCTGCGCGCCGGTTCGAATTCCTTCGCCCGTGCCAAATTTCACAAAAATCAGCTCGGCCGCGCCATGTCGCGCGCAACGGCGCTCGTTTCGGCGGGGACGTCGGTACGCGGCGGGTTGCGGGGATCCAGGAGCGCGGCGGTCTCGATCGTGTCGAGTGCGCGGCGCGCGGCGACGTAACGGCGGGCGGCATCGATCCAGACTTGCGCATTCTCATGGCCGGGCATGCGCATCACTTCGGCGAGCGCGACATCGACTTGCCCCGATTCCAGTCGCCGGGTGGCGCGGCGCAGCCGCTCGGCCGGCAAGGTCGAAGGCGTCCCGCCCTTGCGGACGGTGACGAGGCCGCCGAGCTCCGCCTTGAGCGCATCCCACCAATTCTGGTCCGGGCCGCCCTCCGTGAGATCTTCGCCCACCTCCTGCAGGCCTTCCTGCAGCTCCTCAAGCGTGACAGGCTGGCGCGAGGCGGTGATGATCGTCGCCACTGCCTGGCGCTGGCTGTCACCGAACCGCTGCCTCAAGAGGCCTTCGATGTAGCCCAGCGCGACGCCGCGATCGAGGGCGCGCCGGGCGGCGAAGGCGACGAGCAGACCCTCGGCACGATCGGCATTGCCGACCGCGGCGCGCGACTGGGTATCGATCGCGGCGATGCGCTGTTCCAGCCGGTTGACCCGGCGGGTGATCTCCGGATCGATGAGCAGGCGCTCGGGCTCGCCGGTAGCGGACGGGACCGCCACCTGCGTTACGGGAGTCCGCACGGCCTCAATCGGGGCGGGCGGAGCGGCGGGACGGACGCCGAGAAAAGAGGCAGCCGCGTCCCAGTTGACGAGCAGCCAGCCCATCGCCGCCACCCCGGCGACGAAGGCTATCAGGGGCAGCAGCACGATCGAGAGGAGCGAGCGCTTGCCCGCGCCTGCGCTGTCGACCCGCTCATAATCCATCCGCATCGCCTTATCCTGCCGCCGCGCGCTCAGTCTTGCACAGCTTGGCGGCAAGCTCCAGCAATGCCGCATCGCGTGGCGCTGCCGCCACAGACACGCTTTTCCAGCCTTTCCCGGCCGCCGCCGCGGCCGCATCGCTGATCGCGGCGATCGCGATCGAGGCGCGCTCCAGTCCTGCCTCATCAACCAGTTGAGCGAAACGCGCTCCCGCCTGCGGCGAGTGGAGAAGGGCATGGGCTCCGGTTCGAAGTGCCGCCTTGGCTTCCGCCGGAAGACGCGCCGCCGGTTCCGACGCGTAGACGATCCGCCGAGCGATCGAGAGGCGCGGATGGCTCAGGGGAATATGATCGCGTCCGCACAGATGCAGCGCGCTCCCCACTCCGGCCTCGGCCATCATCAGGGTCAGCGCGGCGCCGTCGCTCGGGCCGATGCGGATATCGGCAAATCCGGCCGCGCGCGCCGCTTCGGCGGTCGTTTCTCCCACGGCGTAGCAGGGGAGGTGGCTGAACATGGCCAGCGCCTTGCCGCCGCTTCGCGCGGCATTGGCGCTGGTCAGCATCACCGCCTCCACCGTCTCCGGCGCCGGCGGCTCCCAGGCGACGGGCCGGATCGAGAAGAGGGGCGTCGTCACGGCCCCGAGGCCCCGTTGGCGCGCCCGCTCGGCTGTCTCGCGGGCACCCGGCTCCGGCCTCAGGACCAGCATGTCGGTCATCCGGAAAATTGGGCGCGCAGGGCAGGGCTCGCCGTATCCAGAAGTTGCCGCGCCAATGCCAGTGGGGCGTCGCGGTCGTCGGCGGCGAAGCGCGCCTCCCCGCGCGACACCTCGGTGCCGTCGTTGGTCAGGATCTCGGCGCGAAGGCGAATCGATTCGCCATCGCATTCCGCCAACCCGGCCACCGGCGTATGGCAGTCGCCGCCCAGTCCCTCGAGCAGGCGCCGCTCGGCCGCGACGCATATCTCCGTCGCCCGGTCGCCGATCGCCGCCATCAGCCCGGCCACCTGCTTGTTATCGGCGAGCGTCTCGATACCGATCGCGCCTTGGGACGGGGCGGGCAGCATGTCTTCGACCACGACGCCGATCTCCGGGTGGCCGAGCCGCTCAAGGCCTGCCGCGGCGAGCAAGGTCGCGTCCGCCTCGCCCATCTCCAGCTTCCTCAGCCGCGTGGCGACATTGCCCCTGAAGGGAACGATGTTGAGGTCCGACCGCCGGGCCAGCAGCTGCGCGGCGCGGCGCGGCGAGGACGTTCCGACCCGTGCCCACTCCGGTAGCGCCTCCACGCTCTCGGCGCCGACCAGACGGTCGCGGACATCGGCGCGTGGCAGCATAGCGGCGATCCGGAATTCGGCGGGGCGGAAGGTCTCGACATCCTTCATCGAATGAACCGAAATGTCGGTGCGGCCGTCGGCGAGGCAACGGTCGAGCTCCTTGGTCCACAGCGCCTTGCCGCCCACCTCGGCGAGCGGCCGGTCCTGGATCATGTCGCCGCTCGTGGTGATGGGGACGATCTCGATCCGCTCGGGACCCCAGCCCAAAGTGTCGCGCAGCGCCTCCGCCACCAGCCGCGCCTGGGCGAGCGCCAATGGCGATCCGCGGGTGCCGATGCGAAGGAGCCGTGCCATCGGCGCTTGTGCTAGCGGCTAAGGCGATGGCAGGGAAGCGGGATGAGCCTGATCCTCGGCATAGAATCGAGTTGCGACGAGACCGCGGCCGCGCTGGTCACGTCCGAGCGGCGCATCCTCGCCCATCGCCTGGCGGGACAAGAGGCGGAGCACCGTCCTTATGGCGGCGTCGTCCCGGAGATCGCGGCCCGTGCCCATGTCGAGATCCTGCCGTCGCTGATCGAAGATGTGCTGCGTGAGGCGGACGTGGCGCTGGCCGAAGTGGACGCCATAGCCGCGACCGCCGGGCCGGGGCTGATCGGTGGCGTGATGGTGGGGCTTGTGACCGCGAAAGGGCTGGCGCTGGCCTCGAGCAAACCGCTCATCGCCGTCAATCACCTCGAGGGCCACGCCCTCTCGCCGATGCTGGCCCAGCCGAGCCTCGCCTTTCCTTACCTGCTCCTCCTGGTTTCGGGAGGCCATTGCCAGCTGCTCTTCGTCGAGGGCGTCGGCCGCTACCGCCGCCTCGCCACCACCATCGACGACGCGGCGGGCGAAGCCTTCGACAAGAGCGCCAAGCTTCTCGGCTTGGGCTTTCCCGGCGGTCCGGCGGTCGAGCGCGCGGCCGCCAAAGGCGATTCCAAGGCCGTGCCGCTTCCCCGCCCGCTGGTCGGGTCGGACGAGCCGCATTTCTCCTTCGCCGGCCTCAAGAGCGCGGTCCTTCGCGCTCGCGATTCCGGCCGCTACGGGACCGAGGATATCGCCGCCTCCTTCCAGCGGGCGGTGGTCGACTGCCTGATCGATCGGACGAGCCGAGCCCTCGCCGAGGCTAAAGGCGCTACCGCCCTCGTCGTCGCTGGCGGAGTGGCGGCCAACCAGGCCATCCGCTCCGCACTGATGGCTCGTGCGGCCTCTCATGGCCTTCCCTTCGTCGCTCCGCCGCTGTGGCTGTGCACCGACAATGCCGCGATGATCGCCTGGGCCGGCGCGCTTCGCTATGACGTCGGGCTCACGGATGGATTGGACGCGCCGGCGCGGGCGCGGTGGCCGCTCGACCCCAATGCGGAGAAGGCGCGTGGCGCGGGGGTGAAAGCATGATCGAGAAGCTGGGGGTGATCGGCGGCGGGGCCTGGGGCACCGCTTTGGCCCAAGTCGCGGCGGCGGGCGGGGAAGACACGCTTCTTTGGGCGCGCGAGCCCGAGGTCGTGGCGAGCGTCAATGAATCCCACGAGAATGCGACCTTCCTCGCCGGCTATCCGCTCAACCCCGCGATCCGGGCCACCGGAAATCTGTCCGATCTTTCCAGCTGCGACGCTTTGCTCGTCGTCACGCCCGCCCAGCACATGCGCTCCGTCCTCGGCGGCCTCGGCCGCTGGGACAAGCCGCTCATCCTCTGCTCCAAGGGCATGGAGGAGGCGTCGATGAAGCTGATGCACGATGTCGCCGACGAAGCGCAGCCCGGCGCCCGGATCGCCGTCCTCTCGGGCCCAACTTTCGCCCATGAGGTCGCCATCGGCCTCCCCGCCGCGGTGACCCTGGCGATCGAGGACCGTGAGGTCGGCGAGGCTCTTCGCGGCCGCCTCGCCCGCCCGAACTTCCGACCCTATCTCTCCGACGACGTGGTTGGCGCCGAGATCGGCGGGGCGGTCAAGAACGTCCTCGCCATCGCCTGCGGCGTGGTCGAGGGGCGGGGCCTGGGCCAGAATGCCCGCGCCGCCCTCATCTCGCGCGGCTTCGCCGAGATGACCCGCTTCGGCCTCGCCCTGGGTGCTCGCGCCGAGACTCTCGCCGGCCTCTCCGGCCTTGGCGACCTCGTCCTCACCTGCTCTTCGGCGAGCTCGCGCAACTTCAGCCTCGGCAAGGGTCTGGGTGAAGGCCACTCCCGCGCCGAACTTCTCGCCGACCGTCGCACCGTGGCGGAGGGCTCGTTCACGGCGCCGGTGCTGAAGCGCGCCGCCGAGGCCGCTTGTGTCGACATGCCGATCGTGGCGGCGGTCTGTGCGCTGCTGGGCGGCGAGGCTTCGGTCGAAGAGGTGGTGGAGGCCTTGCTGTCGCGGCCGCTGAAGAGCGAGGGTCTCTAGAAGTCCCAGCAGATACCGCTGTTTTCCCAGTCGCCGTAGCGAGTGGGCTCCTCCCCTTTCGGCCCGCCATGCTCCTCGCGTGGCTTCACCGGTTCGGGCTTGGGCACGGGCGGGCTCTTCGAGAGGTGCCTCGGCGGTTTCACATGAGCGGGACGCTGGCCGGCCATCGGGCTCCGATTGAACTAGAGGGATTTCACCCCACATTTCGGGCGTGAAGGGCGAAGACGCAAGATGAACGGTTTCAAGACCCTGATGCTCCTGGCGGCGATGACCGCCTTGTTCATGGGCCTGGGCTACACGCTCGGCGGTTCGGGCGGTGCGCTGGTCGCGCTCGTCGCGGCGGCGGCGATGAACCTCTTCACGTTCTGGAACGCCGACAAGATCGTCTTGAAGATGCACAAGGCGCGCGAGGTGGACGGGCGCACCGCCCCCGAATTCGTCGGCATCGTCCAGCAGCTGGCCTCGCGCGCGGGCCTGCCGATGCCGAAAGTCTATATCGTCGATTCACCGCACCCCAACGCCTTCGCCACCGGCCGCAATCCCGAGAATGCCGCCGTCGCCGCGACCACCGGCCTGCTCGATCTCCTTAGCCGCGACGAGATCGCCGGCGTGATGGCGCACGAGCTGGCGCATGTGAAGAATCGCGACACGCTCATCATGACGATGACGGCGACCATCGCCGGCGCCATCGCCTTCCTCGCCAATTTCGGCCTGTTCTTCCGGGGCGGCGGCGACAATCGCGCCAACCTGCTGGCGATGATCGCAGCCGTCATCATCGCGCCCTTCGCGGCGATGATCGTGCAGATGGCGATTAGCCGCACCCGCGAATACAGCGCCGACCGGGGCGCCGCCGAGATCGGCCGCAACCCCCGCGCCCTCGCCTCGGCGCTTGCCAAGCTGCACGAAGGCGCGGCCCGCATCCCCAATCCGGTCAGCCTGCGCAATCCCGCCGCTGCCTCCCTCTACATCGTGCCGAGCGGCACCGGCCGCGACAGCCTGTTCTCGACCCATCCCGACACCGGCAACCGCATCGCCGCCCTCCACGCCATGGCCGATGAAATGGGCCTCGCCTCGCCGTCGCCGGTCACCGATACGACGTTGCCGCCCGCCCGCGCTTCGGTGCCCAAGAGCCGCCGCGCCGTCAGCGCCCTCGATCCGCTGGGGCGCCGGGACTGAGCGAGGCCTTTCCCCCCGGTACGGGCTCGCGCCGTGCCGCGATGCGACTGCTCGACGCGGT
>NZ_DATCYB010000081.1:0-9360 GCF_036570505.1 Allosphingosinicella sp. | reverse complement strand
CGTGATCCGCCCGATGAATAAAATGGCCGTGACTGTCGATTACTATAATATTAACATCAAGGATGCCATCTTCCGCGCGCCTCTCAATGTCGTGCTTGATCTTTGCTACAATCAATTCCAGGATCTGAACAACTTCTACTGCCAGTCCGTCGACCGTCTCCCTGACGGCACGATCGGTTCGCCTGGCGGTGTCAGCGCGCTCTTCGCCAATATTGGCTCAATCAAGACCGACGGCATCGACGTGGGCGTGAGCTACTCCATGGATATTTCCTCAATTCTCGGTGAGGAGAGCAGCATCAGCCTGGCCAGCTCGGTAAACTGGCTCAACAAGTTCGACAGGAACCCCGTGGTCGATGTGCCCGGCTTGGCAAATCGTTGTGCCGGCGCCTTCGGCCTGACCTGCGGTGAGCCTCTGCCCGAATGGAAGGGGACGGCTCGAGCAACCCTGGAGATAAGCGACTTCACGGCCAGCCTCCGCTATCGCTACATTGGCGAGGTGACTGATGACAGGGTCACGCGCGGACTTCTTTCGGCCAGCGACCTGGCCGTGCCGGTCATAAACCCAGAGCATTATCTCGACCTTTCACTCGCATGGGATCTCGAACAGTTCACCCTGTTCGGCGGGGTCATCAATCTCACGAACAACAAACAGACCCTGATCGGCAGTTCGCAAGAGCAGCTGAATACGTTCCCCAGCACGTACGACCCCCTCGGCATTCGATTCTTTGCCGGGGCGACCGTCAGGTTCTAACGCGGGATCAACGGCGAGGGACGGATCCGCTCCGTTCCTCGCCAGGGTCGAGAGGAGCCATGACGGGGGCGGCATTTACGGTCGCCGATTTGGCGACCGCACCGGTCTTGCGCACGCGATATTCGCCGAGCGGCGAGACATGCGACATGTCACGAGATCCAGGATGAACGGAAAAGGGGGCTCGCGTTGGTGATCCGTCAAAGACGAGGGCGCAGAGCCGGTCTAGGTCGGGATGACGTCAAATGCGACCGTCGTCCTCGGTCCTTCGTCCGCGAACGGTACGGTGCCGTGATACAGATAGGAGGGAAAGAGGATCAGCTTTCCGACCTCCGGCTTTAGGGCTCTTGCAATCGTTTCCCGCTCGCCGAGCCCGAGCCCGGTCTCTCCGAACTTTATCCATCCTTCCTTGTGGACTTCATCCGTCGTGGATCCGGGCAGCCCGACATAATAGCAGGAACTGATCCATCCTTCCGAATGGACGTGATTGAGATGGAAGCCCTCACGCCGAAGGCGAACGGACCAGGATCCCGAAAAGCGGAATTCCGCCGAGCGCCGCTTCAGGAATATGTGATCCGGATCGTGAGGCAGCGCGTCGATATATTCCGCGACCGCGACCTCGATCATCTTCTTGACCGCCGAAATCTCCGGAAGATCCCTGTCGAACAGATTGCCCATCGTCTGCGTGCCGCCGCGAAGCGTCTGCTCAAGAGGATGCTGGTTCCCCATATGGAGCGCCGCCAGCACTTGCTCCAGGCGGGCATTAAACTGCTCGACACCGCCCCATCCTTGCGGCGGCTGCAGGATTCGGGACGAAATAAAACGATCATAATCATTGAGGCGATCGGCTCGCGGGTCACCGAGAAGGCGCCAGGCAAGTCCCTGATAGGCGATGGCTTGCTGGTCGAACGGCCTCGCCTCAAGAGCGGGCGTCACGACCTCGAGCGCGGTCTCATAGCGCCCTAGTATTATCAGGCATCGAACGAGCACGAGCCGGCAATCCATCCCGGCCTCCAATCCCATTCCGGTCTCAAGATGCGAAAGGGCCGCGTCCATATCTTCATTGGCCCAGCAGGCCTGACCCAGCCGATGGCGAATGGCGGCGCTGTCGATGCCCATTGCCAGGGCATCATCCAGGAGTCGGACCGCGTCTCCAATCCGGCCTCCCAAATTCAGGCGATTTGCGAGATCGGCGAGCAGGTCGGCATCGTCCGGATCGTCCCGAAGCGCCTCCAGGTAGCTGCGCAAATAATGCGCCGTGTCGCCCCGCTGCCAGAGAAGGCGGTTCAAGGAGTCATGGGCGTCGCGATAGGTGGGCTTCGCTCCGATCGCGGCGCGATAAGCAGCGGCCGCCTCATCGAGCCGGCCGAGATCATAATAGGAATGGCCAAGATTGTATCGAATCTCGGCCGCCGCTGGATTGGCGGCAGCACATTCTTCCAGCATTCTGGCCGCCTGCTCGGGCTTGCCGGCGAGGCGAAGCGTGACCGCCAGATTGTGCCGCGTCGGGATGCTGTTCGGGCGTAGCGACAAAGCCGTGTTGAATGCCGCGATCGCCTCCTCGAGCCGGTCGCAGGCCCGCAGCGCGCGGCCGAGCGCAGACCAGGCCTTGGCGTTCCCGCAGTCCGTATCAACGGCTCGTCCGAGCGTTTCACATGCCCTTTGGTTCTCACCGGCCGCTAAATAGGCGAGACCGAGATTCGTGAGCGCATCGGCATAGGAGGGGTGCAGCGCCAACGCGGCTCGATAGGCTTCAATGGCATCGGTCGGCTGCTTTAGGTCGAGCAACACATTGCCGAGATTGTTGAGGACATGCGGCTGATCAGGTCTGATACTGAGTGATTGCCGGAACAACTCGGCTGCCCGTTGATGATCCTTGCCGGCACGAGCCACCATCCCGAGAAGCTGCAGCGCGTCGGGCTCTCCCGGCGTCGCTGCTAGTATGTCGGTGAGAAGCGCGCTCGCAGGCCCCAGCTGATCGGTCCGAAGGAGTTCCATTGACCGTGCAAGTGCGTCTCGGAGGGTCATATCTTGCCGCTCATCCGTGTCGGGAGCGCTGCGGATAGCCGGGTGCCATCAGGACGCGAGCCGCAGCTCCGTGATGGCGCTGCTCAAGGCTGTGCCCTCCTCGTCGGCGAGGGCCGCCTCACGAAGACGGCCCAGGGTCGATGCGGCATCAGGGCCCGATTTGATCGACGCCCAGGCGTCCATGATCCGATTGAACCTCGCAAGGCCCCGCTCGAACGTGTCGCCATAGCCCTTGATGAGCCGCTGGCACTGGACGAGCTCCGCCGCGGCGGCAGGATCCGTGCCGGCGGCGTCTCGAACATGCTCGAGCCAATGCTCGATCCGCTCCTGTTCCGTCCTGTAGCGAAGGGTGCCCCGGCGCCAACGACGCATGCCCGCAAGCAGCGCGAGTAAAATGAACCATCGGACACCGCTCGTCTCCACATGGCGACCCTTCCCGAAGAGCGGACGCAGCCACGACGACAGTCTGCTGCTCGCGAGCACGCGACGCCCGATGGCCGCCGGCAACGTTTCGCAGACCTCCTCCAGGCGAGGGTGCATATATTCGGTGATACCGAGAATTTCCTCCGGCCCGGCTCTGACCTCCTCGCGCACCCGCTTGAAACGACCAGCTCTCACCTTGAGGTCCGCGACACGGATTGTGTCCTCATAGCTCATCCACAAGGCGACGTGTCGCGCCGCCTCGCGGGTCAGCCGCCAATTTTCCGCGTCGTTGTCCAGTTCGCGGATCGAAGCGATGCGGTCCAGATAGAGATCAGCATAAGCCGCATCCTGATAGTCGACCAGGCGCCGAACGCCTTCTGTCGCGAACTCATGCGCGGCTTCCGGTAGCTGTTCGTGAATGCGCCCAAGGAGCCTTCGACCCATCTCCGTCGTCGGAGCAGGAAGCAATTGGGTGTCCACCAGCCGTTCGACTTCGCCCACGGCAGCCTTGGATCCTGCTTCGAAGGCGGCAAGGTTCGAAGCCACGGCCTTGCCGCCTGCCCGAACGGCTTGCTCGAAGGCGGCGACGGGAAAAGGCAGGGCTCCGCTCCCGGCCAGCGCGCCAAACATGACCGAACTTATCACGCTCCCATGCTGGGCTGCGATCTCGTTCATGTCGAAGGCGATAAAGCGTTTGGCCTTCTGCCGCGCCGCCGCCAGAATACGCTCGCCGCTGGCTCGGCCGTCCGCCATCGCCGACTTCTCGGAGATTGCGTAGACGCGGTGGGTGGAGCCGATGAGCGTGGTTCGTTCTTCGGTCACGAACCCCCGCAGGACGGCTCGCCCGACCTCCATCAGCTCCGAGGCGACGACGATATCGACATCGCCGGGGACCGGCATGAGCGCGAGGATCGGCTCGTGGGCGCCCGTCGAGACATGCTCTTTCGGGAAAAGCTCAATATAATAGACGGTGGCTCCCGTGCGCTGGGCGACCCCGGGAACCGATGTGCTCTGCGCTATATAGCCCTGCAGCCGACCGACCTCGCTGATCCAGTCGGCAAGGACCCCTCCTCCCTCGCCGCCCAGCGCAAGGACGGCGATCGTGATGCGCCGACGACCTGGGGGATCCTGCACCACCGTTCAAAATGCCCGTCTGGCAAGCGCTCGCTGAGCCCGGCGCTGCCACATTCCGATCAGCGACATGCGAAGGCGATCTCGAAGGCGATCCCAGCGGGTCGGATTGATTATGATCCGCGCCTTGTAGAAGGAAGGGCAGAGCACGGCCGCGTGGCTGACCTCGCCACAGACGCCGCATCCCACGCAGCTGTTGTCGACATGCGCTATCGGATCCTGGCGCAAGGGATCCGGATTGGACTTGATGGTGAGCGACGGGCAGCCCGATAGGCGGATGCAGCTGTGATCGCCGGTACAGGTGTCCGGATCGACTCCGAACCGCTCACGAACGACCCTCCTTCCTTCACTCACCGCCTTCCTCATCGCCGGCCTGACGCGTCGCTGGCGATTGAGCTGGCATTCCGACTGGGCGATTATGACCTTCGGACCCGTTTCCTTGCTGGTAAAAGCCTCCCGAAGCATGTCACGCATGCGGCCGACATCGTAGGTCCGTGTCAGCGTCTTCACCCAGCGCACGCCAACCCCGCGCACCGCCCGCTCGATGGGATGCTTGGTGACGCGCGCGGCATTGTCCGCACGGGAGGAAAGAATGTCCTGGCCACCGGTGGCGGCGGAATAGCCATTGTCGATGATGACCGTGACGCTGTCGTCCTTGTTGAAAACGGCATTCCCGATTCCCGACGTCAGTCCGTTGTGCCAGAAGCCACCGTCGCCCATGATCGCGATTGCCCGCTTGTCCCGTGCCTTGAAGGCAGAGGCCCCCGCTGTTCCCAGACCATAGCCCATGGTCGTATTGCCGATGTCGAAGGGCGGCAGGATCGAAAAGAGATGGCAGCCAATGTCGGCCGAAACGTGAAACTGCCCGAGTTCACGCTGCAACAGTTTCATGGCCGAAAAAATCGGACGCTCGGGACAGCCGGTGCAGAAACCGGCGGGACGGGCGGGGACATCGGAAGGGCTGAGAGCTGCCGGCGGCTTCGGCGCGGCTGGCGGTGCAAGTCCCGGCGCCCATTCACTCAGGAACCTGGTTACGCCCTCCTGAAGGACAGCGCCGGTATATTCACCCGCGCGAGGCAGAACCGCCTTTCCGACAACCTGCGTCTGAAGATCAGCACGCCTTATCAATGTGTTCAGTTCATGCTCGATGAATTCGGGCTGCCCCTCCTCGATCATCAGCACGGCGCGTTTCCCGGCGCAGAAGTCCCGTACCTCATCCGGGATCAGAGGATAGGTCACGTTGAGGACGTAGATCGGCAATTTGGCATCGCCGAAGGAATCGGAAACGTCGATCAGCTCGAGGGCCCGATTGAGCGTGTTGAAAAGGCCACCTTGGACAATGATGCCGACGTCCGCATCCTGGCCAAACCGCTCGTTCAGCCGGTTCTCTCGAACGAACTGTATCGCCGCGGGCCAGCGATGTTCGATCTTCTCGACTTCGTGCAGGAAATTGGCCGGCGGGAGCACGATCCGGCTGACGTCTCGCCGCGGTGCCTCGGCGGCTTCCCAGACAGTCAAGGGCGGCCGCTTGTTGTCGCGGGCCGCGAAGGTCCCCGTCTGGTGACAGCCCCGGACTCGCAGTTCGAACAGCACGGGCGTGTTGGACGCCTCCGAAAGCTCAAAGCTTTTTTCTACCAGGTCGACGATCAGCGAATGGTTGGGGCGGGGATCGATCAGCCACATCTGCGACTTCATGGCGAACGCATGCGTGCGTTCCTGCATGATCGAGGAGCCTTCACCATAATCCTCGCCAACGATGACCAGCGCGCCGCCCGTGACGCCACCCGAAGCGACATTCGAAAGCGCATCGGAGGCGACGTTCGTCCCGACGACCGACTTCCAGGCGACCGCGCCGCGCAGTGGGTAGTTGACTGACGCCGCCAGCATGGCCGCGGCGGAGGCTTCGCTTGCACTCGCCTCGAAATGGACGCCGAGCTCCTGCATGAGCTCGTTTGCGTCGGCGAACACATCCATCAGGTGCGATATCGGAGACCCCTGATAGCCGCCAACATAAGCGACGCCGGACTGGAGCAGCGCCTTCGTTACCGCGAGAATGCCTTCGCCGTGGAAGAGCTCGCCCTCTCCCTTGCGGAGCTTTTGAACCTCGGCCTTGAACGAGCGCTCGGCCATCGCTCAGCCTTCGACGAAAGCCAGAACCCGCAGGGGGCTCCCGGACCCGCCTTGGATTTTCAGTGGCGAAGCGACCACCACGGAGCCGGTCGGCGGCAATTGGTCGAGATTGGCCAAACATTGCAGCCCGTAGCGGCCGGCGCCGTGGAAGAGAGCATGCGCCGGATAGGGGGGATCGAGCAGATGGGCCTGGCCTGCATCGGTGCCAATGGTTTCCACGCCCAATCCATGGGCATCGCGTTCTTCGATGAGGAAGCGGACCGCCTCGACCGATGGCCCGGGAGTATGAGCCCCATCGTCCCGGCGGTTTACATAGTCGTCGACCGAGCGCTTGGACCAGTCGGTGCGAAGTAGAACCCAGCTATGCGGCGGGATCCGGCCATGCGTGGCTTCCCATTCCTCGATGTCCTCGACAGTCAAGAGATAATCGGGGTTCTCGGCGGCCTTTGCCGAGATATCGATCACGGCAGCCTGCGCGATGAAGTCGTTCGGGTTGATAGTGTCGAGCGTGTTATTGGACAGGTCGCGTCCGGTAACCCAATGGACGGGAGCATCGAAATGCGTGCCCGTATGCTCGCCGACGGTGAAGTTGTTCCAGTACCAGGCTACCCCGCGCTCATCGTACCGGGATATTTCCTGCATGGAGAAGCCCGCGCACTGACCGAATTCCGGCGGCAGGACGAGAGTGGGAGTATCAGGTGAAAGCGTTTGTGTTAGATCGACCGTCCGGATCGTGCCTGACGCCACACCCGAAGCGAATGCTCGCAACGCCTCCGCTGCCATGTTTCCTCTCCCATAGTTTATCTTTTTCTCCATGCCAGATGAAACTTGCAGACGCAATCAATTACGCCGATAATGCGGAGGCGAAGTTGTGCAAGAGCGGGCCGAACTGATGAAGGATCCAAGAGACCTTGGAGATCCCGGAACGGCGGCGTTCCAGCTTGAGAAATATCCTTTCTACCTGCTCAACCGCCTCGTGAGCCGGTACAATGTGGTGATCGAGGCCCGCCTGAAGACCATCGGAATAGATATTCCTTACTGGCGGGTCCTCATGGTGCTGGGCCAGAAGAGTCCTCGCGGTGTCGGGCAACTCGCCGAGGCGGCCGTGATACCGTTCTCGACGATGACGCGTATCGTCCAGAGAATGGTGACGGCGAAGCTGGTGGTGTGTCGTCAGCTGGAGAGCGACAACAGGGTCACCGAGGTAACAATGACGTCCAAGGGAAAGCAGAAGCTTTCCGAAGCCCGGATGATCACCGCACCGGTCTACGCTCAGATCATCCGGGGCTTTTCAATCGAGGATTTTGAGCAGCTCACGCATAGCCTCGACCGGCTGCACGGAAATCTGGCGCCTCTGGTCCCCGGCAAGAGGAATGGCGACTCCTTATCCGAGGCGGAATCCTCCGCCTCGGACAAGCAATAGCCACGCTAAGGGATTACGGCCGTAGTCTCGATCTCTATCCGGGCTCGTGGTTCGACGAGCGCCGTCACCTCGACCACGGCCATGGCCGGAAAAACCTTCCCAATAATCTTCTTGTAGATTTGACCTATGGCGGCAAGGTTGTTCACATATTCCTCTCGATCGGTGATGTACCACGTCATTCTCACGATATGCTCGGGGAGGGCGCCTGCTTCGGCAAGTATGGCCACGGTATTTGCGAGCACCTGTTCGAATTGGCCCACCATGTCGTCTGAAACGAAACGCTGCTGTTCGTCCCAACCGACAATGCCGGCGGTGAAGACAAGCCGGCCTTGTGCCGACACGCCGTTGGCATAGCCTTTGGGCCGTTCCCAGCCGGCGGGAAGAAGCGTCTGGTGAGCGGTCAAGCGGAAGTCTCCTTTTTTGCAAACGAAATCAGTCGTTCTCGCCATTCGGTCGGCCAAGGCTTTGGCCTCATGGTCTTCATGCAGGTCAGAACTTGAGTAAAAGTGACCGCGAACCGGGTCTCGTTGCCGCTTGTGACATCGGTGGCGAGCACAATGGAGGATCTTCCCACATGCTCGACGAGGATCGACAGATCCAGCCAATCGCCGAGCCGGCTCGGCGCCGAGAAGCCGGCCCGCAGATCAACCGTAGGCAGGGCCAGGTGCATATCGAGATGGAGTGTGCTTCGCGAGACGCCAATGACGGTCTCGGTCCATTCTTCTATCGCAGCGTCGCATAGCTCGAAGCAGCGCGGATAATAGGCAATTCCGGCGGGATCGCAGTGTGCGAACCGGACAGGATAGCTGACTCGAAAGCGCGTGCTCACCGGCTCGATTCCGCCAGGTGATGGCGCGCGATGATCACCTTCTGCACTTCCGACGCTCCCTCGTAGATGCGCAGCGCCCTTATCTCGCGGTAGAGGCTCTCGACCGGCACGCCACGGGTGACGCCGAGGCCGCCGAACATCTGCACGGCCTTGTCGATGACGGTCTGGGCGCGATCGGTGGCGTGGAGCTTGGCGAGCGCCGCCTCGCGGCTGTTGCGCTGGCCCTTGACGTCGCGGAGCCAGGCGGCGCGATAAACGAGCAGCGCCGAAGCATCGACGTCGAGCACCATCTCGGCGAGCTTCGACTGGGTGATGGGATTGTCGGCGAGCCGGCCCTCGCCGAGCTTGCGCGTGAGGGCGCGTCCAGTCGCCTCGTCTAGGGCGCGCCGGGCAAAGCCGAGCGCGGCGGCGCCAACGGTCGTCCGGAACACGTCCAGCGTCGCCATCGCCTGGCCGAAGCCCCGCCCACGCTCACCCAGCCGGGCGCCGTATGGGAGACGCATGCCCTCGAAACGGAGCGTCGCCAGCGGATGCGGCGCGATGACCCGAATGCGCTCGCTGACATCGAGCCCCGGTGTGTCGGCATCGACGATGAAGGCCGAAATGCCCTTCGCCCCCGGCGCCTCGCCGGTGCGGGCGAACAGCACA
>NZ_DATCYB010000080.1:0-21753 GCF_036570505.1 Allosphingosinicella sp. | reverse complement strand
CTCCAGCCAGGGCAGGTCGGCCAGGCGGCCGCGTAGCCGGGCGCGATCGAAGCGGGGATCGCGGTTGCTGGGGTCGTCGACCGGCTCGATTCCCGCCTCGCGGACGATCTCGACCAGCTCGGCCTTCGTCCAGCCGAGCAGGGGGCGGACAATGGCGAGATCGCCTTCGTGCCGAATGGCGCGGATGCCGGAGAGACCGGCGATTCCCGAGCCGCGCTGGAGGCGCATCAGCAGCGTCTCGGCCTGGTCGTCGGCATGATGGGCGGTGGCGATAGCGCCGATCCCCCGCTCCGCCGCCCAATGCGCCAGCGCGTCGTAGCGGACGCGCCGCGCCTCGGCCTGGAGCCCGGCCGGGCCGTCCGGCACGGCGACGGGGAGGATCGCATGGGGGCAATCAAGGCCGGCGCAAATCTCCCCCACATAAAGCGCCTCGTCGCGGCTTTCGGGGCGAAGGCCATGATCGACGGTCGCGGCCTCGACGCAACCGGGAAGGGCGGCGTGGGCGAGGAGGAGCAGGGCGAGGCTGTCGGAACCGCCGGACACGGCGACGCCGAGGCGTTCAGGCGGGCCACCGTCGAAGTATTCGACGTCACGTCGGAAGCGGGCAACGGTTTCCGGGGCCGGTCTCATCTGCGTTCCTTAGCGTGATTTGATAGAAACAACGAAGGCCAGACTTCACGCCATTGGAAGGGGGCGCGGTTTCTGGTAGCGCCGCGCCATGCCGACGGCCTCCACGTCCTCTGCCCGCGAGATTCTGACCGGCCTTCATGACGTGATGGCCTCGCGCTCGGGCGCGCAGGCGAAGCTCAACAAGGTGGTGAAGATCATCGCCGAGGCGATGGCGAGCGAGGTGTGCTCCATCTATCTGCTGCGCGACGGGCTGCTCGAGCTCTACGCGACGGTCGGGCTCAACCAGAGCGCGGTGCATGTGACCAAGCTCGCCATGGGCGAGGGGCTGGTCGGAACGATCGCCCGCGACGTCTCGTTACTGAACCTCGACGAGGCGACCAGCCATCCCGAATTCGCCTATCGGCCGGAGACGGGCGAGGAACTGTACCACAGCTTCGCGGGCGTGCCGATCGTCAGGCGCGAGCGGGCGATCGGCGTGGTCGCGGTCCAGCATGCTGAGCCCCGGCGCTACGACGACGTCGAGATCGAGGCACTGCAGACGGTGGCGATGGTGCTCGCCGAGCTGATCGCCGGAGCAGGGCTGGCCGACAAGGCGGGGGCCGCCACCGAGACGACCCGGGACGCGGGTTCGGCGCGGCTGCCGGGCCTCAAGCTGGTGCTCGGCATGGCGCGAGGCGTCGCGGTCTATCACCAGCCGCGCATCCTCATCGAGCATACCGTCGCCGAGGATATCGAGGCCGAGCGGCACCGCGTCTATTCCGCCTTCAGGAAGATGCGCGAGCAGATCGACACGATGACCAGCGCGCCCGAATTCGGCACCGCGGGCGAGCATCAGGAGATTCTAGAAACCTACAAGATGTTCGCCTATGACGAGGGCTGGTCGCGGCGGATCAACGAGGCGATCGACAGCGGGCTGACGGCCGAAGCGGCGATCGAGCGCGTCCAGCAAAGGACGCGGATGCGGATGCGCGAGATCAACGACCCGCTGCTCGCCGAGCGGATGCACGACCTCGACGACCTCGCCAACCGGCTCTTGCGCATCGTTTCGGGGCGGCTGGGGACGGCGGCGCAGATGGGGCTCCAGCAGGACGCGATCCTGGTCGCGCGCAATCTGGGGCCGGCGGAGCTGCTCGAATATGACCGGCGGCGGCTCAAGGGCGTGATCCTGGAGGAGGGTTCGCTGACCGCTCATGTCACCATCGTCGCGCGGGCGATGGGCGTGCCGATGATCGGGCGGGTGCGCGACGTGCGGCAGATGATCACTGAGGGCGACGAGCTGCTACTCGACGGCGACGAGGGCGTCGTCCATGTCCGCCCGACCGGGCCGATCGGCGAGGCGTTCGACGCCAAGCTGCTGGCGCGGCAGAAGCAGCGCGCCGATCTCGCCGCCTTCAAGTCCCTGGAATCGATCACGCTCGACGGCGAGCGACTGACGGTCGCGATCAACGCCGGGCTGCGCGACGATGTCGAGGCGCTGGAGACGACCGGCGCCGACGCGATCGGCCTGTTCCGCACCGAGTTCCAGTTCCTGGTCTCGGCGACCCTGCCCAGGCGCGAGGCGCAGCAGCGGCTCTACAAGGCAGTGCTCGACGCCGCGGACGGCAAGCTGGTCGTGTTCCGCACGCTCGATATCGGCGGCGACAAGGCGCTGCCGTATCTCAGGACGGAGGATCAGGAGGAGGAGAATCCGGCGATGGGCTGGCGGGCACTGCGCCTGTCGCTCGACCGCTCGGCGCTGATGAAGACGCAGGCGCGGGCATTGCTGGAGGCGGGCGCGGGCCGCGAAATCTACATCATGTTCCCGATGATCTCGGAGCCCTGGGAGTTCGATGCGGCGAAGGCGCTGGTCGAGGAGCAGCGCGAATGGCTCGCCGCCAGGAAGAAGCTGACGCCCTACAAGATCAATTACGGGGCGATGCTCGAGGTGCCGGCGCTGGCCGAGGCCCTCGACATCCTGCTGCCCAGGATCGACTTCCTTTCGATCGGCACCAACGATCTGACGCAGTTCCTGTTCGCGGCCGATCGATCGCATCCCAAGCTCGCCGAGCGCTACGACTGGCTGTCTCCGGCGATCCTGCGATTCATCCGCCGGGTGGTGGGCGTCGCCAGGGACCACAAGGTGCCGGTCGCCGTTTGCGGCGAAATGGGCGGGCGGCCGCTCGAAGCGATGGCGCTGGTGGGGCTCGGCATCCGGCGGCTGTCGATCACGCCGGCGGCAGTCGGGCCGATCAAGGCGATGATCCGGTCGCTCGACCGCGGCCAGATGATGACGCATATGGAGACGCTGCTCGCCGCTCCGCCCAACGACATGCGCGCGGCGCTCGTCGAGTGGGCCGAGGAGAATGGCGTGTCGATAGGGTGAGGGCGGCCGGGGTCGGTTGACATCGGGCGGCCGGTGCTGTGACATGATCTGGATCAATCGGCGAAGCGGCGGAACAGACCGCGATTGGGGGATGTTTTAATGAGTGAAGCGGATCCGGAGCGCATGACCACACCGATTGGCGAACGATTGAGGAAGGCCCGCGAGGCCTGCGACATGAGCCTGGAGGATGTCGCCAACCGCACGCGCATCCCGATACGGCACCTCCAGCATATAGAAAACGGCGAATGGGACGCGCTGCCCGCGCCCACCTATTCGATCGGCTTCGCCCGCTCCTACGCCAATGTCGTCGGCCTCAATGGCAGCGAGATCGGTGTCGAGCTGCGCGAGGAGTTGGGCGCGAACCAATATCGTCCCGCCGCGCCGACCGCCTATTACGAACCCGCCGACCCGGCGCGGGTGCCGCCGCGCTCGCTGGCGCTCATTGCCGGCGCGATCGCCCTGCTCCTCGTCGTCGGCTACGCCGTCTGGCGGAGCGGCGCCGTCGATGATTCCGACGTCGATCCAGCCGAGGTCGCCAGCGTCGAAATGCCGCTGCAGGAGGCTCCGCCGACGTCCGGCGTGGCTCCCGGTCCGACCGCGGCGCCCGTCGCGACCGGGCCCGTTACGCTCACCGCGACCGAGGAAGTGTGGCTGCGGGTCTATGAGACGGACGGCGAGCGGCTGCTCGAAAAGACGATGACGCCGGGTGAGCGCTACGTCGTGCCGGCCACGGCCGAACGGCCGCAGATCCTCACCGGCCGACCCAATGCGCTCCGCGTCACCGTCGGCACCACCGAAATCCCGCCGCTAGGACCCGCCGAACGGACGATCTCGGACGTGAGCCTCGCCCCGGCGGATCTCATGGCCCGAATTCAGCCGGCGCCGACGCCGGTGCCCGCCCCGACGCGCTGACGCCGCGGCGCTTAATGCTGGCGACAGGGCGGACCGCCTAATACAGGCGGAGCGACATCACCAAGCGGGGACAGACACTCATGCGTATCCATCTTCTCGGCCTCATCCTGCTGGCGGGCGCGGCCATGCCCGCCGCCGCCCAGGAGCGCCTCGACCGCCGCCTCGACCGGCTGGAGCAGGAGATGCAGGCGGTCCAGCGGATCGTCTTTCCGGGCGGGGCCGGACGTCAGGGCCCGATCATCCAGCCCGAGATCCAGCCGCGGACCGGCGCCGATATCGGCGGCATCCCCGCCTCCACGGCCCTGTCCGACCTCACCGCCCGCGTTGACGCCCTGGAGGCCCAGCTTGGGCGGCTGACCGGTCAGGCGGAGGAGAATGCCTATCGCCTCCGCCAGATGGAGGAAGCGCTGACCAAATATCGGGGCGACATCGATTTTCGCCTCAACGCGCTCGAACAGGCCGGTGCCCCGGTGGCCGAGGAGCCCGCCGCGGTCGCGGAGGAGGATGAGCCGCTGGGGGGTCGCGCCGAGCCGTCGGCTGTCGATCAGCCCGACACCGGCGATCCCGCCGAGGATGCCTACCTCGTCGGCTATCGCCTGTGGGATGCCGGCCGCTTCGCCGGCGCACAGAAGGCCCTGGAAGCGATGGCGAAGGAGCATCCCGATCACCGTCGCGCCAGCTATGCCCGCAACCTGGCCGGCCGGGCCGCGCTCGACGACGGCAAGCCCGCCACCGCCGCCAAGATCCTGCTCGCCAACTATCAGGACGACCCGAAGGGCGAACGCGCCGCCGACAGCCTCTTCTTCCTCGGCGAAGCGCTGATGGAGCTCAAGAAGCCGGCCGACGCCTGCAAGGTCTATGCGGAGCTGCAAGACGTCTATGGCGGCACGATGCGCAACTTCATTCAACAGCGGCTGCCGCAAGCGCTGGAGGCGGCGGGCTGCTAAGGCGGCTGATCAGTCACGCCCCTTGGGCTCCATCCGCGGGTGAAGGGGGTGGCGGTTCGCGGCGGCGGGGCTGCTCCTGACCTTGCTCGCCATTGGCGGACCCTATGTCTATCCACAGGCGCTGTTCGCACCGGCTCGAATATCGAAATTATCGAATATGGTCGGACCGGCCAATCGATCCGGCGATCACACATGTGCTGGACGATGCAACGCGGCGGCTTCGGACCTCGCATCTCTACGACCCGCAAGCACCCATCTGGCTATTCTTCTGCAACGAACCCTGGCGGATGCGGCTCTATACGGGGCCGGTCGGCGGCGTCGCCGATACGCTGCTGACCCAAAACATCTATCTGCGCGAAGCGGACATCGGCGCCAATCGTATCGTTCCGCCGCGCGGTACCCTGGCCGATGCGGACCAGCGGTCCCTCTCCTACTTCGTCGCGCATGAAGCGACCCATATCGTGCAATCGCGAGCATTGGGGCGCTTATTGAAATGGCATCCCGAGTGGCTTGTCGAAGGTTACGCAGATTATGTCGCCAAGGCGGGCGACTTCGACTTTGAGGAGAATCGTAGCCTCCTGAAGCAAGACGATGCGTGTCTCGATTATGCCCGCAGCGGACTTTATCGTCGCTACCATTTGATGGTGGCTTGGCTATTGGACGAACAAGGGCAGGAGATCGTCGAGATCTTCGCGGTCCCGCCGACACAGGATACTGTCCTTGATGACTTGCTCGGAAATGAGAGGCGCTGAAGATGGGAACGATCGCGGCTGAAGCATTCGGCGCCGTCGACACGCCTTTCGCGCTGGTCGACGAAGCGCGGCTGAATCGGAATATCGAGCGGATGAATGGGGTAGCGGGGCGGCATGGCGTTCGGTTCCGCCCGCATGTCAAAACCGCCAAATGTCGCGAGATCGCACGGAAGATTTTCGGCGGCACGGGGCCGATCACGGTCTCGACCTTGAAGGAGGCCGAATATTTCCTCGCCGACGGCTTCGACGATATTCTCTACGCGGTGTCCGTTTCGCCGGCCAAGCTGGAGCGGGCGCGGTCGATAGCGAACACCGGGGCAAAGCTGACGGTGCTGGTGGACAGCGTCGCGGCGGCGAGGGCGGTTGCGGATTTCCAGCGGACTCCTCCCGCGCTGGGCGTCGCCATCGAGATCGATTCCGACGGTCGCCGCGCCGGACTGAAGCCCGACGACCCTAGCGTCGTCGACATCGCGGAAATCCTCGAGGGCGCGCCGGCCGTGCGATTTTGGGGCGTGGTGACCCATGCCGGCGGCTCCTATGATTGCATCGACGAGGATGGCATTCGCCGCATGGCCGAACAGGAGCGGGTGGCCGTGGTCGAAGCCGCCGAAAAACTCCGCGCGCGCGGATTTGCCTGCCCGAACGTCAGCGTCGGATCGACGCCGACCCTGACCTTCGCGGAGCATCTGTCCGGCGTCACTGAGGCGCGGGCGGGCGTCTATGTCTTCCAGGATCTGGTGATGGCCAATCTCGGCGTCTGCACACTGGACGATATCGCGCTCTCGGTGATGGCGACGGTGATCAGCCATCGGCCGGACAAAGGCTGGATCATCGTCGATGCCGGGGGCCTGGCGCTGTCCAAGGACCATGGCACGGCCGAGCAGGCGAGGGACTATGGCTATGGCGCGGTGTGCGACGCGGACGGGCGGCTCCTGCCCGGCCTCACGGTCGGCAAGGTGAACCAGGAGCATGGGCTAATAACGGCGGCAGACGAGGCCGCCGCCGCGACACTGTATTCGATATTGCCGATCGGCGCCCGTGTTCGGATTCTTCCCAACCACGCCTGCATGACCGCCGCCGCCTATGACGTCTATCAGGTAATCGCTGGCGAGGCGGCGCGGCAATGGGGGCGCTGCAACGGTTGGTGATTAGCTTCCCGCAAGACCGTGGCCGCCGACGGGCTGGGTGACGACATGGCTGTCGAAGCCGGCGAGGATCGGGCGGGCTTTGGCGATGGCGGCTTGAACGGCGGGGAGTTGGAGCGAGGCCTTATGGCTCGCCTCGCTGTCCCAGACTTCGGTGATCCAGATGGCGTCCGCTTCGCCCGTGTCCCTGGCGACGATGTAGCTGAGGCATCCGGACATCGCCCCGACGCCTTCGAGCAGGATCGCGATCAACGCATCGCGTTCGCCGGGTTTTGGCCGCATCTTTCCGATCAGGCCGTACATGCCGTTCTCCCTTTTTGACAACGCGATGGCCGGACTCGACAGCAGAGCGGCCGCGCCGGCGATGAAAGTACGGCGGGCTAGTCCGATCACGCGTGCGCCGCCCGCCGCTCCAGCGCGTGGGCGGCTTCGTCGACAAGCGTGCGGATGATTTCGACGACACTGGCTTCTTCTTTCACCATGCCGACCGACTGGCCGGCCATGACGGAGCCGGATTCCACGTCGCCGTCGATGACCGCCCGCCGCAGCGCCCCGGCCCAATAATGCTCGATCTGGAGCTGGGCCTCGGCCATCTCGATCGCCTCCTCGTCGAGCAACTGGGCGACCTCGCGCTGCTTGGCGGCGAAGGCGACCATTTCCTTGTTGCGGAGCGCGCGGACGGGGATGACGGGGAGGCGCGGGTCGACCTGGACGCTGGTGACGGCATCGCGGGCGGAGGCGCGGATGAAGGCCTTCTTGAAATTGGGATGGGCGATGCATTCGTGGGCGCAGACGAAGCGCGTGCCGAGCTGCACTCCGACCGCGCCCATTTCGAGATAGCCGGCGATGAGGCCGCCCTTGCCGATGCCGCCGGCGACGAAGACCGGCGTGTCGGCGGAGACTTCGGGCAGGATTTCCTGGGCGAGGACGGAGGTGGAGACCGGGCCGACATGGCCGCCCGCTTCCATGCCCTCGATCACCAGGGCGTCGACGCCCGAGCGGATCAGCTTCTTGGCCAGCGCGAGGGCCGGGGCGAAGCAGACGAGTTTCGCCCCGCCCTCCTTGACCCGGTCGATCGCGCCCGCTGGGGGGAGGCCGCCGGCGAAGACGACATGCCCGACGTCGTGCTTCTTGCAGACGTCGATCAGCTCCATGATCTGGGGATGCATGGTGATGAGGTTGACGCCGAAGGGCCGGGTCGTCCGCTTCTTCGTCTCGGCGATCTCGGTGTCGAGCAGGTCCGGCGTCATGGCCCCGCAGGCGATGACGCCGAAGCCGCCAGCGTTGGAGATGGCGGAGACGAGGTTGCGCTCCGAAATCCAGCTCATCGCGCCGCCCATGATGGCGACCTCGCAGCCGAGGAAATCGGTGCCGCGCTTCATCAGGCGCTTCAGGCGGTCGCGGCCGACGGATTGGGTTGCATCGTTCACGCTTCAGTCTCCGCGTCGAGGCCGTAGGCGGTGTGGAGGACACGGACGGCGAGTTCGGTATATTCTTCGGGGATCAGCACCGAGACCTTGATCTCGCTGGTGGCGATGGCGAGGATGTTGATGCCGCGATCGGCCAACGCCTCGAACATGCGGGCGGCGATACCCGCGTTGGAGCGCATGCCGACGCCGACGGCGCTGACCTTCACGACGTTCATGTCGGTGATGATCTCGTCGAACCCGATTGCCTCCTTCGCCCTGGTGAGCGTGTCGACGCTCTGGGCCAGGGCGGCGGTGGGAACGGTGAAAGTGAGATCCCTCTTCTCGCCCTCGCGCGCGACGCTCTGGACGATCATGTCGACATTGACGTTGGCCTTGGCGAGCGGCGCGAAGATGGCCGCGACCGTGCCCGGCTTGTCGGAGAGGCCGAGGAGGCTGATCCGCGCCTCGTTCTTGTCGTAGGCGATGCCCGTGATGAGCTGGCGTTCCATGTTCATTCCTTCGAGTTCCTCATCGCTTACGACCATCGTACCGGGGCGATCCTCGAACGAGGAGAGGACGCGGAGCGGCATTTTCTCACGCATGGCAAGGCCGACGGAGCGGGTTTGCAGCACCTTGGCGCCGACCGAGGCAAGCTCCAGCATCTCCTCATAGGTGATGACGTTGAGCTTTCGCGCGCGCGGGACGATACGCGGGTCGGTCGTGTAGACGCCGTCGACGTCGGTGTAGATGTCGCAGCGATCGGCCTTCATCGCGGCGGCGAGCGCGACGGCCGAGGTGTCGGAGCCGCCGCGGCCCAGCGTCGCCAGGCTGCCGTCCGCCGCCACGCCCTGAAAGCCCGGGATGACGGCGATGCCGCCGCCGTCGAACACGCGGTTGAGCGCGTCGACGTCGATGCCTTCGATGAGCGCGGCGCTGTGAGCGGCGCTGGTGCGGACGGGGAGCTGCCAGCCCATATAGGAACGGGCGTTGAGGCCCATGCCCTGGAGGGTGATGGCGAGAAGGCCGCTCGTCACCTGCTCTCCGGAGGCGACGACCACGTCATATTCGCGTGGATCGTAGAGCAATGAGGCTTCGCGGCAGAACTGGATGAGGCGGTCGGTCTCGCCGGCCATCGCGGAGACCACGACGGCAACCTGATTTCCGGCCTCGGCTTCTCGCTTCACGAGATTGGCGACGTGACGGATGCGCTCGATCCCGGCCATCGAGGTGCCGCCGAATTTCATGACGATGCGGGCCATGCGTCTCGCTTGAAAAGCCTTGGGATCAGGAGGGCCTGCCTGATAAGGGGGCGCCATGGCACATGCAAGCGAGCCTGTCGGCACCATCGACCCCAAGGAAGCGGCCCATTTCGGGAAGATGGCGGCCGAATGGTGGGACCCGAGAGGCTCGTCGGCGCTGCTCCACCAGATGAACCCGGTGCGCCTCGGCTATATACGCGACCAGATCGACCATCACTGGCAGCTCGACGAACATGACCGCAAGCCCCTTGCGGGCAGGCGAGCGTTGGATATGGGCTCGGGAGCAGGATTGCTCGCCGAGCCGCTGGCCCGGCTGGGCGCGGAAATCACCGCCATCGACGCGGCGCCGGAGATCATCGCCGTGGCGCGCCATCATGCCGAGGGGCAGGGGCTGACGATCGACTATCGGGTGGGTGGAGTGGAGACGCTGGACGGCTCGTTCGATCTCGTCACTTCGATGGAGGTGATCGAGCATGTAACGGAGCCGCGCGCCTTCGTCTCCGGTCTGGCCGCCAGATTGGCCGAGGGCGGGCTCCTGATCCTGTCGACGCCCAACCGCACATTTCGCGCGCGACTGATGATGATCACGCTGGGTGAGGGGACGGGTCGTATTCCCAAGGGCACGCACGACTGGGACAAGTTCCTGACGCCGGACGAGCTGTGCGCGATCCTCGAAGAGGCGGGGCTGGAGGTGCTGGACGTCACCGGCATGGCCTGGTCGCCGACGCGGGGCTTCAGCCTGTCGGACGACAAGTCGCTCGACTATTTCGTGACGGCGCGGCGAGCGTAGATCTCGTCAGCCACCAACCGTCACCCTAGCGAAGGCTGGGGTCCATGCGGCTTCTCAGTCAGCTTGGATGCCAGCCTTCGCTGGCATGACGATTTAAGCGCGGCAGCCTTAGTCGCGCGGCTCACTGGCATAGCGGGTCATCAGGATGGCGGCGCGCTTGGCCTGGCGGGGAAGGCTTGTGAGGTCGACCCACTCGCCTTCGGCATGGGCCTTGCCGCCGACGACGCCGAGGCCCGCGAGCGTGTCGACGTCGGCAGCGACGAAGCTGCTGTCGGCGGCGCCGCGCCGGGCGGGGTCGTATTCGGGCATTTCGGGGAGGCCGAGGTCGCGGTTCACCTCGTTCAATTTGGCGAGGATGGCGCGGTTGCCCTCGGTCGGCTCCATCGGCGGATAGCCATGGTCGGCGAACTCGAGCTCTGCCGAGGTTTCCGGCAAATGCTGGGCGACGATCGCCTCCATCTTCGCCCGCACCCGCGCGTCCTGCTCACGGGTGAGACTGCGTAGGTCGCCGCGCGCGATGGCGGTTTCGGCGATGATGTTGGTCTTGCCGGACGCGGTGACGCGGAAGCCTTGATCATCAATCGCGGCGGGGGTGCCGCCGGCCATGACGCCGACATTGTAGGTGAGGTTGGGCTCGGGCAGCTCGCGGCGGAAGGCGTCGAGGATGCGCGCCATCTCGTAGATCGCGCCATAGCCGACGCCCTCGCGGAAGATACCGCTCGAATGGCCGGTGCGACCGCTCGTGGTCAGCGTCCAGCCGGTCGAGCTGCGGCGGGCGACCGTGCCGTATTCGACGCCCTTGTCGTCGCGGGCGAGATTTTCGAATTCGAGCGCGACATCGGCCCAGCGGCCCGCCTCTATAAGATCGCGACGGGCGACTTCGATCGGCGAGCCGCTGCGTTCCTCGTCGCCGGTGAGGACGACTTTGATGTCGGCTTCGTCCAGGGTGCCGGCTTCCTCCATCGCCCGCAGCGCCGCGACGATGACGGCAACGCCGCCCTTGTCGTCGCCGATGCCGGGGCCGACGGCGCGCTCGCCTTCCCGGGTGAATCCCTGAAAGGGCGAGTCCGGCTCGAACACCGTGTCGAGATGGCCGATGAGGAGCATGCGCTTGCCCTTCCCGCTGCCCTTGTGGGTGGCGACGATATGGCCGGCGCGTCCGGTCTCGCGCATGTCGACCCACTGGACGTCGAAGCCGAGCGGCTCCAGCTCCGCGCGCACCGTCTTTCCGACCGCTTCGACGCCGGCAAGGTTCAACGAACCGCTATTCTGGTTCACCAGCCGCTCCAGTAGCTCGATGGTGCGCTCGCGCTCCGCGTCGACCGCCTGGACGATCTGTTGCTCATCCTGGCCGAGGCCGGTTTGGGCGGCGGCCGGAAGGGCGACGAAGAGAAACGACAGGAACGCGAGGAACTTCATGGCAATCTCCGGCTGAGTGCCTTTCATGCCGGGTTCGTCACGACAGGGTCAAGGCTGCAGCCAGTACGGTATGCTGTCGGCCGCTATGAGCGCCTCGACGTCGAGGCGCGCGCGGACCACCGCCCATTGGTCGCCGTCGACCAGCACTTCCGGTGTCAGCGGACGGCTATTGTAGGTGCTCGCCATGGTGGCGGCATATGCGCCGGCGGTGCGGAAGAAGAGGAGGTCGTCCGCCTCCACCCGGTCCATGTGGCGGGCGGTGGCGAAGGTGTCGCCCGTCTCGCAGACCGGCCCGACGACATTGGCGACCCGGCGCTCGCCGGCGGGCACCACCGCTTCGATGGCGTGCCAGGCATCGTAAAGGCTGGGCCGCATCAGGTCGTTCATCGCCGCATCGACGATGACGAAGGGATGGAGAAGGCCGGGCTTCACCCGAATCACCCGAGTCAGCAGCACGCCGGCATTGCCGACGATGAGGCGGCCTGGCTCGAAGATGAGGCGCACATCCCAGCCTTCCGTCACGCGACGGACCATCGCGCCATAATCGGCGGGGCTCGGTGGCGGCGGCTGGGCGGGGTTATAGGGAACGCCTAGGCCGCCACCCAAATCGGCGGTCGCGATAGTATGCCCATCGGCGCGGAGCGCGCGGATCAGTTCGCCGATTTTTGTGAAGGCCCGTTCGAGCGGGTCGAGGCTGGTCAGCTGGCTGCCGATATGAACGGCAACGCCTCGCACGGCGAGGCCGGGAAGCCCGCGCCCTTGCCGATAGGCTTCGAGCGCATCGGCGATGGGAAGGCCGAACTTGTTGTGCGCGGCGCCGGTCGAGATTTTGGCGTGGGAACCCGCCTCGACGTCGGGGTTGATGCGAAAGGCGGCGGGCGCCTTTTGGCCGAGCGACCGCGCCACGTCCGACAGCATCCGCGCTTCCTCGATCGATTCCAGGTTGAACTGGCAAAGCCCGCCCGCGAGCGCGCGCTTCATCTCGTCGGCCGTTTTGCCCACGCCGGAAAAGACGATCTTGTTCGCATCCGTGCCGGCCGCGCGAGCACGGGCATATTCGCCGCCCGAGACGACATCCGCGCCCAGCCCTTCCCGGGCCAAGGTGGCGAGCACGGCGGCGTTGGGGTTGGCCTTGACCGCATAAGCGACGAGCGGATTCGTCAGCGGCTGAAGCGCCTCGCGGAACACCCGCGCATGGCGGCGCATGGTGGCCGATGAATAGACGTAGACGGGTGTCCCAACCGCCTCGGCGATCCGCGGGAGCGGGACGTTCTCGCAATGGACGATGCCGTCCCTCAGCTGGAAATGATCCATCTCGCTCCCATTTCGTCATGCCGGACTTGATCCGGCATCCATGACCACCGGTCTGTGCCCATCGCATCCGTCGGTGTTCTTGGGCCCCGGATCAAGTCCGGGGTGACGCTCAGAGGGTCAGAAGAAATCCACCTTGTCGTAATGCGCGGGGGGCGCGATCACCTCCATGCGCTCGCCAAGGAAGGGGCGGAAGCTCGGCCGCGACTTCATCACCGCATACCAATCGGTGGTCTGCTTGTGTCCGCGCCAGTCGATGCCGCCGAGATAGTCGGCGACCGAGAGATGCGCGGCAGCGGTGAGGTCGGCCAGGCTCAGCACGGATCCCGCCAACCAACGCCGGTGGTCGAGCAGATAGTCGATATAGTCGAGATGATTGTTGGCAACCTTCATCGCTTCGCGAAGCACGCGCGTGTCGGGCGGATCGCGATTGACGAGACGCTTTCTCATCCGCTCCTCGAGCAGCGGCCCGACCACCTCGCCATAGAGCCGGCCGTCGAACCAGGCGACGAGGCGGCGCACCTCGGCGCGGTTGACCGCCGTGCCGGGTATCATCGGCGCGCGGTCGATCGTCTCCTCGAAATATTCGCAGATGGCGTTGGAATCGATGAGAACCGTGCCCTTGGCATCCTCGACCAGCACGGGCGTCTGGCCGGCCGGATTCATGTCAATGAACTCGTCCCGCTTCAGCCAGGGCGATTCCCGGACGAGCTCATGCGCGACGCCCTTCTCGCCCAGCATCAGCCGGACCTTGCGGGAGAATGGACAAAGCGGGAATTGGAAGAGCTGCCACATGGCCCGCGACTAATAACGCCGCACGCCCTCGCGTCCACAGCTTAGAAGCAGGGAATCGGGCCTAGTCGTCCCAATCGTAATCGTAGGGGCGCATCGCCTCATCCATGCGGCGTTCGAGGTCGATCATCGACCGACTGAGCACCGGGATCAGCACGGCGAGCTTTTCGGTCATCAGTGCCATATTGTCGGTGATCGCGCCGATAGAGCCGCGCATCCGCTCCTCGGCATAGGGATCGTCGCGCGTCGCCATGTCGCGGACGGTCTGGTAGCGATCGGCGTCGCGCGGGTCGCGGTACGGATCCATCGCCTCGACGATCCCGCCGATCGGCATGTCCATGACCGCGCCGACCATCCGATCCATGGCCACGCCCATCGTCTCGATCTCATGGGTCGAGGGAAGCTCGCGCGCAACCTCCTCGCCCGCCTCCGGATAGGGGTAGGGCTGCGCGAAAGCGGGAGCGGCGCACGCAAGCGCGGCGGCGGCGATCAGATAGTTACGCAAGACGGACCTCCTCAAGCACAAGGCGCGATTCAACGCGCGACGGAGCGACTCGGTTGCTCCCTTATAGCCGATGCGGTGACGCTTTGCTGAATGAAGGGCGGTGACTAGCGCGCCAGCAGCCAGGCGAGGGCCGCGCCGCCGACGACGATGCGGTACCAGGCGAAGGGAGCGAAGCCGTGGCGGGAGACGATGCCGATGAACCATTTGATGACCAGCAGCGCGACCACGAAGGACACGACGAAGCCGACGGCGATCGTCGCCCAGGCACCCTGGCCCAATTCGGCACCGGACTTCAGGAGGTCGTAGCCCGAGGCGGCGAGCATGGTCGGGACCGCGACGAAGAAGCTGAACTCGGCCGCGCTCTTCCGTTCGACGCCGAGGCCGATGGCGCCCATGATCGTGGCGCCCGAGCGGCTGACGCCCGGGATCATCGACAGGCACTGGATAAGGCCGATGCCGAGCGCAGTCTTCCAACTCATCGCCTCGACGCTCGGCGTCGTCGGGTGGCGGTTCCAGCGCTCCAGGACGAGGATGGCGATGCCGCCCAGGATCAGCGCGACCGCGACGATGATCGGCTCGTCGAGCATCGCCTTCACCGCGTCGTAGACGATGAGACCGACCACGGCCGAAGGCAGGAAGCCCAGCGCGATGTTGCGGGTGAAGGCGATCGAATCCAGGTCCCTCCGGCCAAGCCCCACGAACACGTCCCAGAAGCGCCGCCAGTAGAGCACGATGACGGCCAGGATCGCGCCCAGCTGGATGACGATCTCGAACGTGCCCGCGGCCGCTGAATCGAAGCCCAGCAGCTCGCCCGCCAGAACTAGGTGGCCGGTCGAGGAGACGGGGATGAACTCGGTCAGTCCCTCGACGATGCCGAGCAAGATGATAGTGAGGAGGGAGGCTTCCATTTTAATCCGTCAATCGAGGCAGAGGAGGTGCGGGTCGCGCTCAGTAGGGCGACTTGACCGCGAAGCGGCCGTGGCGGCGGTAGGAGGTGAGCCAGCCTTCGGCGACGGCGGCGAGCGGAGTCGGCGTGACGCCGAGCTCTTTGAGGCCCTTGGCGCCCGGCGAGACGACATTGTCGTGCTGCAGCATCAGCCACTGGTCCCAGGTCATCGGCGCGCCGGGCAGCCAGCCGAACAGCCCGGCCATCATCGACGCGGCGGCGTCCGGCACATCGACCAGGGTCCGCCTGTGCCCCGTCGCCTCGCTGATGCGCTGGTTGAGCGCGCGCATGGTCAGCACTTCGGGGCCGCCCAGCTCATAGGTCTTGCCGCCATGGGCGCCGGGATCGAGCGCGGCGGCCGCGACCGCGCGGCCGACATCGGCGACATAGACCGGCTGGAATTTGGCGTCGCCCCGGATCACCGGCAGGATCGGCAGCATCCGCGCGAGGCTGGCGAAGCGGTTCACGAAATTGTCTTCCTGGCCGAACACGATCGACGGCCGGACGATAGTGGCGCCGGGGAAGGCGGCGCGCACGGCCTCCTCGCCCTCGCCCTTGCTGCGGCCATAGTCCGACTTGGCCGACGGATCGGCGCCGATGGCAGAGAAATGGACGAGAGCATGGACGCCGGCATCCCTCGCGGCCTCGGCGATGTTGCGAGCGCCGCCGACATTGACGGCATAGGGATTCTTGAACACGCCGACCAGGTTCACGACCGCATCGCTGCCCCTGATCGCCGCCGCGACCTGATCGGGCTTCGTGATATCGCAGGCGACGAACTGGGTCTGGCCGAGCCCACCCAGGGGTTTCAGGAAAAAGGCCTGGCCGGGATTGCGCTGCGCGACGCGGACGCGAACGCCGGTCCGGTAAAGCGCCTGGGCGACGTAGCGGCCGATGAAGCCGCCGCCGCCGAACAGGGTTACCAGCCGATCGAGTTTCTGCACCATCGTTCTGAAAATTCGCCCTCGAAAAAGTCGCGCCCCCAATGCCCGCTTGGCTAGTCGTTGACAAGCGCGCATGGCCCCCGCTAAGCGCGCCGCCTACCGCACGTTTTGTCTCTGTGCCCAGGTGGCGGAATTGGTAGACGCACCAGCTTCAGGTGCTGGCGCTCGCAAGGGCGTGGAGGTTCGAGTCCTCTCCTGGGCACCAAGCACAATCAAAGTGCTTGAAACGACAGAGAAACCCCAGATATCCGATGCTTAGAGTTGCTCCGAAGGTGCAAAACCAAGGTGCAAGGGGCGACTCAGATGGGAGCATCTGTGGATTATCTGGAACGGGACCGCAAAACAGGACTCCTCAGTTACCGCCAAAACCTCAAATCACCCTTGCAACGCGGGAGCCATCCACAGTGCACGGTCCGCAACCCATTGCGGACACTGCCGATGGGCGCCGCCAAAAGTTTGAGGCCGATTTCATCGCTCGCGCGCCTGGCGTGCGAAGGGTTGCGCCAGCCGTCCATGGATTGTCGCCGAAAGCCTTTACAATACGGATGGCGGCTAGGACCCACTCGATGAGCTGTTGTCCGTCGCCTACAAATAAGATGGTATCCTCGTAATGCGCGAGGCGCACGCCACCGGCGTTTTCGGAAGATAGGGCCGCGACCTTGCGGCGGAGCGTTCACGCGCTGATCAAGGCGGGGCCGTCCGCCTGACACTCATGGCTGAGATGGGGTAATCTCGACCTCGTCGACCCACTCGGGAAAGAAAACGGGATCGAAGTTGGACCAGTCAATCGCCGCCATCTCGCCCGCAGTGATCGAACTGAGCAGCGCCTTCCGAAGACTTGGGTGGAGATAAGGCAAGCTCGCCGCTCCGACGAACGCGCTCGGCAGCCACGGGCGCACCGAAGGCCCGAGCAGCCGCTCATACAGAAAGTGGTATGCGGAGAAGCATTCAATCTTGCCCTCGCCGAGATCGAAGGCCGAAATGGTGATCAGCAACCCAATAATCTCGGTCATCGCATTGATGTCGAAGTCGTCGGGAATGCTGTTGCGGATCACTTCGAGCAACGTGCGATAGAGCTTGTTCTGCGCCTTGATGCTTGCCGTTTCGATGGGACTGCGGGACCAAAGCGTGGTCGCGTCGGCACCCCACGCTGCGACGTCCAGCGACCGGCAAATGAAGCGCTGCTCCGCCGCGCTGAGGGCCGCGAACTCTTGCATCTCGAAGATCATTTGGGTTGCTTGTTTCCGTTCCATTTCAGCACCTGCTTGCAAGTCGTTTGCAGGTGCTTTTCGCATGGGTGGAGCGTTAACCTCCAATGCCGGTGTCGCATGGTCATGATAGCGGAAAGGTAGGGATCAAGGTCACTAGCGCTGGGGCGCGAACGGGCATGGGTTTGATACAGGATGCGCATAATTGCGGTGGCCGGGCTTGTCGCCAAGGTGTAATGGCGCGTTTTGCGATCGGATGCTTGGAGCTGCTTATGGAAATGCAGCAGGTCCGGTACTTCGTGGCGCTCGCGGGGACGCTCAACTTCACGCGCGCCGCCGAGCGATGCAACGTCAGCCAGCCGGCGCTCACGCGTGCGATCCAGCAGCTGGAGCACGAGTTGGGCGGTCCGCTGTTCCACCGGGAGCGGAGCAACACGCACCTTTCCGAGCTTGGCCGTATGATGCTGCCCTACCTGCGGTCCGTCGAGGAAAGCTGCCGCGCCGCGCGCGACCAGGCAAGGGCGGTCAAGAAGCTTGAGCGCGCGACACTGACCATCGGATCGATGTGCACGATCGGGCCGCAACTCATCTCGGAATTGCTGGTGCAGTTCCGGACTCAACACCCCGGCGTCGAAGTTCAGATCATAGATGCGGGAGGTCCGCAGATGATCGAGATGCTGGAGAAGGGCGACCTCGAAGTTGCGATTGTCGGTGTCCCCGGAGAGCTTGCTGGATCGCTCCACCAATTGCCGATTTTCGAAGAACGATTCCTCATCCTGCTGCCGCCGAACCACCGCCTAGTCGCCTTCGACGAGATCCCGGCGACCGAACTCGACAAGGAACCGTACGTCAACCGGTCCAATTGCGAGGTGTTCGAGCTAGTTCAAAAGGAGCTGGATAGGAGGGGCATTTCCCTACGGAAAGTGTTTAGCTCGCCGCGCGATGATTGGGTTCAGGGCATGGTGAAAGCAGGCCTGGGATACGGCTTCTTTCCCGAATTCAGCGTGACGGATCCCGACCTCGTAGTTCGTCCGCTAGTGAATCCGAGCTTCAATCGGACAATCTATCTGACCACGGTGCGCGGCCGCCCGCATTCGCCTGCTGTCGGAGCGTTCGTCCAGGAAGCGCGTCGCTATCCTTGGCCGGCGACCCGGCTACCGGCAGGAACCGGCGAAACAATTGTGGTCGGTCAGCAGATCATGGCGCTCGCCTAGCGCGCGCAGCGCGTGAAGTTCATCGGCGCTTAGTTATCAGGGGCGACGGTACAAGCGGCAGTCGAGCGTCTGCGAACACAACCTGGGTTTTGGGACTGCCGGGACCACTTCACGATCGATGCTTGCCAGATCGACCTGAGGCAATTTGATACACTGTCGGATAACGATGCCGCCGGGCCAACAGCACTCGAACCATGCCTACGATCGCGGTGGCGGGCCACAAAACGGGCCACCGAAAAAGTCACTCAAGATATTGAATTTAATATCAAAATCTTAGCTGGAGAGTGTGAGTTCTCTCCTGGCACCATTCTCAAGAACCGGAAAGCCGCCGGTTTCGGGCGTCCCCATAGAGGACTCCTGAGAACCAAGACGACCCTTTTGATCTTGCAGATAGGCGCTTCCGCGCATTGGCCGATGATTACGCTAAAGCCCGATTGATGGTTATTTTCCCACGCGTCACCGTGTTTGACGTTGCTTGACATCATCTCGTCGATACCAACGTGCCCCATAAATAAAATGCTGCCAGGGATGCGACCTATGATGGAATCTGTGTCACGCCGGGATCTCCTCGCTGCGGCAGTATTTGCTCCAATACTCCCCGGCGCTCTGAATGCCCAATCCACAGGCACCCTGTTGATCGAGGGGCGCACCTTCAGCGGTGCAAGGAGTCTTACGGGCACCGGCGGTGAAGGTGGCGAGGGATTTCGTGCCAAATCGGGCATGCTGGTCCGCAACTGCCACTTTCTCAATCTCGGCAACGGTGCGATTCGCGTGAACGTCCCGACCGACAATCTGGTGATTGAGGATTGCGACGGTGACAATCTCTACCGTTTTCTGGAGGACACGTCGTCGGTTACGGCAAATCCGGCTGTGCTCAGCAATTTTGCGCTTCGGCGCATCGTTGCGCGCGAACTGGATCGCGGAATGACGCGTATCCGCTACGGTTCGCACCACGGCACAATTGAGGACGTCGTCGCGTCCGGCAGCGCGCAGGGCGACCTTTACTGCGTTGGTTTCCAGCTGGACGATCAGGCGCATGACATCACCTATCAAAGGGTGGAGGCGCATGGCTTTCGCGAGACCAACCGACCGAACACGAGCTACTGGAACGGCGACGGCTTCTCCGATGAGCGAGGCAATCGTGCGATCCGCTATCTGTCCTGTACCGCGACGGATTGCACCGATGGCGGCTTCGATTTGAAATCCGCGGACATGTTTCTCGAAAACTGCGTCTCGCGCGGCAACAAGCGCAATTACCGCTTGTGGAGCAAGGGCAAGCTAAGCAGCTGCCACAGCGAGGATCCCAAATGGCGCGGCGGCACTGGTGGCGCGGCCCATTTCTCCTTCCATGGCGCGGCGGGCAGGTTCGTGATCGACCGACCCATCGTCCGTGCAGGTGCCGATAACGCTGCGCCGGTTTTCCTTATCGAGACAAGCATCCCACTGACGCTCGATATTATAAACGCCGATATCGACGCTCCGGCAGCACCGCTTCTCGCAATCAGGGGACCGGCGCCGCAGATCAACTGGTCGCCGGCCCGTGAACAGCAGACAATCCGCGTGGCGCGCGATCTGGCCTAAGACCGGCTCCGGAATCGTCAGGTGGTATAACCGGTAGGCCGGTTGCGTACGTGAGCGCCTGCTTTTCGACATTGTCTTTCGAAACCTGTCGGGCTGCTTTCGGCCACTCTTCGTCATTCGATGCCTTGCCTGACATCCAGGGATGTCCACAGGTTCTTTGCCATGAGCTTGAGCCTGTGAGCTTGAGCCTGTGAGCTTGGGCCTGTCACGAGGCCATCACAGGAGAGCTAATGGAGTTCGGGAACGTCCTGAAGTCAGTCACTAAGAAGGTCGCGTGCGGATTCTGCTTCTCCTCGGTCCCAGCCAATCTTCTTTCACGACAAGCCGGAAGAGGTGCTTATTTCCTCCTGGCGATGCCTGGTCATCAGCGAGATAGAGATGGTGCCGCCGATGATGCCGACGGTCGCGAGGAGGGTCAGCCAAACCGGTATGGTGACGAAGTGGCCGCCAATCATCTTGGCGCCGATTAGGACGAGCAGCAGGGCGAGGCCGTAGCGCATGTAGCGAAGGTGCTCGACCAACCCCGCTATGGCGAAATAGAGGGCGCGAAGGCCGAGCACAGCGAAGATGTTCGACGTGTAGACGATCAGCGTGTCGCGCGTGACGCCGAAAATGGCGGGGATGCTGTCGAGGGCGAAGACCAGATCGGTAGCCTCGATAACGATCAGCGCTAGGAACAGCTGGGTGACGCGGAGTTTGCCCTCCCGGCGGACGAAGAAGCTTTCGTCCTGGCTGTCTTCCACAACCTTCAGCCGACGTCTCAGCAGGCGCAGCAGCTTGCTGTCGCCGATATTCTTGCTCGAATCCTTCTTCAAAAGGAGCCGGATGCCGCTCACGATCACCAGCGCGCCGAAAAGGTAGAGCAGCCATTCGAAGGCGTTGATGAGCGCGGCGCCCGCGAAGATGAAGATGCCGCGCAGCGCCATCGCCCCCATGATGCCCCAGAAGAGCACCCGCTGCTGGGCGTCGTCCTCGATCTTGAAATGCTGGAAGATCAGCACCCAGACGAAGATGTTGTCGAGGCTTAGGCTCTGTTCGAGCAGCCAGGCGGTCACATATTCCATCGCCGGATCGGCGCCCATCGTAACGAAGACAGCGCCGCCGAAGCCCAGTGCGAAGGCGGCATAGGCGCCGACCATGGTCAGCGCCCGGCGCGTGCTGATCTCATGCTTGCCGCGACCGGCGACGCCGAGGTCGAAAGCGAGAATGCCGATCACCAGCACGGCGAAGCCGGCCCACAGCCAGGCCTGGGTCATGCGATCCTTTTCTCCTGTCCGATGGCGGAAGAACGGAGGCGGGGGCGCTTGGGTTTCGACGACGGCTTATTCGGAATGACGATCAGCGTGGCTCCTCGACGAGAAGCCCCCGGTCTACCTCGCCGATGCGCGCGCATCCGAGCAGCGCGAGGGTGAGATCGGCTTCGTCGCGCAGAATTTCGATGGCGCGGGTGACGCCCGCCTCGCCGGCCGCGGCGACGCCGTAAAGAGTGGCGCGGCCGACCAGCACGGCATCGGCGCCGAGCGCGATCGCCTTGATGATGTCGCCGCCACTGCGGACGCCGCCGTCGACGAGTAGGGGAAAGTCCGCGCCCCCCGCCGCGCGCGCCGCCGGCAGCATGTCCAGCGGG
>NZ_DATCYB010000079.1:0-4035 GCF_036570505.1 Allosphingosinicella sp. | reverse complement strand
CGTCAATGCCGGCTGGCGGATGCCCTTCACTGGTCTGCTCTGCAAGGAACCGCCCTATGGCGGTATCCGGGCGATCGACATACCCACCGGGCGGACCTTGTGGGACCGGCCTTTCGGGACGGCGCGCAAGAACGGCCCCTTCGGCATCCCTTCGATGCTGCCGATCCCGATCGGAACGCCGAACAATGGCGGCGCGGCGGTGACGGCAGGCGGCCTCATCTTCATCGCCGCGGCGACCGACGACCTCATTCGCGCCATCGACATTGAGACGGGCGAGACTGTCTGGCAGGACACGCTGCCGGCCGGCGGCCAGGCCAATCCAATGGTTTATGAAGCGAACGGCCGCCAATATCTGGTGATCATGGCCGGCGGCCACCACTTCATGGAGACGCCGCCGGGCGACTATGTGATCGCCTATGCGCTTCCTCGGGGCGCGTGATCGTATCCCACCGTATTAGAACGGGGTTGCCGGGCGGTCGCGCCGACGCCTAGCCTCCTTTCCAAACGGGGAGATCGCGCGTGCGCCTGCTGAAGAATGCCTGCCTTGCCTTGTCGCTGCTCTGGGCCACGCCCGCGGCGGCGGCAGTCGACTATTCCACTCAGGTGAAGGAGCAGGATGTCGTCCTTCGCGACTTCCGTTTCGGCACCGGCGAGACGATGGATGAGTTGCGCATCCACGTCTCGACCCTCGGAACACCGCGGCGTGACGGTGACGGGCATGTCACCAATGCGGTCATGGTGCTCCACGGCACCGGCGGCAGCGGTCATTCCTTTCTGCGCCCGCAATTCGCCGACGAATTGTTCGGCCCGGGCCAACCGCTCGACATCGGCCGCTACTACATTATCCTTCCCGACAATATCGGCCACGGGGCATCGTCGAAGCCGAGCGACGGCCTGAAGATGGATTTCCCCGACTATGATTATGCCGACATGATCGAGGCCCAGCGGCGAATGCTGGTCGAGGGCCTGAAGGTCGATCGGCTGAGGCTGATGATGGGGACCTCGATGGGCTGCATGCACGGCTTCATGTGGGGCCAGCGCTGGCCGGATTTCGTTCAGGCGATGATGCCGATGGCGTGCCTGCCGGTCGAGATCGCTGGCCACAATCGCATGTGGCGCAGGGCGGTGATCGAGGGGATCAAGTCGGATCCCGCCTGGCAGGGCGGCAATTACAAGTCGCAGCCGGTCATGGGCCTGCGCGTCGGGGCAAGCCTGCTCCAGGTGGTCGGCGCCGCGCCGCTCTATCTGCAGAAGGAATATGACACGCGCGAGGAGGCGGACGCCTACATCGTCGAGCGCATCGAAGCGAGCATCCAGGGCCTCGACGCCAACGACATGATCTATCAGTTCGATTCCTCGCGGAACTACAATCCCTGGCCGGGGCTGGAGAAGATCACCACGCCCATGACCTGGGTCAACTCCAGCGACGATGTCATCAATCCCTGGGACTATGGCATCGCCGAAAAGGCCGCGGCGCGGATGCCGAACGCGCGCTACGTGCTCATCAAGGCGACCGACGAGACGCGCGGCCATTCCACCCACACATGGGCGAAATTCTGGAAGCAGGAGCTGATCGACCTGCTCGCCCGGACCGAAGGGAAATAGCTCAGGGCGTCTCCACCGAAGAGACGTGGTTGAGCGCGATTACCCATTTTCCGTCGCGCTTGCGCATCAGCCGCGTGTTGATCCCGTCCTGCGAGTGCTCCGAGCGGGTGAGACGGTAGCGGCTGATCAGCTGCGCGGCATCGGGCGCGAGCATCTCGATCTGGATGTCGAAGAAATGCAGCTTGCCGCGCATGTCCTCCGACCCACCGTAATCGCGGATATAATGGGCGAGCGTCCCCTGCCAGCCGTCCTGGAAACGGCCGCGCGACACGAAGACGACGTCGGGGTTGGCGAAGCCCGCCATATAGCCCCTGAAGTCGCCCCGGTTCCACGCCGCCTCCATGCGGGCGATGAGGGCCCGGATCGCCGCTTTCTCCGCCGCTTCGTCCACCGCCACCGGGGCGGCGGGCGCGGGCGCTTCGGCCAGGGCGGGAACGGCGAGGCCGGCAAGGAGCAAGGCGCAGAGCTTCGGGGCGAAAGGCGTCATCTTGGGTCTCCTCGCGGCTGCACGGCACGGCCGCGCGCATGTTGTACCGAAAGCCCGATACTGCGCGGAGGGCTTCAGTGAATTCAAGACCGATCTCGCACGGCGCCTATCCGGCGACGACTCAGTTCGCCGCGGCACGGTGACTTACCATTGATCCGCGGCGACCGCTCTCAAGCCGACTTTTACCCGGTCCTGGAACTCCTCTTCCGCCTTCGCCGAATACACCGCGTAGATGGAGTAAGAAAATTGGGGGGCGTCCTTCACAGGGTTCAGCCGCCCCGTCCGCAGGTGGGGCTCGGCCGCGGCCTTTCTGAAATAGCCACTCCCACCTGCGGCCAATATGTATTCCAAGGCCAGGGGACCGAAATTGACCGCCACGGCGGGATTGGCGAGGTCGGGGAAAGCCGCGTGGTGGCTGGCAGCGAAGCCCGGGCCCCAATCCACATGGACATAGCCGTCGCGCCACTCGCCGTCGGCCCGGCCGGTCGTCACCGCGATCAGCTTTTCCTCCAAAAGCAGCTCGCTCACCACGCCCGGCCGGCGGGGCGGCGCATAGACGACCGCGATGTCCAGAATGCCCTCCTGGATCTGGTCCATGAGGCGGTCGCCGACGTCGATATGGGCACGGACCGCGATATCCGGGCACTCCTGGTGCATCCATTGGAGCAAATTCTTGAGGAGGGGATTCCACAGGCTGTGCTCGCCGCCGATCGTGACGACGGTATCGCGCCCGGCCGGCAACGCCACCTGTTGCCGGGCCCTCTCCCAGACCTGGACCAACGTAATCGCGAAGCGATGGAACTGCTCTCCAGCCGGGGTCAGCCGGACGCCCGCCTTATTGCGGACGAAGAGCGATCGATTGAGTTGCTCTTCGAGAACGCGGATGCGCGCGCTTATCGCCGTCTGGGTCAGGTTCAGGTTCGCGGCGGCGGCGACGAAGCTCCCGGTCTTCAGGACCTCCAGGAACGTACGGGCGGCGGCGATATCCATGGATCAATCTTTTTGCCGTTGAGTGGCAATAGTATTCATTTGTGTTTATTCGATCAATCCCCTCATTATCATCCCACGCGCATGCATCGGGACGAAACGGATGATGCCAAAGATCCATTTGAAGTCACCAAGGCCATGGGGCGTCGGCGACGCGATCATCTTCTGGTTCAGGAGCGTGGGCCAATGGATATGGCGGCCGCTAAGACGTGGGGTGGTTCTCGTCTTCTACTACGGCGTCCCGCCCCCGGTGATGATATTTCCCGACTCGAAGGGAGCGCCTGGACAATTCCCGCCGCTCAGCTCCCTCGGCTTCAACTTCGCATGCGGGACGGCCTTGCAGGTGTGGCGCGAAGATGATGAGGGACCGGCGATCGAGCCCGCCTGTCCTGTTCCCAGCCTCGAGCATGTCGAGGACGTGAGACCCAGCGCGTCCCACCCGTAGTCGCGGGAACGAGGCCTCTATGACGCGCCGTGACCCGAACCACGACGCACCCTTTCGATCATCCGGAAACGCGACCAACCCGCCAGTGTCGTCGGATGGCTACCGCCCGCTTTTCAGCTTCGCCTTCTTGATGAGGTCGCCATATTGGTGGGCGATGAGGTGGCTCTGGATCTGTGTCACCGTATCCATCGTCACGTTGACGACGATGATCAGGCTCGTGCCGCCGAGATAGAAGGGAATGCCGGCCCGGGCGATCAGATATTCCGGAATGAGGCAGGTGAGGGTCAGATACGCCGCGCCGACCACGGTGATGCGGGTCAGCACGTAGTCCAGATATTCCTCGGTGCGCTTGCCGGGGCGGATGCCGGGAATGAAGCCGCCATAGCGCTTCAGATTATCGGCCGTCTCCTCCGGATTGAACACCACGGCCGTGTAGAAGAAGCAGAAGAAGGCGATGCCGGCGCCATAGAGGAACATGTAGAGCGGCGCGCCGTGCTGGAGCGCGGTCGTG
>NZ_DATCYB010000078.1:0-89133 GCF_036570505.1 Allosphingosinicella sp. | reverse complement strand
CGTGACGTGGAGGTAATCACCCTCGGTCCCAACGGGGCCTTCAAGAACATGAAGGACGGCGCTCTCTTCATCGACCATACGACCGTTTCGGCCAGGATCGCCCGCCGCGTCGCCGAGGAAGGCCGCAAGATCGGCATCGCCTGCGTCGATGCGCCGGTCTCGGGCGGGCAGGCGGGGGCGGAAAATGGCCAGCTGTCGATCATGTGCGGCGGCGCCGAAGAGGCGATGGCGGCCGCCGAGCCGCTGATGCAGGCCTATGCCGCCCGCATCGTCCATGTCGGGCTCGACGGGGCGGGACAGCTCACCAAGATGGTCAACCAGATCGCCATCGCCGGCGTGGTCCAGGGTCTTTCCGAAGCGCTTCATTTCGCCAAGGCGTCCGGGCTCGACACCGGCAAGGTATTCGAGGCGGTCTCCGGCGGCGCGGCGCAAAGCTGGCAGATGGTCAATCGCTGGCAGACGATGGACCAGGGCGAGTTCGACTTCGGCTTCGCCGTCGACTGGATGCGCAAGGACCTCGGTCTCGCGCTCGAGGAGGCGCGTGCCAATGGCGCCAGGCTGCCGGTCGCGGCGCTCGTCGATCAATTCTACGCCGACGTCCAGGCAATGGGCGGTAGCCGGCAGGATACCTCTTCGCTTATCAGAAGGCTCACCGAATGAAGAAGCTTCTGGCCGTACTTGCGGCCCTGTTCCTGGCCCAGGCAACGTCCGCCGACACGCTCATCGACAACGTCAACGGCTACACGTTGGACGAGGACAACAAGGTCGTTCGCTTCAACGCGATGCTGATCGGCGACGATGGGCGCGTAAAGAATCTCCTCTCTAGAGGCGACAAGGGACCCAAGGCCGTGGACTTCCGGCTCGACGGCAAGGGCCGGACCCTCATCCCTGGGATCATCGATGCGCACGGCCATGTCATGGGCCTCGGCCTCGCAGCCCTCACCCTCGATCTCTCGGACACCAACTCATTGCAGGAAGCGCAGGCGAAGATCGCCGCTTATGCCGCCGCGAATCCCCGCCCCCGCTGGATCGTCGGGCGCGGCTGGAACCAGGAGAAATGGGGTCTCGGCCGCTTCCCCACCGCCGCCGACATCGACGCCGTCGTGTCCGACCGGCCGGTGTGGCTGGAGCGGGTCGACGGTCATGCCGGCTGGGCGAACACGCTGGCAATGAAGGAAGCCGGCATTGCCACCGAGACGAAGTCACCCTCGGGAGGCATCATCGAGAAAGTCGGTGGCAAGCCTTCCGGTATTTTCGTCGACGCGGCTTCGGAGCTGGTCGCCAAGGTTGTCCCGCCGCCGCTTCCCATCGTCCGCGATCGCGCTTTCATGGCGGCGCAGGAGTCCCTGCTCTCCAACGGTATCACCGCCGTCGCCGACATGGGCACCAGCGCTGCGGACTGGTCGGTCATCCGCCGCGCAGGCGATCACGGACGCCTCCGCGTGCGTATCCTTTCCTATTCGTCGGGACTGGAGCCGCTGCTGGCCGTGGCGGGCACCGAGCCGACGCCCTGGCTCTACGACAGCAAACTCAAGATGGTCGGCGTCAAGCTCTATAGCGACGGCGCCCTGGGTTCGCGCGGGGCCTGGCTCAAGCAGCCTTACGCCGACGCGCCGGACGAAAGCGGCCTCGGATTCCTCTCCGACACGATGCTCCGCAACCTGATGAGCCGCGCCGCCATGGACGGCTTCCAGGTCGCGGTCCACGCCATCGGCGACGCCGCCAATGCCCAGTTGCTCGGCGCGATCGAGGAGCTGGCCCTGACCTATGAAGGCGACCGGCGCTGGCGGGTGGAGCACGCCCAGATCGTCGATCCGGCCGACCTGACGCGCTTCGCCGAGCACGGCATCATTGCCTCGATGCAGCCTGTCCACCAGTCGTCGGACTGGCGCATGGCCGAGGCGCGGATGGGGCTGGAACGGTTGGGCGGCGCCTATGCCTGGCGCAGCATGCTGGAGAATGACGTCCCGCTCGCCTTCGGCTCGGACTTCCCGGTCGAATCGCCCAACCCCTTCCCAGGCCTCGCCGTTGCGATCACGCGCCGCGACGCCCAGGGCCAGCCGCCCGGAGGCTGGATGCCCGAGCAGGCATTGATCCTGTCGGAAGCGCTGGCCGCCTTCACCACCGGCGCCGCCTATGCCGGCTTCGCCGAGGACCGGCTCGGCAGCCTTGAGAAAGGCAAGCTCGCCGATTTCATCTTCATTGACCGCGACATCTTCCGCTCCACCCCCGAACAGATCCGCGAGACCCAGGTCCTCGAAACCTGGCTCGGTGGGCGCAAGGTATGGGAGCGCGACTAGCCGATAGTCTCGATCAACCGGTCTGGCGTCAGTATCTGCGGCAAGACCTTCGCCGGCTCGCCGGGCTCATAATAAAGGTAGAGCGGCACCCCGCTGCGGCCATGCCTGGCGAGGAAGCGGCCGATCGCCGGGTCATTCTTCGTCCAGTCGCCGACGAGGACCGCGACGTCATTTGCCTCGAACGCCTGCGCCACCTCCTGCCGCTCCAGCGCCACCTTTTCGTTCACCTTGCAGGTGACGCACCAGTCGGCCGTAAAATAGACGAACACCGGCTGTTCCTCGGCCCTGAGCGCCGCCAGCCGCCCCTCGCTGAAAGGCTCGGCCTCCAAGGCACTCTCGGAATGGGCGACAGCGGGCGCATGGGCGCTCGGCACAAGCATCACGGCCGCAAGACCGGCGGCGGCGGCGGGCGCGAGCGGAAGCCAGGCCCGGCCGCTGCCCTGCCTTCGCCCCACCCACCAGAGGCCGAGCCCCAACGCGAGCGCGGCTGCGAGACCGAGAGCCATTCCGTCCACCCCGGCCTGGCGTCCCAATATCCATGCCAGCCCAAGCGCGGTGAGGAACATCGGCAGCGACAATATACGCCGGAAGCTGCCCATCCACGGGCCCGGCTTGGGCAGCTTTCGCCGCAGCGACGGAAGGAAGCCAATGAGGAGGAAGGGCAAGGCGAGCCCCAGGCCCAGCCCAGCGAACACGGCCAGCGCCGCCAAGGTCGGCAGAACCAGTGCCGCCCCGAGCGCCGCGCCCATGAAAGGCCCGGTGCAGGGCGTGGCGACAAAGGCGGCCAGTGCTCCGGTCCAAAAAGCCCCGGCATTGCCGCCGCTCTTCGCCAGTCTGTTGCCGATGGCGAGTGAAGGCAGTTCGAACAATCCCGCCAGATTGAGCGATATCGCCGTCACCAGCAGTAGCAGGAACAGGATGACGCGCGAATCCTGCAGCTGGAAGGCCCACCCGACCGCGGCCCCGCCGGCCCGAAGCCCCAGCAGCGCTCCGCCCAGCAGGACACAGATGAGCACTGCGCCGGCGGCGTAAGCGAGCGCCTCCTGGCGCGCGCGCGCCTCATCGCCCCCGATCTTGGCGAGGCTCAGCGCCTTCAAACTCAGGATCGGAAAGACGCAGGGCATGATGTTGAGCAGCAGCCCTCCGATGAGCGCCCCGGCCAGCGCCGCAAGGAGTGTTCCGCCCCCGAATGCCTGGTTCTTCGCATCAAGCGCCATGCCCGCCGGAGGAACCGTGCCGGGCCTGGCGGTCAGTGACAGGCCCTGACCGCCGCCAAGGGCGATCACCCCCTCGACGGTGCCAGGCGAGCCCTCCCGTCCCACTTCGGTCTCGACGATGAGCGTATCGCCGCTGCGGCTGACGCTCTGCGGGGCCGCATAATCGAGCGCGCCCTCCGTCGCAGGATAGAAATAAGCCTCCTCCACCTCCATCGAGGCGGGGATCGGCACGGCGAGGCGGAAGCGGCCCTCGGCCCGTTCGAACCGGCCCTCGCTGCCGAGCGGACGGGGAAGCGCCTGACGATAGCGATCGAACTCGGCCTGTCGCTCCGGCATTCCGCCCGCCTCGCCGACCTTGAGATCGAGCGCGACAGTTGCCGTCTGCGGTACACAGATTTCGTCGGTGCAGGCGAGATAGTCGAGTTTGGCCCTGAGCGGCAGCGGCGTATCGCGCGCCAGCCCCTCCGGCACGCTCAGCTCGACAAGCTGCGCATAGGGCCCCTCATAGACATAGTTCATCAGCCCGGCGATCGTCAGGCGCCCGGGCACCGGAAACTGCAGCGGCCCGGCCTTCACACCGTTCGGCAGGCTCCATTCGACGCTCGGCGGAACGCCCGCATCGCCGGGATTCTTCCAGTAACCGTGCCAGCCCTCTTTCGGCGTCATGACGAAGGCAAGCGTCACCGTCTCACCGGCGGCGGGCGTGGCGTCCTCGGCGACCAGCGACACGGCGATGGCCTTCTCCCCCGCCGGCAACTGGGCGAGCGCCGCCGTGCCGAGCAACAGCGCCGCCAGCCACGTCGTCAGGACGATCCAAGGGAATCGCGGCGAAGAGCGTTGCCGATTCATGCGCCGCCTATAGCATCGCTTTGTCCGTGCGGCACGAATCCAGCCGCGGGGCGGCCCGTGCCCTAACGCGCCTCGAAGCGGGCGATGCCCGGGCCGAGGCGATTGCCCTCGATGCGGAGGGAATCGCCGCTTTCGTCGGCCACGAAGCTCGTGCTCCGGTCGACGCCCGGGGCGATCGAGGCGGTGTTGCCGGTGATGGCGAGGCCGTCGGAGCTGTTGTCCGCGCCTTCCGCGGCGACCATGATGAAGGCGCTGTAATTCTCCTTGTCCTCGCCTTGGACGAAGGTGTTGCCGGCGATGGTGCCGGCGGCGCCGTTGGATAGGTCGATCATATAGTTGGTTGAGCGCCCGCGTGTGTCGTCGAAGCTCGAATCGGTGATCTCGACCCTCGGCGCGCGGCTCTTTACATAATGGCCGCCGGTGCCGCGCTCGAAACGCGAGCGGGTGACGATCAGCCGGCCATAGCCGCCGATATAGAGCGAATGGGAGCAGCCATGGCCGTCCTCGCAGCCGCCAAGCCCCGAGAAGGTCGACCGGTCGATGCGGATAGTGCTCGACGGATCGCTCGCGGATAATATGCCCTGCTCGCTGTTGCGGAACAAAGTCTCGGAAACGCTGAGGTCGCCCTGCTCGATGCGGATGCCGGCGCCGTTGCGGTCGGCGACGCGCATGTTCTGGAAGGTGAGGCCTTCGACCCGCGCCGCCCGTCCGCCCAGCACCAGCGCCGCCTTGTCCTCGCAGATGCCGCCATCGAAGACGACGGTGCCGGGCTCGCGCGCCACATAGGCGACGCGCCCTTCATCCTGCACCGCGCATTCGCGATAGGTGCCGGGCGCGATCAGGATCGTGCCGCTGCCGCCGCCAATCGAATCGACCGCGTCCTGCAGGCTGGAATAACCCCGGCCCTGCTCCTGGACGATGAATGGGGCGGCCGACTGGGCGGCGGCGGTGCCAGCCAGCAAGGCGGCGGCGACTAGAGCGAACGGAGTTCTCATGGGCCCGGCCTGACTCACCCGGACGCGGGAGTCGATGGCGAATGAAAGTAAATGCGGGCTCTGCCCCAAGCTGGGACGAACTGCGCTGATTGATGAAGAAGGCCATCCGGCGAATCACCGCGCGAAAACAGTCTTGCGGACTATTCCCCTGCGCGGCGTTGGTCGGGGCGACTGGATTCGAACCAGCGACCCCCACACCCCCAGTGTGATGCGCTACCAGGCTGCGCTACGCCCCGACCGCGGGTTCCCATCGAAATATTACTTCGATGGGTGCCCAGAGGGGCGCATCTAGGACCGGACGGCCGCCATGGCAAGCGCCCGCTGCCTTGATTTGCGGAGACGCCGGATTTAGTTGCAAATCAAGACTGAGAGGTGGACGATGGCCGAACGGCAATATGGCATGGCAAGCGCGGATCAGATCGCAGGCCTCTCCGGGCTAGAGGTGCTCCAGGCCATGATCGAGAATCGGGTGCCGGCACCGGCGATGGCGAAAACGCTGGGGTTCCGGCTGGTGGAAGTCGGAACGGGCACCGCCGTCTTCGAGGGTGAGCCAGGGCCGCACCTGCTCAATCCGCTCGCCAGCGTTCATGGCGGTTGGGCGCTGACCCTCATCGACAGTGCCGCTGGCTGCGCCGTCCATACGCTGCTGCCCGCCGGCATTGGCTATACGACGGTCGAGACGAAGGTGAATTTCACCCGCGCCATAAGGCCCGATGGCGGCACTGTCCGCGCTGAAGGGCGTGTGGTGAGCCAGGGACGCCAGATTGCGACGGCGGAGGCTCGGCTGCTTTCGCCGGACGGGAAGATACTGGCGCACGGCACCTCTACGCTGATGATCCTGCCGCCGCGGGGCTAGAACGCCCGGCCTTGCTTGCGCATCGCCCCATCGCCATGATAGTCGCGCGCCCTTCTGGACGGGTCCGCCCTGGGCCGCTTCTCATCAGGTAAGGCTTTCATGTTCGCAACGCCCGCTTTTGCCGCAACCGGCGCCGCATCCACGGGAGGAGCCGCGGGGTTCTTCGTGTCGATCGCGCCGCTGCTCCTCATCTTCGTGATCTTCTACTTCCTGCTCATCCGTCCGCAGCAGCGCCGGATGAAGCAGCACCAGGCGATGATCCAGGCGGTGAAGAAGAACGACACCGTCGTCACCGGCGGCGGCCTGGTCGGCAAGGTCACCAAGGTCGACGAGGCCGAGGTCGAGGTCGAGATCGCGCACGGCGTCCGCGTCAAGGCGCTGAAGTCTACCTTGAGCGACGTCCGCCCGCACGGCGCCAAGCCCGCGAACGATTAAGGCCCGACATGCTCGATTTCCCGCGCTGGAAGGTCTGGTCCGTCAGCATCCTGCTGATCATCGGCATCGCCTTCGCCATTCCAAGCTTCGTTCCCGAGGCGCAGGTCGCCAAATGGCCGGGCTTCATGCCGACGGCGCGGATCAACCTCGGCCTCGACCTCGCCGGGGGCAGCCACCTGCTGCTGGAGGCCGACACCAGCGACGTCGCCAAGCAGCGTATCGCGCTGATGGAAGAGACGGTGCGGACCGAAATGCGCCGCGCCTCGCCCCGCATCCAGATCGGTGATATCTCGACCGCCGGCGGCCGCGTTACCTTCATGGTGCGCGATCCTTCGCGGGTTGACGCGGCGGTGGAGATCATGCGCGCGCTGACCCAGCCGGTCGGCCTCGGCGGCCAGCGCGACTGGAACGTCAATGTCATCGACAGCAGCCGCATCGTGCTGACGCCGACCCAGTCGGGCCTCGAAGTCGCGCTCGACAGCGCGATGGATGTGGCCCGCGAGGTCGTTTACAACCGCGTCGATCCCGACGGAACGCGCGAAGTGACCGTTGTGCGTCAGGGTGACGATCGCATTCTCGTCCAGGTGCCGGGCCTCGAGGACCCCGAAGGCCTGAAGGAACTGCTCGGCAAGACCGCGCGGCTCGATTTCAAGCTGGTCGACCTCGACGCCGATCCGGCGCTGCTCGCTCAGGGCCGGGCGCCGGTGGGAAGCCAGGTCCTGCCTTATCCCGACAATCCCATGGGTGTCCCCTACATCGCGGTCGAGCGTCGCGCGATGGTGACCGGCGACCAGCTTATCGACGCCACCCAAGTGTTCGATCCCACCACCAACGAACCGGCGGTCAGCATCCGCTTCGACGGCGCCGGCGGCCGCCGCTTCGCCCGCGTGACGCAGGACAATGTCGGCAAGCCCTTCGCCATCATCCTCGATGACGTCGTCATCTCCGCGCCCAACATCAACGAGCCGATCCTCGGCGGCCAGGCCCAGATTACGGGCAGCTTCACCGTCGAGACCGCCAACGACCTCGCCATCCAGCTGCGCTCCGGCAAGCTGCCGGTCGAGCTTCAGGTCGTCGAGGAACGCACCGTCGGCCCCGACCTCGGGGCCGATTCGATCCGTCTCGGCATTATCGCCGGCATCGTCGGCACGGCGCTGGTGCTGGCCTTCATGCTCGTCACCTATGGCCGTTTCGGCGTCTACGCCAACATCGCGCTGATCTTGAACGTGGTCCTGATCCTGGGAATCATGGCGATCTTCAACGCGACGCTGACCTTGCCGGGCATCGCCGGCTTCGTGCTGACGATCGGCGCCGCGGTCGACGCCAACGTCATCATCAACGAACGCATCCGCGAGGAATTCCGGCGCGGGCGCACGATCGTCTCGGCGCTCGAACATGGCTATGACGAAGCGCGCACCGCGATCTTCGACGCCAATATCACCAACGTCATCGCCGGCATGCTGCTCTTCTATTTCGGCTCGGGCCCGGTGCGCGGTTTCGCGGTGGTGATGATGATCGGCATCGTCACTTCGGTCTTCACCGCCGTCACCGTCACCCGCATGTTCGTGTCGCTGTGGCTGAGCCGCAAGCGGCCGACCGAGCTCAGGATTTAAGGGACCGACATGCGACTTTTGAAACTGGTTCCCGACAACACCAACATCGATTTCCTGCGTTGGCGCGGGGCCGCCATCGCCTTTTCGATCCTGATGATCGCGGCGTCGATCACGCTGATCGCGGTCAAGGGCCTCAATTTCGGTGTCGATTTCGCCGGCGGCCAGATGATCCGCGTCACTTTCGCCCAGCCGGTCTCGCTCGACGACCTTCGCGACGAGATCGGGGGCCTGGGCCTGGGTGAGCCCAGCATCCAGGAATTCGGCAGTCCCCGCGAGGTCTCGATCCGCCTGCCGCTGCCCGAGGGTGGCGACGAGGGCGCCAACGCCGCGGCATCCCGCGTCCGGACGGCGCTCGAGGCGGAATATCCGGGCGCCCGGATCGATGCGGTCGAAACCGTGTCGGGCAAGGTTTCGGAGGAGCTGGTCCGCGACGGCGCGCTGGCGCTGCTCTTGGCGATGATCGGCATCGCCATCTACATCTGGATCCGCTTCGAATGGCAGTTCGGCGTCGGCTCGCTCTTCTCACTGTTCCACGACGTGATGCTGACCCTGGGATTCTTCGCGCTGACCCAGATGGAGTTCGACTTGAACGTCATCGCGGCGCTGCTCACTCTGATCGGCTATTCGCTCAACGACACCATCGTCATTTATGACCGCGTGCGCGAGAACCTGCGCAAATACCGCAAGATGGACATCACCTCGCTCCTGAACCTGTCGATGAACGAGACGCTGGCACGCACTATCGCGACCAACCTCGCGATGCTGCTGGCGCTCGGATCGCTGATGCTGCTCGGACCCGACGTCATCCAGAGCTTCACCACGGCGCTTCTGATCAGCGTCGTCGTCGGCACCTATTCGACGATCTACATCGCCGCGCCCTGGCTGATCTGGCTGAAGGTCGAGTCCGACAGCTTCGTGCCGAAGACGGCGGTGTCCGGCGACGCCGAGCGGGTGACGAGCCACAACGAAGGCTATTGATGCCCCGGCTGGGCCGTGATCCCTCCGGCAGCGGGCCGGTCGTCCAGGGCTTCGCCGGCGGCGGTTTTTCGGTCGATGGCGGTGTCTACAGGGCGCTGCTGCTGACACCGGAGCGGGCGGAGACGTGGAACGCGCCCGCCCTGGCGGAGCTGACGGTGGAGCATCTCGCGCCGCTGCTCGCCCTCGAGCCACCGCCGGAGTTCATCATCCTCGGCACCGGCCCCACGACGGCCTTCCCGCCCCGAGCCGTCATCGAGGCTCTGGACGCGCGGGGCGTCGGCATCGAGCCGATGGACAGCCGCGCCGCCGCTCGCACCTGGGGCATGCTCCGCGGCGAGCAGCGCTGGATCGCCGCGGCGATCATGCCGCTTAGCTGACGGGTCGGACGAGCGAGCCGAGATGCTCGCGAAGCTCCCGTGCGTTCCTCTCCCAGCTGAACCTCGCGGCGGCCGACCGCACGACGGCCGGCGCGGGAGGATCGGCTAGTATGTCGCAGATCGCCCTCGTGATCGCCGATGGCTCCCGGGGCACGATCCTGCCGGCTTCCGGCCGGTCCAGGCCCTCACGCGCGCCGCCGGCATCGCTGATCACGATAGGCGTTCCGCAGGCGAGCGCCTCCACCCAGACATTGGCGAGGCCTTCCGAAGCCGACGGAAGCACCATGGCGTCCGCCGCAGCCAGCAATGCGGGCAGCTCCTCATGCGGCCGATTGCCCAGGAAGCGGACACGCTCGGCGACGCCGAGGCTTCGGGCGACCCGTTCCAGCTTGTCGCGCTCCGGTCCGTCGCCGACGATCATCAGGGTCGCGCCTTCCACGCGCGGCAAGGCTTGCAGGACGAGCGTATGACCCTTGCGGGGAATGAGCGCCCCGGCGGTGATGAGAAGCGGCCCTTTCACCTCGAGCCGGGCCTTCGCCGCCCGCCGGTCGATCGGTTTGAACCGGTCGAGGTCGATGCCGGTATAGTGGACCCTGATCTTCCGCTCCGGCATGCCGAGCGTGGCCATGTCCCTCTTCAGTGCCTCGCTGACGGCCAGCAGACCGTTCGCTGCCTGCGCGGCTGCGACGATCTGCTTGGCGATACCGGGCCGGGAGCCCCAATAATGGATGTCCGCGCCCCGCGCCTTGATTGAGAACGGTACGCCGGACTCCTGCGACAAATGCATCGCCGCGACGCCATCGGGCCAGAAGAACTCAGCGTCGATAATGTCGAACTCGAAGCGTTCGCAAAGCGCGCGGAGCGGCGCCCGCAACGCCTTCGCCATCGCCCGGGCGGCGCGCGCATCCGCGATTTGGGGCAGGGCCCGAAAGCGGGGGCGGTGGACGGTGACGCCCTTCCACTCTTCGCGCAGCGGTAACAGCGCATGCGGGGCATAGTGGGAATGCAGGGACAGGGGCCAGGGCGGAAGGCCGATCGGCGATACGACCTCGAGCGCGACGTCGTCCAGGCCGGCGAGAGCCAGGGTCTGGCGTTCGACGAACACGCCCAGCGTCGGCTGCGACGCGTTGGGGAAGAGCGTGGAGAGGGTCAGCACCCGAAGCATGGCCGACCACCATAGCAGGCGCATCTTGTCAGCATGTTAAAGCGCGGTTCAGGCGGCCCGGCGTCTTTCCCCCAAGTCCTGCTTGGCCTTGTCCCAAGCCTCCGCTAAGAAGCCGATCCATGCGCAACTTTCCCCGACCGCTTACCGCCCTCCTGATCGCGGCCGCGACCGTGCCGCTCGCTGCCTGCGCCGGCGGCAGTGGCAACGACGACGTCGACACCTCCTATGTCGCGCGTGACGTGAGCACCCTCTACAAGGCGGGCAAGACCCGGCTCGACCGCGGCCAGTTCGACATGGCGGCGGCACTGTTCGACGAGGTCGAACGCCAGCATCCCTATTCGCTCTGGGCTCGGCGTGCACAGCTGATGAGCGCGTTCAGCTATTATATGGGGAGGGACTATACCAAGGCGATCGAATCGGCGCGCCGCTTCCTTTCCATCCACCCCGGCAACAAGGACGCGCCCTACGCCCATTATCTGATCGCGATCAGCTATTACGAGCAGATCGAGGATGTGAACCGCGACCAGAGCATCTCGAAGCAGGCGCTGGATTCATTGGGCGAGCTCGTCCGCCGCTATCCCAATACTGACTATGCCGCCGACGCCCGGCTCAAGATCGATCTCGTCCGCGATCACTTGGCCGGCAAGGAGATGGAGATCGGCCGCTTCTACCAGCGCCGCAAGCAGTGGCTCGCCTCGGTGCTGCGCTTCCGCAACGTGATCGAGGAGTATGAGACGACGACTCATGCGCCCGAAGCGCTGATGCGTCTTACCGAATCCTACCTGGCGCTCGGTGTTCCCGAAGAGGCGCGGAAAGCCGCCGCGGTGCTCGGCGCCAACTATCCCGGCTCCAAATGGTATGAGCGCGCCTATGAGCTGGTGCAGAAGAACGCGCCGGCGCCGACCCAGACGGCGGCGACGCCTGGCGCTTGATCTGACGAATCCGGCAATGGCAAAAGCCGGTCCATGCTGACCGGCCTTTCCATCCGCGACGTCGTCCTCATCGACACGCTCGACCTGGAGTTCGGGCCCGGCCTCGGCGTCCTCACCGGCGAGACAGGGGCCGGCAAATCCATCCTCCTCGACGCGCTCGGCCTGGCGCTCGGCACGCGGGCGGACAGCGGCCTTGTCCGCGACGGTCAGGCCCAGGCCGTGGTCAGCGTCAGCTTCGAGACGCCCGCCGATCACCCGGCCCTCGACCTGCTCCGCGACAACGGCCTCGAACCCGAGCCCGGCGAGCCGCTGGTCATCCGCCGCATCGTCAAGTCCGACGGCGGCAGCCGCGCCTTCGTCAACGACCAGTCGGCCTCGGTCGGCCTGCTCCGCGACCTGGGCTCGCTCCTCGTCGAAATCCACGGTCAGCATGACGATCGCGGCCTCTTGAACCCGCGCGGCCACCGCGCCCTGCTCGACGCCTACGGGCGCATCGACAGCGACGGGTGCGAAGCGGCCTATCGGGATTGGCGCGCCGCCGAGGCGAGGCTCGCCGCCACGCGCGACGAGATCGCGCTGGCCGCGCGCGACCGCGACTATCTCCGGCACGCCGTCGAGGAGTTGGCGAAGCTCGCACAGCAGCCGGGCGAGGAGGAAGAGCTCGCAGAGCTGCGCGCCAACATGCAGAAGGGCGCCCGGCTCGCCGACGATATCGCGGCCGCCGGTCAGTTGCTCGAAGGATCGGAAGGCGGCCTGTCGCTGCTGCGCCAGGCGGCGCGCCGGCTGGAGCGGATCGCCGACGAGCATGAGAAACTCGGCGAGGCGCTGGCCGCGATCGACCGCGCCGTGATCGAGGCGGCCGAGGCCGAGGACCGGCTCGCCGAAGCTGGCGAGGCGCTGGCTTGCGATCCGGCGCGACTCGAGGAGGCGGAGGCCCGGCTGTTCGAGATCCGCGCGCTGGCCCGCAAGCATCGCGTCGAGCCCGAGGCCCTGCCGGCATTAGCCGACGAGCTCGCCTCAAGGCTTCACGCGATCGAGGCGGGCGACGAGAATCTCGCCGCGCTGGAGACAGAAGCCCAGGACGCGCACCGGCTCTATGTCCAGGAGGCGATGACGCTGAGCGGCCTTCGCGCCGAGGCCGCCGCGCGGCTGGATGCGGCGGTGGCGCGCGAGCTGGCGCCGCTGAAGCTCGATGCGGCCAGGTTCAAGACGGTGATCGAGCCCGTCGAGGAGGCGCATTGGACGGCGGCGGGCCGCGATCGCGTGGAGTTCGAAGTCTCGACCAATCCCGGCGCCCCGCTCGGGCCCCTGATCAAAATCGCCAGCGGCGGCGAGCTGTCGCGCTTCATCCTGGCGCTTAAAGTGGCGCTGGCCGAGGAGGGCGGCGCCACGACCATGATCTTCGACGAGATCGACCGCGGCGTTGGCGGCGCGGTGGCGAGCGCGATCGGCGAACGCCTGCACCGCCTCGCGGAAGGCGCCCAGCTCCTCGTCGTCACCCATAGTCCGCAGGTCGCCGCGCGCGGCAACCGCCACCTCCTCATCGAGAAGAGCCACGAAGGCCTGGTCACCCGCACCAGCGTTCACGCCCTCGACGAGGCGCGCCGGCGCGAGGAGATCGCCCGCATGCTCTCCGGCGCCCAGATCACCGACGAAGCCCGTGCCCAGGCGACGCGTCTGCTGGAGGCGGCATGACGATCGAAACACGGACCTTGGGAACGACCCATGACGGGGCCCAACTCGAAGGCGTGCTGGCCTTCGATCCCGCGGCGGGCCCGCGTCCGGTCGTCCTGATATTCCACAGCTGGGTAGGCCGCGCCGATAATGAAGTCGCGGTGGCGCGGCGGATGGCGGAGCTGGGCTATGCCGGCTTCGCCTGCGATCTCTATGGCAAGGGCGTTCTCGGGACCAACAAGGAGGAATGCGCCGCGCTGATGAACCCGCTGATGGCGGACCGGGCGGGATTGCAATCGCGGCTGCTCCATTGGGTCGATGTCGTGCGCGCGCTGCCGGAGGTCGACGGCGATCGGATCGCGGCGATGGGTTTCTGCTTCGGCGGCCTGTGCGCGCTCGACCTCGCCCGCACCGGAGTCGATGTGCGCGGCGTCGCCAGCTTCCACGGCCTGCTGGGCGCCCCCGGCAATCGCGAGGGCACCTCGATCAAGTCCCGCGTCATCGCCTTTCATGGCTGGGACGATCCGATGGCCCCGCCCGATCACGTCACCGCCTTGGGCGAGGAACTGACCCGCGCCGGCGCCGACTGGCAAATCCACGCTTTTGGCGGCACCATGCACGCCTTCACCAATCCCAGGGCCGCCGACCCCGAATCGGGCCTGCTCTACAATCCGGTGGCGGCGAACCGGGCTTGGGCCTCGTTCGAGGCCTTTCTCGCCGAAAGCCTGGCCTGAGCATGGCCGGGACGCCCGACCGGTTGGACGATGCCGAAGCCGCCGCCGAGCTAGCGCGGCTCGCGGAGGAGATCGCGCACCACAACCGTCTCTATCATGCCGAGGACGCGCCGGAGATTTCGGACGCCGATTATGACGCGCTGGTGCGGCGCAACGCCGAGCTGGAGGCGGCCTTCCCGCATCTGGTGCGCGAGGACAGCCCGTCGCGGCAGGTGGGGGCGGTGCCGGCGGGGCCGCTCGCCAAGGTGCGGCATGCGGCGCCGATGCTCAGCCTCGACAATGCTTTTGCCGAGGAGGATGTGGCGGACTTCATCGGGCGCGTCCGGCGCTATCTCAATCTTGCGCCGGACGAGCCGATCACCGTCACGGCCGAACCCAAGATAGACGGACTCTCCTGCTCATTGCGCTACGAGAAGGGCATGCTCGTCCTCGCCGCGACGCGCGGAGACGGGACCACGGGCGAAGACGTCACGCCCAACGTCCGTACCATCGCGGACATTCCCACGAACCTCCGTTCGTCCCGAGCGAAGTCGAGGGGCGCTGGCACAGACTCGGAAAAACGCCCTTCGACTACGTTCGGGACGAACGGAGATGTTCCGGACGTCTTCGAGGTGCGGGGCGAGGTCTACATGTCCAAGGCCGATTTCGCGGCCCTCAACGTCCGGCAGGAGGCGGCCGGCGGCAAGATCTTCGCCAATCCGCGCAACGCAGCCGCCGGGTCGCTGCGCCAGAAGGATGCCTCCGTTACCGCCGCGCGGCCGCTGAGGTTCCTCGCCCATGGCTGGGGCGAAGCGTCCTCGCTCCCCGCCGACACGCAATGCAACATGATGCGCGTGATCAGCGGCTGGGGCCTGCCGGTCTCCGAGGATTTCCTGCCCTTCGATAATCTTGAGGCGGCGCTCGCCCACTATCGCGCGATCGAGGCCAAGCGGGCGGACCTGCCGTTCGACATCGACGGAGTCGTCTACAAGGTCGACCGCCTCGACTGGCAACGGCGGCTGGGCCAGGTGGCGCGCGCGCCCCGCTGGGCTATCGCGCACAAGTTCCCGGCCGAAAAGGCGCAGACGACCTTGAAGGCGATCGACATCCAGGTCGGCCGTACCGGCAAGCTGACGCCGGTGGCGCGGCTGGAGCCGGTCAATGTCGGCGGCGTCACCGTCACCAACGCCACGCTCCACAATGCCGACGAGATCGAGCGGCTGGGCGTCCGTCCCGGCGACCGCATCGTCATCCAGCGCGCCGGCGACGTCATCCCGCAGGTGCTGGAGAATCTGACGCGGGACGAGAAGCGGCCGGCCTATGTGTTCCCGACGGAATGCCCCGAATGTGACTCCGACGCGGTGCGCGAGGAGGGCGAGGTCGACATACGCTGCACCGGCGGCCTTATCTGCCCGGCGCAGCGGGTCGAACGGTTGAGGCATTTCGTGTCGCGCCACGCGCTCGACATCGAAGGTCTGGGCATCGTCCATATCGAGAGCTTCTTTCGGGACGGTCTCCTCCAGTCGCCCGCCGACATCTTCAAGCTGACAAAGGACCAGCTTCTCAACCGCGAACGCTGGGCGGAGATATCGGCCGCCAATCTGATCGCCGCCGTCGACGCGCGTCGCCGTCCGACGCTCGACCGCTTCCTGTTCGCGCTCGGCATCCGCCATGTCGGCGAAGTGACGGCGCGAGACCTTGCTCGCCGCTACCGTTCGTTCGAGAATTTCATGGCGATGATCGAACGGGCGCTGGCGATCCGCGCCGAGACGCAGTCGACGCCGGCCGAGCCCGATCGCAAGTTCGCCCAGCGCCGCGACAAGGCGGTGGTGGCGGTGGTGGACACGCCCAATATCGGGCCTGAAGTCGCGAACGCCCTTCTCGATTTCTTCGACGAGCCGCACAACCGCGAGGTGGTGGACGACATTCTCGCGGCCGGGGTCGAGCCGCGGGATGTGGTGCACGAAACGCGCGCGTCGTCGGTAAGCGGCAAGACGCTCGTGTTCACCGGCAGCCTGGAGACGTTGTCGCGGGACGAAGCGAAGGCCCAGGCGGAGTCGCTGGGCGCGAAGGTCTCCGGCTCGGTGTCGGCCAAGACCGACCTGGTGATCGCCGGCCCCGGCGCGGGCTCCAAGCTCAAGAAGGCGCAGGAGCTGGGAATCGAGGTAATCGACGAGGCAAAGTGGGCGGAAATCTTCGCCTCTTCGTCACCCTGAACTTTCAGGGTCCATCTCTCCAATCGCGAAGGCTCCGACATGGATGCTGAAACAAGTTCAGCATGACGGCCTTGGCTACCTCCAGCCCAGCGCCTTGCGCTTGCGCATCACCAGGGTCGGCCAGTCGCCGCGAACGAGGGTGGAACTCAGCATCAGCCCCTGGCGGCGATACGCCGCCGCGACGCGCTCGGCCTGAGTTTCGAGCAGGCCAGCCAGGATGAGGCGGCCACCCGCTTTCAGCGCGCCCGCCACCGACGGAGCAAGGTCGATCAGCGGGCCGGCGAGAATATTGGCGATGATGAGGTCGTAAGGCGCTCGGGTCTTGAGACGCGAATGTTCCAGGCCTGTCGCGACGGCCAGCTCGACCTGTCCGCGCGCGCGGCCGAGGGGAATATTGTTGATGCCGGCATTCTCCTCCGTCACCTCGATCGAGACCGGATCGATGTCGGAGGCGGCCATGCGCGCCGTGGGCCACAGCCGCAGCGCGGCGAAAGCGAGGAGGCCGGTGCCGGTGCCGAGATCGAGAATGTTGGAAAAGTGTCCGCCGGTGGACTTGAGGCGATCGAGCGCCATAAGGCAGCCCGTGGTCGTCTCATGCTGGCCGGTGCCGAAGGCGCGCCCGGCATCGATCTCCAGCGGCACGGCGTCCGCCGGAATCTTGTCGCGGTGCGCGGGCGTATGAACGAAGAAGCGGCCGGCATGGATCGGTTCCAGCCCGGCCTGGCTGAGAGTCACCCAATCCTCTTCGGCAAGCCTCTCGACGATCGGTTCGACATCGCCCGCGCTCGGCGCCAGAGCTTTCAGTGCAGACAGCGTGTCGGGGCTTGGCGCCTCATCGAAATAGGCTTCGAGCAACCATTCCTCCGGCCGGACGGGATCCGGCTCGCGCGTCATCAACACCGGGGTCGTCTCCAGCAGCACGAGCTGCGAGATATCCGCCGCCACCGCCTCGGCTTCCGCCTTGGTGCAGGGGAGCGTGGCCTTCCAGCTATCGGACAAAGCTCGCCCCGTTGACGTCGATAACCGCCCCGGTGGCCGAAGCCGGCGCATCGACCGCGAGCCAGCGCACCGTCTCCGCGATCTCGTCGGCGGTGGCGACGCGTCCGAGCGGAATGTCGGCGAGCAGCTTGGAGCCGCCCCGGCTCTCGACATAATCCTCGGCCATGCCGGTCATGGTGAAGCCCGGGCAGACGGCGAAGGCGAGGATGTTCTCGTGCCCATAGCCCCGCGCGATCGTCTTGGTCATGCCGATCATGCCGGCCTTGGAGGCGGCATAGTGCCAATGCTGCGGCGAATCGCCGCGATAGGCGGCGCGGCTCGCGACATTGACGAGGCGACCGCCGCCCTGTGCGCGAAAATGGAGGACGGCGAGACGGCAGAGTTCGGCCGAGGCCGCAAGGTTGATCCGCATCGTCCGCTCCCACGCGGAAACCCAGTCGTCATGACTCTGGTCGATCGGCGCGGCCTCGAAGATGCCGGCGTTGTTGACCAGCACATCGACATGGCCGCCGAGCCGGTCCAGCGCCTCCGCCCAAAGCGGTTCGGGCGCGCCCGGATGGGAGAGGTCGGCGGCGATGCGGCCTTCCTCGCCGCGGCTGGAATGGCCCACGACATTGTGCGCGGAAAGCGCCGCCGCGATGGATTTGCCGATGCCCCGGCTGGTGCCGGTGACGAGGATGTTGAGCTTTGCCATGGCCGCTCGATAGGCGGCGATGGCGCCGAGGGAAAGGCCTCAGGCGGCGAAGCTGTTGACGAATTCGGCGGTGGTGGCGCGGAAGCGGGTGATCTGGTCGTTGACCCGGACGAAACCCGATTCGACCTCGTCGATCTCGGTCGTGACGCGATCCGTATCGGCGCGGATGGCGGCGATGGTCGAGGACATGGAGTCGGCCGCCAGCGCGGTCTCGTCGACGGCGGCGGTGATCATCGTCACGGTCTGCGCCTGCACCTCCATCGCCTGGCGGATGCGGTCGGCGGAGGACTGGACCTCGACCACCGTCTCCTGGATCGAGCCGTTGGCTTCCACCGTCTGCTTGGTGGCCTGCTGGATGGCGGTAATCTTGGCCGTGATGTCATCCGTCGCGCGCGCCGTCTGGCTGGCGAGGCTCTTCACTTCCTGCGCCACAACCGCGAAGCCGCGCCCCGCATCGCCCGCCCGAGCCGCCTCGATCGTGGCGTTGAGCGCCAGCAGATTCGTCTGTCCGGCGATGTCGCGGATGAGACTCAGGATCGATTCGATGGCTTCGACGTGGGTGGAGAGGGCCTGGCTGACGTTGACGGCTTCGGAGGCCTGGCTGCCGGCACGGGTGGCGATGCCGGCGGCGACCTCCACTTCGTTGCGCGCATCCTCGATCGCCTGGATGAGCCCCGCCGCGGTCTGCGCCGCCTCGCGCATCGCCACCGCCGACTGCTCGGCCGCCGCCGCGACTTCGGACGTCTTGCCGAGCATGCCGCGCGCGGCGGTGGATGTGGCGGTGGTGCGGTCGCGAAGGCCGGCCGATTCCTGGGCGGTCGCGGCGACCAGATCGGTCACCGTGCGCTGGAACGCCTCGCTCTGCTGGCCCCTGGCTTCCGCGGCCTCGTCGGCCTCCAGGAGGCCGATCTGGGCGAGGATGATGTCCGTCTCATAGGCGCGCAGCCGCACCAATGTCTGGGTCGCGCGGCCGAGCGCCGGCTTGTCGTCGGCGAAGGCGGCGCCCAGCGCTCCGATCATCTCGGCGGTGAGTCGCGCCCTAAGGTTGATCACTTCGGGAACCGAGCGGCGGCGGCTGTAGAGTTCGATCCCGTAGGCGGCGATTCCATGGATCCAGTCGGTGTCGACGGCGCCGGTGCAGCGTTCGCGAAACGCCCCGGCCAGCTCTTCGCCGGCATGCTCCTCTATGACCGGCCCGAGCACTCCGCCGGCGTCCCGCCACAAGGCTCCGAGGTCGGCTTCGAACGAGCCGTCGGCATTATAGGCAGCGAGGCGGTTCGCCACCTGCTGAGGCGTCAGCTTCTGCAATTTCGAACCATCCTCGTTCACATGAAAATCGGCCATGACGCGTCCTCAAGCTCGCCACCGCCGCCGCCTATCACGACCCCGGTAAAGGAGAGCTTAGCGGCGGGATCAGGCGGCGAAGCTGCCCACGAACCGTCCGGTCGCCTCCTTGAAGGTCGCCATCTGCTCGTCGACGCGGCCGAAATTCTTCTCGACCTCGCCGATCTCGCTCACCACCGTCTCGGTGTCCGAACGGATCGCGGCGATGGTCGACGACATGGAGTCGGCCGCCAGCGCGGTCTCGTCGACGGCGGCGGTGATCATGGTCACGGTCTGCGCCTGTACCTCCATCGCCTGGCGGATGCGGTCGGCCGACGACTGCACCTCGACCACCGTCTCCTGGATGCAGCCGTTCGCCTCCACCGTCTGGCGGGTCGCAGCCGTGATCGCCGAAATTTTCGAAGTTATGTCGTCCGTCGCGCGCGCCGTCTGGCTGGCAAGGCTCTTCACCTCCTGCGCGACCACGGCAAAGCCGCGACCGGCATCGCCCGCCCGCGCCGCCTCGATGGTGGCGTTGAGGGCGAGGAGGTTGGTCTGGCCGGCGATATCCCGGATAAGGCCCAAGATCGACTCGATGGCCTCGACGTGATCGGAGAGCGCCTGGCTGACCTTCACCGCCTCCGACGCCTGGCTGCCGGCACGTGTGGCGACGCCGGCGGCGACTTCCACTTCGTTGCGGGCATCCTCGATCGCCTGGATGAGGCCGGCCGCCGTCTGGGCCGCTTCCCGCATGGCCACCGCCGACTGCTCGGCCGCCGCCGCGACTTCCGACGTCTTGCCGAGCATGCCGCGCGCGGCCGCGGACGCATCGGCGGCCTGGTTGCGGAGGGTCTGGCTTTCTGACGCGGTGCGTTCGACCACGCCCAGTATCTCGCTGTTGAACTCGGCGCCGCGCGCGGTGCGCTGCTCCTGCTCGGCGCGGGCGCGGAGCAGGTCGTAATGGGCCGAGAAGATGTCGACCTCGAGTAGCGTCGCCTGGGTCACCGCCCGGTTGAGACGCGCCAGCCGCTCGGCGTCGCCGACGATGACCCGCGCGAGAATATCCTGCACCTTGGAACCCGCCGCGGCGATACCGGCGATGATCGCGGTCAGCGGCGCGATCCTGGCCGCGACGGTCGCCAGGTTGCCGGCGACATCGACCCATTTCTGGGCGCCGAGGTCGGGGAATTTGAGCGCCACATAAGGCGTCGTCAGCCTCACCAGCTCCGCCTCGCGCGCCGGGTCGATCGCCTCTCCGGGATTGTAGGAGGCGACATATTGATGGGCGAAGGCGCGGCCGATCTTCTCCGCCTCAAGCTCGATCAGCGACCAGATTTCGCGGCCCATCTCCGCCAGAGATCCGTCCTGGTCGAACAGGGGAAACCGATCCCCGATAAGTACTTTGCCACCTTTGATCGCCACGCTCTTGCCTCGCTCGCGAAGGGAACTTTCACCTTCGCTGCTAAGGGTCACTGGTTAAGATGGCGTTAGTGATCGGGGCGAGAGCATTTATGAACAGGCGGACCTAAAGACTTCCGCCCAGGCTGAGCCTGTCGAAGCCATGCTTTGTCTGCTGTCGACAGCGGCCAGGTAGGAAAAGGACAGGGCTTCGACAGGCTCACCCGCGCATGCACCCGCGTGACGCCGAGCTTCACGCCCGCGCCGCGCAGCACCGCCTCGACCATCTCGCCGCCCTGATTGCCCTCGGCGACGATCCGGTCCGCGCGCCAGGTCTCCGCCGCGTACGCGACCTTCCGCGCCCACTGCTCCGGCGAGAGCCCGCCCGCCGAATGGTCGCCGAGCACATAGCCGAGCCCGTCGACACCCAGCCCGCACGCCACGATCCCGCATTCGTCGCCGTCGGCGGTGACGGGCGGGTCATGGTCGTTCACGCTTGACGAGCGGTCACATGGCGCGAACAATCGCCTTCATCTTACGGGGAGGAGTAAAATGAAGGGGGCGGGTATCGGTCTGATCATATTTGGCCCGCTATTGATGATGGGAGCTCTCATCTACCAACCGACTGTATCTACCAGTGGTATTTATGGATTGAGCGAAGAAACCTACAATCTCGGCAAGCTCCAATATCAGGCACTCTTCTTTCAAGCTGGTATAGGAGCGTTCATTGCCGGCGTGATCCTAGCGGCGACCGGCGAACTTCTCGCGCCTCGAAGGCTCAGGTGTGATTCAACCTTTGCCGTCCGTGCAGGCAGCGCCAGCGGCATCCGCTGTCGGTCGGACCTGCGAATGGTGCTCTCAGGAGGTCCATGCCCCCTACAAACCGTGCGCCGACCTGAATGAGGAAACCCTGAACCGCATTGCACCGACGCTCGCCAATGTCCGCTGCAAGGCCGCGCTGAACGAAAGAGGCTACTCCACCACCGCTTAAGAATTTCGGCGGGATACCTACTAGACTCGCGCCCGCTTCAACGCCTCATTGATGCGCGACTGCCACCCTGGCCCCGTCGCCTTGAACTTCTTCAACACGTCCTCATCAAGCCGGATCGACACCGCCTGCTTCTTCGAGCCGGCAGGGCGTCCAGGACGGCGGAAGGCCGCCGCGATCTGGGGCGGAAGCTCGCTCGCGGGGCGGGCGCGGGCGAAATCCTCTTTCGTCCATTCGGGATTCTCATCGTCGAACACGACAGGCTTATTCGGCATAACGGCGCATCTCCTTGGCATGGGCCCGGCGCAGGCTGATCACCCGAACCTTGCCGCCGCGATCCGTCGCGGCGAGGCAATGAGGCACATCGTCGATGAAGCCATAGACACGGTAGCGAGGCTCCTCGAAACGATCGTCCTCGACGAAAACGAGCGGAACGAGATCGGCGGCCCGCGACAGCGAGATGCCGTGCTTCTCGATATTGGCGGCATCCTTGGCGGGATCGAAATCGATTTCCACCATTTTATGTATATACACGCCGGCCGATGTTTCAAGGGGTTCACGTATATACGAAAATCCGACCTCGTCTCATGCGACGCCAGCTGAGACGCCGCTCCCCCGTCGCCCGCCCTTGCAACCTGCCGCCCAAGTCCTAAAAGCGGGCAGCCGCAATTGGGGGCTCCAAAGCGGGGCCCCCGCAAAGTACCACTTTGCGGGGAGGACTTTATGCACCGCAATCCGTCGCGCCCGCTTTCGCCCCATCTCAGCATCTGGCGCTGGGGGCCGGGGATGCTGGTTTCGATCCTGCACCGGGTGACGGGCTCCGGCCTCGCCACCGTCGGCGCGATCGTCTTTACCTGGTGGCTGGCGGCGGCGGCGAGCGGGGCGGACGCTTATGAGAGTTTCGTCGGCCATGCGCGGAGCTGGTACGGCGTCGTCGTCTGGATCGGCCTTACCTGGGCCTTCTTCCAGCATACCGCCTCGGGCCTGCGCCATTTCGTGATGGACATGGGCGCGGGCTATGCGCTTCCCACCAACAAATTCTGGGCCAATGTGACGGTCGCCGCCGCGATCGTGCTGACCGTATTGACCTGGCTCTATATCCTGGGAGTGAGGGCAACATGAGGATGGAGACGCCGCTCAAGCGCGTGCGGGGGCTGGGCTCGGCCGAGTCCGGCGCGCATCACTGGTGGCTGGAGCGGATGCTCTCGGTCTCGACCTTGCTGCTCTTCGTCTGGTTCGTCGTGTCGCTGCTGCGGATGCCGAGCCTCGACCATGCGGCGGTGACGGAATGGCTGGCGGAGCCGCTGGTCGCGGTGCCGATGCTGCTGCTCATCGCCTCGACCTTCTGGCATCTGAAATTGGGCCTGCAGGTGGTGATCGAGGATTATGTGCATGAGGAGGGGATGAGGTTCTTCTCCATCACCTTGGTCAACTTCTTCACGATCGCGGTGGGCGCGCTCGCCCTCTTCTCGGTTCTCAAGATCGCCTTTGGCGGGGACGCTTCGTAAATGCCAAACTCGAACACAAGCGCCGCCTACAAGATCATCGACCATGACTACGACGTCGTCGTCGTCGGCGCCGGCGGGGCGGGGCTGCGCGCGACGATGGGCGCGGCCGAGCAGGGGCTGAAGACGGCCAACATCACCAAGGTGTTCCCGACCCGCAGCCATACGGTGGCGGCGCAGGGCGGGATCGCGGCGTCGCTCGGCAATATGGGGCCGGACCACTGGACCTGGCACATGTACGACACCGTCAAGGGCTCCGACTGGCTCGGCGACCAGGACGCGATCGAATATATGGTGCGCGAAGCGCCGGCCGCGGTCTATGAGCTGGAGCATGCCGGCGTGCCGTTCAGCCGCACGTCCGAGGGCAAGATCTACCAGCGCCCGTTCGGCGGCATGATGCAGAATATGGGCGAGGGGCCGCCCGCCCAGCGCACCTGCGCCGCCGCCGACCGCACCGGCCACGCCATGCTGCACGCGCTCTACCAGCAGTCGCTGAAATACGACGCGGACTTCTTCATCGAATATTTCGCGCTCGACCTGATCATGGAGGGCGGGGAGTGCCGGGGCGTCATCGCGCTCTGCATGGACGACGGCTCCGTCCACCGCTTCCGTTCGCAGGCGGTGGTGCTGGCGACCGGGGGCTACGGCCGCACCTATTTCTCGGCGACCTCGGCCCATACCTGCACCGGCGACGGCGGCGGCATGGTGCTGCGCGCGGGGCTGCCGATGCAGGACATGGAGTTCGTCCAGTTCCACCCGACCGGCATCTACGGCGCCGGCGTCCTCATCACCGAGGGCGCGCGCGGCGAGGGCGGCTATCTCACCAACTCCGAGGGCGAGCGCTTCATGGAACGCTATGCGCCGAGCGCCAAGGACCTGGCGTCACGCGACGTCGTCTCCCGCTCGATGGCCATGGAAATCCGCGAAGGCCGCGGCGTCGGAAAAGATAAAGATCACATATTCTTGCATCTGGACCATCTGGATCCAAAAGTCCTCGCCGAACGCCTTCCCGGCATCAGCGAGACCGGGAAGATCTTCGCGGGCGTGGATCTGACGCGGCAGCCGCTGCCGGTGGTGCCGACCGTCCACTATAATATGGGCGGCATCCCGACCAATTATCATGGCGAAGTCGTGACCCTGAAGGACGGCGATCCGGACGCGGTGGTGCCGGGCCTGTTCGCGGTGGGGGAGGCGGCCTGCGTCTCCGTCCACGGCGCCAACCGCTTGGGCTCCAACAGCCTGATCGATCTCGTCGTCTTCGGCCGGGCGGCGGGGCATCGCCTGGGCGAAGTGATCGACCGCGCCGCCAAGCATCGGCCGCTGCCCAAGGGGTCGGAGGAAATGGCGCTCGGCCGCCTCGACCGCTACCGCCACGCCAAGGGCGGCAGTCCGACCGCCGAGGTCCGCCTCGCCATGCAGAAGACGATGCAGGCCGACTGCGCCGTGTTCCGCACTGAAAAGACGCTGGCCGAGGGCATGGCCAGGATCGACCAGATCTACCAGCGCCTCGATGACATCGACGTCACCGACCGCAGCCTAATCTGGAACACCGACCTGATCGAGACCCTGGAGCTCGACAACATGCTCCCGCAGGCGGTGGTGACGATGCACTCGGCCGCCAACCGCAAGGAAAGCCGCGGCGCCCACATGCACGAGGACTATCCCGACCGCGACGACAAGAACTGGATGAAGCACACGGCGGCCTGGTTCGATAAGGGCAAGGTCTCGATCGATTATCGCCCCGTCCACGACTACACGCTGACGGACGACATCGCCTACATAAAGCCCAAGGCGCGGGTGTATTGAGGAGCGCGGCGGCGAGGCGTCCGCGGTAGCATACTCGCCGTGGACACCTACCTGCTCGTCAAAACCCTGCACATTATCAGCGCCACGGTGCTGTTCGGCACCGGCCTTGGCATCGCCTTTTTTTGCCTGATGGGGCTGCGTGATCCCGACCTGGCCGCGCGCCTGTTCGCGACCCGCGTGACGGTGGTTGCGGATACTCTGTTCACGGCGCCCGCCGTCGTCTTGCAGCCGATCACGGGCGCCTGGCTCATCGTCCACGCCGGTTTCGTCTGGAACGATTTCTGGCTCCTCGCGACCTATGCCCTCTATCTGCTCGCCGGACTGTGCTGGCTTCCGGTGGTGGTGATCCAGATTCGTCTGCGCGACCTCGTCCGGCGGCGGGCAGCGGGTGGAGCAATCGACGACGCCCGAACGCGGCGCCTGTTCCGCTGGTGGTTCGCGCTCGGCTGGCCGGCCTTCACCAGCCTCGTAGTCATTTTCTATCTGATGGTGGCCAAACCATCGTGGTGAAGCGCGTCCTCATCATCGGCGGCTATGGCAACTTCGGCAGCTACATCGCCCGCTCGCTGGCCGACGATCCCGCGATTCTCCTGCTGATCGGCGGACGCTCGTCCGAGAAGGCGCTACGCTTCGCCGCGAGCCTCGATGCGGTCAACCGCGCCGAGGGGCACAGTATCGACATCGACGGCGATGTGTCCGCCGCCCTTGCCGCCGTCCAGCCCGATATCGTCATTCACACGACGGGCCCGTTTCAACGGCAGGATTATGCGGTCGCCGAGGCCTGCATCGCGAGCGGAATCCACTATGTGGACCTCGCCGACGCCCGACATTTCGTGGCGGGAATCGGCGTTCTTGATGACGCGGCGCGAGCGGCTGATGTGCTCGCGGTGAGCGGCGCCAGCTCGGTGCCATGCCTCACGGGCGCAGTGATCGACCATTTCAAACCGCGCTTCGCCGCGCTCGAATCCGTGGATTACGGGATCAGCGCCGCCCAGCAGACCAATCGCGGCCTTGCGACCACCTCCGCCGTCCTAAGCTACGTCGGCAGGCCCTTCGATGCGTGGCGGGAAGGGAAACCGCATCGGGTCTATGGCTGGCATGACACCCACAGCGAGAATTATCCCGAACTTGGGCGCCGCTGGTTCGGCAATTGTGATATTCCCGACCTGGCCCTCTTTCCGAGCCGCTATCCATCCCTTCGCTCGATCCGGTTCGCGGCCGGACATGAAATACCGATCCTGCATTTCGGCGCATGGGCACTTGGCTGGCTGGTTCGTATCGGCCTGCTGAAATCGCTCGACCATTACGCCGAGCCCTTGCTCAAAATGGCTTTCCTGTTCGATCAAATGGGCGGCAGCCGCAGCGGATTTCATATGGTTCTCGAGGGAGCCGACGCGGAAGGCGAACCTCTTCGCATCGCTTATTATCTCGTCGCGCGTTCGGGACATGGGCCCTACATTCCCTGCATGCCCGCCATATTGCTTGCGCGACGGCTCGCGCGAAACGAGATCGCCCGGCGCGGCGCCATGCCCTGTCTCGATCTTATCGATCTCGACGCCTACCTCGGCGCGCTGGATGGCCTCGATATATCCGTCTATCGCAAGGGCGGATGACCGACCGCGAAGCTATCGACGAGCCGCTGTGGCGCCATCGACCGCTGTTCGTTTTCGATGGCGTTTGCGTACTCTGCTCGAGCGGAGCATCATTCCTGATGCGGCATGATCGCGCAGGCCGTGTCGACTTCGCGTCGGCGCAGTCGCCACTTGGCCAGTCGCTTTATCGCCGGCTCGGGCTGGAGATGGACGCCACCTACCTGCTCATCGATGGCGGTCATGCCTATACCAAATCGGACGGCTATTTTCGATTGGCCACCATCCTGGGTGGATGGTGGCGTCTGGCACTGATCGGCAAAGTCGTGCCCCGTGGCTTGCGCGACTGGCTGTACGACCAGGTAGCAGCCCGTCGCTACCGCTGGTTCGGCAAGGCGAACCATTGCGAGTTGCTGTCGGGCGATCAACGAGGACGTCTTGTGTCGGATTTGGATTCGGACCCCCTCCGCTAGGAACAGCCATGAGGACGGCGCGCGGCCGATCGAGTGGCGGCTTCATCTCAAGAGCGCCCCGGAGAAGGTGTTCGACGCATGGACGACGAATGCGGGGCGAGCGCGTTTCTGGGCCGAGGGATCGCGCGCCACGGCAGGCGGTTTCGATCTCCGGTTCATCAAAAGACAGCATTTGTCGGTTGAGGTCGTGGAGGAGAAAGCGCCCGGCCGTTTCGTCTTTCGCTATTTCGGGGGATCGACAGTCACCGTCACTCTGTCTCCCGATGACGGACACGGGTGCGATGTGCATCTGGTCGAAACGGGGATCGCGTCCGCCGAAGAGTGGGTCGAAAACCATGCCGGCTGGGTCAGCGTGCTGCTGGCGTTGAAGGCGACTGGCGATTTCGGCGTAGATCTGCGCGCGCACGATCCGGCGCGCTCATGGGAGGGGCGTCATGTCGATTGCTGAGAGGGTGAGCTGGGCGCTGGTTGCGCTGGGCCTTGTTGGCTGCGCGCCTGAATCGGCTGAGGCGGAACAACATCTTGGTTATGAGGTGATTCCGGGCAGCTTCGTTCCGGGCAAGGGGCCGGACGGGAACAGCGTCTTCCTGGACGCGCCGGAGGGGCTGATCCTGGTCGATACCGGGCGTCACCCCGCGCATCGCGACAAGCTGCTTGGCTATGCGAAGGCCAAGGGTAAGCCCATAGCGGCGATCATCAACACCCACTGGCATCTTGACCACACGACCGGCAACGCCGAAATCATGGCTGCTTATCCCGAGGCCGAGGTCCATGCCAGTCGGGCGATCGACGGGGCGCTGACCGGGTTCCTCCGCGAGAGTCGGGCGCGGTCCGAAGCCTATATCCAGTCGAGCAAGGCGAGCGCAGAGGAAGTCGCGGAGATTCGACGCGGCCATGCGACGATCGACAAGCCGGATGTGCTGCGCCCGACGGTGCCGGTCACTTCGTCCGGCGAACGCTCGATCGCCGGACGGACGCTCCAGCTGAACCTCGCGCCTTATGCCGTCACCGAGGGCGATGTCTGGATCTACGACGCCGTGACCGGGCTGCTGATCGCGGGCGACCTTGTCGTCGGACTGGTGCCGTTCATGGATACGGCGTGCCCCGAAGGATGGCGGAAGGCGCTGGATGCCATCACCGCCACGCCGTTCACCACTCTGGTGCCCGGCCACGGCGCGGCGATGGACCGCGAGCGCTTCCTCGCTTGGCGCGGCGCCTACAATGCCCTCCTCGACTGCGCCGCCTCGGAGGCCTCCAGGGAAGACTGCGTCGCCGTATGGCAGCGCGACGCGGCGCCCTTTATTCCCGCCGAGGACAAGGAGCGGGCGGCCGAAATGGCGGGTTATTATTTCGATACGCGGTTGCGGTCGCCGCCGGAGGAGCGGGGGCGTTATTGCGCTCCCGCCTGATTTGGGCTGGGCAATCGTCGATGAAGCGTGCATAAACAGCGACGAGTTGCGTCAGGAGTCGTGCCATGGGTTTGTTTTCCGCCGATCGCTCACCGAGCGCCAAGCTTGGCCTCGCCATCCTCATCGGCCTTCTTCTCGCCATCCCGCTCTTCTCCGTCTGGATGCTGGTTTACGATCGGCAGATGCAGTCGGAGACGGCGCGCGCCTCGATCGCCGAAGGGTGGGGCGGGCCGCAGCACGTGGCGGGGCCGCTGCTCGTCATTCCCTATCGGCAGACCGTGACGGAGACGGTGACCGAGGGCGGCCGACCCGTCGTGCGCTCGCGGCAGGTCTGGCAGGAGCTGACCTTGTCGCCGGAGATCGCGGATATCGAGACGGTCATCCGCCCGGAGCGGCGGCAACGGTCGATCTACGAAGCCGTGGTCTATGAGGCGACGATGAGCGGCAAGGCGCGCTTCGCCATGCCGGAGGATTTGTCGCGCTTCGGAGTCGCGGTGCCGGACATGGCGCTCGACCGGGCGGAGCTTCGCTTCGGCATCAGCGATCCGCGCGGACTCTTCGGGCAGCCGCCGCGGGTGTCGGTGGCGGGACGGCCGCTCAGGCTACAGCCGGGCGGCGGCACGGCGGCGACGAGCGGCTCGGGCTTCTTCGCCTGGCTCGACGCCGGCTCGCTGGCCGTCGCGGCGGTGACCGTCGATTTCGCTTATGATTTTCGCGGCAATGGCTGGCTGAGCCTGGCGCCGCAGGCCGGCGACACGCGCTGGCGCGTAACGTCGCCCTGGCCGCATCCCTCTTTCCAGGGCGGCTTCCTTCCCGTCGAGCGGAGCGTCTCCGAACAGGGCTTCACCGCCACCTACCGCGTCGGCAACCTGGCGCTCGGCCAGTCGCTGGTGAGCACCGGTGCGCCGGAGGGCAATGCGCGCGCACCCCAAAGGGTGATGGACCCCTCCGTCGTCGCCTCGCCGGCGGGAGGCTATGAGGCTCGCATCGACCTCGTCCAGCCGGTCGATCTGTATTCCCGCGTCAATCGCGCCACCAAATATGGCTTCCTGTTCATCGGCTTCACCTTCCTCGCCTTCCTGCTGTTCGACGTCATCGGCGGCGTGCACGTGTCGGCGGTGGAATATCTGTTGGTCGGCGCGGGGCTGGTGCTGTTCTTCGTGTTGCTGCTGGCCTTCGCCGAGGTGATCGGCTTCACGCCGGCCTATGTCGTGGCGAGCACGGCGATCATCGGGCTCAACACGGCCTATTCGGCGGCGGTCCTGAAAAGCTGGCGACGGGCGCTGTTCATCGGAGCGCTGCTGATCGCCTTGTACGTCGTGCTCTACATCCTGCTCAGCCTCGAGGCCTTCTCGCTGCTGATCGGATCGCTGCTGCTCTTCGCGGCGCTAGCGGTGGTGATGTATCTCACGCGCAACCTCAACTGGGGCGGGCGGGAGGCGGCGGAGGCATGATGGGCCGCGGCGAAGGCCGGGGCCCAGTTTATTGCTTCGTCTGGACCCCGGCTTTCGCCGGGAACGGAACTAACAAGCCTTCGCCAGGCTGGGCGCGTCTTGTTGACCCGAGACGGCGGCGAGTGCGAGCTCGATCCGGTCCATGTCGGCCTCGAAGGCGCGCTTGAGCGCCCTGTCGGAAAGGCCGACCCGAGCGACGACGTTCGGCATCGAGAGGCCGACGCGAAGGGTGGCGCCCCAGCGCCCGTCGTCGAGCTTCACGCATTTGACCGGCTGGCCGAGGCGGATGCCGTGGGCGAGGAGGTCGTGGTGCCAGTGCTGGGCGTCCTCGAAGGTTGCCGGCTCGCCCAGATGGGAGAGGTCGAGCGTCGAAAGCGTGCGCATCTCGATCGGATGGCTGTCGGCCTCGGCCCGGTCGCCCGGCGGATAGGGCGCGACGCGGCGGATCGGCAGGGGCCCGATCATCGCCTGGCGCACCGCCGCGTGGAAGGCGAGGACGACCCGCGTGACCTCTTCCAGCGACAGGGCCTGAAAGCGCTCCAGCTCGAAGATCGAGGCTTCCAGCCGCAGCGACAGGCCGAGATTGGCGGCGTCGGGCAGCGGCGTCGCGCCCGGCCAGGCTTCGGGCCATTCGGCGCGGCGGAAGATGGTGGCAAGGCCCCGCGGAAGCGCGGCCGCGCCGGCCGCCAGCGCGGGCGGGACGAGCGCGAAGCCGCTGAACGGCGGCCCGCCCATGAATTTGGAGCCGGTGATGAAGACGATGGCGCCGCGCCCCAGATAGTCGGCGATGGCCGCGGACGTGATCCGCGCCTGGCAGGCATCGACGACGAAAGTGACGGCATCGCCATGCGCGGCGCGCAATCGGTCGATATCGTCGAGCGCGGGCAGGATCAGCCCGGTCTTGGAGCCGTGGACGACGTGGATGAGCGGATAGCGGTCCGCCGCCTGGGCCGCCGTGATCGCATCCTCGATCGCCGCCGTGATGTCGGACGACGGCCGCGCGTGACCCTGCACGTCGCGCACCGGGATATCAATCAGGTCGACATGAGTGTCGTCGAGTCCTGGCACACCCTCGCCCACTTTGGTCGAGATGCCGAGCGCGGTCTCGTCGGCGAAATAGCGGCCGTGGGCGGAATGGATGCAGCCGCTTCCCACTTCGTCGGCGCCGAGAAGGATGTTGTGGGTTCCGCCCGCCGCCTTGCCCGCGACGGCGGCGAGGGCCACATATTCGAGGTCGGTGCCCGAAGGCGCGAACACGATCTCGACGTCATGTGCGACGCGATAGGCCTTGCGGATTCGCCGCCGTAGCTGCCGCAGATGCGCGGCATAGGCCTTGGGCATGAAATCGCCCGCCGGCGCCAGTTCCTTCAGCACCGCTTCCACATGGGCGAAGGCGTCCGGCGAAATGTCGTTCGCGGTCGAGGAGGCATAGGCGAGCACGTCGCTCGGCCTGGGCCCCGAATGGTAGCGGTTGAGGCCCGTTTTCGCGTCCAGATGGAGGCGGGCGTCGCCGCCTTCCGTCATCGCCTGGGTGGCGGCTGTGTCCTGGGTCATCACCTCCCCATAAGCCGCCCCTTGGCCTCGGTCCATCTCGGCATTATGACGCCGGACGCCGGGGTGGCGCTATCCATCGCAGCCGCCCGTCCTTGAAAGGCAAGTTTAGTGCTCCAGTCCGTCCGGCCGCTCACCATCCCCGAGGAGGCGAAGCGGCGCCTGAAGATCATGTTCATCGCCAAGCACGCCAAATGGGGCGGCGGGCTTCACCCGGAGGACGGCAACCACGCCCTCTATCATGTTGAGGTGCGGGAAATCCTGCAGGAGCTGGGGCTGAACCTGGTGCTGGAGAATCGCTACGAGGCGCTGTTCGACAAGCCCGACGTGGACTTCGTCTTCCCGCTGCTCAACCGGGGCGGCTTTTTGAACAGCGAGATGATGCTGCCGCTGCTCTGCACGCGGCACGGCATTCCGTTCATGGGGGCGAGCCCGATCCTGCGCGGAATTTCCGACGACAAGCATTCTACCAAGCTGGAGGCGAAGGCGCGCGGCGTTCCCACCAGTCCCTGGGCGATCTACCGCCGGGGCGCGCCGGTGCGGGAGGCCGACGCTCTTATGGCGGAGCGGATGGTGATCAAGCCCAACGCCTCCTCGGCGAGTTGGGGCGTGATGGACGCGCACGACTGGGCCGGGGTCGCGCGCGCCGTCGCCGAGATTCACGACATGGGCCATGACGCGATCGTCGAGCCCTTCCTCAACGGCAGCGATGTCGAGGTGCCGGTGATCACCGTCGACGGCGAACCCGTCGTCATGCCGATGATGCTCTTCGAGCAGGCCGATCCGTCGCACCTTCGCACTTATTATGAGAAGCGCGACCTGGTCGACCGGGCCCAGAAATATCAGCTCGTCGAATTCACCAACAGCGAGTGGCAGCCCAGGATCGACGAACTCACTCGCAAGATGGTCGAGATCTTCCGCCCGTTCGACTATGGGCGCTATGAATTCCGGCTCGATATGGAGACGGGCGAGGTCCGGATGCTGGAGGTCAACCTCAACTGCAACCTCTGGTCGGAGAAGGTCTATGGCCGCTCCGCGAAGGCCGCCGGCTGGACGCAGGAGCAGCTGATCGAGACGATCCTGTGCGAGAGCCTCAGGCGGCACGGCCTTCTCGACCATTGAGTGGCGCGCCGCGAGGCGCTATCCCGCCCGCATCAGGGGAATGACATGGCCGAATTCACGCTTCCGAAGAACAGCAAGATCAAGGGCAAGGGGCGCGCGCACAAGGCTCCGGCCGGGGCGACCCGCGTGAAGAAGTTCAAGGTCTATCGCTACGACCCCGACGCGGGCGAAAATCCGCGCTACGACACGTTCGACGTCGACCTCGACACGTGCGGCCCGATGGTCCTCGACGCGCTCATCAAGATCAAGAGCGAGCAGGACCCGACGCTGACCTTCCGCCGCTCCTGCCGCGAGGGGATTTGCGGCTCCTGCTCGATGAACATGGACGGCCGCAACGGCCTCGCCTGCACCACCGCGATCGAGGACGTGAAGGGCGAGGTCCGGATCACGCCGCTGCCGCATATGGATGTGATCAAGGACCTGGTGCCCGATTTCACGCATTTCTATGCCCAATATGCGTCGATCCAGCCCTGGTTGAAGACGGTCTCGCCGGAGCCTTCGGGCAAGGAGCGGCTGCAGTCGCCGGAGGACCGGGCGAAGCTCGACGGGCTTTACGAGTGCATCCTGTGCGCCTGCTGCTCGACCTCCTGCCCCAGCTACTGGTGGAATTCGGACAAGTTCCTCGGCCCCGCCATCCTGCTCCAGGCCTATCGTTGGCTCGCCGACAGCCGCGACGAGATGACCGGCGAGCGCCTGGACGAGCTGGAGGACCCGTTCCGCCTCTATCGCTGCCACACCATCATGAACTGCGCCAACGTCTGCCCCAAGGGCCTCAACCCCGCCAAGGCGATCGCGGAGACCAAGAAGATGCTGGTGGAACGGGCGGTCTGACGCGAAGCCGTCACCCCGGCGAAAGCCGGGGTCTCGTGGAGAAGTGCCGTGATTTCTGGTCCTGAGATCCCGGCTTTCGCCGGGATGACGAAATTGCGATGACGGCCGTTTCCCGCCGCTATGAAGCTCTCCTTGCCTCGGACGAATTGAAGCCGGACGCGGATCAGGCGCAAGCGGTGGCGGTCCTGGATCGCCTCGCTGCCGATCTCCACCGCCAGGAGAAGCCCGGCCTTTTCTCCCGCTTGTTCGGCGCGAAGCCCAACGGCCATCGCGGCGTCTATATGTGGGGCGGCGTCGGGCGCGGGAAATCGATGCTGATGGACCTTGCCTTCGAGACGATCGACATCTCGCCCAAGCGCCGCGTCCATTTCCACGAATTCATGATCGAGGTGCACGATCGCCTACGGGTGGAGCGGGCGAAGGAGAGCGGCGATCCGATCGCTCCGGTGGCGGAAGCCATCGCGGCTGAGGCCAAGCTGCTCGCCTTCGACGAGATGGTGATCAACAACAGCGCCGACGCGATGATCCTGTCGCGGCTCTTCTCCAGGCTGCTGGAGGAGGGCGTGACCGTCGTGACCACCTCCAACCGGCCGCCGCGCGACCTCTACAAACACGGCCTCAACCGCGAGCTGTTTCTGCCTTTCATCGACCTGATCGAGAAGGAGATGGACGTGGTGCCTTTGAACGGGCCGACCGACTACCGGCTGGAGCGCCTTGGCGGCATGCCAACCTGGTATGTGCCGAACGGTCCGATCGCGACGGTGGCGCTCCGCGACGCCTTCTTCCGCCTCACCGACTTCCCGCCGGAGGACCGGGCGCATGTTCCGTCCGAGGATATTCCGGTCCACGGCGGCCGCACCCTGCACGTGCCCAAGAGCCTGAAGGGCGTCGCAGTCTTCTCCTTCAAGCGCCTCTGCGGCGAAGCGCGAGGGGCGCCGGACTATCTCGCCGCCGCGCGGCGCTATCACACGATGATCGTGGTCGGCATCCCCAGGCTCGGCCCCGAGAACCGCAACGAGGCGGCGCGGTTCGTGACGCTGATCGATGCGCTTTACGAGTATAAGGTGAAGCTGCTCGCCGCCGCCGACGCGGCGCCGACGGAGCTTTACGCCGCGGGCGACGGCGTTTTCGAGTTTGAGCGCACCGCATCCCGCCTGATAGAGATGCAGGGCGCCGAATATCTCGCCCGTGGTCACGGCAAGCAAATCGAAGGCGAAGGCCACGGGTAAGCGGCCCGGCGGGCAGGGAAGAATTCTCGACAGGGGGAAGCCATGGGCCAACCGCGAAAACGACTCATTGCCTTCGGCATCGCCATATTCAGCGGCGTGGCCGCCTTATCGATGCTGCACGGTGGCTGGCGCGACTACAGTCTGGCGGTCGAGCTCAGGGACCGGGGCGCGCTTGCCGAAGGGCGATATCTTGGCGCCGAAATCTTTACGTCACGCGAAAGAACCTCCGCGGGACGGATAAACGCATACGAAACGGTCGAACGCGAACATGGAAGATGGTCTTATACGGTGGACGGGCGCGTCTATGGGGTTCTGGACCGGGGCCCCAACTTCACCGGCAACATGACCGTCGACCGGCTGGGCCCGGTGCGGCCGGGCCAGATCGTCTACCTGCCGGAATCGCCGGATGTGGCACAGATGCGAAATCAGATCGGTGTGGATTATCCGATGCTGTTCGGGTTCGGCGGCTTCCTCCTGCTGGTCGCGCTGGCGAGCGGCGGGATCGGAGCGTTCGTGCTCAAGCCGCGCCACGAGACCTGAGGCTCCGACCGTAGCGCCTCCTCGGCTAGGCTGTTCCTGCGCCATGTCGCGGGCGGGACGCCAAATTCGCGCTTGAACGCGCGGTTGAATGCGGCTTCCGAATTGAAGCCGACCGAATAGGCGACGCCGGAGGCGTTCCGGCCCGGTTCGCGCAGCAGGTGCGCGGCGGGCGGTGCGCATGCGCCAGCCCGCCAGATATTGCATCGGCGGCGCTCCCACCAATTGGCGGAACCGCTCGTTGAGCACCGTCTTAGACATTCCGGCTTCGCGGGCGAGGCTGTCGGCGGTCCAACTCTTCGCATAACGTTCGTGAATGACGGCCAGAGCCTTGCCGACAGCCGGATCGCCGAGGCCGGCCAGCCATCCGCCCTCGCCGGGAGCGAGGTCGCGACGTAGCGACGGATCGACTCGGCGAACAGGGCTTCGGCGACCTTGCCCACCATTTTCCGCCGAACGCGCGCGCGATCCCTGTGCCGCAAATGCAGAGACTCAGCGATCCAGCGGTCTTCCCCCTCGGCCGCCACCTCTGCCGACTCGGCAGGCTCTGGATCAGCGAATTGTCCGGCGAGGCACTGCCAAGGAAGCCGCAGTAGATTTCGGTGCGCGAGCCTTCGCCGCCCGCCCGGACCCGGGCAAGGCCGCCATCGGCCGCCACCTGGACGAGGCTGTTCGCATCGACCGGCGCGCAGGCTGCCTCGCTGAACAGGAGAAGAGGAGAGTCCAAGATGACGACTCGAGATATCGGCGCGATCGTCCACGGCCTTTGCATCGTCGCGGCCGTCATGGCCTGCTCGTCCTGGACGGTTCCGCTGTCCGAAGCCGGCATCGTGGCGATGCCGGGAAGCCCGGCCGGTCAACCATCGGCCACCCGCCCGGCTGTGCAACGAAACTATGTTCTCGCCTGACTGCGGCCAGCCGCGGCCCCGCAAATTTCCGCGCTACAGCGGTTGCCCCTCCTGCGCCTTGGGGCTAAGCGGACGCCACTATTCTCGCGGCCGTGCGCGGCCGACCCCGCTTGTAGAGAAGAAAGGCTACACTCCGCATGGCTCGGAAGAAAATCGCGCTGATCGGCGCCGGCATGATCGGCGGCACGCTGGCCCACCTCGCCGCCGTCCGCGAGATGGGCGACATCGTCCTGTTCGACATCGCCGAGGGCATTCCCGAGGGCAAGGCGCTGGACCTGGCGCAGGCCGGACCCGTCGAGGGCTATGACGTGAAGCTCAAGGGCACCAGCGACTATGCCGACATCGCCGGCGCGGATGTGTGCATCGTCACCGCCGGCATCGCCCGCAAGCCCGGCATGAGCCGCGACGATCTGCTCGGCATCAACCTCAAGGTCATGAAGTCGGTCGGCGAGGGCATCAAGCGCCACGCGCCCGACAGCTTCGTCATCTGCATCACCAACCCGCTCGACGCGATGGTCTGGGCGCTGCGCGAATTTTCCGGCCTTCCCCACGAGCGCGTGGTCGGCATGGCCGGCGTGCTCGATTCCGCGCGCTTCCGCCACTTCCTCGCCGAGGAGTTCAACGTCTCGGTCGAGGACGTCACCGCCTTCGTGCTTGGCGGCCATGGCGACACGATGGTCCCGGTCCCCGCCTACTCGACCGTCGGCGGCATCCCCATTCCCGACCTCATCAAGATGGGCTGGTCGACCCAGGAGAAGATCGATGCCATCGTCCAGCGCACCCGCTCCGGCGGTGGCGAGATCGTCGCGCTCCTGAAGACCGGCTCCGCTTATTACGCCCCCGCCACCAGCGCGATCATGATGGCCGAAAGCTATCTGAAGGACAAAAAGCGCGTCCTCCCCGCCGCCGCCCACCTCACCGGCCAGTACGGTGTCGATAACCTCTATGTCGGTGTGCCGGTGGTGATCGGCGCCAAGGGCGTCGAGCGCATCGTCGAGATCGAGCTGGACGAGACGGCCAAGCAGAATTTCCAGGTCTCGGTCGACGCGGTGAAAGAACTGCTCGTCGCCTGCAAGGGCATCGATAGTAGCCTTGATCGATGAGAGATGAATCTCGGCGCCTTAGAGCTGTTGATTTGTGCGCTCCTAATAGCCTGGATCGCGTGTGCCTTCATGTTGGCAGCATTCAGGCGAACTTGGCTGTGAGTTTTGAGTCTCGTCGTATTTGCGCCACTCGCCCTCTTCATGCTCATCGCCATAACGCGCGCCGAGCCGGAGAGCGGAGGACAGGTTTTTATAAGCCCCTTAATTGTTCCGCTCGGGCTGCTGTTATGGGGAGCCGTATTCGTGGTCTCCTTCGCAGTGTTGCTCATCAGCAAGCACATAGCCCGTCGCAAAACTAGAGAGTTGAAATGAGCATTCTCGTCAACGCGAACACTAAAGTCATTACCCAAGGCATGACCGGCGAGACCGGCACTTTCCATACGCAGCAGGCGCTCGATTACGGCACCCAGATGGTCGCCGGGGTGACGCCGGGCAAAGGCGGGCAGACGCATATCGGGCTGCCGGTGTTCAACACTGTTGCCGAGGCGGTGGAGAAGACGGGAGCGGACGCTTCCGTCATCTATGTGCCGCCGCCCTTTGCCGCCGACTCCATCCTGGAGGCGATCGATGCCGGGGTGCCGCTGATCGTCGCCATTACCGAGGGCATTCCGGTGCTCGACATGGTGCGGGTGAAGCGGGCGCTGACGGGCTCCAGGTCGCGGCTGATCGGGCCGAACTGCCCGGGCGTGCTGACACCCGATGAGTGCAAGATCGGCATCATGCCGGGCAACATCTTCTCCAAGGGCTCGGTCGGCGTCGTCAGCCGGTCGGGCACGCTCACTTATGAGGCGGTGTTCCAGACCACCAATGCGGGGTTGGGCCAGACGACGGCGGTCGGGATCGGCGGCGATCCGGTGAACGGTACCAACTTCATCGACGTGCTCGAGCTGTTCATGGCCGACGACGAGACGAAGTCGATCATCATGATTGGCGAGATCGGCGGATCGGCCGAAGAGGAAGCAGCCCAGTTCATCGCCGACGAGGCGAAGCGCGGGCGCAAGAAGCCGATGGTCGGCTTCATCGCCGGTCTGACCGCGCCTCCCGGTCGGCGCATGGGCCATGCCGGCGCGATCGTCGCCGGCGGCAAGGGCGGCGCCGAGGACAAGATCGAGGCGATGGAACGGGCTGGTATTCGCGTATCTCCGAGCCCATCTGAGCTCGGCAAGACGCTGGCCGAGCTTTTGCAGGCTTAGGCAATCGGATAAGTGAGCGCGGCCGGGGGCGGGCGCGGGCGAAGAGAGCGAGCGATCGTGGACGGTTCAGGCGAGATCGAGCGGAAGGAAGGCCCGAGCTGGGCGCGGGATAACTGGCCCTTGAGCGTGCTGGACGAGGTCAATGCCGGCCTCGATCCCACGCTGATGACGATCGAGAAGATCGCCGCCAGGGCGCGGGATAGCGCCGCCGCCGCCGGCCAATCCGAAGAGGCCATACGCCAGGCGGCCGACGATTCGATCTGCGCGATGATGCTGATCCGCACCTACCGGGTGCGGGGCCATCTCGCCGCCGACCTTGATCCCCTGGGGCTCGCCAAGCGCGATCTTCCGGACGATCTCACGCCCGAATTCCACGGCTTTACCGGCGACGCGCTCGACCGCCCCGTCTATCTGGGCGGCGCGCTGGGGCTGGAGCAGGGGACCGTGCGCGAGGTCGTGGAGATACTGCGCGCCAATTATTGCGGCCATGTCGGCCTCGAATATATGCACATCAACGACCTGGAGGAGCGCCGCTTCCTCCAGGAGCGGATGGAGGGCCGCGACGCCGCCATCCATTTCACGCCCGAGGGCAAGCAGGCTATCCTCTCCAAGGTCATCGAGGCCGAGCAGTGGGAGAAGTTCCTGGCGAAAAAGTATGTCGGGACCAAGCGCTTCGGCCTCGACGGCGGCGAATCGATGATTCCGGCGCTCGAAAGTGTCATCAAATATGGCGGCCAGTACGGCGTGAAGGAAATCGTCTTCGGCATGTCCCATCGCGGCCGCCTCAACGTTCTCGCCAACGTCCTGGGCAAGCCCTATCGCGTCATCTTCAGCGAATTCGCCGGCGGCTCGGCCAATCCGGAGGATGTCGGCGGCTCGGGCGACGTAAAATATCACCTCGGCACCTCGTCGGACCGGGAGTTCGAGGGCATCAGCGTCCATATGTCGCTGGTCGCCAACCCCAGTCACCTGGAAGCGGTCGACCCCGTCGTCCTCGGCAAGGTCCGCGCGCAGCAGACCCAGCGCGGCGACAAGGACGGCAGCGAGGTCCTGCCAGTCCTCCTTCACGGCGACGCGGCGTTCGCGGGGCAGGGCATCGTGTCGGAATGCTTCGGCTTTTCCGACCTCCCGGGCTACGACACGGGCGGCTGCCTCCATTTCATCATCAACAACCAGGTCGGCTTCACCACCAGCCCGCAATTCGGCCGCTCATCGCCTTATCCCTCCGACGTCGCCAAGGCCGTCCAGGCGCCGATCCTGCACGTCAACGGCGACGATCCCGAAGCTGTGACCTTCGCCTGCAAGCTCGCCATCGATTACCGCCACACCTTCAAGCGCGACATCGTCATCGATATGTGGTGCTACCGCCGCTTCGGCCACAATGAGGGCGACGAGCCGAGCTTCACCCAGCCGCTCATGTATGCCGAGATCAGGAAGCACCCGCCGGTCTCCGAGCTGTACGGCGCACGCCTGACCGAGGAGGGCGAGGTCGACCAGGCCTGGATCGAGGCGCACGTCGCGCAGTTCACCGAGCTGCTGGAGGGCGAGTTCGAGGCCGCCAAATCCTACTTGCCCAACAAGGCGGACTGGTTCGGGGGCCGCTGGTCGGGCCTCAGCAAGCCGGCCGGGCCGGAAACCGAGCGGCGCAACGTCGAGACCGCGATCGGCAAGGACGAGCTGCAGGCGATCGGCCGAACGTTGACGACGGTTCCCGAGGACGTCCAGATCCACAAGACGCTGGGCCGAATCCTCGACGCCAAGCGCGCCATGTTCGAGGACGGCGAAGGCTTCGACTGGGCGACGGCCGAGGCGCTCGCCTTCGGCTCCCTGCTCGCCGAAGGCTATGGCGTGCGCCTGTCGGGCCAGGACAGCGGCCGCGGCACCTTCAGCCAACGCCACTCGGTCTGGGTCGACCAGCGCGACGGCTCCCCCTATGTCCCGCTCGCCCATATCGACGGCGGGCGCTTCGAGGTGCGCGATTCGCCCTTGAGCGAATTCGGCGTGCTCGGCTTCGAATATGGCTATTCGATCGCCGACCCGAAGACCCTGGTGCTGTGGGAAGCGCAGTTCGGCGATTTCGCCAACGGAGCGCAGGTGATGATCGACCAGTTCATCGCGTCGGGCGAGGCCAAGTGGCTGCGCGCCAGCGGCCTCGTGATGCTGCTCCCCCATGGCTATGAAGGGCAGGGGCCGGAGCACAGCTCGGCGCGGCCGGAGCGCTATCTCCAGCTTTGCGCGCAGGACAATATGCAGGTCGCCAACTGCACCACGCCGGCCAATTATTTCCACCTGCTCCGCCGGCAGATGCACCGGGATTTCCGCAAGCCGCTGGTGATCATGACGCCGAAGTCGCTGCTGCGGCACAAGATGGCCGTGTCGAGCGCCGGGGACTTCACCGGCGACAGCCACTTCCGCCGCATCCTGTCCGATCCGTCGGCGCCGGCGGACAAGGACGTCAAGCGGCTCGTCCTCTGCTCGGGCAAGGTCGCCTACGACCTGATCGAAGCGCGCGACAAGGCGGGCGACAAGCACACCGCCATCGTCCGCATCGAGCAGCTCTATCCGTTCCCGTCCGATCCGCTCGTCGAGCGTCTCAGGAAGATGCCCCATCTGGAGCAGGTCGTCTGGTCGCAGGAGGAGCCGAAGAACAACGGCTACTGGACCTTCGTCGAGCCGTTCGTCGAGCATTGCATGGGCGAGGCCGGCGTGAAGGCGAAGCGGCCGGCTTATGCGGGCCGCGCGCCGTCGGCTTCGCCCGCCACCGGCCTTGCCAAGCGGCACGTCGCCGAACAGGCGGCCTTGATCGCGGAGGCGTTGGGCCATAGCAGCGAGGCCGAACCGCGGCGCAAGGCGAGCTGAAAAGAGGAAAAGAATGGCCACCGACGTAGTTGTGCCCACGCTGGGCGAGTCCATCACCGAAGCGACCCTGGGCCAGTGGCTGAAGAAGCCGGGGGACGCGGTGAAGGCCGACGAGCCCATCGCCAGCCTCGAAACCGACAAGGTCGCCGTCGAAGTGCCGTCGCCCGTGGCGGGGACGATGGGCGAGCAGGTCGTGAGCGAAGGCGATACCGTCGAGGTCGGCGCGCTCATCGCTCGCATCGAGGAAGGTGGCGCGGCACCGGCGAAGGAAAAGACCAAAGAGCCGCCGGCGAAGAAGGCGGATGCCTCGGTCAATCCCGCCGGTCCGGGCGAGACGCCCACTCCCAAGGAGGACGAAACCGCCCCTCACCCCGAGGAGCATCCGGACATGGCGCTCACCTTGTCGCCGGCGGTGCGCCGCGTGGTGCTGGAGCACGGCCTCGATCCGTCGAAGATCAAGGGCACGGGCAAGGACGGGCGGCTGACCAAGGACGACGTCCTCGCCGCGGCCAAGGCGGAGAAGGCCGAGAAGGCCGCTCCCGCCGAGGCGCCGCAACAGGCGCGGCCCGCCGTCGCGGGCGAGCGGCGCGAGGAGCGGGTGCGGATGACGCGCCTTCGCCAGACCATCGCCCGGCGTCTGAAGGAAGCGCAGAACACGGCCGCTCTCCTCACCACCTTCAACGACGTCGACATGAGCGCGGTCATGGAGGCGCGGAGCCGCTACAAGGACCTGTTCGAGAAGAAGCACGGCATCCGCCTCGGCTTCATGGGTTTCTTCGTGAAGGCCGCGTGCCTGGCGCTGAAGGATATTCCCTCGGTCAACGGCTCGATCGAGGGCGACGAGATCGTCTATCGCGACTATGTCGACGTCTCGATCGCCGTGTCGGCGCCCAACGGCCTCGTCGTGCCGGTGCTGCGCGACGCCCAGGCGCTCTCCTTCGCCGAGATCGAGAAGACGATCGCCGACTTCGGCAAGCGCGCCAAGGAAGGTACGCTCACCCTGGAGGACATGAAGGGCGGCACCTTCACCATCTCCAACGGCGGCGTCTTCGGCTCGCTCCTCTCCACCCCGATCGTCAACCCGCCCCAGTCGGCGGTGCTCGGCATGCACCGGATCGAGGAGCGGCCGGTGGTGAAGGACGGCCAGATCGTCGCCCGCCCGATGATGTATCTCGCTTTGTCCTACGATCACCGCCTGGTCGACGGCCGCGAGGCGGTCACTTTCCTAGTGCGGATGAAGGAAGCGCTGGAGGACCCGACGCGGCTGCTGATCGATCTTTGAGTGCCTTTCGCGCCAGATCGATGGCCGTGTCGAGCGCCTGACCGGCCGGGACTTCGACGTCCGGCTTGACGCCGGTGCCTTGCCAGTTCGTTCCGGTGACTGGGTTGATCGACTTGCCCTCGGGCAGGTCCACCGCGAAATGCTCGTGCACCCGTCGATATTCGAACGGATGGGCGCCGCCGCCGGTCGTCTCGCCGACGATCGTGGCGCGCCCCAGCGCTTGCAGGCTGTAGGCGACCGCTTCGGCGGCCGAAAAGGTCCTGGCCGACGTCAAGACGTAGAGCGGCTTGCTTGCCCCGAAGCGCCGTCCCGGCACCCATGAGGGCGAGGAAATGTATCGTCGCGTGTCGCTCGGCCGGTCATAGCTTCCCGTGAGCGGGCTTCCGCCTTCGAGAAGATAGCCCATCAGCAATTCCGCGGTCTCGGCGCCCCCGCCATTCTTTCGAAGGTCGATGATCAGCGCATCGCCCTGCGCCACGACGGTCATGGCGGCGGCAAACACATCGCCCGCCATTTGCGGCGGCGGGAAGACCCGGATGTCCAGCAGCATGATATTGCCGGGCAGCCGCTCGATCTTCTCGATCCCGTGGTTCAGATGGGCGCCATACCATTTTTCCATCTCGGCGGCGGTGAATCCGGCAGGATCGCCCTTAGCTATCGGCTCCTCGCTATAGCTGAGGCCGAGATGGCCGTCGCTGGAGACGCTTCGAAGCCAGCGGGTCACTTGCTCCGCGAACTGCTTCGGGTCCGTGACATCCGCCCATTTTCCGCGGGCGTTGAGAAGCGCCGCCGCGATGCGCGCGCCGTTGGCGGGATCGACATAACGCGTCTCGATGAGGCGCGCGGCATTGGTCAGAATTTCCGTCCTGCCCGCCTGGTCGAGCGGCGCCGCCGCGACGGCCCCACTCGACAGGAGGAGCATCAGCACCAGCAATCGTTTCACAAGGTATCTCCCAACTCTTTCAGGATGCGGGCGCGGAATCGCCGGCGCCGGAGCGCGGACAAGGCGGCGTCCAGAATCGCTTCCAGGCCGAGGGGCAGGTCTGCGTCCAGGTCCGCCGCAGCCCGATGCACTGCTGCCCACACGGGTCTCAATCGATCGGCCAGCTGTCGCCCGTCCTTCGTCAGCCGGACGGTCCGGGACCGCCGGTCCGGACCGGATTCGACTTCAAGAAGCCCCCGCCGCTTCATCTCGTTGATGGTTTGGGTGGCCGCGGGCTGTGTAACGCCGATCGCTTCGGCGATGCCGCCCACGCTCGCTTCCTTGTCTTCGAGCAAGAGACGCACGATCGGGTAGAATCGAGGGCGAAAAGGCGTGTCGAGTTCCTCGTACACAGCCTGGACATCGCCATCGAGCTCGGCGAGGAGCTGCCGCAGCTTGGTACCCAGTCCGATATTCATATAAGCACTTATATGTTTGAGGGGTCGTCTACGCAACGGGTTGTTTTAGTCGCGCCCCTCTTTATGTGTCCGGCAACCCATCAACGGCGGCATCTGCGAGGCGAGAGTGGCTGAATTCGACTATGACGTTCTGGTGATCGGCGCCGGCCCCGGCGGCTATGTCGCCGCGATCCGCGCCGCGCAACTCGGGCTCAGGACCGCCTGCGCCGATAGCCGCGAGACGCTGGGCGGAACCTGCCTCAACGTCGGCTGCATTCCGTCCAAGGCCTTGCTCCACGCCTCCGAGCTTTACGAGGAAGCCGCGCACGGCACGCTCGCCAAATGGGGCGTGAAGACGGGCAAGGTCGAGCTAGATCTCGGCGCCATGCACGACACGCGGCTGGAGGCGATAAAGGGGCTCACCGGCGGCATCGAGTTCCTGTTCAAGAAGAACAAGGTCGAGTGGCTGAAGGGCCATGCTGCCTTCACCGGCAAGAACAGCGTCGATGTCGGTGGCAAGAAGGTGACGGCGAAGAATATCGTCATCGCGACCGGTTCGTCGGTGACGCCCCTTCTCGGCGTCGAGATCGATCATGAGGCGATCGTCGATTCGACCAGCGCACTGGAGCTGAAGAAGGTGCCCGACCACATGGTCGTGATCGGCGGCGGCGTGATCGGGCTGGAATTGGGCTCGGTCTGGCGGCGGCTCGGCGCCAAGGTGACGGTCGTCGAGTTCCTCGACCAGATCCTGCCGGGCATGGACGGCGAGGTCCGCAAGGAAGCGGCCAAGATCTTCAAGAAGCAGGGTTTCGACATCAAGACCGGCACCAAGGTCACCAAGGCCGAACGCACCAAGAAGGGCGTTGTGCTCACCGTCGAACCCGCCAAGGGCGGCGAGGCGACAATGATCGAGGCAGATACCGTGCTCGTTTCCATCGGTCGGCGGCCGAACACCGAGGGGCTGGCGCTCGACAAGGCGGGCCTTGCCACCAACAAGCACGGTCAGGTCGAGATCGACCATGATTTCCAAACCAAGGTGCCCGGCATCTGGGCGATCGGCGACGTCGCGCCCGGCCCGATGCTCGCCCACAAGGCCGAGGATGAAGGTATCGCGGTCGCCGAGAATATCGCCGGCCAGACCGGCATCGTGAACCACGACGTCATTCCGAGCGTCGTCTACACCATGCCCGAGATTGCCGCGGTCGGCCTCACCGAGGAGGAGGCCAAGGAGCGGGGCGAAGTGAAGGTCGGCAAGTTCCCGATGATGGCCAACAGCCGCGCCAAGACCAACCGCGAGCCCGACGGCTTCGTGAAGGTTGTCGCCGATGCCAAGACCGATCGAGTGCTCGGCGTCCATATCGTCGCCTCGGTCGCAGGCACGATGATCGCCCAGGCCGCCCAGGCGATGGAATTCGGCGCGACATCGGAAGACATCGCCTACACTTGCCACGCCCATCCGACCCATTCGGAGGCGGTCAAGGAAGCGGCGATGGCGGTGACGGGCAAGCCGATCCACATCTGAGTCCGGCGGAACAGCGGCGTCCATTGCTCGTTGGCAGGCCGAAACGGTCTGAACGAGGCTAATGACATGAGGATTTCCGTTACCGCGGCCGGCGCGGCCCTTTTGTTCTCGGCTTGCGGGCCCAAGGCATTGACGCTCCCCGAGCAGCCGGTCGACCGCGCCGCCACCTGCGGCGTGGTCGCGGCGACCGAAGCGCGGGCAGCGACCCCCGACATCAAGCAGCCTCTGCCCTTCACCGCGCAGGGCCGCATCCTTCACTATGCCTTGCTCGCGGGCGCCGAGGGCGAGGAATTCTCCGCCGAAACCGCGACGGCGGTCAATCAGCGCATGTCCGATCTCCAGGAGGAAATCACCAGCGGCGAATGGCAGTCGCTGGTCCCCGCTTGCGCCGCCGCCTTCCCCGCGGCCGAGAAGACCGACGTGACGTTGCCGGCCGACGATTTCGAGGCGGGGCTCGCCTGCGACGAGCTCGGCGATTTCATGAGCATGGCGCTTGGCAGCCAGGAGGCGGAATATGCGAGCCAGCTCGGCGACTATCGCGGTCTGGCGCGCGAGTTCGACGCCACGCTCGGGCCAGGGCTTCGCAGCCGCACCGGCGCCGGGCTCCCCGCGCAGCAGCAGGCGCGCAGGGTAGCGCTCGCCGAAGCGGCGAAGCTCGGTCCACCGGTCACGGTGATGCGGCAGTGCGTCGAACGCTTCGGCTAGGCGGCGAGGGGGCGTAAGGGGAAATGAACGAAACCGTCGCCGCGGTCGGACCGTGGCTCGAATATCTCGATCTCGCCGGCATCGCGTTTTTCGCCTTGTCCGGCGCGCTCGTCGCGGCGGCGAAGCGGCAGACGCTCGTCACCTTCATCTTCTTCGCGGTCATCACCGGCGTTGGCGGCGGTACGGTGCGCGATCTCCTCATCGGCGCGCCGGTCTTCTGGATCGAGACCAATGTCATCCTCTTCATCTGCCTCGCCGCCGGCCTCATCGTCTGGTTCCTGCCCGATCGCGTGTGGCGGGGCAGCGCGATGCTGTGGCTCGATGCCTTCGGCCTCGCCGCCTACGCGACGTTCGGCGCGGCCAAGGGGCTGGCCTATGGCGTGGCGCCGTTGCCGGCGCTCGGCATGGGCGTGCTTACCGCCTGCCTCGGCGGCATCATCCGCGACGTGCTGAGCGGCGAGCCGTCGATCCTGATGCGACCCGAGCTCTATGTCACCGCCGCCGCCCTATCGGCCGCGCTGATGGTGGGGCTGCTCCTGATCGGCCTGCCCGGCCCGATCGCCGGCGCCATCGCCGCGCTCGCCGGCTTCGCGCTGCGTGGCGCCGCGATCCGGAAAGGCTGGTCGCTTCCGGCCTACCAGCGCTAGCGATCCCACACCGACGCGAAAGGTTTGGGTTCTTCCGGCGGCTCCCGCATCGGTGCCAGCGGCCGCTGCCAGAGGCCAACGCTCAGCCACTGGCCCAGCTTGTAGCCGACGTCCCGATAGACGCCGGCCTGCTCGAAGCCGATCGCCTCGTGCAGCCGGACGCTGGACTCATTGGGGAGCGTGATCGCCGCGATGGACTGAGTGAAGCCCTGCGCTTCGAGCGTCTCAAGCAAGGCGAAGTAGAGCGTCCGGCCGATGCCCTGCCGCCGCGCCTGGCGGTCGACATAGACGCTGGTCTCCACCGTGAAGCGGTATGCCGGGCGCGGACGGTAGGCGCTGGCGGAGGCATAGCCGAGAACCGCCCTGCTTTCGTCGGTCGCCACTAGCCAGGGATAGAGGTCTCCGCACGCCTCTATCCTCGACCGCATGGCGCTGGCATCCGGAGGATTCGTTTCAAACGAAATCGCGCTCGCCGTCACATAAGGCGCGTAGATGTCCGCTATCGCCGCTGCGTCTTCCGGCGTGGCGGGCCGAAGCATCACCCCGCGACGAGACCCGTGAGCCAGGCGCCGAGCGTCGCCTTCTCGCGGGGCGCAAGCGGCATCGCCGTTGACGGGCATTCGAGGCAGCGCGCCTGGATGGCGGAGCCGGTGAGGATCTGCCGCGCGTCATGAACGGCGCGGGCCAGCATCCATTCGGGCTTCGCGGCGAACCGGCTGAACAGGTCGCGCGGGGCGACGGCGACCTCTCCGGAGCCGGTGGCGCTGCTGAACAATCGCTCCAGGAAGGTCGGCTGCTTCTCAAGCCACACCGCTTCGGCCGTCTCCGGGTCGAGCTTGGCGCGCCGCGCCGCTTCGGCGATGGCGTCGTCCAGCGAGCCGAAGCCGTCGATCAGGCCGAGCTGCCGGGCGGTGCCGCCGTCCCAGACCCGTCCCTCGGCGATTTCGCCGACGCGCTCCACCGGCATGTCGCGGGCCTCGGCGACGAGGCCGACGAAACGGCGATAGATGCTCTCAACGCTGAGCTGGATCAGCCGGTCGACATTGTCCGAGGGACCACGCAGCAGGTCGGGCTCGCCGGTAAGCGGCGTCGTCGCGACGCCATCGACCCCCAGGCCCAGCTTTTCGAGCGTCCCTTCGAAGCTCGGCAAGATGCCGAAGACGCCGATCGAGCCGGTGATCGTCTCCGGCTCGGCGAAGATATGGTCGCCCGCCGTCGCCACCCAATAGCCGCCGCTCGCCGCCACCGACCCCATCGAGATCACGACCGGAAGGCCACGCGACTTTGCATCGAGCACCGCCTGGCGAATGCGCTCCGACGCCAGGGTCGAGCCGCCCGGCGAATCGACCCGCACCACCAGCGCCTTCAGGTCCTTTTCGCTGAGGCCCTCATGGATATTCTCGACGACCGTCTCCGCGCCGGCGGTGCCGAGCGCCGCCGGGCCGTCGACGATGTTGCCGGCGACGGTGACGACGCCGATCTTTCCGGAAGGGTCGCCGGCCGGTTTGGCGCTGACCCAGGCGTCATAGGGGATCGCCTTGTAGCTGCCGGGAAGGTCCTCCTCGTCGGCGCCGACGAGCTCCACCAGCCTCTTCTCGAAGGCGGTGCGGTCGCCGATCTTGTCGATCAGCCCGGCGGCGAGCGCGGCCCGGGCGGTGTCGCCATTGGCAGCCGCGATCCGGTCGACCGGGGCGCTCACATAGTCGGCGATCTTCGCCTGGGGTCGGGCCCGACGTACATCGTCCAGCCAGTTCTCCCAGAGGGCGGCGGCGAGCGCCTCATTGGCCTCGCGGGCTTCGGGCGACATGTCGCTGCGGATATAGGGCTCGACCGCAGCCTTGTAGTTTCCCGCCTTGTAGACGTTGGCGGTGACGCCGAGCTTGTCGAGCAGGCCCTTGTAGTAGAGAATCGATCCGCCCGGGCCGGTGATCAGCACGCCGCCCATCGGATTGAGCCAGATTTCGGAAGCATGGGCGGCGAGCTGATAGGCATCGTCGCTATAGCCGGTCGCATAGGCGATCACCGGCTTGTTCGCGCGCCGCACCATGTCGATCGCCTCGCCGACGCGGGACAGGGCCGCCTGGCCGCCGCCGACGAAGACGTCGAGGTCGAGCGCCACCGCCTTCACCCGATTGTCCTTGGCCGCCGTCTCCAGCGCGTGGACGACGTCGCGCAGCCGATATTCGCGGATCACGGACGCACCGGATATGAGCTCCAGTGGGTCGGCGTCGGCGGGCTGCTCGACGATCGAGCCGCCGATATCCAGCACCAGCGCGCCTTCATCCGCGGCTCCGGCATAGGGCGTGGCCGAGAGGATGGCATAGAGAAGGCCGAAGAAGAGCAGCATCAGGATGAGCACCAGCCCGTCCTTGACCCCGACCAACAGCCGCCAGACCTTGCCCAGAAAACGCATGCCTACTCCCGTCGCTTAGCGTGCCCAAGCCGCTAGTCCACTCACGGGAGCCTGTAAATGCATCGCTCCGGCGAGTGCCGGTTGAAAGCCACCACAAAAACTTGTCGGGGAGGCTTGACCCCTGGTGCCAGGCGCCTACATCCGCGCCATTGGCACTCGCATCGCGTGAGTGCTAACACAGGCTCAACCAGCAGCGATCGGTTCTACCGCCATGGGCGGCCGACGCCATTTTAGAGAAAGGTGACGCATGAACTTTCGTCCGCTCCATGATCGGGTGCTTGTGCGCCGCGTAGAGGCCGAGGAAAAGACGGCCGGCGGCATCATCATCCCCGATACCGCCAAGGAAAAGCCGCAGGAGGGCGAAGTGATCGCCGCGGGCACCGGCATCAAGTCGGAAGACGGCAAGGTGACGCCGCTCGACGTCAAGGCCGGCGACCGCATCCTGTTCGGCAAGTGGTCGGGCACCGAGGTCCGCGTCAATGGCGAAGACCTGCTCATCATGAAGGAATCCGACATCCTGGGGATCGTCGGCTGATTCATCGCCTGTTTCCCGGCGAAAGCCGGGGCCCAGATTTTTCTTGTTTGGCTGGACCTCGGCTTTCGCCGGGGCACAATAAAAGGAACTAAGCAACATGGCAGCGAAAGACGTACGCTTTTCGCGTGACGCCCGCGAGCGCATCCTCAAGGGCGTCGACATCCTCGCCGACGCGGTGAAGGTCACTCTCGGCCCCAAGGGCCGCAACGTCGTCCTCGACAAGAGCTATGGCGCCCCCCGCATCACCAAGGACGGCGTCACCGTCGCCAAGGAGATCGAGCTTAAGGACAAGTTCGAGAATATGGGCGCGCAGATGATCCGCGAGGTCGCGTCCAAGACCAACGACCTCGCCGGCGACGGCACTACCACCGCCACCGTGCTCGCCCAGTCGATCGTTCGTGAGGGCATGAAGTCGGTCGCGGCCGGCATGAACCCGATGGACCTGAAGCGCGGCATCGATCTCGCCGTCACCAAGGTCGTCGAGAACCTCAAGGGCCGCTCCAAGGCCGTCTCCGGTTCCAACGAGATCGCCCAGGTCGGCATCATCTCGGCCAACGGCGACACCGTCGTCGGCGAGAAGATCGCCGAGGCGATGGACAAGGTCGGCAAGGAAGGCGTGATCACGGTCGAGGAGGCCAAGGGCCTCGAGTTCGAGCTCGACGTCGTCGAAGGCATGCAGTTCGATCGCGGTTATCTTTCGCCCTACTTCATCACCAACCCGGAGAAGATGCAGGTTGAGCTTCAGGATCCCTACATCCTGATCCACGAGAAGAAGCTGTCGAACCTTCAGGCGATGCTGCCGATCCTCGAAGCCGTGGTGCAGAGCGGCCGTCCGCTCCTCATCATCGCCGAGGACATCGAGGGCGAGGCTCTGGCCACGCTCGTCGTCAACAAGCTGCGCGGCGGCCTCAAGGTCGCGGCCGTCAAGGCGCCGGGCTTCGGCGATCGCCGCAAGGCGATGCTCGAGGACATCGCGATCCTGACCAAGGGCGAGATGATCTCCGAGGATCTCGGCATTAAGCTCGAGACCGTCACGGTTGGCATGTTGGGCGAGGCCAAGCGCATCACCATCGACAAGGACAACACGACCATCGTCGACGGTGCCGGCGACGCCGATGCCATCAAGGGCCGCGTCGAGGCGATCCGCCAGCAGATCGAGAACACCACCAGCGACTATGACCGCGAGAAGCTCCAGGAGCGTCTCGCCAAGCTCGCCGGCGGCGTAGCCGTGATCAAGGTCGGCGGCGCTTCCGAGATCGAGGTGAAGGAGCGCAAGGACCGCGTCGACGACGCCCTCCACGCCACCCGCGCGGCGGTCGAGGAAGGCATCGTCCCCGGCGGCGGCGTTGCCCTTCTCTACGCCACCAAGGCCCTGGAAGGCATGAAGGGCGTCAACGACGACCAGACCCGCGGCATCGATATCGTCCGCCGCGCGCTCCAGTCGCCGCTTCGCCAGATCGCCGAGAATGCGGGCTGGGACGGCGCGGTCGTCGCCGGCAAGCTGATCGACGGCAATGACGAGACGCTGGGCTTCAACGCCCAGACCGAGGTTTACGAGAACCTCGTCCAGGCCGGCGTCATCGACCCGACCAAGGTCGTCCGCGCCGCGCTCCAGGACGCCGCCAGCGTCGCGGGCCTGCTCATCACCACCGAAGCGGCGGTGAGCGAGCTGCCCGAGGACAAGCCGGCCATGCCGATGGGCGGTGGCGGAATGGGTGGCATGGGCGGCATGGATTTCTAAGTCCGGCGCTCATCCGCACGAAGAAGGGCCGGGGAGGCGACTCCTCGGCCCTTTCCTTTGTCCGCTTGCATGGCTGCTACTGGTCGTTAGTCGCGGCCTCTTCGGTAACCGGAAGGGCGCCCGTCTCGGCGGGCTCCATTTCATTGTCGAGACCTGTCTCATCGGCGGGCGCGAGGGTCTCCGGCGCGGAGTCGAGCATCGCGGCAGCCTCGTTGAGTTGCTGCGATTCCTCCGTCGTAAGGCCTCCGGCGCCTTCCTCCTGACCGCAGGCGGCGAGCAACGCCAGCGCGGTGAGCCCGATCACGATCTTCATGTCGTCCCTTTCCAAAGATGAGGCGAAAGACTAGCCGGCCCGCGTGCAAAAGAAAGGGGCCGCGTGCCCTGCGGCGCGCGACCCCAAATCTTGTTCCGAAGGGAACCGCTTATTCGGCGGCGTTCTCTTCGACGGTCTCGGCGGCATTCTCGACTGCTTCGCCGGCGTTCTCGACAGCCTCACCGGCGTTGTCGAGCGCGGCGTCGGCCGCGTTCATCGCGTCGGTGGCGGCGGCGTTGACGTCGGTCAGGGCCTCGTCGGTCGTCGCTTCCATATCGGTCACGGCGGCGTTGGTGTCATTGGCGATTTCGTCCTGGGCCGGCTCGGAGCAGGCAGCAAGGCCGAGCGTCGCAACGGCGGCAATGGTCAAGGCAATTTTGTTCACGGGCACTTTCCCTCCCTATTGGAGCAACTGTTTACGCTGGGCGAGGCGCTGAAGGACAATCCTCCATACAAATCCAGCGGTGGCACGGATTAGTGGAGGCACAGCAGTATGTCTACTGTTTTAGTTGTTATTCTCCTCCGCTCACCGCGTCCTCCCTAAGCACATTATACGGAAGCCTGTCCAGTAAGGCCGTTTCGGGCCCGGAAGGGGTGTCCTCCTCCGGCACGGTGGCGTCCGGCTCCGGCTCCGGCTCGACGGCAGGAGGGTCGGCGGGGATCGCGTTGTCCTCAAGTGCCTCGTCGAGCAGTCGATTCTCCTCTTCGACCGAAAGCGTCGCGGCACCGGTCTCCTCATCGCGAATTTCCGCCTGGCGGCGCTGGAAATAGGCGGAGCGGGCGGTGGCGTAGGGATCGGCGCTGGTTTCGAGCACCGAATCGGCTCCGCTCTCGATCAGTCCCGACCGGGCATCGAGCACCCGCGTGCCCGTGACGACATATTCCTCGCTGGTCGACAACTCGCCGCCGAGAACGATTCGGGCGGGATCTCCAACGAGCTCCACGGCCGTCCCGACGGCATCCCGAACCGTCGAGGGGCCCAGCAGCGGCAGCACCAGATAGGGGCTGTTCCTGGCTCCGGCGACCGCCAGCGTCTGTCCGAAATCTTCGCTGGTGGGCGGCAGCCCGAGATCGGTGGCATGGTCGGCGAGGCCGCCGACGCCGATCGTCGAGTTGATGACGAAACGGCCCAACGCGTTGAACGCGCGCTTCGGCTTGCCCTGAAGGAGGTTGTTGATGAAGGAGAAGGGTTCTGACAGGTTGGCGAGCATGCCCCTGATCCCGCGCCGCGCGGGCACCGGCGTCACCGTCCGGTATACCGCCGTCGCCGGCTTGATCGCGACCGTATCTATCGCCTGGTTGAACTCCCACATGCCCCGATTGAAGCCTTCGTAGGGATCGTTCTCGGCCATCGGGCCGCCCGTGCCCGTCGTAGCGCAGCCTCCGAGCATCGCCGCCAATAGGAGAGCCAGAATCAAACGCATATTCGGCACCTTGTCGTCGGAGGGCCAGAGGGCAAGTCCGTGCCACAGCAGGCAAAGCCCCACAAGGCGTCAGCGGCGGGCATTAGCGTCTTGACCCAAATATAAAGATATCTTTATATCCTTATCTGATGTTCAACGCCCCCGAACTCTTCCGGTCGCTCGCCGATCCCACGCGTCTCCGCATCCTGGGCCTCCTGCGCGCGATGGAATTGTCGGTGGGCGAGTTGGCGCAGGTGCTGGGGCAGAGCCAGCCGCGCGTCTCCCGTCACGTGAAGATATTGATCGACGCCGGGCTCGCCGAGCGCCGCAAGGAAGGAAGCTGGGTTTTCCTCAGCCTCGGCCGGCCGGAGCGTATCGAGCCGCTGTTCGCGCTGCTCGACGAATGGGAGGAGTTGGACGGCGAGGATCCCTGGGCGGTGGCCGACAAGGCGCGGCTTGCCGCGGTCAAGGCCGATCGCGCCGCCGCAGCCGAACGCTATTTCGCCCAGCATGCCTCGGAATGGGACGAGCTTCGCTCGCTCCACATCGCCGAGAGCGAGGTCGAGGCGGCGATCGCCCGCGCTCTCGGAGACCGGCCGGTCGGCCGGCTCGTCGACATCGGCACCGGCACCGGCCGTATGATCGAGCTGTTCGGCCCCGCCGCCAACAGCGCGCTCGGCATCGACCGCTCGCCCGAGATGCTGCGCCTGGCCCGGGTCAAGCTGACCGAGGCCGGCATTCCCGCCACCGAGCTTCGCCAGGGCGACATGTATGCGCTGCCGTTACAGTCGCGGAGCGCCGATACCGTCATCATCCATCAGGTGCTGCATTATGCGCAACAGCCCGCCGCCGCCATCGCCGAGGCGACTCGGCTGCTCGTCGCCGGCGGGAGGCTGCTCGTTATCGATTTCGCGCCCCATGAGCGCGAGGAGCTGCGCACCCGCGATGCCCATGCCCGGCTCGGCTTCGCCGACGAGGCCGTTCTCAAGTGGATGGATGCGGCCGGCCTGGACGCGCATGTCGTCGAGCATCTAGAGGGCGGCGAGCTCACCGTCACCCTGTGGTCCGGCGAACGTGCCGAGGCCCGGCTGAAGGTGGTCGCGTGAACGGCCTCGCGCCCGCCCTCGATCGCGCCGGCAGGCCGCTCTTCGCCGACGTCGCGGGCGATATCGAAGTCTCGTTCGAATTCTTCCCGCCCAGGACGGAGAAGATGGAGCAGACCTTGTGGGAGTCGGTGAAGACGCTGGAGCCGCTCGCGCCGCGCTTCGTCTCTGTCACCTATGGCGCCGGCGGCTCGACCCGCGAGCGCACCCACGCCACGGTCGAACGCATCGCTCGCGAGACGTCGCTTCAGGCCGCCGCGCATCTTACCTGCGTCGAGGCGACTCGCGAGGAGATCGATGACGTCGCCCGTTCCTATTGGGCGGCCGGTATCCGCCATGTCGTGGCGCTGCGCGGCGATCCGCCGGAGCAGGGGGCGTCATTCCGGCCGCATCCGGAGGGCTACGCCAACGCGGTCGCGCTGGTGAACGGTCTGAAAGCCATCGCGCCCTTCGAGATCTCGGTCGCCGCCTATCCCGAATGTCATCCCGAATCGCGCAACAAGGCCGCCGATCTCGACAATCTGTGGCGCAAGATCGACGCCGGCGCCGACCGGGCGATCACGCAGTTCTTCTTCTCGCCCGAATGTTTCTTCCGGTTCCGCGACCAGGCGGCGGCGATGGGCATTGAGGCCGAGATCGTGCCCGGTATCCTCCCCGTCTCCAACGTCGCCCAGACGCGCAAGTTCGCCGGCCAGTGCGGCGCGGCGATCCCCGACTGGATGGACCGGCTGTTCGAGGGCCTGGACAATCTCCCCGCCGCCCGCCAGCTCGTCGCCGCCACCGTCGCCGCCGAGCTCTGCGGTCAGCTTTACGCCGGCGGCGTCCGTCATTTCCACTTCTACACCTTGAACCGGGCCGAGCTCTCCTACGCGATTTGTCATCTGCTGGGGCTGAGGCCGAAGACCAACATACAGGAACAGGCGGCATGAGTGCGCGAGAGAGGCTGATTCGGGCTGCGGCGGAGCGGATCCTCATCAAGGACGGCCCGTTCGGCACCGAGATCCAGAACCGCAAGTTGGGCGCTGCCGACTATGCCGGCACGCTCGGCCTTCAACGCGACCAGAAGGGCAATAACGACATTCTCGCGCTCGGCCGGCCGGCGGTCGTCGAGGAGATCACGCGCGCCTATCTGGAGGCGGGAGCGGATATCATCGCCACCAACACGTTCAGCGCCAACGCCATCAGCCAGGCCGATTATGGCGCCGAAAGCCTCGTCGCCGAGATCAACATCGCTTCGGCGCGTATCGCGCGCAAAGCCGCGGACGATTTCGAGGCGAAGGACGGCAAGGCCCGTTTCGTCGCCGGCGCCATCGGCCCAACCAACAAGACGCTGTCGCTGTCGCCAGACGTCAACGATCCCGGTTATCGCGAGATCGATTTCGATGGTCTGAAGGGCGTCTATCGCGAGCAATGCGACGCGCTGATCGCGGGCGGCATCGACTTCATCCTGATCGAGACGATTTTCGACACCTTGAATGCCAAGGCGGGCATCATGGCTGCGGTGGACGCCGCCAAGGCGCACGGCCGGGATATTCCGCTGATGATCTCCATGACCATCACCGACCTCGCCGGCCGCAACCTTTCCGGCCATACGGTCGAGGCCTTCTGGCACGCCGTGCGCCACGCCCGGCCGGTGACGGTCGGGCTCAACTGCTCGTTCGGCGCCCAGCAGCTCCGGCCGCACATCCAGGCGCTGGCCCATTCCGCCGACACCTTGATCATGGCCTATCCCAATGCCGGCCTTCCCAACGACCTCGGCGAATATGACGAGCTGCCGCACCAGACCGCCGGCCTCGTCGAGGAATGGGCGAAAGAGGGGCTGGTCAACATTCTCGGCGGTTGCTGCGGATCGACGCCCGCCCATATCGCGGCAATCGCGAAGGCGGTGGAGGGCCTCGCGCCGCGCAGGCTTCCCGCGGCGCCGGTCACCACCCGCCTCGCCGGCCTCGAAACCATGACCCTCGCCGCCTGATTCACCCGGGCCGCGCGCTCGCTTTCACATCCAGAGTAAAATGACCCAGCAGACCGCTTCCTTCGTCAATATCGGCGAGCGCACCAACGTTACCGGTTCGGCCCGCTTCAAGAAGCTGATCATGGCGGGCGATTATGCCGCAGCCGTCGAGGTCGCGCGCCAGCAGGTCGAGAACGGCGCCCAGATCATCGACATCAACATGGACGAGGGCCTGCTCGACTCGGAAGAGGCGATGGTCACCTTCCTGAAGCTGATCGCCGCCGAGCCCGACATCGCCCGCGTGCCCTTCATGATAGACAGCTCGAAATGGAGCGTGATCGAGGCGGGCCTCAAATGCGTGTCGGGCAAGCCGATCGTCAATTCGATCAGCATGAAGGAAGGCGAATCGGAGTTCCTCGACCACGCCCGAAAATGCCGCGACTATGGCGCCGCCGTCGTCGTGATGGCGTTCGACGAGGTCGGCCAGGCCGACACGAAGGAACGCAAGGTCGAGATTTGCGAGCGAGCCTACAAGCTGCTCGTCGCCGACGGCTTTCCGCCCGAGGACATCATCTTCGATCCCAATATCTTCGCCGTCGCCACCGGCATCGATGAGCATCGCCGTTATGCGCTCGATTTCATCGAGGCCATCCAGGAGATACGCGCACGCTGTCCGCACGTCCATATTTCGGGCGGGCTCTCCAACCTCAGTTTCTCGTTCCGCGGCAACGAGCCGGTGCGCCGCGCCATGCATTCGGTCTTCCTCTTCCACGCCATCCCCGCCGGGCTCGACATGGCGATCGTCAATGCCGGCCAACTGGACGTCTACGACACGATCGATCCGGAGCTGCGTGACGCATGCGAGGACGTCATCCTCGACCGCCGGGACGATGCGACCGAGCGGCTGGTCGCGCTCGCCGAGAAATATCGCGGCACCGACGCCGCGCAGGAGAAGGCGGCGGCGGAATGGCGCGGCTGGGCGGTCGAGAAGCGGCTGGAGCACGCGCTGGTGAAAGGCATCGACGCCCATGTCGTCGAAGACACCGAGGAATGCCGCCTCCGGGCCAAGCGCCCGATCGACGTCATCGAAGGGCCGCTGATGGACGGCATGAACGTGGTCGGCGACCCGTTCGGCTCCGGCAAGATGTTCCTGCCGCAGGTGGTGAAATCCGCCCGCGTGATGAAGAAGGCGGTCGCCCACCTCTTCCCCTATATCGAGGCCGAGAAGGACGAGAAGGCCAAGGGCAAGGGCCGGATCGTGATGGCCACCGTTAAGGGCGACGTCCACGATATCGGCAAGAACATCGTCGGCGTGGTCCTGCAGTGCAACGGCTTCGAGGTGATCGACCTCGGCGTGATGGTGCCGTGGCAAACGATCCTCGACACGGCCAACGACAACCAGGCCGACATGATCGGCCTCTCCGGCCTCATCACCCCTTCGCTCGACGAGATGGTGACGGTCGCCTCGGAAATGCAGCGCACCGGGATGAGCCTGCCGCTCCTCATTGGCGGCGCCACGACCAGCAAGGTCCACACCGCGATTCGCATCGCCCCGGCTTATGAAGGGCCGGTGATCCACGTCCTCGACGCCAGCCGGGCCGTCGGCGTCGCCTCCGCGCTCGTCTCCGACAACCAGCGCGACGGCCTGGTCGCCCGCACCGCCGAGGATTATGAGGCGGTCCGCATTGCCCGCGCCAGCAAGGGGCAGAATGAGCTTTCCAGCCTCCAGGAAGCCCGCGCCAATGCCTTCCCGTTCGACCCTGAGGGTGTCGCCCCGGCGCCGAAGCAGCCGGGCATCCACCGCTTCGACGACTGGTCTCTCGACGATCTGCGCGAGACGATCGACTGGACCCCCTTCTTCCGCGCCTGGGAGTTGGCCGGCACCTATCCCACGATCCTCGACGACAAGGTCGTGGGCGAAAGCGCGCGTGGCCTGTTCAAGGACGCCCAGGCGATGCTCGACAAGCTCATCGCCGAGAAATGGCTGGTGGCGCGGGGCGTCGCCGGCCTGTGGCGATGCCGCCGCGAGGAAGACGATGTGCTCGTCACCGCCCGCAACGAGGAAACGAAGCTCGCCTTCCTCCGCCAGCAGATCAAAAAGCGCGAGGGGCGGGCCAATATGTGCCTCGCCGATTTCATTGCGCCGGAGGGTGAGGACTGGATCGGCGGCTTCGCGGTCGCGATCCACGGTATCGATCCGCACCTCGCACGCTTCAAGGCGGATATGGACGATTATTCCGACATCCTCCTGAAGGCGCTCGCCGACCGCCTCGCCGAAGCCTTCGCCGAGCGCCTCCACCAGCATGTCCGCATCACCTTGTGGGGCTACGCCGCGGACGAGAAGCTTTCCAACGAGGATCTGATCCGGGAACGCTATACCGGCATCCGTCCGGCGCCGGGTTATCCAGCCTGCCCCGATCACAGCCTGAAGCCGATCCTGTTCGATATGCTTGGCGGCAATGGCGACGAAGGCCCGGCCGGCATCACGCTCAGCAGCGGCCTCGCCATGGTGCCGACCTCGGCCGTCTCGGGCTTCTATTTCGGTCACCGCGACAGCCAGTATTTCGGAGTCGCCCGCATCGGCCGCGACCAGCTTGAGGACTATGCCGACCGCCGCGGGATCGGTCTCGAGGAAGCGGAGCGTTGGCTTCGTCCTAATCTGGACTGACGCCGACCCGAAAAAATTTCATCTCGTCTGTCGATTTCGTCGAACCTCGTTCGACGTCGCTATAGGAGCCCCAATTCCGGCGCTCTTTGGAAGGAGACGAGAGATGAAAGTCATGGTGTTCGTGAAGGCGACCGAGGACAGCGAAGCCGGCCGGATGCCGGGCGAGGAGCTGATGACCGCGATGATGCGCTACAATGAGGAGCTGGTGAAGGCGGGCGTCATGCTCGCCGGCGACGGCCTGAAGCCGAGCAGCCAGGGCGCGCGCGTCCAGTTCAACGGCAAGGACCGCACCGTGGTCGACGGCCCGTTCGCCGAGACCAAGGAGCTCGTCGCCGGCTACTGGATCTGGCAGGTGAAGTCGCTCGACGAAGCGATCGAATGGGTGAAGCGCTGCCCGAACCCGATGTTCGGCCCCAGCGAGATCGAGATCCGCCCGCTCTACGGCATGGAGGATTTCGAGGAGATCACCACCGACGAGACGCGCGAGCGTGAGGCACGTATCCGCCAACAGCTCGAAGGCCAGCAATAAGACCCGCGCCATCCGGAAAGGAATTCGATATGCGTAATTTGATCGCGGGTGCGTTCGTCAGCCTCGACGGCGTCATGCAGGCGCCGGGCGGGCCGGAGGAGGACCCCACCGGCGGCTTCGACCTCGGCGGCTGGACGACGACCTATTGGGACGACGTGATGGATGAGGCCGCTGGCGAGATTTACGGCCGGCCGTTCGACCTGCTGCTCGGACGCAAGACCTATGAGATCTTCGCCGCCCACTGGCCCTATTCGGACGAGCAGCCGATCGCCGACCAGCTGAACGGGGCGAGGAAATATGTCGCGACACGCGGCTCCGAGCCGCTCACCTGGGCGAATTCAGTGGCGATCCACGACGCCGCGAAGGACGTCGCGCGGCTGAAGCGGGAGGACGGGCCGGACCTGATGACGCAGGGGAGCAGCGATCTCCTGCGGACCTTGTTCGCGCACGATCTGGTCGATCAGCTCAACCTGCTGATCTTCCCGGTGGTGCTCGGCAAGGGCAAGCGGTTGTTCGAATCCGGCGCCGCGCCGGGCGCGTTCACGCTCAGCGAGAGCAAGGTCGCGACTACCGGCGTCATCATCGCGGCCTATCGCCGCGCGGGCGAGGTCCCGACCGGATCGTTCGCGCTCGACGAGCCGACCGAGGCCGAGCTCAAGCGGCGGGAAAAGTTGCAGGCCGAAGCCTGATCGGCTTGCCGGAAGCACCCGGCGGTGGTTAGTCGGTGGTCGTGGCGGCCACCGACATCCATCGCGCCATCGACGCCCTCTGGCGGATCGAATCGCCCCGGCTGATCGGGGCTCTGGCCCGGCTGACGCGCGATGTCGGCCGGGCCGAGGAGCTGGCCCAGGATGCGCTCGAGGCGGCGCTGCGCCAGTGGCCGGAAAGCGGCGTTCCCGATCGCCCGGGCGCCTGGCTGATGGCGACCGCCAGGCGCCGCGCCATCGACGGCTTCCGCCGCGACAGCATGATCGAGCGCAAGCATCGGCAGATCGCGCACGAGGAGGAAGGGTTCGATCCCAAGATCGAGGAGGCGATCGACGACGACCTCGGCGACGATCTGCTGCCTTTGCTCTTCGTCTCCTGCCATCCGCTGCTGTCGCCCGAGGCACGCGTCGCGCTGACGCTGCGGCTGCTGGGCGGTCTCGCCACCGACGAGATCGCCCGCGCCTTTCTGGTCCCGGAACCCACAGTGGCGCAGCGGATCGTTCGCGCCAAGCGCACGCTCGCCGATGCCAACGTCCCTTTCGAGGTGCCGCACGGCGCCGAACGCGCGGAACGGCTCGCCTCGGTGCTGTCGGTGATCTACCTCATCTTCAACGAAGGCTATTCCGCGACGGCCGGCGAGGATTGGGTGCGCCCGGCCCTGTGCGAGGACGCGCTGCGCCTCGGCCGCATCCTGGCCGGGCGCCTGGCCGAAGAGGCCGAGGTCCATGGCCTCGTCGCGCTGATGGAGCTGCAAGCCTCCCGTCTCAAGGCCCGCACGAGACCGAACGGCGAGACCGTCCTGCTCCTCGACCAGAACCGCGCCCAGTGGGGCCGGATGCTGATCGGCCGCGGCCTCGCAGCCCTCGATCGCGCGGAGAAAGCGGGACCGCGCGGCCCCTACACGCTCCAGGCCGCCATCGCCGCTTGCCACGCACGGGCCCGCACGGCGGAGGAAACCGACTGGATCCGCATCGCCGCCCTCTATGCGGCGCTGGCCGAGGCCATGCCCTCGCCAGTGGTGGAGCTCAACCGCGCGGTCGCCCTCGGAATGGCGCTTGGGCCCGGCGCCGGGCTGGAGCATCTCGACGGTATCGCCGACGCCCCGTCGCTCAAATCCTATCATTTCCTGCCGGCGGCGCGCGGCGACCTGCTGGCCAGGCTCGGACGGTCGGAAGAGGCGAGGGCGGAATTCGAGCGAGCGGCCGCGCTCGCCCGCAACGACCGGGAGCGAAAGCAACTGCTGGACAGGGCGGCGGCGCTTCGCTGAGGGGGCGGCACGTCCAATCGGATAAACAACGGCAATTGTATACTTGAGAAAGCAGATGTCTCATTCTACATTGGCCGATGACAGGCCGGCGCTAACCGATGTGGAGATAACCCCCGCCATGATTGAGGCGGGGCTTCATGAGTTGCGCGAGCATAACTTTGGCGATGATATGTCCTACGTCATCGAGGCTGTGTTTCGAGCTATGGCTTACAAAAGCCCCATGCTTCGGCGAGCAATCCCGTAAGGTATTTGACCATCAAGTCAGCGACGATTGGTGGCGTGGGCTCGATGCTCACTCCCAAATGCGATCTGGGAGGCGTGTAGACGCGCCCGGCTCGATCCCGAACGTTGATCAGCCTAGCTGTGGGCGGCGTAAAACGGTTTTCTATCGGCTTGCCGTCCAAAGAGCGAAGCTGAGGCACCTTAACTGGTCCCGAGGCGCCTGTGACACGATAAGCGGTGCCACAATTCATGAACACGTTTCCATATTCGTCGATCATTTTCCCACTGGAGGTTGGCGTTTTCACTCCCAAGGCTAAGGTGGCGGGGGCATATTCGGTTATGGGCTCAATGCCGTGCTCATCGTCGTTACGGGCTTCGGTTACGTAACGGAGAAGGGGGTCGTCCTTCCGCTCCTGATTCTTTCCCCCAAACCATTGACGACCTTGGGGAGTGGGCTTTGATCCCTGCTCAAGCATGGTGTAAATGCCCTTGGCGGCGTGCAGGAAGATATACCAGGCATCGCTGAAGTCGCCGTAGGTCTTGCAGTCTTTCAGATCTGCTGCGGTCTTACTCGCAACTCGCAAGCGAAGCTGGGCTTTGTGGAGGGCTTTTGGGTTCATGTCAGACACCGATCATATCAAAGAGGATGACGTGTTGCGGCGGATGTTGAACACCCCGCCGAAGCCGCACAAGCCCTTAGGCCGCGACGCAGCTGTAAAGCCCGATAATAAGGGCAAGGACGCCAAGGGCGAGTAGGACGCCGAACTCGATTTTGAGGCGCATGTCTGCCCCGTTAACCTAGGAGGATCGGAATGCGTCACCTTCGATTGCGCGCCTTGATGGCGCTAGCTCGGCTGCTCCGCATTCCGATCCAAGTTCACCAGTCCTATTTCTGAACTAGCTTCGGCAGCATGCCCTTGAGAGTGTGCGGATAAAGCACCGGCCCTCGTATCACGGCATCTCCGGTCGATAGATTGATCACCATGAACGTGTCGCGGCTCGTATCGATCTTAGACTTAAAGTAGAGCCGATCCGCTAGTTGAGATGCTGTCTCCGGCGTGCTGACCAGTGCGAACGATGTGGTCTCTTCCCAATGTCGTTCGCATTTACGGATTTGCTCAACCAGGCTGGCATACCTGGCTCCGTAATCTAGGCTGGAGTCGATCCTGTAGGTTATAACAAGTGTTGCCATTGCTTTGGTTCCTTCTTTGCGGAAGGTCCTTGCAAAACGGCGAAAAATGTGGCATCCAGAATTGTCAAGACGGGACCACAGGTTCCACAGTTTTGGGGTCGGCGGACCTTCCAGGGTGATTGCCAACCTCAAAGAGCGAGGGCTTCCAGAGATGGGAGCCCTCGACTCGTTTCGCCCCTAGCACAAAATGCCAGAAAAATCTAGTGTGGCCGCACGGTTACACTGTTTGTTCCGCTAGAACGGATTAGGAACGGGTCCAGCGCTTGCGGCGCTCGCCGATAAGTTTCGGCGGCTCGTAAAACTCAGGCGGCGAGTTTGTCAGTCCGCCGATAGGTGAGACGCTTGCCATAGATGCCGCGAAGGGACTGTTCGGCGCGTTCCGTGTCCGTGTCGCCCTTCGTGGAATAGCGGAAATCGAACTCCACCAGATAGCGGTGCATGTGCGCCTCGCTCCAGTGGTGATAGGTGCCGATCACGCCGCGCTTGAGGATGGAAAAGAAGTTCTCGGCGCTGTTGGAGTGGGTTTCGCCTTTGCCGAACTTGCGGCTCGCGTGAAGCGTGTGGCCGTGATTGGCGAACTCGCGGCCGACGGCCATGTAGACATGGGCTTCGTCTGTCATGAGCGTGGAAGCGCGATCGATGTTCGTAACGAGCGCCGAGCGGACGGTGTTGGCGTGGATATTGGCGACGTGGAACGAGCGGGCGCGGCCACCGCGCTCGACGAGTGCGACAACTTTTTTCTTCTTGGCGGTCTTGCCGCTAAGGCGGTTGCGCTTCTTGCCGCCGACAAAGGCTTCGTCGGACTCGACAACCTTGCCGGGGCCGCCGAGCGGACCTTCGCCGGTGGACTTCATGGCCTCGCGGATGCGGTGGCACATGAACCACGCGGTTTTGTAGCTGACGCCGATCATGCGGCCGATCTGATGGGCGGACATGCCCTTCTTGGACGCGCACAGGAGATGATTGACCAGGAGCCACTTGTTCAGCGGCACCTTGGAGCGCTCGAACACGGTCCCGACCGTGACGGTGAATTGCTGGCGGCAGTCGTTGCACTGGATGGCCCCGGCGCGATGCTTGCTGCCCTGTAGGCGGGTGGCGTTGAACGAACCACAGTGGGGGCAGAACGGACCTTCCGGCCAACGGATGGCTTCAAGCCTTTCGCGGGCCTTATCCTCGTTGGTGAAATGGGGCTGGAAAATGTCCATCTGTCCTCTCCTGTCAGAAAACAGTGTCATTTCAAGCCTGCTTTGTCAAGTATATAATTGCCTAAACAACTTTCCTACATCTATCCTATCTGGTTATCGTTCCGCGACTCGGAAGGAGTGGGGCGATGGATGTGGACGAATTGATCGACGAGGTAATCGGCCGGGAGGGCGGCTATGTGAATCATCCGGTCGACAGGGGAGGGCCTACCCGCTGGGGCATCACCGGGGCGGCCGCGCGGGCGCAGGGGTGGTGCGGCGACATGCGCCGTTTTCCGCGTGATGAAGCGGTCGCCATCTACCGCCGCCTCTATTGGCTGCGGCCGGGCTTCGACCAGGTGGCCGAGCAGGCGCCCGCCCTTGCGGCCGAGCTGTTCGACACCGGCGTCAACATGGGCCCGCCCGTCGCCGCCGGCTTCCTCCAGCGCGCGCTCAACGCCCTCAACCGAGGTGCCCGCGACTATGCCGACATCGCCGTCGATCGCCGGCTCGGGCCCCGGACCCTGGCGGCGCTCAGAGGCTTCCTCGACCGTCGCGGATCCGCGGGCGAGACGGTGCTGCTGAAGGCCGTCGAGGCGCTCCAAGGCGAGCGCTACCTGGCGCTCGCCGAACAGCGCCCGGCCAACGAAGCCTTTCTCTACGGCTGGCTCGCCAATCGGCTCGACTGAATTTCCTGGGTCTTTTCGTCCGAAGCACGTGATTTTCGTAAACTTTGAAAAAGGAGCAATCCATGACCCTCATCGCCGGAATCATCGGCCCGGTGGCCAATCTCATCGACAAGATCATCCCGGACCCGGAAGCGCGCGACCGCGCCAAGCTGGAGCTCTTGAAGGTCCAGGGCAGCCAGGAAATGCAGGCCGTGGAAGCGCGGATGAGCGCGATCGTCGCCGAGGCCAGGAGCCTCGACCCCTGGACCAGCCGCGCCCGCCCAAGCTTCCTCTATGTCATGTATGCGCTGTTGCTCTGGTCGATCCCGATGGGCCTCATCGCCGCCGTCAATCCCGGCATGGCCGAAGGCATCGGCCGCGGCATGACCGCCTATCTCGCCGGCATCCCGGAGGAGCTCTACGCCCTCTTCGGCACCGGCTATCTCGGCTACACCGCCGCCCGCGCGTGGGGAAAGGCCAAGGGCGTGGAACCGTGAGGCGGCTGCCGCTCTTCGTCATTATAGCGACGACGATCCAAACAGACACGGAGCGCGTCCCGCTGAAGCAAGAGAGGCCATCGAGGCAAACACGTAATTTGTAATTGACGTAATTAAGTAAGACCTTAATAATCGTGACATGAACCGATTCGCCGCCCTCGCCGATCCGACCCGCCGCCATATCGTGGAGCTGCTTGGCTCGGGCGAGCAGGCGGCGGGAGCGATCGTCGCCAATTTCAGCATGAGCGCCCCGGCCGTTTCCCAGCATTTGAAGACGCTGCGCGAGGCGGGGTTGGTGCGTGTCCGGGTCGACGGACAGCGCCGCCTCTATAGCCTCGACCCGGACGGCTTCGCCGAAATGGAGGCCTGGTTCAAAAAAATGCGCCGCTTCTGGAGCGGCAGGCTCGATGCACTCGAACGCGAACTAAAAAAAGGAGAGAAGAAATGACGACGGCCGCCGCGGAATATGGCGTGATCACCGAAGCGGGCGCGATCCGGTTCGAGCGGCTCCTCCCGGGTCCGATCGAGCGGGTCTGGGAATATCTTGTCGATCCTGACAAGCGCCGGACCTGGCTTGCCGACGGGCCGATGGACGCCCGTGCGGGCGGCCAGTTCGAATATATTTGGCGCAACTCGGAGCTCAGTGATGAGGTCGATCCGGCGCCGGAGAAATATGCCGCCTATGCCGAGCACCGGATGAAGGGGCACGTCATTGAGGCCGATCCGCCGCGCCGTCTGGTGCATAGCTGGGACGAAAGCGGCGATACGCCGAATGAAGTGATCTTCGAGCTCGCCGAGATGGGCGACAAGGTCCTTTTCACCCTCGTCCACCGGCGGCTTTCCGGCCGCGCCGGAATGCTCAGCGTCGGGGCCGGCTGGCACGCGCATCTCGACATTCTCCAGGCCCGCCTCGAAGGCCGCGACCCGCCGCCGTTCTGGGCGACGCACACGCGGGCCGAGCAGGAGTATGAGCGCCGCATTCCCGCCGAGTAAGACCCTCATTTGGAGGCTTGATAGCCATGATCACATTATCTGAGAACGATCGAAAAAACCGACAGAGCGCGATGCACACACCGCCGGTCGTGTCACCTGAGGAGTGGAAGGCGGCGTGGGAGCGGCTGCTCGTGAAGGAGAAGGCCCTGAGCCGGTCCCGCGATGCGCTCGCTGCCGAGCGCCGGCGCATGCCGTGGCTGGCCGTGGAAAAGACGTACGAGTTCATCGGGCCCGAAGGCAAGGCGAGCCTGCTCGACCTGTTCGACGGCCGCCGTCAATTGATCGTCTACCGCGCCTTCTTCGAGCCCGGCGTGTTCGGTTGGCCCGACCATGCCTGCCGCGGCTGCTCAATGGTGGCCGACCAGGTCGCCCACGTCGCCCATCTGAACGCTCGCGATACCAGCCTCGTGTTCGTCTCGCGCGCGCCGCAGGCGGACATCGCGCGCGTGAAGGCGCGGATGGGCTGGGAGATGCCCTGGTACACCCTGACGGACAGCTTCGATGCCGACTTCGACGTGGAAGAGTGGCATGGGACGAACGCGTTCATCCACGACGAAACCCAAGTGTTCCGCACTACTTCGTCAACAACCGCGGCGACGAGCAGATGGGCAGCACCTGGAACTACCTCGATGTCACCGCGCTCGGGCGCCAGGAGACGTGGGAGGACTCGCCGGAGGGCTATCCCCAGACCCCGACGTACAAGTGGTGGAACTGGCACGACAACTACGTCGCCGGCGCCGCGCCCGATAAGAAATGGGTCGAGGTGTCGGATGCCGGAGAGGCGGCGTTCCGGGACCGCGACGACGTGTAGCCGTGGGAGGGAAACATGAGCGAGGCTCGTACCGGCGAATTCATTCGCCGCGCAGCCGACTGGCTAAGACTCGCGGCCGCGCCGACCTTCGCAGCCATGGCGCTGTATACGAGTGTTTCTGATAGCGGTCCCACGGCTATGCTCTGCTCAGTCGCGCAACATCCGTCATCGCTGAGCGGAATGGTCCCGATGTACTTGCTGATGGGCGCTTTCCATTTCCCGCCCTGGCTGAGACTGATCTCCAGCCGACGAAGCAATAGCGCCGATCATAACGCGTCCGCACATTCGGCCGCAGGTTAAAACCCGACGTTCAGACCCAGCATGCCGAACAGGTCCTCGCCGCCGTCGCGGGCGAAGGAGGTGGCGGCGGTGAGCTGGAGGGAAAGGGAGCCGACCAGTTCGATGTCGGCGCCGCCCGTGATGCGGCCGTAGGTGTCGTCGGGGCGGTCCTGGAGGACGAAGCTGTTGACGATGGTCGGGGACGCGGTTCCCGCGTAGCGGACGACGCGGCCGTCGCCTTCGAAGTCCCGCTCGGCGGTGAGCGAAGCATAGGGACGGATGGCGAGGCCGCCCACGTCCCAGTCGCCCCGGGCTTCGACGCCGGCGCTGCCGACCAAGGCTGCCGCTTCCTGGTCGCTGACCGTGAGGGTCAGAACGGGATCGCCGGTCTCGGTGTATCCGTCGAGCTCGGCGCGGGCATATTGGAGCCCGATCACCGGACCGACCCGCCAGTCGCCGAGGCCGAACAGATAGCCGGCCTTGGCGCCGGCGGTGAGGGCGGTGCCGTCGGTCTCGCCCTCGATCTCGTCGATGAGGGCGGCGCGCTCATTTTCGAAATCGAGCCAGCCATAGCCGGCATAGCCTTCGACGAAGGCGGCGGGGCCGGCCCAGCCGCCGTAAAGGCCGAGCTGGATCGCGTCCGCCTCGGCCGAGCCCAGGCCGCGGTCGAAATCGGCCTTGGGCATCGAATAGTTGAGCGCCGCACCCACCACCGCGTCGGGGCCCATGCCATATTCGGCGCCGAGGGTGGCGCCCGCGCCGTCGAGGTCGTAGGCGAGGCTGGTCGAGGTGGCGGCGACGTCGCGCCCGGCGAAGCTGCCGGTGACGTAGACATTCAGGCCGTCGCCGTCGGCGCCATTGCGGGCGTCCGACGTGTCGAGCCGGCCGAGCAGCGTCGAGCTGAAGGTCTGGGCGGCGTGGAGGCCGACATCGGTCTGAGCCTGGAAGTGGAGCGGCGCCTCGAGCTGGCGCACGGCATAGCGGCCGACGATGGCGAAGCCGGCCGAGGTCAGGTGCACCTGATCGACATAGAAGAGATACTGGCTCTGCAGCGAAGCGTCGGCGATGCAGGCTGGGACGGGGCAGGCGCCGGCGCTGGTGAGGCCGAAGGCGGCGAGATTGTTCTCCACCACGTCGCCGACCGTGTTGAGATTGAGATAATTGACGATCACGCCGTCGGCCGCGAGGTCGGCCAGCTCGGTCTGGACGCCGCTATTGAAGGCGCTGGCGAAGGCGCTGCCCACCTCGGCGATCGCCAGTCCGTCGACCTCCGGCAGGCGACCGACGTCGCCAGCGAGGAAGGTGATGTTGCGTGCGCCGGCGCCGACCAGCGCGTTGAGGCCGGCGCTGGCCTCGGCGACGCTGACCTGCGCGAGTCCCGGGGCGGCCGCGACGAGCGCGTCGATCTGTGCCGGGGTCGGATTGAGACCGAGGCTGCGCTCATGAAAACGGGCGTCGTTGCCGCCGATCGAGACGACGACGAGGTCGTTGGCGTCGAAGGTTCCGTCCACCCGCGGGAAGGCGGCCGGGCCGCCGCCGGCGAGGAAGGCGCCGACCTCGGTCGGAAAGCCCGGAATGCCCTGCGGCGCGGCGGGATTGTCGTTGATGTTGGCGATGCCGAAATTGCTCGTGCCGGTGAAGGCGCCGCCGATCGCGAAATTATCGACCGGCGCGTTCAGCAGCGTCGACATGGTGTCGACGAAATTGGTGCCGCCGCTGAAGCGTCCGGTGGGGTAGACGAAGGGCGGGTCGATGCCGATCAGCTCGAAAAGATTGCCGTCGTCGGCATAGCTGTCGCCGAACGCGACGATTCGATCGACGCTCTGCGCCGAAGCGGGCGCGGACCAGAGCAGCGCCGATGACGCTACGGCACACAAAAGCTTTGCGGAAAAACGCGGCATTACTTCCCTCCCCTTGTCGCACGCTGCGCTTCCCGGCGCGGCTGCTATGGGACGGGAATGCCGTGCTTTTCCGCCGAAAACAAGGGCTCGGGTCAGCCGCCCAGCGCTTCGATCCGGTCGAGGCCGACGGCGCCCACCGCCTGCTTGAGGACGTCCACGCCGGGCACCGTGCCGCTCGCCTCGACCATGAACCGGTCGGCGACGACCACGCCGTAGCGGCCCTCGCTCGCCGCATTGTCCCATTCCTCGGTGACCAGGCGGCCGTCGACCGTCTCGGTCTTCTCGTAGCCGGTCTCCGTTTCGCGGCTAGCCTCCATGTTGAAGGCGCTTCCCATCGCGGCGAGGGCGCCGGCCGCGGCCATGTCGGACAGCTGCAGGGTGAAGCCGCTCTCGCCATTCTCGTAGCGGGCCTCGGCCTGGGATCCGCCGAAGCCGCCGGCATTGGCGCCGGCGCTCGACAGCTCGACCCGGCGATAGTCGCCGAGGCTCGCCGGGAGCAACGCCTGCAGCGCGGCCGGCTCGACGGCCATCACGTCGCCGCCGGCTCCCATCCGAGCCGTCGCCGCCTCCATCCGCTGCGACGCCGCCTCGAGCTTGCCGAGGTCGAGCGTGCCGCCGCCCGGAACGGTCACCTTGCCCGAAAGATCGCCCGAGGCGAGGCTGGGCGTGCCGCCGGAGAGCATCGCCGTGACGGGGGCGGTGACCGCGCCGATGATGACGGCGAGCACGATCGCGGCCACGATGGTCACGGCTGTGTAGGCAAGGGCCTTCTCCTCGGGCGCCTTCATCAGCCGGGGCAGCCCGAGATAGAGCAGATAGAGGCTGTACAGGCCGAGGATGCTCAGCATCGCGAGCGAGGGGACGATCGCGAAGATGCCGGCGACCCAGGCCGCCGTCGCCGAATAGGCGGCGACCTTCATCGCCTGGACGCGGCTGCGGGTGCCGCCGAAATGCGGCGCGAGCCAGTCGATGATCAGCGCCAGCACGAAGACGCCGACCAGGGTCAGCACATATTGAGTGATCGCCGATCCAGCCGTCTCGATCACCGACGGCCGATAGGTGACGCCGAACGCGCTGTAGCCGAACAGCAGCCCGCCGATGGCGCCCGCGACGGCCGGGATGGCGGCGAAGATCAGGACCCATCCGCGGAATATCTCGCCGACGCTGGTCTGCTCCGCGTCGATCCGCCCCCATTCGACCTTCGGTTCGATGAGGATGCGCTTCACGCGATCAACGAGGCCCGAACGATCGCCCGCCGGTGGGCCGGCCTTCTCTGTATCTATTGCCATTTTGAACCCCTCCTGTTGCGACGGCGAATGAAGCACGTTCCGGGGGCTCGCTCAATACACGTTGGTTGCAGCCCCGGAGCCGCCTTCCCACATAGCCGCGGAACCAGAGCGGGAGCGGACATGGAAAGCTGGCACGGCACGACGATTCTCGGCGTGCGCAAGAATGGCAAGGTCGTGGTGGCGGGCGACGGGCAGGTGTCGCTCGGCCAGACGGTGATCAAGCCCAATGCGAAGAAGGTCCGGCGTCTGCACGACGGCTCGGTGATCGGCGGCTTCGCCGGCGCCACGGCCGACGCCTTCACGCTGTTCGAGCGGCTGGAGCGAAAGCTCGAGCAGCATCATGGGGCCTTGATGCGCGCCGCCGTCGAGCTCGCCAAGGACTGGCGGACCGACAAGTATCTGAGGAACCTCGAAGCGATGATGATCGTCGCCGACAAGGACGTGACGCTCATACTCACCGGCAATGGCGACGTGCTGGAGCCTGCCGCCGGCATCGCCGCGATCGGCTCGGGCGGCAATTTCGCCCTCTCCGCCGCCACGGCGCTTTTCGACTATGAGGAGGACGCCGAAACCGTCGCCCGCAAGGCGATGAAGATCGCCGCCGAGGTCTGCGTCTACACCAACGAAAACCTGACCGTGGAAACGATCGAAAACGCGGCGTGAGTTGCGCCGCGCGGTGCTCGCGCTAACGTGGGGCGATGTTGCTCGATCGCCGTCGCTTCGTCAGTTTCTCCGCGCTCGCGCTCGGCGGCATCACCGTTTCCGGTTGCGCGACGACGATGGCCCGGCCGACTGCGTCGCTGCCGACCGGATGCCTGCCGCCCGTCAAGGTCTCGGCCGGTCGCGTGATCCGCACCATGGCGGGTCTCCGCCCCTATCGCGCGTCCGGATTCGTCGTTCGCTCCGAGGCGCTCGGCGATCAGCGCCTCGTCCACAATTACGGCCATGGCGGCGCCGGCATCACCCTTTCCTGGGGCACGTCGAAGCTGGCGACGGAGCTCGGGCTTCCCGGCCATCAAGGCCCGGTCGCGGTGATCGGCGCCGGCATCATGGGCCTCACCACCGCCCGTCTCGTGCAGGAAGCGGGTTATCCCGTCACGCTCTACACGGCGGCCCTGCCGCCCGACACCACCTCCAACATCGCCGGCGGCCAGTGGAGCCCCTTCGGCCACTATCGCGACAGCGAGGTGACGCCCGAATGGCGCGCCCAGTTCGCCGCCGCGCTCGACTATAGCTGGCGCCGCTTCCAGATCATGGTCGGAGAGGATTACGGGATAAGGTGGCTGACGACTTACACGGAGGGCGATGTCGACTCGGACGCCTATCATCCAGCAGGTCGTATGCTCTCGCCGGAGGAGCATCCGTTTCCGGTTGGCGGCGTCAGCCGTTTCGACACCCTGTATGTCGAGACCGGCCGCTTCCTCCGCCAGCTGATGCGCGACATCCAGATCGCCGGCGGCCGCTTCGCTATCCGCAGCTTTGCCGCGCCGGCCGAGATCGCCGCCCTGCCCGAGCGCCTCGTTTTCAACTGCACCGGCCTTGGCGCCCGCGCCCTGTTCGGCGACACCGAGCTGCAACCCGTCCGCGGCCAGCTCGCCATCCTGCTGCCCCAGCCGGAGGTGCAATATGCCTTCACAGGGGAAGCCGGTTACATGTTCCCCCGCCCCGACGGCATCATCCTCGGCGGCACTTTCGAGCGGGACGAATGGCTGGCCGAGCCGCGGCCGGAAGACATCGCCCGCATCGTCGCCTCCCACCGCCGCCTGTTCGAAGGCTTCCGCTGCACCGCTTGATTCCGCGCCCGCGGCGGCCATCTAGGGCGCAGTAATTTCCTGACGAGCTTTCATCAATGAACGACTCTCTCACTCCCAAGGCGGTCGTTGCCGCCCTTGACGCCCATATCGTCGGCCAGACCGAGGCCAAGCGCGCGGTCGCGGTCGCGCTCCGCAACCGTTGGCGCCGCCAGCGCCTGTCGGACGATCTTCGCGAGGAGGTGACGCCCAAGAACATCCTGATGATCGGCCCGACCGGCTGCGGCAAGACCGAGATCAGCCGGCGGTTGGCGAAGCTCGCCGACGCGCCGTTCGTGAAGGTGGAGGCGACCAAGTTCACCGAGGTCGGCTATGTCGGCCGCGACGTCGAGCAGATCGCCCGCGACCTGGTCGAGGAAGCGGTGCGGCTGGAGAAGGAGCGTCGCCGCGAGGCGGTGCGCGAGGCCGCGTCGGAGGCGGCGATGGAGCGGCTGCTCGACGCTCTGACCGGCAAGGACGCCAGCCAGGCGACCCGCGAAGCCTTCCGCCAGCGCCTCCAGGACAATCACCTCAACGACAAGGAGGTGGAGATCGAGGTTGTGCAGGAACCGGCCACGCCCTTCGAGATACCCGGCATGGGCGGCCAGGTCGGCATGATTAATCTCTCCGACATGATGGGGAAGGCCTTCGGCCAGCAGCCGAGGAAGAAGCGCAAGATGCGCGTCGCCGACGCGTGGGACAAGCTCATCGAGGAGGAATCAGACAAGCGGCTCGACACCGACGACGTCAACCGCACCGCGCTCAAGGACGCGGAAGCCAATGGCATCGTCTTCCTCGACGAGATCGACAAGATCGCCGTCTCGGACGTGCGCGGCGGCTCGGTCAGCCGCGAGGGCGTCCAGCGCGACCTCCTGCCGCTGATCGAAGGCACCACGGTCGCCACCAAATACGGGCCGATGAAGACCGACCATATCCTCTTCATCGCGTCGGGAGCCTTCCATGTCGCCAAGCCGAGCGATCTTCTCCCCGAACTCCAGGGCCGCCTTCCCATCCGTGTCGAGCTGAAGGCGCTCACCGAGGAGGACTTCGTCCGCATCCTCAAGGAGACCGACGCGAGCCTCACCGAGCAATATACGGCGCTGATCGCCACCGAGGGCGTCACGGTGAACTTCACCGACGACGGCGTGAGCGCCATCGCCCGCATCGCCGCCGAGGTAAACGGCCAGGTCGAGAATATCGGCGCCCGCCGCCTCCAGACCGTGATGGAGAAGCTACTGGAGGACGTCAGCTTCGATGCCGAGGAGCGCCGGGGCGAGACGGTGACGGTCGATGCCGCCTATGTCGAAGGCCAGCTCGCCGAAGTCGCGCGGAACACCGATCTCAGCAAATACGTTCTGTAGGATTCGATCCTCACCGGAGATTCGGCACGGCCCATCGCCGCGCGTGGGTCCGTTTGCGCACGCGAACGGTTAACCCATCCCACAAGCACGGGAGGTCCTTAGCCCGATGCAATGGAGAAGATTGAAAATGCGTAATAAATTGTTTCTGACTGCCGCGGCTGCGGCCTTCGCGGTTCCCGCCATGGCCCAGGTCGGCGTCGATGTCGGCGCGACCACCAATGCGGGCGTAGAGGCCCAGGCGCCGGCCTCCGGCACCCTCGATACGGTGCAGGATACCGTCGATACCGCCGGCGATACCGTTCAGGATACGGTGAGCACGGCCACCGACACGGCGGCTGGCGTCGCCGACCAGGCGACGGACACCGCCGCCGGCGCCGAGGTCGCTGCCGCCGCCGATGTGAAGGCTGGGGCCGAGGTGCGCGATACCGAAGGCAATCTTGTCGGCACGATCGAAACGGTCGACGCCAATGGCGCCGTGATCGCGACCGGCGAGGCCCGGGTTCAGATTCCCGTTACCTCGTTCGCCAAGAACGATCAGGGCCTGGTCATCGCGATGAGCAAGGCCGAGCTCGAAGCCGCCGCCGAGGCGGCCGCCACGCCCAGCTGATCTGATCCAGCCTCGCAAATCGAAGGGCCGCGCCGGGAGGCGCGGCCCTTCTTCATCGGGGCCAGCCTATTTGTTGGTCCGTCCCAGATCCTTGCCGGCGACGCCTCCGCCGATCCCGGCGTCGTTCTCGACGTCGCCCTCGATCGTATTTTCGCCTTCGATCAGGTCCGCGTCCTCGGAGCCGGCGCGCGAGAATAGTCCCTTGGACTGGCCGATGCCGGGATTCTCGTCCAGATCGTCGGGCTTCTTGCGGTTCGTGTCGCTTCGCTTCTTTCCAGTCATCATGGCCTCTCCTTCCACGGCGACCAACGTCCCTGGGGAGCAGGCGTTCATCCTTCGGCCGCACCGACGGACCGCGTGACCGGTGAGCGCCTCTGGAACCGCGCCGCCCGGACAGGCATTGATGGGCGAGCCGCCTCAAGGGATTTATCGATAATGAAGCTTTCCGCCATGCTTCCGCTCGCCCTCCTCGCCGCCGCCTGTTCGGAAGGCGGGACTGAAGGGAATGGGGCCATGACCGCCGAGAGGACCGGGGCGCCCGCTCCGGCGCCGGCCGTCTCGGCGCCTGCCGCGGAAGAACCCCTCGATCCACCGGATCCGGGCGAGGCGGGCGGCCTTCCCAACGATCGCACGCCAGGGTCGGAAGCGCCGTTCACGCCGGAGAGCGCCCAGGGCGCGGCCAATGTCCTCCAGAACTATTATGCGCTGATCGAGCAGGGCGACTATGAACAAGCCTGGGCGCTGCGCTCGCCCAGTGCCGATGGCCCCTCCCCGGAGGAGTTCGCGGCGAGCTTCGATGAATATGCCGAATATCATGCGCAGATCGGCGCTCCCTCGGACATCGAAGGGGCGGCAGGCTCGCTCTATGTCGAGGTTCCGGTCCAGACCTATGGCCGGATGAAGGACGGCAAACCCTTCAGCAGCGCGGGCACCGTCACATTGCGGCGTTCCAACAACATTCCCGGCTCGACGCCCGAGCAGCGGCGCTGGCGGATCTATACGAGCGGCTGATGGAAACTTGGGCAGCGCCCGCCGTTGTCCCTGAAACCCGGCGCGGATGAAAGGAGATAGGGAATGTCGAGACTGATGACGGGGACGACTCTGGCCCTGATGCTGGCGCTGGCCAGCTGCGGCGAAGGCGCGCCGGAAACCGACCGGGCCGAAACCGCCGCGCCCGAGTCGGCGACCAATTATCAGCAGGAAATCCTGTCGCTCGACGAGGGCCAGCGCAACGCCGTCTTCATCCGCGCCATTCGCGACGCCGATATCGAGGGCACCTGCCAGGGCGTCGAAAGCTCCGCCTATGTCGGCGAGTATCAGGATGCGCCCATGTGGACCGCGCGCTGCTCGGACGGCACCGACTGGGCCATTGTCCTTGGCCCCACCGGCACCGCCCAGGTCATGGCCTGCGCGGCGGCCGAGCAGGCGGGGCTCCCCTCCTGCGCCACCCGCCCGACCGCCTGACCTTGCGTCCGAAGCGTGGATTGGCGAGACGCGTCTTTCGATAATCGTTAAGGAGAGGGTGATGCGAGGAGCCATGGCCGTGTCGGCCGCGTTCATGCTGGTTCTGGCCGGCTGCGACGGCGCCGGCGAGACCGGGGCCAGGAAGACCATCGAGGTCACCGGCGAGGCGCCCTATGTCGAGCAGTTGAAGGCGCTCGGCGAGATGAACCGGGGCCTCGCGCTCCGCCGCGCTATCCAGGACAGCGGCGAGCGCTGCAAGCGGGTCGACAGCTCCGGCTACCAGCAGGACTATCGCAACCTCTCGATGTGGACGGCACGCTGCTCCGACAGCGGCGACTGGGCTCTGTTCGTCGCCCCCAACGGCGATGTGCAGGTGAGGCGTTGCGAGGATGCCGCGTCTCTTGAGCTTCCCACCTGCCGCTTCGAGGAAACCACCGGCTGACGCGCGGGAACGGACCTCCGCTCGCCTCGTTGACGAGCCGTGGTGGAACCTGAAAAGCCGACCGCGAAGCAAGACGAGGCGCCGCATATCTCGGCCGAGGATGCGCGCGGCGGCGAGATCATCCTTCGCACCCGCCGGCGCCGCATCATCTTCATCGCCGGTCTGGTCGGATTCGTGGTTCTCGCCCTGCTCCTCAAATTCTACGGTTTCATCTGACGCTTGCCGCGGAGGGCACGATGCTGAGCGATGTCGATTATGTACTCGCCAAGCTCGACTGGATGCGACGCGAGGGCATCTGGCCGAACGGGCCGCGCTACCTCTGGACCGATGCGTTTGGAATCGTGCTTTACGTCTCGCTGTTCCGCCAAACCGGCGAAGAAAGTTGGCTCGATGAGGCGGAGCGGCTGGTCGCCGACGTCGAGCGCGTGCTCGGCCGACCGCGGGGCCTGCGCATCGGCGAGGCGCCGGATCGCGACGGCCAATATTATCATTACCTCGCCATGTGGATGTTCGCGCTCGCCCGCCTGGGCGAGCATCGGCCGGACTATCTCGCGCGCGGGATCAAGGTGGCGCGGGATATCCACCGAAGCTTCGTCCATCCCGGCCTCGGCGTCATCTGGAAGATGAAGGAGGATCTGAGCGAGCCCTATCCCGGCTACGGCCTCGGCGCGATGGACGCGTTCGACGGCTACGTGTCCTACCGGCTGCTGGGCGAAGAGGCGCTGGCCGAGGAGATCGCCGAGATGAAGCGGCTGATCGACGATCAATATGAGGACCTCCGCATCGACCAGGACCTCGGCCTCGGCATGATGCTCTGGCTCGCTCATTTCTTCCCGCACGAGGAATGGGCGAAGGTTCAGCACCGCCGCGCGCTGATGGCGCTCGATCATCTCTGGACCGACCCGCCCGGCTTCTTCGCCCGCGCCAGCTACGCCCCCGACATGCGGATCGCCTTCGCCAATTACGGAGTCTCCTTGGGGCTCCAGGCCACCGGGGTCTGGCCCGACCGGGTGGACGCCCTCAACGCCTATTTCGAACGCTACCGCTCCGGCGACGCCTACGACCGGGAAGCCATTACCCACGTCATGGCCTGCACCAGCCACCTCCCTGGCGCCTTCCTGGCCAGGAGTGGCTGAAGCTCGGCGCGAACTTGCCAGCACCGCCCTTGTCCCACATCATGGGCGGATACCATCGAGGAGAGGGGGCGTGACGCGACAGACCACCCGTTCGATGCCGCTGGCGCGATACGCGGCGATGACGCTCGCCCTCCTGCCAGTCGCCGTCTTGGAGGCGCAGCCGCCGGAAACCGTTGAGGCAAATGAGATCATCGTCACCGGCGAGCGCGACGGCGAGAAGACGATCCATGATTTCATCGATACGGTCACCATCGAGACCAGCGACCAGATGGCGACGTTCCGCGCCGATGTCTGTCCCGCCGGCTTCGGCCTTCCGGCCGCCTATAACGATATCGTTATCAGCCGCATTCGCGAGGTGGCGAAACAGGCGGACATTCCAGTCGCCGCGCCCGATTGCGATCCCAATCTCGTCGTCATCATCGCCGACGACGGCCGAGAATTCTTCGACGCATTCCGCAAGGATCGCCCGACATTGTTCCACGCGCTGGAGCTGTCGGAGATCAGGGACGTGAGGAAATCCGAAGGACCTGTTCGGGCGTGGCAAATCGTTGAACTCCGCGGCTCCGATGGCCGCAAGCCTCGGCGTATCGGCTTCATCTCGATTCCCGGTGATCCGCCAAGGCATGTGGTAAACGGTCATGAGCTGACCGGCGTGCTGCCCTCGCGCATTCTGAAGTCGACGCGAAGGGATTTGGCGATTTCCTTCGTGGTATTCGACCTGGCGGCGACGGAGGGCCTGACGTTGACGCAGATCGCAGATCACGCAGCGATGCGCGCGTTGGCGAGGACCAAGGGCGCCAGCCTCGCAGCGCCTACGATCCTGGCACTTTTCGAGGAAGGCGGCTATCGCGCCGATGGCCTCACCACCTGGGATGCGGCGTATCTCAAGTCGCTCTATGCGACCAGCAACACCGTTTCGGCGTCGCAGCAGCAGTCGAACATGGCGCGGCTGATCGGCGAGCAGCTCAAGGGCCCGGCCAGCGCCGACTAGGGCGCGATGGCGAGGCCGTCGCCATTTTCGCCGGCGTCGAGGCGGCGCAGCACCTTGCCGCTGGCGAAGTCCACTTCCGCGACCTGGTTGCGGCCCGTCTCGGCGGCATAGAGGCGCCTGCCGTCCGCCGAGAAGAGCATCGTCACCTGCTGGGCATCCTCGCTCCCGCTCACCGGCACCTCGCGCACCTTTTCCCGCGTCGCCGCGTCGATCACCGTGAGGCTGCCGGACCCCAGGTTCGACGTGACGACCCAACGCCCGTCGGGGCTCACCGCCACGCGGATCGGCGTCGGCCCGGTCTTCACCTCCGCCAGCCGCTCGAAGCTCGCCGTGTCGAACGCCTGCACCCGCGCGCCCTGAAGGTCGCCGACCCACAGCTCGCGACCGCCCTTGGCCAGCGCGATCCCCTCCGGTTCGCCGCCGACCGCGATATCGCGCAGCTTTCGCCCCGCCGCGAGGTCGATCACGCTCACCGTCCCGTCCGGGATGTTCGCCGTATAAGCTCGGCTCTTGTCCGGAGAGATCGCGACCATATGGCCTCGCTGCCCGGTCGGGATGGCGCTCACCGTATCGCCGTTCCTCGTATCGACGAGGGTGAGCGTCCGGCTCCGTTCCGTGGTCGCCACCAGCCGTCCGTCGTCCAGCCAGACCAGCCCGTGCGGCCCGTCATTCTCTCCCAGATCGAGGGTCCGGACCTTTGCCCGCGAGGCGACGTCGAAAATGTCGATCGTCTTGCCGCCATAGGCGACCACGGCCGCTTGCTTGCCGTCCGGCGAGATGGCGATCTCGTGCGGCATATGGCCGGTCTGGGCGCGCCCCAGTTCCTTGCCCGTCGCGAGGTCGATGAAGCTCAGCGTATCCTCGCCCTTGTTGCCGACGAGCAGCGTTTCCGACGTCCCCGCCGCCGGCTCGGGCGCCTGGTCCGGCCCACAGGCCGCCAGCATCGCCGCCACCATCCCGATCGCAAGCTTGAGACCCATCGCGCGGCTCCTCTCCGTCGTGTGCCGCGATGCTAGCGCGCCCGCGGCGCGCCGGAAAGCATCGATGATCGATCGAGAGGCAACGTCATTGCGAGGAGCGGAGCGACGCGGCAATCCACTCCGTACGCTGGATTGCGTCGCCACGCTCGCAATGACGAGCCGGGGTGGAAAAGTGCGTCACGATATGCTATATACTTGACATGCTTAACTTATTTCGTGCCGCTGCGCTTGCGCTGCTGGCCCTCTTCGCTTCCCCGGCGCTGGTCGAGGGGCCCGACGGGCAGTCGCGCGCCGATTATCATGCATGGCTCGCCCGCGAACCGGCCGCCCGCGCCGAGGTCATGTCCTTCAAGCAGTTCCTCGACATGGACGGCGTGGGCGGCGTCATTCCCACCTGGCAGCTGGTCCGCACCGCCAGCATGTGGCGCGACTGTTCCGGTCCGCGTTTCGAGGTCGCGCCGGTCGCCGAATGGGGCCACATCGCCCAGACGCTCAAATTCGTCTCGACCGAGGTCGAGCCCGCGATCGGCGACGTCGAGGCCGTCTCCGGCTACCGCAATGGCGAGCTCAACCGCTGCTCGGGCGGCGCTCCCGCCAGTGCCCACCGCCATTTCTTCGCGCTCGATCTGACGCCGGTCGCCGCAACCGTGACCCGCGATAGCATGATCGGCGACCTCTGCCGCATCCACGGTCATCGCGGCCAGGTTTTCGACGTCGGCCTCGGTTTCTATTCAGGCCTGCGCTTCCACGTCGATTCCAAGGGATTCCGCCGCTGGGGCAGCGACGGCAGCGGCGCTACCTCGCCCTGCAACACCATTGCCTGAACCAGGGGTTGATTGACCGCCCCGGCGGAGGGGTTTAGGCTCCTTGCTCTAGAGCCGGGAGTATCTGCCTGATGTTCCGCGTAATTCTCTTCGCCATACCGCTCATCGTCGCGTCGCTTCAGGCGCCCGCCTTGGCCCAGCCCGCTCCGGACGGCGCCGAAGCCGCGCCCTGCGAGCTCTCCGCGCCCAAGAAGCGCGGCTCCTCGATCCTGGGCGGCCTCCTGGGCGGGTTCGCGAGCCGGGCGTTGGGGAGCACTGGCACGTCGATCGCCGGCTACGTGCCCGTTCAGGAATTCGCCACCGTCCTCACCGACGCCATCGCCTGCCGACTCGACGCCCAGGAGCAGAAGCAGGCGGCCGACGCGACCACGGAAGCCGTGCGCGGCGGCGTCGGCACGACATCCAGCTGGACCAGCACCACGCGCGCCGACGTCTCGGGTTCCTCGACCGTCACAGCCCAGACCGCCAGCGCCGACGGCACCTCGTGCATGACCGTCAACGACGTGATCATCGTCAGCGGCGAGGAGACGACGGTCGCCAAGCGCATGTGCCGGGCGCCGGGCGCGAGCGGCTACATCGTCGCGGTCTGACCGTGCGGACGCGCGGCCCCCATTGGATCGCTGCGCTGGCGCTGCTCCTTGCCTCGGCCGCCGCAGCCCAGGTCGATTCCAAGAATCCGAGCTGTCCGACCAGGCCCGACTGGGGCCCCACGTCGCCGATGCAGTTCACCGCCAGGAAAGAGGGTGCCAAGACGATCCTCCTCGCCGAGGGCGCGATCGACGACGCTCTCATCCCGCGCCTCAAGGCCGCGCTCGCTGAGCACCAGCCGGTCGACGAGATATGGTTCCGCTCGCCCGGCGGCAATGCCGAGATCGGCAACCAAGCCGGCCTCATGATCCGCGCCGCCGGCATCCCGACCCGCATCCCCGCCGGCTGGGCCTGCTTCAGCGCCTGCAACTTCGTCTACATGGGCGGCCCCATCCGGATGATCGATCCGGGCGGCCTGTTCATCGTCCATATGTTCACCCACACCGGCAACCGCATCCTGATCGAGAGCGAGGTGGCCGAAGGGCAGGACAGCACCCTCGGCCTCATCGGCGAGATCGAGCAGGGATCGGCGCTGCTGGCGAGCCAGGACAACGACTTCCTCATCCGCATGGGCGTTTCGCGCAAGCTGCTGACCGAGGTCATGTACCAGCAAAAGGCCGTCTCCAGCCAGGGCGAGGACCTCTCGACCCGGCGCTGCCTGACGCAGGACGAAGTCTACAAGTACAACGTCGCCAACGTCCTCCCCGGCTAAGCTTTCGGCGCTTAGCGTAGCTTTGCCGCTACTCCCGCCAAGGTTTCCCGAAGCGCGGTCGTCCGCCGGCTCGCTCCGTTCGTGCCAGCTGCTTTCAATCCATCCGCCAGCGTTTCCAACCGTGCCGCCAATGCCGCGTCCCGGTTTCCGGCATCGATACACGATTTGGCCTGATCCAGCGCAGCGGTGAGCTCCGCAATCATTCCGGGCGATAGCGCCTGCCCGCGGGCGAGTTGATCTACATAGGCGAGCGCCACCACGGGATGATCGGGCCAGGTCACCGGGAATTGCTGCTGCGGATTGAACATCCCGCCCTGGTTGGCGAGCGCCGCCGCGGCGATCTCGTTCTCGGTCAGATATTCACTCTGCTTCAGCGCCAGCACGTCGAGCCCGCGTGTGATCTCCGAGCCATAGAGCTTGCCGTCATACCAATAGACCGACCAATATCCGCCGAGGATCAGATGCTCTTCATCGACAGGTCCGCGGTCGAAATAGGCGATCTCGACGGGATTGGCGGAATCGGTGAAATCGATCACAGAGAGCCCGCCCTGGTACCAGGCCTGGGCGAAGATATCGCGGCCCGGAATCGGGATGATGGAGCCGTTATGCGCGACGCAATTCTCCTCGTCTGTCTGCGCCGCCGGCAGCTTGTAATGACCGCGGTAGACGAGCTCGCCGTCTACGATGTCGTAGATGGCGTTGGCGCCCCAGTTCCTCGGATCCTGTGCGCGGCAGCGCGGCCGCGATCCGCCGCCCCATTCGTCGGTGAACAGCACCTTCGTCCCGTCATTGTTGAACGTCGCCGAGTGCCAATAGGCGAAGCCTTCGTCGACCACCGCGTCGATCCGCTTCGGCTTGCGCGGGTCGGAGATGTCGAAGATGATGCCGTTGCCCGAACACGCGCCCGCGGCGAGATCGCGGGACGGAAAGACGGTGATGTCGTGGCACTGGTCGGTCCGGCGCGTCTCCTGGGTGTCCTCGCCATGGTCCCCGCCTTCCCACAGGCCCGCGAGGCTCCCGGTCTCGCTGTCCGCGAATACGGCGGGGCTGTCGATGATGCGCGCCTTCGACGGGTCGGCGAGCGGAATCTCGATGACGTCGATGCGGAACAGGGCGGTGCGAACGTCGCCCGGGACGTCGCCGACGCAGCCTTCCAGCTCGTCTTCATCACGCACCGAAGACGTGCCAGAAACGTAGACGATGATCGCGTCCCTGGCCTTGGGATCGGACACGACCGAGTGCGTGTGCGAGCCGCGGCAGGTCTGGACCTGGCCGACCTGGACCGGCCGCGTAGGATCGCCGATGTCGAAGATGCGCAGGCCCCGGAACCGCTCTGGGCTCGCATCCTTGGTTACACCCCCAAGGCCGCAATCGACCCGGCCGCGGGTCTGCTCGACCGACATGATGAGGATGTCGCCGGCGATCGACACGTCCCCCTGTCCGCCCGGGCAGACGACAGAGCTGATCAGGCGGGGCTTGTCCCCACCAAGGCGGTAGAGGTTGAAGCCGTGATAATTGCCGAGCGCGAGCAGGTCGCCGGCAAAGGCCATGTCGGTATTGGCGAAATTGAGAAGCGGCGAGCGTTCGCCGAACTCCGCGTCGCTTTCGTCGTCGCGCCCGGTTTCCGCCACATCTTCCTCGTCCTGCTTCTTCGCCTCTTCCTCGGGATCGACCGGCTTGGGCGGCGGCAGCCCGGCAGGGTTGTCGGAATCGAAAAAGCCCGCCGGCTTGGGCAGCGAGGCGAGGAGGGTGAGGTTGCGGATCGCCTCCCCGGCATCCCCGAGCCCGGCCGCGAGGTTCGACCTGGGATCGCTGGAAAGCTCCACCAGCAGCGCGCTCATCCGCTCGATCTCGGCTTCCTGCTCGTTGGTGACGTCGCTGGTGAATTCGAACAGGACGGGGTCATAGGCCGAGCCCGGCTGCTCCAGCAGGTTCTCGACCATCGTTACCGCGCCCTCATGATGATCGATCATGAGCTCAAGGAAGAGCTTGTCGAACGCCGCCCCCTTCGCCGCGGCGAGCGCCGCCATCTGTTCGGGCGTCGCCATGCCCTCCATCGTTTCGGAGGCATGCATCGCATGAGCGCCGCCGGGTTCGGGCGCCGCCTGGCCCCGTTCGCGAAGCCATGTCTGCATGAAGGCGATTTCGTCCGCCTGCGAGGCGTCGATCCGCCCCGCCGCGTCGATCAGCACCTTCTGGTTGGTCCGGTCCTCCACCAGCGCCGCCATCCGGACGGCCTGATGATGATGCCGGATCATGTCCTGCATGAACCGGACGTCGTCCGGCGAAAAACGGGTGTCGGCGATCTGCACCGCTTCCTGGGCGCTCAGCGCCTTCGACGGCTGGCCGGGCGCGCCGGGCTGAACGATCGGCACCTCCTGCGCCATCCCGCCGCAGGCCGCGGCGCCGAGACCGACAACAATGGCACAACGCACGACGAATCGACCGGAAAATCCAAAATCAGAGAACAACAGCCCCGCTCCCCTAAATCAGCATCGACGCGGCGGTAGCATGGCCGGCGGCGAATAATAAAGAAAAGCTGCCCGCCCGGCTCCACCGCCGCCCTTTGCCTCCCCCACCGCCTCTGCTAGGGCCCGCGCCTACCCCCGCAGAAAAGCCCGCAATGACCGACCTTTCCCGCATCCGCAATTTTTCGATCATCGCCCATATCGACCACGGCAAGTCGACCCTCGCGGACCGTCTGATTCAGAAGACGGGGGGGCTGACAGATCGCGAGATGTCGAGCCAGGTGCTCGACAACATGGATATCGAGAAGGAGCGGGGGATCACCATCAAGGCGCAGACGGTGCGCCTCGAATATAAGGCGAAGGACGGCGAGACCTATGTCCTCAACCTCATGGACACGCCGGGCCATGTCGACTTCGCTTACGAAGTCTCGCGCAGCCTCGCCGCGTGCGAGGGGGCGCTGCTGGTCGTGGACGCCGCGCAGGGGGTGGAGGCGCAGACGCTCGCCAACGTCTATCAGTCGATCGAGCACGACCATGAGATCGTGCCGGTCATCAACAAGATCGACCTACCCGCCGCCGAGCCCGAGCAGGTCAAGAAGGAGATCGAGGACATAGTCGGCCTCCCCGCCGACGACGCGGTGCTGACCAGCGCCAAGTCCGGCATCGGCATCGACGAGGTGCTGGAAGCGATCGTCACCCGCATCCCGCCCCCCAAGGGAGACCGCGACGCGCCCTTGAAGGCCATGCTCGTCGACTCCTGGTACGACCCCTATCTCGGCGTCGTCATCCTCATCCGCGTCATCGACGGCGCGATCAGGAAGGGCCAGAGCGTCAAGTTCATGGCCGGCGGCACTACCCACCTGGTCGACCGCGTCGGCGCCTTCCGCCCGAAGATCGAGCAACTCCCGGAGCTCGGCCCCGGCGAGATCGGCTTCATAACCGCCCAGATAAAGGACATCACCGAGACCCGGGTCGGCGACACGATCACCGACGTGAGGAAGCCCACCGCGCACGCCTTGCCTGGCTTCAAGCTGGTCCAGCCGGTTGTCTTCTGCGGCCTCTTCCCGGTCGACGCCGCCGATTTCGAGAAGCTCCGCGACTCCATCTCCAAGCTCCGCCTCAACGATGCGAGCTTCAGCTTCGAGATGGAGACCTCGGCCGCCTTGGGCTTCGGCTTTCGCTGCGGCTTCCTCGGCCTCCTCCACCTCGAGATCATCCAGGAGCGCCTGACCCGCGAATATGATCTCGATCTCATCACCACCGCGCCGAGCGTCGTCTACAACATCCACCTCGCCCGATCGAAGGATGGCACCGGCGAGCGCACCATCGAGCTCCACAACCCGGCCGACATGCCCGATCCCAATCGGATCGAGAGCATCGAGGAGCCGTGGATCGAGGCGACCATCTACGTCCCCGACGAATATCTCGGCCCCATATTGAAGCTCTGCCAGGACCGCCGCGGCATCCAGAAGAATTTGACCTACGTCGCCGGCCGCGCCCAGCTCACCTACGAGCTGCCGCTGAACGAGGTCGTGTTCGACTTCTACGATCGCCTGAAGAGCATCAGCCGCGGCTATGCCAGCTTCGACTATCACCAGATCGGGCACCGCGAGGGCGATCTCGTCAAGATGAACATCCTGGTCAACGGCGAGCCGGTCGACGCCCTCTCGATGATCGTTCACCGCGCCGCCGCCGAAGCGAGAGGCCGCCACATGTGCGAGCGGCTCAAGGACCTCATCCCCCGCCACCTCTTCAAGATCCCCATCCAGGCCGCGATCGGCGGCAAAGTCATCGCCCGCGAAACCATCGCCGCGCTGAGAAAAGACGTGACGGCGAAGTGCTACGGCGGCGACATCACGCGGAAGAAGAAGCTGCTGGAGAAGCAAAAAGAAGGGAAGAAGCGGATGCGCGAGTACGGCTCGGTGAGTATTCCGCAGGAGGCGTTTATTGCTGCCCTAAGGATGGGAGAAGAATGATGGTTAGGCTCAGTGCGGCGCACTGAGCAACGAACGCTCATGCCGCCCAGCGCCCATCCGACGACGCGGCTTTGCCACGGCGCGATTTGCCTATCGGCTCCAACCCCGTTTATTGTCGGAAAGCGCAACCACCGAAAAAGGGAGCGCCCCATGCACAGGAAAACGCTCGCGGTCTTCGCCATGGCGGCCGCCACACTAGGCTTGGCTGCCACACTCCTTCCCGCCACCACCGCCCTGGCCGCGCCGGCGGAAGCTCAATGCGAGACGGTCCACCAGCTCCGCATCTACGACGTCCCCATTGAAAACGGCGACGCCTTCCACGACCGCTTCCGCGACCATGCCGTCCGCATCATGGCCCGCCACGGCTTCAACATCCGCGCCATGTGGGAGTCGCGTTCCGAGGGAAAGCTCGAATTCGTCTACCTGCTGGAATGGCCCGACGCCGAGACGCTGAAGGCGCGCTGGGCCGCCTTCATGGCCGACGAGGAATGGTCCGAAATCAAACGCCAAACCGCCGCCCGCCACGGCACCTTTGTCAATGATATCGAGGATCGGACGCTGTGCCTGACGGATTATTCGCCGAAACTCTGAGGGCGACATGATCGAGCGCCTTGGGGTTTCGATTTCGGAGACTTGACGCCCGTCTCTCACTTTTCGCTAACGTGTTATTTCGGAGCCATCACAAAGACAGGTAGCGTTCGTCCTCGACCCGTTCAGGGCAGTGATAAGCTCGAAAGTAATGCCGACGGCGGCGAGTTCCTGAGCGGCTGCATCTAGTTCCGACCGAGGCCCGGTCCCAGCCTCCATAATAGCTCGAATGGCACGGTCCGGCCGGAGGCGCTTCGCAAGTTCAGCAAGGTCGGCAATATCACGATGCCTCACGGCGCCGGCGCGGCGGACGTCCAGGCGGAGGCGACTGCTTTGGAGAAGGACACGGCCTCGCGGCTGAATTCGAGGATGATGACGCCCTTCTGGAACGACAGCGTCGCATCGTCGCAGCCGGTCTCGAAGCGGTCCTCGAAATCCTCGGCCTCGGGATCGAGCCCGGAGGCGATGAGGGTGAATTCATGAAGCTTCATCATTCTGCTCCTTCGCCTGGCGATAATATTGACGTTTGTCAGCCGCGCCCTTGCCAGTCGACCAAGCGCCATATGGACAGGGCCCGGGACGTCGCTAATCCCCGAATAAATTTGCGCTTTCGCCTCAAAGCGCCCACGCGCGTGTCTCACTTCGGCTCCGCGCGAAAGCACCACCATCGTGGGAAAGGCTCGGGCCCCTCCGCAAAGGCATGCCCTTCGCCGGATCGAAAGGAACATCCTATGAGCACATCCGAAGATTATAAGGCGAAGGCCGCCGAGGCGCTGGTGCAGCTGGCCGAGGCCAAGACCGAGGCGGAGCGGACGCGGCTCAGGCGAGCGCATGGCGTCTATCTGAAGCTCTCCAACCACGGCGCCGAAGCGGCGGCGCGGGCCGAGGCGCGGCCGCCGAAGCGGATCGTGCCGGAAAAGCCGGCGGCGGCGAAGGCGGGACCGAGCTTCCGGCTGAGCTGAAGCGGTCGCCGCTATTCCCAGGCGGCGCCGTGATCGTAGCTGTAGCTGGTGAGAAGCCGCGGGCCGGCGGGCGTCCACTGCCAAAGGTGCATGTAGCGCGCGCCGCCGACCAGCTCCCAGTGCGCCGGCTCCCCTTCCCCGCCGGCGCGCCATTCGTAGAAGATATGGCTGGCCTCTTCCAGCGCGCCCCAGTCGCCCAGGCGCCGCACGACACGGCTGCCCGGCACCAGCTCGCGCCGATTGCGATAGCCCTCGTTGACCCCGCCGGGCGCCCGCGCCTCGCACTGCTCGGCGATGATGGCGACGAAGGCGTCCCGGCTGCCCGCCACCTTGCCGTTCCGGTCGTGATACATGGCGAAACCGGGCGCCAGCACCTCGGCCAGCATGTCCGGCGCACAGCCTTCGAAACCGGCGTGGAAGAGCCGCGCGTCCGCGGTGGCGATGGCGCGCTCCAGCTCGGGCGCGGGCGGAAGGGCGGCGGCCTGCACGGCAGCCACGAGAAGGGCTGCTGTCATCATGACCTCGGTGTGTCATAGCAGACTAATACAGTCAATATCGCCCGAACGGGCAAAGGTGCGCGCGCCGCAAGACGGATCGCCGCCTTTTAGGAAATTGGTAGGCGCTTGGCGGTACGAGTAGCCCCCATGAACGCCACCTATTCCTTCGAGATAGACCGGGCGCGCTCGCTGGTCAGGATCACTATGAGCGGGCTGTTCACGCTCGCCGACGTCGACGGGTTCGTCCGCGACCGGCGGGAGGCGCATGCGGCGCTGGGCTGTGCGCCCAACCGGCACCTGACCTTGAACGACGTCACCGGCATGAAAATCCAGCACCAGGAGGTCGTCACAGCGTTTCGCGAGATGCTGGCGGCGCCGGAATACCGCTCGCGCCGGCTCGCCTTCGTCGCCGGCCCGACGCTGGCCAAGAGCCAGCTCATGCGCGCCCTGTCTGGCCGCGATGCGCGATGCTTCGAGGATGTGGCGAGCGCCGAACGGTGGTTGTTCGCCCCCGAGGCCTGATCGCCGATCGGGCCTCCTCTAAAGCCATTTTCCTACACGTCCCCGGTCGGCCTAGCCTCGCCCGATGCGACGCTGCCAGGCCCCCGCTTCACGGTCCGCGTTCCTCGATCGGCCTCCCCGTGCGACGGAATTCGCTGTCGCGTGGTCCGCCATGGAAGCGATGGGGGGTGTAATCTTTGTAATCTTCGGCCAAGCCGCCCGGCCGGAGACGGCACAGTGCTCGGACGACGAGGCGGCCAGGCGCCTTGGCCGAACTCGATCGACGGCGCGGCTTTGCCGCGACGCTTCCCAGTCTTGGCCTAACCTTTCCCTCACTTTTGGCCCAGCCTCCCGCCCTTGCCAGCGGGGCGGGGAAGGCGCACGAAGGGCGCTGAAGCAAGAGCGGGAGGCGCGATATGGTGCTGATCGGGATCGGGGCGCTGCTGGTGGTCGCGGGGGTCGTTTGGGCGACGGTGCGCAACACGCGGCGCGGCGGGCGGATGAGCGAGGCGGAGACGCCGGTCTCTCACCAGCCCCGCGACACGCTGGAGCCGACCGGCAAGGGCGACCGCCTCAGCTTCAAGCCCGACCTTCCCGGCCTCGCCCTTATAGTCGTCGGCGTCGTCCTGATGGCGATCGGCGCGGGTTGAAGCGGGCCGGCCTCGACCCCTCGTCAGGCACCGTCAGCGGCAGCGGAGCTCGCCGCGGTCGATCTCGCGGCCGATGAGGGCCCCGGCCGCGCCACCGAGGATGGT